>NZ_JBFOFI010000002.1:0-580461 GCF_040887215.1 Enterococcus sp. C63 | reverse complement strand
AGACGCCCTACACATTTGGTTTGTCTTTGCTTTGTTCAGTTTTCAAAGGTCTACATTTTTTCTTTCAACAACTCTTATATCTTAACATTTTCTTAAGGCTTTGTCAACAACTTTTTTCAAGTTTTTTTGACTGAGTTGTTTGCCGTGTTCTTAACGACTTGATTATCATATCATTTAAATTGTTATTTGTCAACAACTTTTTTCATTGATATTTCAATCTTTTCGTCACTTCTTAATCAAGCGACTTCGTTATTATAACATGGTGATTTTTCATCGTCAATATGTTTTTTCAACACATTTTAAAGTGAAATTCATCACGCTTTATCAGAACAAATAATAATATATCAAGGACTGTCGAAAAATGCAATAGAAAAAAACATATTTTTCACTATAATTTTTAAAAGCGAATATTCCTCTCGATAATTAGTATTTTGACGTTTTTTTATAGTTTTTTCAGCGCGTTTAACACCAATTCAGATACAAAAGTTCGGTTCCGCGTATTTACGTTTTTTATAAATTCGAGCACTTCCCTATATTGTTTGTTTTTTGAATAAAAAAAACAAGTAAAGTTAACCCCCTTTACTTGTTTTCTTCTTTTACAATCGGAATAAAGATCCTAAAAATGGTACCCTGCCCAACGACACTTTCTGCATTGATTCTTCCTTTATAATTTTCAACCAATTGCTTGGCAATGGATAACCCTAACCCATTACCACCTTTTGTTCGTGCTCTGGCTTTGTCGACACGATAAAAGCGATTGAAAATCTTATTAAGATCTTCTTGTGGTATACCTTCTCCAAAGTCTTGAATCGCAATTTCAAATTCGCTCAATGTAGAAGAAATCGAAATATGCACTTCTTTTCGATTGGTTGAATACTTCACTGCATTATCCAAAATAATAATGATTAGCTGTTCAAAGTGGTGACGATAAATTTGCAGAGTCACTTCTTTTGCTAAATCGTCATCTAAAGTAATGACATAATCTGGATATAGTATTTTGAAGTTATTGTAAACCTGGTAAGTGACTTCTTTCGCTAATGTCGTTTCATTCGCATAATGCATATCCACTTGTTCTGCTCTGGAAAGATCAAGCATTTCCTGAACCAAACTCTTCATTCGGCTAATTTCCTGCATACTTGCAGCTAATGATTCTTCTAAGATTTCAGGATCATCTTTCCCCCAACGGTTTAATAAACTCAAGTGTCCCTCAATGATTGCTACTGGAGTTCTTAATTCATGAGAAACGTCTTCCACAAATTGTTCTTGCTGTTCAATATAAAGACGCATGCGATCAAGCATCTCATTGAAGATTTCAGCAAGATCAGCTAGTTCATCATTCGTATCGATTTCCGGCATATGAATATCTGATTGTGGGTCTTTACGAATCGTATCCATCGTGTCTCGTAAGACCTTTAATGGTTTTAAGAAATAAGAGGATAAGAAAAACCCGAGTATACTACTTAAAATCAAGGAAACAACTTCTAATACGATGAGTGTCAATAATAACTTGTTCCGAATATCATAAAAAGATGAAAGTTCATAAAAACTTTGAGCATAACCAATCTTTTCTCTCGTTTCTTTAGAATAGATCGGCTGGACAGAAAGAAAACCAGTTTTGCCATCTAACGTAACGATCGTTGGCACTTTTCTAGTTGTTTGGATCAATGAACGATCTTTTTCATGCGTTTTAAAAATTAATTTTTCATCTAAGTTATAGACATATAGATCCATTGAAGATTGTCCTAATTCGGAAATGAACGAATCGATTTTCATCAAATTCCCTTCAATGATTGATGTGTCACTGATGCTCGTATTATTTTCTGCATTTGTTAAGTTGCGGTAAGTGTTGACTAATGTCAGCTCTTCATTTGCATTGGCTAATCGTGAAGCGACTTCTGAGATCGTTCGTTCGTCATTGTTTCGCTCTTTTGCCACGATTAGATTGATTGAAGACTTATACGTAATGACCGCAAAAATGGTAAAAACAACGAATATAAAGAAAGAACTTGCAAAGGCCCACTTGATTGTCAAGGAGGGACCTTTAAGTTCTCTTTTTTCAGAATTTTTCGGTTTTATCACGAGCGCATCACATAGCCTGTTCCACGGACAGTTTGGATATAACTTTCTTCTCCAGGAACATCAATTTTATTACGAAGATAACGAATATAGACATCCACAACATTCGTTTCGACTTCTGTTTCGTATCCCCATACTTTGTTTAGTAAAACATCACGGGCTAATACAACATTTACATTTTCCATCAAAGTAAGTAACAATTCATATTCACGTTTTGTTAACTCAATGACTTCACTGCCGCGTCGTACGACACGATTTTCTTTTTCGATCGTTAGGTCACGATAGGTGATCGTTGTTTGTTTCGCTACATTCTTGTCTCCTTCAATGTCGATACGACGTAATAAGGCACGTAAACGAGCTAATAATTCTTCAATCGCAAAAGGTTTAACGATATAGTCATCTGCACCATGATCTAATCCTGAGACACGATCGATTACTGAGTCTCTAGCAGTCATCATAATGATTGGTGTATTTTTAACTTGACGGACACGACGGCATACTTCTAGTCCATTTAATTCTGGTAACATCAAGTCTAATAAAATAGCATCCCATTCATTGTTTAACGCTGCATCTAATCCTGTACGGCCATTGTAATGTACTTCTGCATTGTAGCCTTCATGCTTTAATTCTAACTCGACAAACCGAGCTAAGTTTTTCTCATCTTCAATGATTAGAATATTACTCATCAATTTTTTCCTTTCTATTCTACGGGCTTTTCAAAACTCTATTATTATACCGATAATCTACTTAAAAATCTATAACCATTTTATCATGGATAACAATTTTTAAAAAGAGCTGAAGTCTTCTCTTTTCAGTTGACTCCAGCTCTCATGTCATCTTTTATTTTTCTTCATCTTCAAGAAGCGAAAAGATTACTCTTCATGATACCATGAATAATGGAAGATTCCTTCTTTATCTACCCGTTCATAGGTGTGCGCACCAAAATAATCACGTTGCGCTTGGATAATATTTGCCGGTAAGCGTTCTGCTCTATAAGAATCGAAATAAGCAATCGCAGAAGAAAAAGTTGGTACTGGAACGCCTGCTTGGACAGCTAGTGCGACTACATCTCTTACTGCTTGTTGGTATTTATTGGTGATGTCTACAAAATAATCATCTAATAAAAGATTTTCGATATCAGAATCCTTGTCATACGCATCAGTGATTTTTTGTAAGAAACGAGCACGAATGATACACCCAGCGCGCCAGATCTTAGCAATTTCACCAAATGGCAGATCCCAACCATATTCTTTAGAAGCAACACGTAATTGAGCAAAACCTTGTGCATAACTCATAATTTTGCTGAAGTACAATGCTTCACGGATTTTTTCGATTAACTCTTTTTTATCTCCAGTAAATGAAAACTCATTTGTGCGGGTTAGCACTTTGCTTGCTCGGACACGTTCATCTTTGTATGCTGAAATGTAGCGGGCAAAAACTGATTCTGTGATCAATGGTAAAGGAACACCTAGGTCTAACGCACTTTGGCTCGTCCATTTCCCTGTTCCTTTGTTACCAGCAGCGTCCATGATGACATCAACGATTGGTTTCCCAGTTCCTTCATCATCTTTTCTTGTTAGGATATCTGCAGTGATCTCAATCAAGTAACTGTCTAATTCACCTTGATTCCATTCTTTAAAGATGTCAGCCATCTCTTCAACTGATAAGCCTAAAATGTTTTTCATCAAGTCATAAGATTCTGCAATCAATTGCATATCGCCATATTCGATGCCGTTATGAACCATTTTGACATAATGACCAGCACCATTAGGACCGATGTAGGTCACACAAGGGGCCCCGTCTTCTGCTTTAGCAGAGATTTGCTCTAAGATTGGCGCAACCAATTCATAGGCTTCTTTTTGCCCTCCAGGCATGATTGAAGGTCCTTTTAAGGCTCCTTCTTCCCCACCTGATACACCTGTGCCGATAAAGTTGATACCAGAGTTAGCTAGTTCTTCATTCCGACGAATCGTGTCTTTGAAGAAAGTATTTCCTCCATCGATTAAAATATCTCCTTTATCTAAATGCGGAAGTAATTCTTGGATGGTTGCATCCGTTGCCGGACCAGCCTTTACCATTAGAAGGATTCGACGTGGTTTTTCGATCGAATCGACAAATTCTTCGATTGAATAAGTTGCTTTAAATTTTTTGTCTGGGTGTTCTTCCACCACAGCAGTTGTCTTTGATCCAGTACGGTTAAAGAGGGCAACTGAATACCCACGACTTTCAATATTAAGGGCTAAGTTTTTACCCATTACGGCCATACCGACAACGCCGATTTGTTGTTTTGACATATGAACTCCTCCTACATATGGGATGTTCTCCCTAATCTCTATCATTATAGCTTAACATGGCGCTATTGCAAACCAAAGAAGCATATATTTTTATGACGTTGTTTCAATATTAATGGACGAGCTAGTAAAGTTTTAAAGTATCACAAAAAAATAAACCTCAAGGCTCCATGGTTAGCCTTGAGGTTTTTACATTTTCTAATTAAAATGTATTAAGCTTCTTTAGACATTACGTCCTTACCATCGTAGTAACCACAATTTGCACATACGTGATGGCTTTTTTTCATTTCACCACAGTTTGCACATTCGTTTAAACCTTTGATTGTCAATTTGTAGTGTGTACGACGTTTTGCTTTTTTAGCTTTTGATGTTCTTCTAGCTGGTACTGCCATTTTGCTACACCTCCTTGTAAAGTCTTGCACCTTAATTGATGCAATATATTCCAATCTTACGCTTTATCATCTTCATTTGATGGTTCATCAAAAAGTTCCGATAATTTTGCAAGACGAGGATCTACTTTTGTCTTGGCATCTTCTGATTTTCTACGCTCATATTCTTCTTCGGAAACGACTTCCCAATCTGTTCCTTTCGGTAGGTCAGTTGCGAGTTCTTCTTCCTCAGTTAATACGCGCATCGGAATTGCCAATAAAATGTTGTCTTCAATTGATTCTGTCAGGTCAAGTTTTGCATCTTCGATTAACAAAATCTCTTCTGCAGACAATTGGTCATCTCTGAGTTGATATTGTTCTTTTGTCATAAACAATTCGTCAACAGCAAAGTCCATCGGTAATTCAACCGGTTCTAAAGAACGCGTAGATGGAACAGTCAGAGTCGTCTGCACAGTGTAATGAACCAGATAGCCTTTTTTATCAACTGAGACTAACCCTTGGACTGCAACAGGCGCAACATCTAGTATTAAATTGTCTCGCTCCATGAGTTCCGCTTTAAGATCAAGGGTCTCATGAAATGTTAACGGTGTCTCTTGGTATTTTCTCAATTCGAGTAAGGACCATTTCATTTTTCATCACTCCTAAGCAACAAAAGCAATTATACAGGGCAAAAAGGTCCTTGTCAATGAAATTTTCTTGACACCTTACACTTCATTAAAAAACATTTTTTTTATTTATTCGTTATGTTGTCTTATTTTTATTTACGAACAAATTTCCATGGCAACTCGCAACAAATAGAGAAGCCATTTTTTTAACTAAACTTTTTCTCTATTACGTGAAAGACTCTCTGTAAATTTTGACTTTTTCTCCTTATTGTTTCGTAAACGATATGTTTACCCCAAAAATTAACTGATGATTTTTAGAATAACATTCGATCATTCCTACAGAAGAACGATTTTTACTAACCAAGAATGATAACTAACGATATAAAAACAGCAGTTTTGATCGTTTATCCGGCTAAATTCTTCTACAAGTTGTTCTGTGGCGTACATACTTGATGGTTTCTATTTGCTCAAGTATTCAAGATGAACTACAATAAACAATATTTATAAGAAAAAGGAGCAGACGCTTGTTATGAACACACGAGATATCGAATATTATGTTCAAATCGTCAAGCAAAAGAATTTTACCAAGGTAGCCAAGTACTTTCAAGTTAGTCAACCGACAATCACTTACGCACTTAAGCGCCTGGAAAAAGAACTTGACGCAGTTCTTATCACGAGAGATCGTTCACACCACGAATTAGTGATTACCCCTGCTGGCAAACAGTTATTTATCCATGCACAATCTATCTTGCAAGAGATCAAGATGGCAAAAGCAGAGATTACGCAATTACAGAAAAAGAAATTACGATTTGGAATGCCACCAATCATTGGCAATGAATATTTTCCGAAATTATCCAGTTATTTTATTAAATCTCAGCTAATGGACCAAATTGAGATTACAGATGGTGGCTCGAGAGATTTGTATGGCATGATCCACCAAGGAAGAATCGATTTAGCGATCCTAGGCTCCACCCAACCAATTATCGATCAAAAATTAGAGATCGAATTACTTTTAGACAAGCGTTTCATGATTGTTGTTGCTCCTACTCATCCTTTCGCTGACCGACAAATGATTTCTTTTAGCGACCTAACAGCTGAACAATTCGTTTTATTGAACGAGCATTACGTTCATCCTGCAGCTTTTAAAAAGTTAGCTAAACAGGCACATATTGAACCTAAAGTTGTTTACCAAAGCAATGACTTAGCCATATTGAAAAGCATGATTCGAGAAAATATCGGGATTGGTTTTTTAACTGAAATTGCTATTCACCCTGAAGATCATCTCGTGTCGATCCCTCTTTCCGATCAGCTCCAGCCGCACTTTCTGATTTCACTCGCTAAGCGTACTCAGCAAATCCCGACTCCTTTACAAGAAAATGTGGTTGAAGTGATCCAGCAATTTATGAAAACTCAAAAGAAGAACAAATCTTAACTTAGTGGCTATTAACAGAAATGAATAAAAATTAACACTTTTGAATAAACAATAAATAATGGTTGTACGGTAGTCTGCTCGTTCCCCTCTAATTGACACTTTAAGTAACATTAGAAAAAGGTCGTTTTAAAAACGTAGCTTAAACACCCCGACGATCATTCTGTTAAAATGAAGGTTGACGCATGATTCATCTAAAAAACAACGAAAAAAAGGATAAGACCTAGGTCTTATCCTTTTTTGATGATCAGCGGAGTCAATTAGATTGCTGTTGTTTCGCCACGGTATACAATACCACGACGTGAGTCTACAGTGACTAACTCGCCATCAGTGATTGTTGAAGTTGCATCTTGTGCACCAACGATTACAGGAATGTCTTGTGCAATTCCTACAACTGCTGCGTGTGAAGTCAATCCGCCTTCTTCAACGATAACTGCTGCTGCTTTTTCAATTGCAGGCATATATTCTTTATCAGTTGTTGGAACAACTAAAACCATGCCGTCTTTTGCTTTTTTGATTGCTTCTTCAGCTGATGAAGCAACAACTGCATTTGCAACGACTGATTTTTGACCAACGCCTTGAGCTTCTAATAATTTTGAACCAATCATTTGAATTTTCATTACGTTAGTTGTTCCACGTTCACCAACTGGTACACCAGCAGTGATCAAGATCAAATCGCCTTCTGAAGCAAAGCCTAAGTCAACCGCTTTTTGAGCAGCTAATTCAAACATTTCATCAGTTGTTGTTGGTTTTTCAGCAACTGTTGGGTAAACACCCCAGTTAAGCATCAAACCACGTTTTGTACGTTCGTCAAAAGTAACAGCCAAGATGTCAGCATCTGGACGGTATTTTGAGATCATTTTAGCTGTATAACCAGATTCAGTTGCAGCTACGATTGTTTTAACGCCTAAGTTTTTAGCAGCGCGTGCTACAGATAGACCGATTGTTTCAGTCACATCAGTTTTATCAAATTCGTTTAATTGGAAAGTACCTAATTCTGATAATGCATTTTCAGCTTGTTGGTCAATACGAGCCATTGTTGCAACAGCTTCTACAGGGTAGTCACCGTTTGCTGATTCTCCTGATAACATTGTTGCATCAGTTCCGTCAAATACGGCATTGGCAACGTCAGAAGCTTCTGCACGTGTTGGACGTGGGTTTTCTTGCATTGATTCCAACATTTGTGTTGCTGTGATTACTGGGATACCAGCTGCATTACATTTTTTGATAATGCGTTTTTGAACCATTGGAACTAATTCGGCAGGAATTTCAACACCCATGTCACCACGAGCGATCATTACACCATCAGAAACTTTGATGATTTCGTCGATGTTGTCGATTCCTTCTTGTGATTCAATTTTAGGGAAGATTTGAACGTGTGTCATATCTTTTTCTTCTAAAATTTCACGAATATCTAAAACGTCTTGCGCTTTACGTACAAAACTTGCAGCGATAAAGTCGATATCGTTATCTAGACCAAAACGAATATCATCTGCATCTTTAGGAGTAATCCCTGGTAAGCTGATTGAAACGCCTGGTGCATTAACCCCTTTACGAGATCCTAGCATTCCAGCATTTTTCACTTCTACAACTAATTCACGAGTTGCTTCGTCTTTTTCAATGATTTCCATATCGATCAAGCCATCATCGAATAAAATGTGTCCACCTACATGAACGTCTTCAAATAGTTCAGGGTAAGTAACAGCGATTTTTTCTTTTGAACCTACATGTTCAGGATCCATTGAGATACGAGTTTTATCTCCTACTTCAAATTTGATGTATCCTGCACGACCAAAATCAGCTTCAGTTGTGCCTTGAACAGTTGTACGAATTTCAGCACCTTTTGTATCTAAAAGGATACCTACATCTTTACCTGTTTTTTTAACTGCTTCACGGACCATTGTCATACGTGATAATTGTTCTTCATGATCACCATGTGAAAAGTTAAAGCGGAAGACATTTGCCCCAGATTCAATCAATTTAGAAATAGTTTCTACTGAATTACTTGCTGGTCCTAATGTACTAATGATTTTGGTTTTTTTCATTTTACAAAACTCTCCCATTCAATTTTGTTTATTTAAAGCTGGTTAAAGCCTAAATACAAAGATAACAAGCTATACCTATTTTTAACTATAGCTTAAATTTAAAATAACAGGCTTTCAATCTTAGAATGAAAGTGAGTTATTTAAGTCATAAAGTGATAAGTCTGGTTTGTGTTTGTTGCTTTCTAGTGTTTCGATGATATCTGCAGCGACCATTTCATTGTCGCGGATACCCACACATAGTCCACCTTTACCTGCACGAAGCAAGTCAACAGCATAAGCACCAAATTTGCTTGCTAACACACGGTCACGTGCGCTAGGTGAGCCACCACGTACTACGTGTCCTAAAATGGATACACGTGTATGGTAATCACCATATTCAGAAAGTTTTTCAGCAAATTCATTTCCGCCCATTACGCCTTCTGCTAAGATGATCAAGCAATGTTTTTTACCACGATCGCGGCCTTCTTGGATTTTTTTAGCCACAGATGCCATATCAAAATCATGTTCTGGAATGATAATTTCATCTGCGCCACCGGCAACACCTGACCATAATGCGATATCGCCAGCGTTACGTCCCATTACTTCAATAACAAACGTACGAACGTGTGAAGTTGCTGTATCACGAATACGGTCGATTGATTCTAAAACTGTGTTGATTGCTGTATCAAAACCGATTGTGAAATCAGTTCCTGGAATATCGTTGTCAATCGTTCCTGGAACACCAACAGCTGGAAATCCACGTCTTGTCAACGCCATTGCTCCATGGTAAGAGCCATCTCCACCGATAACAACTAAACCTTCGATACCGAATTTTTTCAATTGTTCGATCCCTTTTAATTGACCTTCTTCAGTCGCAAATTCAGGGTAACGTGCAGAGTACAAGAATGTCCCACCACGTTGGATTTTATCACCCACATCTGCAACATCTAGACGACGAATATCTCCTGCAACTAATCCAGCAAATCCATAGTTGATTCCATATACTTCGAGCCCTTCATAAATCCCTTTACGAACAACGGCACGAATAGCAGCATTCATTCCAGGTGCGTCTCCGCCACTGGTCAAAATTCCAATGCGTTTCATAATAATCATTCACCTCATTAAAATACTTTATCCTAAGCAATGCTTAGGTTAATAACCTTCTTTGCGTTAACCACGACTAACATTCTAACATTATTTTTAGCAATTGTCTTGATTTACTGATAAAAAAATGAAAAAAAATGAAAGCAAATAGTATATTTTACCGTAAGTTATTTGAAAACAACATTTTCTGGTTGGAGCAAGTAAGCTAATTGACTCTTCAAGCTCTTACTTCCATCGACCCAATAAGCTTCTGCCAGCACTACTTTCCGTTGATTCTTTTCATGGTACATCACGACTGGAATGTACCCAGAATGTTTCTGAAAAATAGTTTGCAATTGTTTCATCGTTTGTGGATCATCAAATTCTTCTTTGATTCGTAAGTAGCAAGTCTGATCTTGATATTGTTCTTCTAATTCTACAGGATCAGCAAAATTTTCGCCAATCAATTGCAACTCTTGGTTGTATTTACTCGTTTCTGTTCGTCCTTGAACAAAGATCACTTTATTCAACTCAAACAATGAACGAAATTGTCGATAGGATTTGGGGAATACAGGGATCGTGATTTCTCCACTGATATCTGTTCCTTCAACAAAAGCCATCAACTCCCCTTTTTTAGTTCTGATCTCACGGATATTTTTAATCATCACTAATACACTGACTGTTTGTTTCGGAATAACTTCAGTAATTAACCGGATTTTTTTAGCTAATTTCAAGCGTTCATAGCCTTCTGTTGGGTGCCCTGAAAGATAAACGCCTAAATATTCCTCTTCTAATTGCAGCTTTTCTTCTAAAGAATAGTCAGCCACTTCTTCTTCTTTTAAAGCCATGATCCCTAGGAGATCTAAGCTTCCACCACTATAAATGATGTTTTGTATTTTTCCTTCTAAATCGAGCATCAATTGTTTTCGGTTTGGTGCCAATTCATCAAACACACCTACTGCTACTAATGACTGGATCAACTCTAATTTTAGCCAGCGTTTATCTAAACGAATCAAGAATTGATCCACTGATTGATAAGCGCCATTTTCTTTTCGATCTTTTAAGATATCCTCAATGAAGTCTTTTCGGACACCTTTGATCGCAGTTAGACCAAAACGAATCTCTTCTGGATTAATCAGCTCAAAGCCATAATAGCTCTGATTAATGGAAGGTGCTGCTAGTTTTAATTTTTTCTTTCTTGCCTCAGCGATGTATTCTTTTAATTTGGTCGTATTGTGTCGAACCGAATTTAGTAGACTAACAAAAAATGCGCCTGGATGGTGGGCTTTGAGGTACGCCATTTGAAACCCAACGAATGAATAAGCAAACGCATGCGAGCGATTGAAACCATAATTGGCAAAACGTTCAATATAGTCATAGACTTCGACCGCTTTTTCTTTCGAATAGCCCTGACTTACTGCCCCACTGACAAAGTGTTCCCGCTCTTTGTCAATCACTTCTTTTTTCTTTTTACTGATTGCTCGACGCAAAATATCCGATTGGCCCAAAGAAAAACCAGCCATCTTTGCAGCGATTTGCATAATCTGTTCCTGATACACGATGACACCATATGTGTTTTTTAAAATAGGCATTAAGGAGTCATCAGGATAATGGATCGTTTCTTTTCCTTTTTTGCGGGAAATAAACGTATCGATATTTTGCATTGGTCCTGGACGATATAACGCATTGACTGCCGCAATATCTTCAATTGTTTCTGGTCCTAATCGGCGTAAAACATTGCGAATACCCGCAGATTCAAATTGGAAAACCCCTGTAGTATCTCCTTGTTGAAAGAGAAAAAGTGTCTTAGGATCATTTAAAGGAATTTGTTTCAATCGAATTTCTTTCTTTTCTACTTTTTTAATAGCTTTCAATGCGTAATCAATGATCGAAAGATTTCGCAATCCTAAAAAATCCATTTTGAGTAGTCCGATCGCTTCCACGTCATTCATCGTATATTGAGTTAAAAATGCTTCATCTGATCCTTTTTGTAATGGAACCAGATCTAATAGATTCTTATCACTGATCACAACACCCGCTGCGTGAGTCGAGACATGTCGAGGCAATCCTTCTAAAATCGAAGCTGTTTTAAATAGTAATTGATTTTTTTCACTTAACTGAACTAACTCCACTAAGGGTTTCGATGTCCGATATGCTTCGGGTAAGGTAATTTTCAACTGATTAGGGATCGCCTTTGACCATCGATTAGATTCGCTTTGTGATAAACCAAAGACACGAGCCACGTCCCTTAACACCATCTTAGCCGCCATCGTCCCAAACGTTGCAATTTGCGCCATATGGTATTGTCCATATTTTGCTCTGACATAATTCAAGACTTCTTCTCTACGATTATCAGGGATATCCAAATCGATATCTGGCATCGTATAACGTTCTGGGTTTAAGAAACGCTCAAAAAGCAAATCATATTGCAACGGATCGACATCGGTGATCTCCAAGATATATGCAACTAATGAACCAGCCGCTGATCCTCGTCCAGCGCCAGTCACGATTTTTTCTCGATGAGCAAACGCCATGACGTCCCACACGATCAAGAAATAATCATCAAAGCCCATTTGATGGATAATCGACAACTCATATGCTAGACGCTCTTGATATTCAGGAGTGATTTCTTCGACTCGCTCTGCTAATTTTGCGTGGCACAATTCATCAAGGTACTGACCAGCATTTTTCGGTTCTGGTACTGGGTAATGAGGCAGCAGCTTTTGATGAAATTGAAATCCAAAGGAAACCGATTGAACTAAACGTTGCGCACCCTCTAGCGCATCAACCAACTGTGCTTCATTAAACCGTTGGATCATTTCATTTTCAGCAAGTAAAAAACCTGTTTTCGTTTCTATCTTTTGTTGGTTGATTGCTTCCACAGAAAGTTGGCTCCCAGCTCGAAGATGTTTCATCGTCTCAAGCGCAAATAGTTCTTCTTGTCTTAAGCTGGCAATAGGTTGTAATGCACATAAGGAATAATTGTTTTCTGCTAGGAACGTTACCCAACCACTTGGTAGTTCTGAGAAACTTTCAGTGATTCCAACATAAAAATCTTGTCGACCTACTTTTTCTTTGAGTGCTTGCCAATGGGCAGTAAAGGTCTCCGTTTGATTAAATTCAGCTACCACAGAATGTTGGGGAGGAACGACGAAAATCAAATGATCTGATTCCGTAAATTCTGATAATGCGAGACTTTCTTGAATCATTTTTTTACTCGACAGCTTCATCAATTGCTGGTAGCCAACGCCATCTTTAGCATATACCAATAAATCAAAAGCTTGGGACTCATAAGTATAAGTAAGGAGCATGCCGACAATTGGCTTTATTCCTTCTTTGATACATGTTTGATAAAACTCAGGTATCCCATACAGTACATCTTGATCAGTTATTCCTAGGACTGTATAACCTAGTGCTTTTGCCTTTTGGACATAATCTTGGATCCTGATCGTGCTTTGCAACAGCGAATAGGAGGTTTTTGTATATAATTGTGGGAAAAACATGGTCATTCCACCTTTTGTATAGTTAGACAATTAATCAATGCGTTCATTTATCTACTATGAATATAGGATAGACGACAACGCATTTGTAATCATTCTCTTTGATTTGCATTTTTATTATTTTATCACATGGACTGGTTAAATCATAAAACTTGTTTTTTTACAACTAGCTTTCTTTACATTCAGCAAAATTCTGGTAAACTAAGCTTAGAAAAGAGGTGTTCTTTATGCGATATATCGTCACATTATTTTGGTCATTTGTCTTAGGTCAAGTCGTAGGTTACATTGGTGGGGCTCTTACAAGCGGTGGCTATGATTTTACTTTAACAACGATTATTTCATTGGTTGCAGGCGTTGTTGTCATTTTACTTGGTGCATTGGCAACTCCTAGAAAAGAAGCCTCATCACATTCATAAAAGCCAAATGAGGGTGGGACGCAGTCTCATCCTTTTTATGTATTTTGATAAAATCATTTCGCTTTCCATTAAATTTTTGGAGTGGAAAAGTTAAGCCTGGGACAAAAGGTCGTCCCGGGCTCTTTATCATGCGCAAAAATGAATAATTGTTGTTCCTTGAAATAAGCCTGAATTTCTCAAAACATGAGCGGTTATTGCAACAAATTCTTCCCTAGTGTCATCGGAGTTGCGAGGTTTTAACGAAAGCGACACACGATCTTTTCATCATCTGATCAGAAGCGTTGTCGAAGAACTTTTCTGAAGTTAAATAAAGATAATAAGATATTAGATAAAACAAAGAGGCTTGTAGCAATGAACACTGCGCGATAGTTAAAGGCATGCGCAACCGTCGAGCCCACCATCGGTCCAAAGACTTGTCCAAAATTACTACACATTTGATTGTAACTATAGATTCGACTCACTCCTTCTGGCGGCGTGATCTTACTGATGAGTGTATTGATGGATGGCATTAACGCTCCCGTTGAAAAACCAAGAATAAACCGTAAGATCCCCAACTGTAAAGGGGTCGCTACAATAGCCATGGGCAAGTAGCAACAAAAAGATAAGGTTAGCCCTGCAAGCAGTACTTTTTGGTTCCCTATTTTATCCCCTAATTTCCCTAGTTTAGGAGAGGAAAAAACTGCAGACACACCTGAAATCGAAACGATTAACCCACTAACAAATAAAATATTTCCTGAATTCCCGCTTAGCTCACGAATATATAGGGTCAAAATAGGACTGATAGTTGTGATACCAATTTGAAGAATCAAAGTGGTCACAAATAATCCGATCAGAATGGATAAATGATCCATTTTGGCAAAGATTTCTTTTGTACTGATCATATCATTTTTTTCTACTGGTTGAAAATCTTCTTTTACCAAGAAAATGGTTAAAAGTGTTGTCACAAGTAATAATACCCCAGTAATCAAGAAAACATTCTCCATACCAAACCACTGCGCCAACGCACCTCCCATTGATGGTCCGATCAAACTGCCGGCAATCGCTCCAGTCGATAAAGTTCCTAATGCCCAACCACTTTTTTCTTTTGGCGCTTGTGAAGCAATCATCGCAGTCGCGTTAGGAATATAACCTGATAAAATGCCATTTAAAAAACGCATGACCAGTAACCAATACGCATTGGGAACAAAGGCCAGCGATCCCATCGTTACCGTCATCCCTGCGGCAGCTCGGATCATCATGAGCTTTCGCCCTTTACGATCTGCCAAATTCCCCCATATTGGCGCTACGATAGCTGAAGCAAAGGCAGTAACCGATATCGCTAGACCGGAAAACAACTCAACTTGATCACTTGGTGTACCCAATTGTTCTACATATACAGGAATAAATGGCATAACTAAACTAAAACTAGCCCCTGTAAAAAAGCAGCCGATCCAAGCCACGAATAAATTTTTCTTCCATTGTATCTTCATTGATCATCCTCATTTCTTTATGTTTCTTTGCAAAAAATTTCTTTTTGAAACAGCATAAATTATGTATTGTTACTATATAGACGAAAGGTTTTGTTCCGAGCAGTACTATCTTCTACTTATTTACTATCTTAACAGTGAAAATCTTATGTTACAAAAAAACACTCTTAACAACTATATAAAATCGTTAAGAGTGCAAATACTACTTTTTTCGAATCATTCAAATGGTGATGGCAAAAAGCGTTTTTTCTTATTAAATTTGTGCTACTTTTTATTGTAAACTTACTCATGTTGCTGTTTCCTGACTTTTTAGCTGGTTCTTTAAGAAAATAGTTCAGCTACCAGTTAGGCTGGTTTACATCGTTGCTAAAATAATAAAGTTAAGGATAAACAAGACCACAACGATCCATAATGGAATTGAAATTTCTTTGAATTTCCCTTTGATTACTTTGACGATCGTGTAAAAAATGAAGCCGACAGCAATCCCATAAGAGATGCTATAGCATAATCCCATAAAGATTGAAGCAAAGAATGCTGGTAGTGCTTCTTCCAGGTCAAGCCAATTGATATCTGTGAATGAAGCCATCATCATCACACCAACTAAAATCAATGCAGGTGCAGTTGCTTGAGTTGGAACGATAGAAATCAATGGTGAAAAGAAACTACTTAATGCAAATAAGACTGCAACCACTACTGAGGTCAAACCTGTTCGTCCACCAGCACCGATACCTGCAGCAGATTCTACATAAGTCGTCGTATTTGATGTTCCAAAGATTGCTCCTACAGATGTCGCAATGGCATCGGCAAAGAGCGCTTTATCCATTTTTGTCTTGAAACCTTTGCCATCTTCTAATGCTTCTTCATCTTCTTTTGAGAAGATCCCCGTACGGCGACCTGTTCCAATGAACGTCCCAATCGTATCAAATGTATCCGATAAACTAAACGCAATGATCGTCATGATTACTTGTGGAATCTTTGAAGAATCACTAAATAATGATTGCATCCCCTCTGGTCCAAAAGCAGCACCAAAAGTCGTGCCTAATTCTTTGAATGAACTTCCTAATGAATTGGCTTGCCAATCAATCGTACTTAAATCAACGACCCCCATCATAATCCCTAAGATAGTGGTTGCCACGATCCCGATCAACATCGCACCACGAACATTTTTTACCACCAGGATCGCTGTTAAAATCAAACCGATCACAGCTAATAAAATCGGTGCATTATTGAAGTTGGCTAAAGCTGGAACGATCCCACCATTGATTGTGACATTCGTTGCCTTGCCTCCGTCAATCACCGAACTAGTGATTGCTGCCTGATCAGCTGAAAAAGAGAGAAATCCTGCATTTTTGATCCCAACATAAGCGACAAAGATCCCGATCCCGCCTCCAATCGCATGTTGTAGACTTTCAGGAATGGAATGAATGATCAATTTTCGTATTTTGGTCACAGTAATAAAAATGTTGACCATCCCACAAATAAAGACCATAGCTAAAGCTTGTTGCCAAGAATAACCTAATCCAAAAACTACTGTAAAAGTAAAAAAGGCATTTAATCCCATTCCAGGTGCTTGCGCATACGGTACATTTGCAAACAACCCCATTACCAAAGTACCAATGATCGAAGCGATGATTGTTGCTAAGAACACTGCCTGAAAAGGCATCCCTGATGCTGACAAAATGGTTGGATTTACAAATAAGATATAACTCATTGCAAAGAATGTCGTAACCCCAGCCATGATTTCTGTTGGTACATTTGTCTTATTTTTCTTTAATTGGAAAAACTTTTCCATAAAAAATTTCCACTCCCTGAATTTTTTTGACGTAAAATCAAATAATAAAATAAGTCAATTATTCCGTTTACGTCGAACAATTATTGATTATAATTATAGTTCGTTCGCTTTTCAATAAAATCATTAAAAAAAGCAATAAAAAAATGCTTAATGTTCGTGTTTTACCTTATAAATGGTTATTGAACAAAATGTATCCGTTCTCTTTAATTTAAAAAAGACTTCTTTTCCCCTTACATTTGCACCTTGTTAAAAAAAATATATGTGCTAGACTGAAACACATACTAGCATTGAAAGGAATGACATTTTTGAATAGAAAGCTCATTGCCATTGATTTAGACGGAACAACTTTAAATCCCGATTCAATCATTACTTCAAAAACTGAAGAAACATTAAAAAAAGCGATTAACGCTGGTCACCATGTCAGTATTGCTACTGGGCGCCCCTTCCGAATGAGTTATCATTATTATCAGCAATTAGGATTGTCTACACCGATGGTCAACTTTAACGGTGCTTTAGTACATATCCCTAATCAATATTGGGCTCATGAAAAAGAAACCTCGATCGATAAACGCATCGTATTCGAGATTTTAGCTCAAAAACGCCAATTGAATTTAGATTTCATTGCTGCAGAAAATCGTGAAACTTATTTTATTGACAGCTTTGATTTTTTTGATGAAAAAATTTTTGCTGCATCAAATCCCAGCCCTCAAAATTTATTATCGCCTAAAAATCTGACAACTGATCCAACCTCTTTACTGGTTCGAACAGAAAAATGCTATGCTGAACAAGTTTCAGCTGAATTAACCCGTCAATTCGGTAATTTTGTTGATGTTCGTACTTGGGGAGGACCAATGGCTATTTTAGAAATCGTTTCTAAAGGAATTGAAAAAGCCAAAGGCGTTCATCGCATTGCCAATTACCTTGATATCGATCAAAAAGATGTCATTGCTTTTGGTGACGAACATAACGATTTGGAACTATTAGAATATGCTGGCTGGGGAGTTGCAATGAAAAATGGTACCGATCAATTAAAAGGCGTTGCTAACGATGTCACTGAACACACCAACCAAGAAGATGGCTTAGCTACGTATCTAGAAGACTTATTAGCCCTTTAAAATCAAAAAAGACCGTTCCAGAGAAAACAAATTGTATTTCTCTGGAACGGTCTTTTTAGTTGTTGGTCTTTTTATTTTGCCATGAACATATCGTAGTAAGTGTCCATGATTTCTTTTGCAATGACTAGATTCATATGATCTTTTTCATCTAATAAGTTCGGTAGAACGACACTAATTGCAATTTGTGGGTTATCACTCGGACCATAGGCCACGATATTACTATTTACTGTGGTAATATCTGGATGACCTTCAGCTACAGTTTCGGCTGTACCAGTCTTAGCAGACAAATCCATTTTTGCACTAGCTAAAGGTTTAGCTGTCGTATACGCATCTGTTCCATGAACAACTTGATGGAATCCTTCACGAAGGATCGACATATCAGCTGGAGAAATATCAACGGTATCTTCGACTTTTGTTTCCAGCTCTTTTTTCACCGGACCAAGGTTCCCATTTTCATCATTTCCATAGATTCCCTTGACTAAACGAGGTTGGATTCTCTTACCACCATTGGCTACAGTTGAAGCATATTGCGCTAATTGGATCGGTGTATAGGTATCAAACTGACCAAAAGCTAAGTCAGTAAAGTTACCTGGTGTGTACCATTGAGCACCATTATCTGCATTAAATTTCTTCATAAAATCAACAGAACGAGAAATCCCTGGTGATTCATTTGGTAGATCAATCCCAGTTTTTGTTCCTAAGCCAAACTGTTTGAACGCTTTACGTAATTCTTCATAGGCTTTTGACTCTTCATTTAGTGAAGGAAGTCCCATATTTGGTGTATATTCCAATCCCAGCATTTTCAACGCAACTTTGATCATATACGTATTCGATGATAGTTCAAGTGCTTTGACTGCATTGATTGCAATACGCCCGCTTCGATTAAAGACCGAACTCTTTTCAGAAGAGCCTTGTAATTTGATTGGCTCATCGACTAACACTTGGTTACCTGAGATCACATTCGTTTGCCAACCAGCAGTTAACGTACCTGCTTTGACTACTGACCCTGGAGTAAAGGCGCTAGTAATATTCCCCAAAGCATTTTCTGTCAACTCTTTGGACCCTTCTTGGTGACTAAATCCTGTCATAGCCAATATTTCACCGGTTTGTGGATTCATCGCTACTGCATACGCCCCTGGCGAATAAGTCGCTTTTCCACTATCCACTAATTTTTGGTAGTTTGTCTTTAAGATATTTTCGACTTTGGCTTGGAAATCAGCGTTAAGAGACAACATGAGGTTGGACCCTTTTTCACCAGCAAAGATTTCTTTTTGATTCGTTACATTCCCATTACTATCGAGGGTTACTTCATATTGGGTTTTTGTTCCTTGTAAAACATCTTCATATTGCTTTTCAAGGTAACTTTGTCCCACACGATCATTACGAGAATAGCCTTTAGCTAAGTATTCATCTACTTCATCAGCTGGTAAACCTTGTTTTTCTGTTGTCACACTACCTAAAATACTTTTGATTGAGTCAGCAGCCGTGTATTGACGTGTCCAGTCGGTTCCTGTGGATACTCCAGGTAGTTCTGAAGCATGTTCGGAAACAACCGCTAATTCTTGATCAGTCACACCTGAATTTTTGATAAATACCGTGTTCAATTCATACGCACTATTCATGCGTTTAAAAATTGTCGCGATTTTTAATTGTTCTTCATTGAAGTTGATTTCACTATCAGTTACTTTGTCAACTAACGCTTTGTATTGATCGCTGGAATCAAGTTGTTTTTCCTTTGCTGTTAAGCGTTCCGTTGCTTCTTTCAAATGCTTAGGATCAGCTAACCAAAAGTCTTTTTTATCTCGTTCAGTTAAATTTTCATCAACTGGCACATTGATTAATTGATTTAGTCTTGTCGCTACTTTAAGCAGATCCTCTGCCGTCATTTTTGTTCCTCTGGTGAAAGTAATTGCTTGATTCGCTTGGTTCGTCACCAATGGTTTACCTGTCGAATCGTAAATCATCCCCCTCGGAGAACTGGTTTGGATCGTTAGTGTCGATGATGATTTCACTTTGGCTTCCATTGCTTCGCCATTAACGATTTGTAGATAACCTAATCGTGCAATCAATGCGACGAATAATGTAAATATGATGAAAAAAAGAAAATTCAACCGAAAAGGGACATGGGAACGTCGAAATGTTTTGTTTTTCGGCTCTTGTGCACCTTTTTTCAATTTATCCATCCATGAATTGTTTAATAGTTTTTTCATAAACTCTCTCATCATTCCTATCTTTTTCCTACTTACTGTTATGTTTCATTGTACCTAAATTTCTTGAAATAAAAAAGAAGAAACGAAAATCACTAATAAATTCTTTAACTTATTTCAAGTTGATATTCTTTTTTTGTTTCACAGGATAAAATCGTATCAAGTTTTCAAACAATTCAAACCTTTAAAAAATAAAGTTTTTTATTTAATTCATCATTTTCTTATCGTGAAACACAACAAATGATATTTTTACTGTGGAAAACTTTTTATAATGTTCTTACCGTTTTGAACCAAAGTATCCTTTAATTACTTGTCTGGTTTCACGAACTTTTTCCCCCAACTGTTCATTCTTTGTCATATATAAATAAAAAATAATATCGATAGTAACAAACTGAGCCAGCAAAGAATTTGTAGCAGCGCTTCGATTGGTAATTTCCTTTGGACGTGAGGTTTGTACAACAACATCCGCCAACTTACTTAAAGGATTATTTCCAAATTGCGTTAAAGCAATTACCTCAATGCCTAAATCTTTTGCGATTTCTCCAACTGCTACGACATCCGCGCTACTACCAGAATTGGAGACTAACCATAATACTTTTTTGGTTTCATTGCTTACTAATTGAGGAAGTAAAACATGGATATCTTTTTCAAAAATAATGGGTTTGCCTACTCTAGACCATTTTTGCAAAATGTCTTCCACCACTAAAGATGAAGCGCCCACGCCATATAAAAAGACTGTTTCAGCACTTTCCAGGGTCTCAACCACTTCTTGAATTTTTTCTTCATTTAAAATGTCCACCGTTTCTTTGATTGCCACTTGCGCATTATTTCCCAAAATGTGTTTGATCGAATAAAATGATTCGTTTGGATGAATATCACTGAAGCCTTCAACGATACCGGTTTGTAACTCGGTCGAAATATTTATTTTGAAGTCAGTCAAACTTTGAAACCCAATTTTTTTGGAAAATCGGACAACTGTGGGCGCACTTAACCCAGCAGCTTCTGCTAACTCGTTCGCAGTCATCGTGGGAATTTTTTCTACATTTTTGATGATATAATCAGCGAGCTTTTTTTCAGTTGAAGAATACTCCTCCATCATGCTCTCAATACGGCTAATAACGCTCATTTGTCTCACTTCCTTTTTCTCTTCCAGTCTAGCTAAGTATACCATATCCCACTAATAAGATCGTGACGTCTGACAATAAAATTTTGTCATCATCTGTAAATAAATGTTGGAGAAAAAGTATGAGGCTAAAAAATAATTGATGAGGTTCAGCTACAGCAATAAAGCCCAAGGCAAGCCTTGGACTCTAAGATAAAAGATTAATTTTTCAAGAAGAATGGACGATTGCAACTCCTGGTTATCCTATCATTCATATGATAGTTGCACTCTTTATCATGAAAATTTTGTTGTCTCACGTTGAATACTCTTGATAGAAGTCACGAGTATTGAACTCCAATTTATAAATGGATGTCATGACATAAGTTTTAGAGTTGGTGTTCCGCATGTGCTGCTCCTAATTGATTCCTAGAAGTTGAGAAGTTCATAGCATGTTGGATTTTCTCACTTATTTGTGCTAGTCTTTCTTCCTTAGTATTCTCGAATGGTTGTATTGATCGACTGAAAAGTTGTTCTGGCATATCATTTCTATTTGACGATCTTGCTAATATTTGTTCCATTGTTAACAACACTTGTTTTTCTTCATATTTTTCTTGCTGTATTTTTTCTACTACTATTTTATTCAAGTCTTGATTCCGCATTTTTTGGCTATTGGAATATAACAGTCGGTTGAAAAACTGCTTAAACAAATTTTTTCTGAGACCAAGTTTTGTCTGCTCTTCATTTCTTTGTTTCATTTTGATTTTCGTTATAGGTAAAATATTCTCCATTTCAGTCTTAGCACGAGGAGCTATTTCGATTTGATTCGTAAAATTACTTTTATGAGGAATCAAAGTTGTTTTGAACGCACGAATTTTTGTTGCCATTCTTTTCCGATCGTTTCTTATGTAACTGATCATTTTTATTCTGAAAGAGCGGTCAAGCTTATGGATTTCCTGGTAAGTATTATTTAGTATTTTCTCAAGCATAGAAAAATCTCGCCTAATCAATTCCAACATTCGTTTAGCGGGACCAACGGACTTCGAATTTTTTTGATTTGTGGATTTATGTTGACTCCTTTGTTTAATCGCATGTTCAATTTTTACGATTAAATTTACTGCTAAGTTCTTTTTTTTACGATTGGCTTGTTTTGACTGCATTTCATTTGTTTGCTCGCTTAACTCATTTTGAGCTACGTTATTTCCTTTTTTATTTAGCCTTTTATTTGTAAAAAAAGTTCCCATTTTCAGCCCTCCTTTTTTCCTTTTCAACCTAATAATAGCATAAGATGAAAGGCTTGCTTATTCATCTTTTCGTAATTTCAGAAAAAAAGATTCTCATTATCGCTTTGTTGTTTCAAATTGCACGATTTAGCTTTAACTCTTAAAAAGATATGGGAGAAGCGTAACAATCCGCTTAGTAAAAAACCGATGGTATCAAAAATCGTTTTCGATTTTCGACACCATCGGTTTGATCTTACATTCTAGGGTAGTCAGGTCACTTTTCCAACTATTGAAATTAACCTTGTCTACTATAATTTTGGACTTCAGCAACCATCGCATCAACGAACATGTTGAGATCTTCTACTGAAGTTTCTTTGCTACCATATCGGCGAATATTGACCGTTGCATCAGCCACTTCTTTATCACCAACGACTAGTTGATATGGTATTTTTTGTGTTTGTGATGCACGAATCTTATAACCCATTTTTTCATTACGATCATCTACTTCGACACGTAGACCTTTCATTTGTAGACGTTCCTTGATTTCATAAGCATAGTCACTATGCGCTTCAACTGAAACAGGAATGATCGTTGCTTGGATCGGTGCTAACCAAGTTGGGAAAGCTCCTTTGTAAACTTCAGTTAAATAAGCAACAAAACGTTCCATCGTTGAAACGATCCCACGGTGGATAACTACTGGACGATGTGTATTTTCACCATCTTCACCAACATAAGTTAAATCAAAGCGTTCTGGAAGCAAGAAGTCTAATTGGATCGTTGATAATGTTTCTTCTGTTCCTAAAGCTGTTTTGACCTGAACATCCAATTTTGGACCATAGAAAGCAGCTTCTCCTTCTGCTTCGAAGTAATCCAATTCCAATTCATCCATTGCGGCTTTTAACATCACTTGCGCTTTTTCCCACATAGCATCATCATCAAAATATTTATCCGTGTTGTTCGAATCGCGATAGCTCAAACGGAAACGATAGTCTGTAATATTGAAGTCAGCGTAAACTGCGACCATCAATTCCAACGTACGTTTAAACTCATCTTTGATTTGATCAGGACGTACAAAGGTATGCCCATCGTTCAATGTCATTTCACGAACACGCTGTAAACCTGATAGCGCACCTGATTTTTCGTAACGGTGCATCATGCCTAGTTCAGCGATACGGATTGGTAATTCGCGGTAGGAATGGATCGCATTTTTATAGACCATCATATGATGCGGACAGTTCATCGGACGAAGAACTAACATTTCACCATCACCCATATCCATTGGTGGGAACATGTCTTCTTGGTAATGATCCCAGTGACCTGATGTTTTATACAATTCTACATCTCCCATGATTGGTGTGTAGACATGTTGGTAACCTAAGCTGATTTCTTTATCAACGATATAACGTTCAATTGTTCGACGAATCGTTGCACCTTTAGGTAACCAGAATGGTAAGCCTGAGCCAACTTGTGGTGATACCATAAATAGATCTAGTTCTTTTCCTAATTTACGGTGGTCTCTTTCTTTTGCTTCTTCACGTAGACGAATAAATTCTTTTAAGTCTTTTTTATCAAAGAATGCTGTCCCATAGACACGTTGCATCATTTGATTGTTTGAATTTCCACGCCAGTAAGCTCCAGCTACAGATAATAGTTTGAAGACTTGGATACGACCGGTTGATGGGACATGTGGTCCACGGCATAAATCGATAAATTCTCCTTGTTGATAAGCAGTGATTACTTCTTCATCTGGTAATTCACTGATCAATTCTACTTTATAAGGATCACTTGCAAAGATTTCCAGAGCTTCTTCTTTAGAAAGAACTTTACGTTCGATCGGTAAGTTTTCTTTCACGATTTTCATCATTTCTGCTTCGATTGCTGGAAGATCTTCGGCACTGATTTGGTTTTCACCGTTGTCTGTGTCATAGTAAAATCCTGAATCGATTGCTGGTCCGACACCGAAATGGATATTTGGGTACAAGCGTCTCATAGCTTGTGCCATCAAGTGTGCGGTTGAGTGACGTACCAATGCTAATGCATCTTCGTGGTCAGGTGTAACGATCTCGATTGACGCATCTTCTTCGATCCCATGATTCAAGTCAATCAATTGACCGTTCACTTTACCGGCTAATGCTTTTTTAGCTAAACTTTTAGAAATACCTGCAGCAATCTCAGCAGTCGTGATTCCCGCATCAAACTCTTTCACTGCGCCATCTGGAAAAGTAATTTTTATCATTAAAATAGCCTCCTTTGATTTTTTGATTGAATGAGTTGACACCAATAAAAAAGTCCCAGCACCTCATAAAAGAGATACTAGGACGAAAGATTCGTGGTTCCACCTAATTTCGAACGTTTACACGTTCCTTGAGCGTTATAACGGTACGACCGCCTTTGTTTCAACAAAGGTTTCGAAAGTGGTCATCCTTTGGTTTTCTTCTGGAAAAGTTTCAGCCTGGCTTTTCCTCTCTTATCGAAGACTCTCAAATTCAGTTGTCTTTCTCATCAATCAACTATGTGTTTATTTAACCACTAATAAAAAGAAAAATCAAGTGTGGGTGTGACTTATTTTTTCCATTCACCATTTACACCATAAGTGCCTTTTTTCATTTCATTGATAATCACATGGATATGTTCTTTTGGTGCTTGGGTATTTTTATGAACAGCTTCTGTAATATCTTTCATCATATTTTCCAATTGTTCTGGAC
Source organism: Enterococcus sp. C63 (assembly GCF_040887215.1). Taxonomy (NCBI): domain Bacteria; kingdom Bacillati; phylum Bacillota; class Bacilli; order Lactobacillales; family Enterococcaceae; genus Enterococcus; species Enterococcus sp. C63. Next base: position 555,041 of record NZ_JBFOFI010000002.1, on the reverse strand, counting down.
TACGTCCTTCAACTAGTTCTACGTGTACAAATGGCATTGTCTCGTCTCCTTTTAATGATTGCTATCTTAAATGTAAGTGGTCTTTTCAACCCTTCTTCTATGCTATGATCATACCGCAAAAAAAGCAAAGAGAAAAGGTCTTTTCTGATGTTACGTGTGGGATCGCTCATTTTTAGCCCGCAACGCACTTAAAATCGAAACAGTGTCTACCACTTCTTGGAGAACCGCTCCAAACAAAGCGGGGATTACCCCCGTACTAGCAACCAGCATTAAAAAAACACAAATAAAAATACCGATTAAAACAGATTGTTTCGCTACTTTCATCGTATCTCTGGAAATCGTTATAGCAGTAGCAACTTTTGTCAAATCATCTTTTAGTATCACCGCATCAGCACTTTCACTAGCTGCCGTTGATCCGTGTGCGCCCATGGCTATTCCAACATCTGCGATCGTCAAAGCTGGAGCATCGTTGACCCCATCGCCCACCATCGTTACGGGACGTTCACTTTCGGGAATACTCTCAAGGATATTCAATTTGTCCTGCGGCAAACAACGAGCATGAACAGCCGTGAGCCCAACCTCCTTTGCAATTGATTCAGCGATAGCCGGTCCATCCCCTGTGATCATCATCAAATCCGCTACACCCATTGTTTTCAATTGTTCAATCGTTGCTTGTGCTTCTGGACGCAGCACGTCTGAAAATAAGATCGTACCCGAAAAATGGTCATCAATTGCAACATAGATAGCTGTTTTAGTAGATTGGCTTTCTTTGGCACCGACAAATGAAGCTCTGCCAACTTTAACGAAATGTCCATCTACTCTAGCTTGTATTCCTTGCCCCGTGATCTCTTTTAATTCATTCACTGGCAATAATTTTTCGCTATCGACTTCATGGACTAGTGATCGGGCTAATATATGACTTGATTCTTGTTCGGCACTTGCCGCATAGACCAAGAGCGTTTCTGATGTTACACCAGCTTCTGGATGAATACTTGCTACTTCGAGGACCCCTTTAGTGATGGTACCCGTTTTATCAAATGCAACTGTCTTGGTTCGTGCTAATTTTTCCACAGCAGTTCCTGTTTTGATGACGATTCCGTTTTTACTTGAACGACTCATTCCAGCCACTAAAGCAATCGGTGCAGCTAAAATCAAAGGACAAGGTGAAGCAACAACGAGAACTTCTGCGAAACGAACAGGATTCTTCGTGACCCACCAGGAAATACCTCCGATCAAATAAGCGATCAATGTAAAAGGCACCGCATAACGATCCGCTAAGCGTACAAAATGAGCTGGTTTTTCTTTTGATTCTTCGACCAATTTAATAATTTGTTGGTATTGACTATCAGCTGCTCTTCTTTCAACGATCATTTGAACGGAACCGTCCCCATTGACTGAGCCAGACATCAGTTCATCGCCTGCTTTTTTTAATACAAGTTTGGCTTCACCCGTTAATGAAGACTCATCAAATTGCGACTCACCTTTTACTACTTTTCCGTCAACAGGCACTAATTCTCCTGGTTTCACCACTAACAAATCATTGATCTCAACAGCTTCTACTGGAATATCTTTCAATTGGTCATTCATCAATTGATGCGCTGTGCGTGGTGTATTGTCCAATAACGTTTGCAATTCTCGACTAGCTTTTTTATTGGCATAGTCTTCCAAACTGTCTCCGCCAGTCAACATGATCAGGATCATCAAACTGGCCCAGTACTCTCCTACCACTAATGTCGCAACAATCGCTGTGATAGCAAGAATGTCCACACCATATTTACCTGAACGTAATGTTTTAATCATCTCAATAAACATAAAGAAAGCCAAAATACCACCCGTGATTGCGATAATCAGAAATGCAAGTGTGGGTCGTTTAAAAATAAATTCGCAAATAAGTGCCGTCATTCCAATCAAAACGGTGATTGAAAATTTTTTAAAATGTGTCATATTGTTCACTCCCTACAATTTTAGGATACTGACTTAGAACTAGAATGAAAACTATTTACACTTAACTGAAAACAACTCTCACTCTCATTGATTTTCTTCTTTCACTTTCCTTCAAACGAATAGTCAAAGATACCTTTTTCTCACTTTTTGTGCTATACTTTTAATTCGTTATTTACGGCGGAAGGAGTAATATACGCAATGAATGAAAGACAACTAGAACAACAACACGTGGATGAAACCATTCAGTTGATCCAGCTTGAACAAAAGCTATTAAACACTAAACAACAATCTCTTACCCAAGAGATGCAAGATTCTACGAAAGACACCGCCAGCCATAAAATCAGAGGTGGGTCTAATGAATCCTTTTATGAATCAGCTGTCGAATACCGCCAACATGAGCAAGAATTGCTTTTAAAATACCATACGCTTGAATCGCAGCAAAAAAGGCTCCAAACGTTAACAGTTATGGAAGACAACCCTTACTTTGCCCGAATCGATTTTAAAGAAGAAACAGATGCAGAGACACTTTATCTAGGAATCGCTTCTTTAAGAGATCTCTCTGAAGAAACAATCGTAATCGACTGGCGTGCCCCAATTGCTAACCTTTATTACGAAGGGGAAATTGGACCAGCCTTCTATGAAACAGATACTGAAAAAATCAATGTTGAATTACTGCTGAAACGTCAGTTTAAAATCTTAGACGGAAAAATTATTTCGATGGTGGATACTTCTGAAGTGATCAACGATGATTTCTTACTAGAGATCCTAGACGATGCCTCAAGTGCGCATATGAAAAATATCGTCTCTACGATCCAAAAAGCCCAAAATGCCATTATTCGTGATACAACAAGTCAAGTGATGTTGATCGAAGGAATCGCTGGTAGTGGAAAAACATCCGCTTTATTACAACGGATCGCCTTTTTACTTTATCACAATCGAAAATGGTTAGATGCCGAGAACGTTTTACTTTTTTCTCCTAATCATCTTTTCTCTGACTATATTTCGACTGTTTTGCCTTCTTTAGGTGAAAGTGGTGTACCTACGCAAACCTTCAAGTCTTATTTGGAACAGTTATTACCTGAATTTTCATTGTTAGAAGAAGAGCAACAAGAAGTTGGTTTTTTATCTGGAGACAAGGACCCGATCCAAACCTTCAAAAGCGGTCTTCAACTAATCCATCAGATTGATCGTTATATCGATCATATTACTGGTTTTGGCCCCTTGTTTAGAGATATGAAAATTAACGGTCGGACGATTTTAGCAAAAGAATCGATCCGCAAATGGTATCAAGAAACCAATGAACTCTTACCGTTACATCAACGTCTCTCCTTGTTGCAAACAAAATTATTAAAAAAATTGGGTGGACTCCAAAAAGATGAGATGCGTCAAAAATGGGTCAAAGAATTAGCAGAAGAACAATTGCAAGACTTATATGCGAATGATCCGAACCTTGAGTATACGGAGCAAAAAGAACAGTCTTTACGGAAAAAACTAGCGAATCAAATCGTGAAGAAAAGATTCCGTCGAATCTACCGCGGAATCAATCAGTTTCAATTTGTCAATTTGACCAAACAATACCTTCACTTTTTACAAACCGTACCTCAGGCGCTGTTGGCTAAAAATGACATTAGCGCAACGATGTGGAACGATCATTCAGCCTTATTAAAAGAGAAGCTTCGTCAACGAGAACTACGACAAGAAGATGCAGTATTATTCTTCTTGCTGATGCGTCGCATCCATCCAGTGTCTGTGATGCAAAAAGCTCGCTATATCTTTATCGATGAAATGCAAGATTTCGCTCCCGCTCAGGTAGCTCTTTTACAAGCGATCTATCCAAAAGCTAATCTCACTTTTTGTGGCGATCTAAATCAAAATGTTTTCGGCAATGAAACGATTACTGGCTCTTTGGATCAACTATTTAAAGACCAAGAAATCACACACTTCCAGTTAACGACCAGCTATCGTTCAACAAAAGAGATCACGGATTTTGCGAATCATTTTCTTACTGAGAAAAATCAAGTAGAAACGACGGCTCGCAAAGGTACGCTTCCTTCTATCGTGAAAGGTTCCTCCTTAGAAGAACGATTAAATTGGTTAAAAACTACGCTTGAAACGACTCAAGAAAATACCCGTTACTGGCGTACCGCAATCATTGGTAAAACACAGACTGAGTGTGAAGAACTCTATGAACAGTTGCCCGAATACTTAAAAGATCGTGTCCAATTGATCTCTGATGAAACAGATTTTATGAAACGACAAATCGTCCTACTACCAGCATTCTTGGCAAAAGGGCTCGAGTTTGATCGCGTTTTCTTATGGGGAATCGATGATACTAACTTTGCCACTGACCAAGATCAATTAGTTCTTTACACCATGTGTACAAGAGCCATGCACGAACTCGTTTTAGTTACTTCTGAATCTGAAAGTCCTTTGATTGAATCCATGGACCCAGCATTATATACCACTATCAATATATAAAAATAAAGGGTTGTGACAAAATTTTTGTCACAGCCCTTTATTCTTAATAAACGGTGTTAAAGAAGTAGCTTCAAGAATAAGAAGCTAACCACTTAGTCACAACCTCGCCTTTTAAACAAATGATTCAGTATCTGGATACTTTAATTTAACTAATGAAATAATCATTCGCAATTCTTCTATATTTTCAGGATACTCAGGATCAAAGACTTTACTATGACGCCCAATCCCCCCGTTATCTATCAGCCGATAAATTCGATTCCAATCAATAAACTGTTCGATTGATCGGAAGTTACTGATCGGATAGCCTCCACTATCAAGGATTTCTGATAAACGAAAAGCTAGATAAGCACTGTCGATCACTTTTACTTTTTTAGAATCATATTTTTCATTTTTTTCAATTAAGATTTTTGTTGGTTGATGTTTTAAGCTCCATTCTAACAAACGAAAGAAAGCTTCCATACGATAATTTTCTTCAAATAATCGAAAGGTTGAATCTGAACGTCTAAAAAGTAAAGGGATTAAATAATTTCTTTTGTAAATCAACATGGGGACGCGATCAACCATACATTCCAGATAGCGATTAAGGTAACCAGTACCTACGTAATTTCCTAAACGATAACCTTCTACACCATAATGGGCATATTTTTTTGCTAATTTTGAACAGTCTGTGATATTCACAGCTAACTCTTCGATCTTTTGGTAACCGCTTAAAATACGTTCAAAAGGCTCTAAACTAATTTTTGCTTCCATAAAATTTCCCCGCCTACATCCACATTCCTATGTATCATTTTTCCAATAATACGTCTATATCAATAATAACACAGGACGAAACAGAATAAAAAATAAAACATACGAAAAAAAGATAAAATCATTGATTCGTCATAAACTACTGTTTTTTCAGAACGAATGATCTTCTTTTAAGCGTAAAAAAATAGTCTGAGAGACGAATCGTCCCAGACTATTAGCAGGTGTAAAAACGAAAAACGGATAAATCGCAAGTCGAAAGCTATCCGATGCTTTCACAACCTTCATTCGTTTTTATCGTTTAGTCTTCCAATGCTACATTATGGAAAACATGTTGAACATCTTCCAACTCTTCCAACGCATCAATCATTTTTTCAAATGTTTCTTGGTCTTCTGGTGAAAGTGTCACTTCATTTTGAGGAATCATTTGGATCTCAGCAATTGAAAAATCAGTGATTCCTTTTTCTTTCAATGCTTCTTGGATACTATGGAAATCAGCAACTTCACCATAAACGATGATTTGTCCATCTTCTTCCATGACATCACGTACATCAATCTCTTTATCCATCAAATATTCAAGGATCTCATCTGCATCTTCGCCGGCAAAACCAAAAATCGCTGTATTGTCGAACATGTAAGAAACAGCTCCAGAAACACCCATATTTCCGCCGTTTTTACCAAAAGCAGCACGTACATCAGCAGCTGTACGGTTCACGTTGTTTGTTAAGGTATCAACGATGACCATTGAGCCATTTGGTCCGAATCCCTCATAACGTAATTCAGAATAAGTTTCATCTCCCGCACCTTTTGCTTTTTCAATTGCACGGTCAATAATATGTTTAGGTACATTATAAGTTTTCGCGCGTTCAATGACGAAACGTAGTTTTTGGTTAGCGTGTGGGTCTGGATCACCTGATTTTGCTGCTGCATAGATTTCAATCCCGAATTTTGCATAAACTCGGCTATTATTTGCATCTTTTGCGGTTTTTTTCGCTACGATGTTTGCCCATTTACGTCCCATATTCTCACTTCGCTTTCTAATTTTGATCGTTCATTTCTGATAGTGGTTAAGCACAAAAACGTCCTGTTCCATTATACTTGTGAATCTGGATTCTGTGAAGTATTTTTTCTAAATCTAGTCATTTTTTAGGGAGGTGTTTCCTTGTATGATCGATTATAGTCGTCTTTTGGAATAGCTACTCAACAAGCTAGACAAAGAATTTTTTACAAAGCGACATATTCAAAATATTGAACTAAACTTTCATTCAGATTAGTCATTTCACTTTGTTCCCACCAACTAGGTTTATTTCGAAACATAAGGTCTTCTTCCAAAATTTTGTTCAGGTATAGCCCCACCGAGTTGATAGATTTGATCACTCCGAACCAAAAGGTGTGCCAATTCTGCTTCTTTTTTGCCGATTTTTGAGATCAAGGGTATCTCTTTCTTTTCTTTTAAAAACTGTTGTCCTGCCTTGGTGAATCCTAAAATATTCAAGTAACATTTGTCTTGTTGGTCATGGATTTCCTCATGATGGATGTTCAATAATACGTAACAAGCTAAACGTTGGATTCTCGTCCAAGTATATCTTTTCGTCTTGACTAAAGTGACAAATTCCTCGAAAGAACTGGCTTTCTTCGCAGCCGATTGCATTCTCACTTCAAGTCCTTCCGTCATCTGATAGATAGTTTTCAAATTGGCTAGCTCCGTAGAAAGCAAACGATAACGTAACAAGGGCCAATAATTCGCCCATGTTTGTTGCGAACCTGCTTCGATCATCGCTGCGGTGGCAGCAGGTATAAAATTCGTTACGGAGCGTTGTTCACTGAGCGCTTTGCGAATAGCGGTCGCACTTGCGATGGAGGAACTGCTCCATTCTTCATCGTGATAACCAGCACTTTTTCTGGTAATCGGTACTAATTTCATTGGCTGGGCATACTGGGCATTTTCTTTCGCATAGCTTAACCCTAAAATGTGATTAGGAGAAGAAAAATCGAGAGCGATTTCTGGATAAAGTGTGTTGAACACTGCTGTCATCTTCTGCGGATAGCTCATTCCTTGGTCAGATAAACGTTGAAATTCACGGTCAATCCTTAATTGGTTTTGCTGTACAAATTTCCCAAAAGCTTCGTAATTAAATGTCGACTCTTCTTCTGTACCAAAACAAAGATGTGTACAGCCGAGCATCTGTAATAATCGCACAGCTCCTTTGGCAAAGTAATCTGCTGATTGCACAGACCATTCTATCGGTAGTTCAATGACCAAATCCACTCCGTTTTGGAGGGCAGCAGTTGCTCTGGACCATTTGTCGATAATTGCAGGCTCACCACGCTGTAAAAAATTTCCACTCATCACTGCTATCACGATATCTGCGCCCGTTTGTTCACGAGCCATTTCCGCATGGTAGCGATGCCCATTATGGAAAGGATTATATTCAACAATAATGCCACAAATTTTCATCGCATTTCCTCCGTTTCTTAATAGGAATAAAACAAACAGTTCATTCTTTCGGTCAATCCTAAAATGATCAATTTGGTTTTTAACTGTAAAAAAATAAGCAGGAGAAATCGAAAAATCGTTTCTCCTGCTTTTCAAATGACGCTTCAGCTTATTTTTCATCAAGATATTTCTAAAGTGTTTTTTTCGTTTTTTAGCAGAAAAACGTCACTATTTGGCGCAGACTTTGTTGATGATTTACTCGTCTTGGCCATTATTCGTTACTTTTATACTATTATAATACTATCTGAAACAACGCGATTCACGACAGTTTTTTTGTGATTACACCTCGCGATAAGGTAATGTTTCGTATTCAACAAAAGACTTTTTTCGTGTCCTATTCCTTATATGCCACAAAAAAGAGACGTTTTGTATCTTCCTTTGGTTGTTCGTCGGTGAAATCACCAAATGCTTCTACCTTAGAAAAACCACTATTTTCTAACATTCTTAAATAATTATCTAAAGAATAAGTTTGTTCTTGATGCAGTTCGTCTTCTCGAATAAACTTACCTGCTTCTTCGGGATCTTCCACAAAGAAAGTCAAGAAATGTTCAATACTGTGCTTTTCCTTGCCTGGGTAGCTATCCCATAAAAAGGCAAACTGATCATTTTGATAATGGTAACTATATTCAGGAAAAACCGTGTCGATTTGATAGATAGAATGAACATCGAATATAAATCGTCCATTTTCTTCCAGCGCTTGATACACTTCGTCAAATACTTGCTGCACTTCTTGCTCATTCTTCATATAGCACAAAGAATCTGAGAAACAAGTGATTGCTTGGTATTGACCAATTTCTGACAGATCAAGCATGTTTCCTTCAACAAATTGGATTGGTGTTTCCTCTTCAAACGCACGTTGGCTAGCAATCATCAACATCTCTTCTGAAAGATCTAACCCTGTGACATGGTACCCAGCTTTAGCAAAGGCAACAGCTAGAGCACCTGTTCCGCAAGCTAATTCTAAAATATTACATGTTTCACTTGGTAAGTGTCGTTTTGAGAAATCTAACCATTGTTGATATAAGGTTTCATCCATTACCTCATCATAAACGAAAGCAAATGTTTCGTAAGCCATATTAATCGATCCATTCATTTAGGTCAACAAGTGGTGCATCTGACCATAATTTTTCTAAATTATAGAAACTTCTTTCTGGTGCATGGAAAACATGGATGATCAGATCTCCTAAGTCGATCAGGATCCATTTTCCGCCTTCTTTTCCTTCGATACGTTTTACTTCGTAATTGTTTTCTTCTTCTTTTTCAATGATTTCTTCTGTAATTGCATTTAGTTGTCGTTCACTGTTTGCCGAACAAATCATGAAGTAATCTGCTAGTAAAGATACTTCTCTCACATCTAAAGCAACGATATCTTCTGCACGTTTTGAATCGGCAGCTTGCACTGCAATTTGTAGTTGTTCTTTGCTATTTATAGTAATTTCCTCCTAATGGGTAGAGATTATTTTTTAGCTACCCAATGATTATATGTTTCAATTGTTTTTGGATAAATCTGTTGTTCTTGTTCAATCAAGTGAGCTAATGTGTGCTTTGTCTCAAAAGCTACCGCTTCGTCTAAATCAAGCAACGCTATTTCACGCGCATCTTGGACTCCAGGAAACGAACGACCAGGTTCAATATAATCTGCTACATAGATGATTTTATCTAATAAAGACATTTCAGCCGCACCAGTGGTATGAACCCGAATGGCATGAAGTATCTCTTCATCTGTGATACCAAGCTCTCTTTCAACAAAAGAGGCGCCAACTAAACCATGCCAAATCGCATTTCCATAATGAAGAAGCGCTGGGTCATAGCCATCTCGCTTGATAACTAAAATAAATTCATCATCAGGCCGTTCTTTCGCATAATCATGTGTCAAAGCAGCAATACTAGCTTTTTCTAATGAACAGCCGTATTTGCCGGCAAGGGCAATCGCCGTCTCTTCCACACCAAGAACATGCTTGAAACGTCGTTCACTCATTCGCATTTGGACTTTTTGCATCAACTCTTCTCTTGAGTAAGTTGTGTATTTATTACTATAGTCCATCTTGATATAGCCCTTCTTTCTCGATATACTCAATGACCTTATCAGGTACTAGATAACGAACGGAACAACCTTGCTGGATCTTCTGCCGTATTTTAGTTGAGCTGATATCAATGGTTGGCACATCGACCCAAATCACTGGGTAAGGCGTTTCGGTTGAGTAACCTGCTCGACGAATACCAACAAAATTGACCATTGTCACTAGTTCATCGATTTTATACCATTTTGGTAGATATTCTACCATGTCGCCACCGATAATAAAATAGTAATCGGTATTAGGGTTGTTTTGTGTCAGAGCTTTCATCGTATCATAAGTATAGCTTTTGCCTTTTCGAGATAACTCGATCGGTTCAATAGCTAAAAAAGGATTATCTGCTATCGCAAGTTCAAGCATGTTTAAGCGATGTTTGGCAGCGATTGTCGTTTTTTCATCCACATGTGGTGGTTGATAAGAGGGCATTAGATAGACCTCATCCAACCCTAAATTTTTCCCTGCCTGTTCTGCCATAACTAAGTGTGCCAGGTGAACTGGATTAAAAGTACCACCTAAAATCCCCACCTGTTTGCGTTTTTCAAAAATTTGAGGCATCTCTTGAGGAAATACTTGAGATTCGACAAAAGCTTCCGCTTGCGATTTCATATTAACCACTCCTTAAATTGCGTTTACTTCTTTAGAGATACGTTGATATTTTTCCTTTGAAGAGGGTTTGTATAATACAAGAACTCGTCCAATGATTTGAACAACTTGACATCTGACTGTTTCTTCTAAAATACCAGCTACCTCCTCAGGAATCTCATCGGTATTTTGTAATAACGTTACTTTGATTAATTCACGTTTTTCCAGCGCTTCTTCAATCTGAACCATCATGGCAGAATTGATTCCACCTTTACCAATTTGAAAAATCGGTTGTAAGTGGTGTGCCTGGCTTCGTAAAAATCTTTTTTGTTTTCCTCTTAAAGTCATATTCTTCCTTCTTCCTTAAATCAAGGCCTTTCGTTTCATCACATTCACACCTTTTGGCGCCCAACCTGCTACGACTGCCGGTTGTGTCACTGTGATCCATCCTAAGCCAGCAAATACGATATCTGTTTTTTCTTTTACCGAAAATTCAAAACGAACCAATTCGGGAAATTCATTTACTTCATCGGGACGAGGTGGTTGTAATAATCCACCGACGTGTTTCACATAAAATTCATCGGCTTTTGCTAATTTCGTTCGATGAATAGTGACATCATTTGAAACATAAGCAATAAATGAACCGCGTTGCCCACTGATAAAATCAAACCTTGCTAAACCGCCGAGAAAGAGTGTCTGTCCTTCATTCAATTGGTATCCTTTAGGCTTGATTTCTTTCGTTGGTGCAATGATCCTTAAATCTTTTTTTCCAAGATAATGCGCCATTTGATGTCGATGGATAATCCCAGGAGTATCAATCAAGAAGTGACCATCATCTAAAGGAATCTCGATCTTATCTAAAGTTGTCCCTGGAAATTGAGAAGTCGTAATCACATCTTTGACACCTGCTGTGTTCTTGATGATTTGATTGATCAATGTCGATTTACCGACATTTGTCACACCAACGATATAGACGTCACGACCTTCACGATACTCTTCGATTTTTTTGAGTAGATTTTCCATTTCATTCGCTTTTTTTGCGCTTGTCAATAATACTTCAACCGGACGCAATCCAGCTTCATGTGCACGCTCTTTCATCCATTGGATCATTTTTGGTTTCTTCAATGATTTAGGTAAAATATCCACTTTGTTTCCGACCAAGAGCACCGGGTTATTACCTACAAAGCGATGTAGTCCAGGGATCAAAGAACCATTAAAATCAAAGATATCGACAACATTGACGATCAAGGCATCTTCTTGTCCTAGTTCATTCAGCAGGCGCAAAAAATCATCATCTGTCAGTGAAACATCTTGGATCTCATTATAATGTCTTAACCGGAAACAACGTTGGCAATAGACCTCACCTGATTCTAGTCCTTTTTCTAATGCTGCTTTTGGTGTATACCCTAATTCATTAGGATGGTCGGTTTGGATCGTTGCTCCACACCCAATACACTGTAGTTCTTCGTTCATTCAATTCCACCTCGCCAGCCCATATCAGGATTGTGTGCTAATAAATAGGCCATGATTTTGCGTTCCCAAAAACGATTGAATCGTGTTTTCCAACTATCCGTTTCAATAATTGGTTTAACCAAGATACTTCTGATACCCGAACGATTAGCTGCTCGGATATCTGTCATGATTTGGTCACCGATCATCACAATTTCATCATCTGAAAGATTCAACATTTTTTTTGCTCGATTCATTCCTACGGCTAAAGGTTTTAATGCCCGAGCAACATACGTCAATTCAAATTTATCGATCGCTCGTGCTACTCGTTCAGAGCTATTGTTTGAAACAACCACTACTGGAATACCAGCATTTCTCATTTCTAAGATCCAGTCGAGTAATTCCTCTGTTCCATCAGGATTGTTCCAAGCGATCAACGTATTGTCCAAGTCAGTCAAAACTGCTTTAATCCCTAAGTTTTTTAATTGTGCAGGGGTTATCTTGTAGATGGCATCGACCATCCATGTTGGTTTATATTTTGAAAACATTTTGTCTCCTCATCTGCAAAAAATGAAGGAGCACGAAATGTACTCCTCAGCCCTATATTATACTTCATTCTTTCCAAAAAAACTACCTCTACACCTGAATCCTTCTGAATAAACAACTATTAACCTGAAATGATGAACAGACCGAAGTTACCAAACACTTTTAAAAGAGAAGAAATCATCCGTTTGACTACACTGATAAAATAAAAACTCTCCAAACACGAGAAACTGTTTCGAGAGTTTTCATTCGATTTTTTATTCTTTGGATGTTACTGACTTTTATAATATTTTGGATAAAAATGCGACTGTTCGTGGATGACTGGTTTGTTCAAAAATAGCCGTCGGTGTACCTTCTTCAAGAATGGTTCCTCCATCCATAAATAGAACTCGATCACTGACTTCTTTTGCAAAGCCTATTTCGTGAGTCACAATGATCATAGTCATCCCTTCACGAGCTAATTGCAACATGATTTCTAACACTTCTCCGACCATTTCCGGATCAAGAGCTGAAGTCGGCTCATCAAATAGCATGACGTCGGGTTGCATAGCTAAAGCTCTCGCAATGGCGACCCGTTGTTGTTGTCCCCCAGATAAAGACTGAGGATAAGTATCGGCTTTTTCTAACAGACCTACTTTCTTTAGCAGATCTCTAGCAATCTTTGTTGCTTCTTCTTTTGATTGCTTTTTGACTTTGATTGGTGACAAAGTGATGTTTTCTAAAACCGTCATATTAGGGAAGAGATTAAACTGTTGGAAAACCATTCCCATTTTTTCTCTTGTTTTAAAAATATCATTTTGCTTGTCGGTAATTGTCATTCCTTCAAACTTGATTTCACCAGAAGTTGGTATCTCTAATAAGTTGATGCATCTTAGTAAAGTGCTTTTTCCCGAGCCTGATGGTCCTAAAAGTACCACGACTTCTCCTGGATAAATTTCAGCGGAAACGTCTTTCAGTACTTCCTGTTCACCGAATTTTTTATTTAAATGTGTAATTTTGATCAATGATTTGGCCATTTATTTTCACCCTTCATCCTTGGTATCCTTTACCTAATTTTTTCTCCCAGCGATTTAGTAACCGAGAAGTAGCAAACGTCATGATGAAATAAACGGCTGCTGCTATAAAATAAGGCTCTAATGGAACATACGAATTGGATATGACGATTTGCGCCGCTCCCATCAGTTCATTGATTCCGATCGCAGTCAACAGGGAAGAATCTTTGATCAACGTAATAAATTCATTGCCTAAAGGAGGCAAAATATTTCTTAATGCTTGTGGTAAAATCACGTAACGCATCGTTTGTGCTGGACGCAACCCTAATGAATAGGAGGCTTCTGTTTGACCGTTGTTCACTGCCAGGATCCCCCCACGGATGATCTCTGCCACATAGGCACCGGAATTTAAAGATAACACGATCATTCCTGGAAGCAGGCGGCCAAGATCAACAGTTAAAACACCTACTTCTAGATCTTTTGAAGGAAAAAATCCTTGAAGCAATAAAAAGCCGATCATGATTTGTAGAAGCATCGGTGTTCCTCGTAACACTTCGATATAGACATTAGCTAAAACATTCAACGGTTTCTTTTTGGACAATTTTAGTAACGCCATCAGTAAACCGATACCCGTTCCCAAGATCACTGTGACGATCGAAATCATGATTGTTATTCCTGTACCTGATAAAAAATAAGGGAAATATTTATCTAAAAAAGAAAAATCCACTCTGCCTGACCTCTATTCTGTCGCTGTTTTTTCAGCTAATTCGTTATTTTGTTGAATAAATTCTTCAATTTTTCCTTCATCATTCAACTTTTTGATGATTTGGTTTAATTCTTTTTGTAGCTGATTGCTTTCTTTAGGTAACGCAATAGCAAAGGCTTCATCAGGAGCTGGCTCAAGTGAAATATCAGCGATCATCAGATCAGGATTTTGGGCGATATATGATTCGGCGATCGTTTTTTCAACGACTGTCGCAGCTAATGAGCCTTGGTTAACTTCAACGATCATGTTGGGAACTTTATCGATTGTCACAAGCTTCGCACCTTTCAGTTGCGTCTTGACTAATTCCTCTTGAATTGATCCCTTTTGAGCACCCACATTTTTATCTTTTAGGTCATTCGCATTGCGATAGATTTCTTTATTTTTTTTGTTGATGATCACAACTTGTGGTGGGTTGTAATAATTGTCTGTGAAGTCAAATTGTTGTTTTCTTTCATCTGTGGCAGAAATCGCAGAAATAGCAAGATCTGCTTTACCTTCTTTTAAGGAAGCTAAAACGGTATTGAAATTCATATCTGATACTTCAGCTTTTACTCCTAGTTCTTTCGCGATTGCTTTAGCTAAGTCAATATCAGATCCTACGATTTTATCTTTCCCGTCAACCATCGTATGAAACTCAAACGGCGCGTAATCAGCCGACGTAGCTACTTTTAGTACCCCGCTTTTTTTAATCGCTGCTAACTGATCCTTTTCCTGACCTTGAGCAGTCGTATTGCTGCTGCCACATGCACCTAAAGTCGCTAGTGCAAACAGTACCGTTAACATCCCAAAGAATTTTTTCATGTCATTTTCCTCCTACGTTAAAACTTTTGTATTAAGTGAAGTAATTATAGCATGAAACTTTCAAAAAAAAAGCATTTTTTGTATATTTATTTAAAAAAATGTATTTTAAGGCTAATATATTGTATATAAAACAAATAAAAGAATAATTATTTTAGAATAGTTTTCAATAAAATGAAAAAGAGCTAAGAACGAAAAAGTCATCTTAGCTCTTTTAAAGGTGTAACCACAGATAAGGTTAGTTAATCTCCCGCAAGAAGATAAAAGTCATCAAACATTCAAGAAGGAAATTTTGGAAATTCTACTTCTTGATGCGAAACACTCTTTATGTGCAAATAATATTTATCAGAGTTCAATTAGATCTGGGAATCAAATTCCATGTCTGATTACTAGTATTTTTCATTGTTCTACTGATAATAGGATTAAAATCAGTTAGATTATTGTCTTCTAGATCCTATCTACACTCACATTAGAATCCTTATTTTGATAACAAAAACAGCGGGAATCTAGTCCGTTTTAACCGCCGTTCACTCTGAGTGTATTCTAGTCTGCAGTTGGATTGTTTGCGCAAAATTCATTCACACTATAGGAATGCTAGTAGAACCTTGCACTTATCCAAAGAAAAGAAACGGAGACAAAAGTAGCATCTTCGGAAAATTAGTCGGAATTACTTGATACTAAACATGTTTGTTTCAACCCCTTCTGTGCTCAACTAAATTTCCTATTCTAAGTAATTCTCAATCAGCTTGTTTGACCAACTAATTATGCAACTGATTAATTCTAAATAATCTTAGAATCATCGTATGGTCTCTAAACAGATCTTATTTTACTAAATATAAACCTCTGTACACATTACGGTATTCCTCATTTAGCTCAACCTGTTTTAATTTTGAGCGTATCTTAAATCAAGAAAACTGAGACATTGATCAGATTTTTTCTAATCAATGACCCAGTTTTTAGACTTACATTAATTTGTTTTTTCCTTAATTAACAGAAACTGTTTGGTTTTCAGCCAATAAGTTGCCACTGCCATCATAGAAATTCATTGTTACTTGATCATCAGCTTTGATTAGGTCTGGCTTCACATAATAACTGATTGCCCCATCCTTAAAGTTCCCACCTTTACTGATCAGTTTACCATTGACAAACAAGATTCCTTGGTAAACATCGCCTGTGTAGTTTCCTTCGATCACTGTACTGATTCCCACACGATGGGCTTCTGTTAATTGCCCCAGTTGTTCTCCTATAGTCACTGGTTGTGGATCCCCTAGTGGTGTATCGAATTTATCATAGCCTTGAATCGTTGCTTGATCCCCTGCTTTGATGATTTGAGAGTTCACATAATAGCTAAACTTACCATCTTTATAGGTTCCGCCCCAGCTGATTACTTCCCCATTCACTACTAGTTTTCCTTTATGGATATCCCCCGTATAAGTTCCAGTAATGGTTGAATCACCTAGCTTATAAGTGTCCACCTGATCAATTGATCCTGAAGATTCGGAAATCACTTCAATCTCTTTGGAATCTATCAATTCCTTCTCTTTGTTGTAGCCATCTAATACGACTTTGTCGCCGACTTTTAATTTGCCAACACCGACATAATAGCTGAATTGACCATCTTTGAAGCTACCGCCCCAGCTGACAACTTTGCCATTAACGGTTAATCGGCCGAGAGACATATCTCCTGTGTAGGTTCCAGTGATATTGACATCTCCTACATGATATTCTTGTGGTTTCAACTCACTTTTCACTAGTTCTGCCACATAAGTTCCTGCCGTTAAATCCCCAGTTCCGTAATTTGTCATAAAGTCAGCAGGTGAATAGCCTTTGGACTGACCATCTTCACGAATCCAATTTCCTGTCAGCTGATCTCCATCGTTCAATGCTTTCGGTGCTGATAAACCAGTGTCTTCAACCGCCTTAAAGTGATCACCTAGTGTTAATTTAGCAAGAGGTGTATTCTTAAACATACTTTTCATCGTTGTTACTTTGCTAGTGTCAAAGCTACTTACATCTAGACTTGTTAAGTTATCCATAGCGTAAAACATTACACTCATATCTGTTACATTACTAGTATCAAAGCCACTTAGATCTAGGCTTGTTAAGTTACTCATACCTCGAAACATATTGCTCATAGTTGTTACGTTACTAGTATCAAAACCACTTACATCTAGACTTGTTATGCTACTCATATCGAGAAACACCCCAAACATATTTGTCACGTTACTAGTATTCCAACCATTTACATCCAAATTTGTTACGTTGTTCATACCTGAAAACATCAAACTCATATCTGTGACTTTACTGGTATCAAAACCACTTAAATCTAAACTTGTTACGCCGTTATTATAAAACATATAAGACATATCTGTTACTTTGCTGGTGTCAAAGCTACTTAAATCTAAACTCGTTAAGTTACTCATACCTCGAAATATATAGCTCATGTTTGTTACGTTACTAGTATCCAGTTGATTTAACCCTTCAATTTCAGTTAAATTATTAAGATACTTAGCTCCGGTAACATCACTACTAAATAAGTAGGCAGAATCTTCTGGCGCCATTACTTTTCCAGCCAAGACAATTTTCTTGATGGCTTCACTATCTACTTTGTCGCTGTTCCAAGGTGATTCTTCATAGCCACTTAATTCACCTGCTTCGATCGTCAATACCCCTGTATTTTCATCAAACATATACGGACTAGTCCCCCACGTGCCTGTTTCAACGGAAACATACGTGCCAGCAGTCAGATCACCGGTGCCATAGTTTTTCATGAAATCTTCTGCTGTATAAACCTTCCCTGTGCCATCTTCTCGCTTCCAGGCAGAAGTAAGTTTTGCATTTTCGGAGCCTGATTCTACAAATTTAAAGGTATCTCCTAGAATTAATTTCTTAAGTGGAGTATCAACAAACATATCACGCATATCTGTCACTTTGTGAGTGTCAAAGTTGCTTAAATCTAGACTGGTTACGCGACTTAAACCTTGAAACATCGTATACATACCTGTTACATTACTGGTATCAAACCCACTTACATCTAGGCTTGTTATGCTACTCATATTTTTAAACATATAATTCATAGATGTTACGTTACTAGTATCAAACCCACTTACATCTAGATTTATTACGCTACGCATATCGGAAAACATACAACGCATATCTGTTACGTTACTGGTATCTAGTTGACTCAACCCTTTGATTTCAGTTACATTCTTAAGTTGCTTACCAGTGTAAGTTGAACTAAACAAATAGCCAGAATATTTTGGAGCCACTACTTTCCCAGACAAGACAATTTTTTTGATTGCTTCATAATCCACTGTTCCGCTGTTCCATGGTGATTTTTCATAGCCACTTAACTCACCTGCTTCGATCGTCAATTTCCCTGTGTTTTCATCAAAATTATACGGACTGGTACCCCACCATCCTGTAGCAGAAACGTACGTGCCAGCAGTCAAGTCACCGGTGCCATAGTTTTTCATGAAATCTGCTGCTGTATAAACCTTCCCTTTACCATCTGCTCGCTTCCAGGCAGAAGTAAGTTTTGCATTTTCGGAGCCTGATTCTACAAATTTAAAGGTATCTCCTAGAATTAATTTCTTAAGTGGAGTATCAGCAAACATACCACCCATATCTGTCACTTTGCTAGTGTCAAAGTTGCTTAAATCTAGACTAGTTAAACTGCTCATACGGCGAAACATATCACCCATATATGCTACGTTACTGGTATCAAAGCCACTTATATCTAGACTGGTTAAACTTTGCATACCGAAAAACATAGAATCCATCACTGTTACTTTACTGGTATCAAAGCTATTTAAATCTAGACTTGTTAATCTACTCATACTGTCAAACATAAACGCCATTTCTGTTACTTTACTGGTATCGAAGCCACTTACATCTAGACTTGTTACGTTGCTCATACTGTAAAACATAGCATCCATATTTGTTACGTTACTGGTATCAAAACCACTTACATCTAGACTTGTTACGCTAATCATACCGTGAAACATATACTCCATATTTGTTACGTTACTGGTATCCAGTTGACTCAATCCTTCGATTTCAGTTACATTTGTAAGGTACGAATAAGAAAATAGGCGTCTAGAATCTTCCGGAGCAACTACTTTTCCAGACAAGACAATTTTCTTGATTGCTTTAGCATCTATTTTTTTGCTGTTCCATGGTGATTCTTTATAGCCACTTAACTCACCTGCTCCGATCGTCAATACCCCTGTATTTTCATCAAAAGTATACGGACTGGTACCCCACGTGCCTGTTATCTTAGAAGCTGCTGCCACATTCGCTGTTTGCGCTACTTTTGGTGCTTCAGCTGTTGGATTGGTTGCATCCTCTTCACTTTCGACAGTCGCTGCTGTTGCTTGGTCTTGAGTGTCATCCGTTGCTTCATCAGTTGTTGCTAACGAATCACTAGTTGTAGTGGTTGAATCCGTTGGGTTTACTAACGGATCTGTGACGTTTTGTATCGTTTGATCGATGACTTCTTTTGCTTCATTCGCCTGTGTTTGTTCAGTAGCAGTTTCAGCTGTTGGTGTCAAAGTATCCGCTAATGCCATCGTTGGTGCGATCCCGGTATTTCCCATCACCCCAGCCACCGCAAACATCGTTAATAGCTGTTTCTTACGTTTTGCTGTTAATTTTTTCTTACTCATATTTACTCCTTTTTTGCTCTTATTTTTGATCATTACTTTCTCGTCAATACCACTTCATCAGCTTTAGGTGTTTCCCCTGTTTTCAATTGATGTCTCTTTCCAATGTCCATTTTGTTACCGAAGCTGACAAAATCGTATGGATCATCTCCCCTGTAGCTTTTATTTTACTTGTTCTAATCAAGAGTAAACGCTCAATATAACTAATTAATATTCTTGAATCTTGATCGTTTACCATAACTGTTTTGTTGTATATATTTTTTTCATTGATTGAGGAAATCAATCAATCTTTCTACTACTTATCATCTGAAAAAATTTTTCATCTACATGTTACGATTTATGTAAAGGTTCATACGTGGCAGAATAACCTGCAACCTTTTAGACAGGAGAAAGATTTAAATACATCAAACAAGGTAGTGGAGACAAAAGTAGTTAGCATCAAGAAATAAGAAGAGATTCCCAAAAATTGACAAGAAACACAAAAACTAGTTTTTTGCTGTTGATTGTTACCTACTTGGTGCTTCTCAAATTTTTCGTAAATTTCAGCAGATTTTCCGAAGACGCTGCTTTTGTCTCATGTTTATTTGTTTTTTAGAGATACTAGATGAGACTGAGACAAGTTCTGTCCCAGTCTCCTTGAAAAATTATAGAGCCCATATTCATGCCAACCAAATGGTAGACACATGATTATATTCAACAGAGCGATTATCGCATTCCCATTTATAAAATCTCTGATGAATGATAGAGGATAATCTCCAATCCTTGTATTCAATGTTTTTTAAAAAAGCAGAAAGGGTAATAAAAAAACTATCAACGTGAAATAACAAAAAAATCTGAGACAGAATGAGATTCATTCTGACCCAGATTTGATTTTACACCATTCATCAGTCCTTATTGACAAAGAGCCGAAAAATTCAAAAAGCAATCGACCTCCAAAGCTGTTCCTGTCATCTAACAGGAAACGGTGGGTAGGTCGATTGCTTTATTCATTCAATTTGGTGCATAACTGTTTGTCTTATTCTTTATAACTGTTTAAAATTTACGGAATCTTTGATAACGTCGTTCAAGCAACTCTTCAGTGGAAGTTTGACATAGTTCGGTCAATTTTTCAATCAATGATTTTTGTAACATTCGACTGACTTTTTCTTTACTTAAAGCTTGCCCATTTACTGTTTCCGGTATCACACGATCGATGACATCTAATTCTAATAATTCAGCTGCCGCAACTTTCATTAATTCAGCCGCTTCAGCTGCTCGACTACCATCTTTCCACAAAATCGATGCAAAACCTTCAGGAGATAAGACAGCATAAATCGTCTGTTCAAGCATCCAAACTTCATCAGCTAAGCCAAGAGCCAATGCTCCTCCGCTTCCACCTTCACCGATGATGATTGCAATGATCGGTACTTTTAGATCAGACATCTCTAATAGGTTTCTGGCAATCGCTTCTCCTTCACCACGTTCTTCTGCACCGACACCACAATAGGCACCAGCAGTATTAATCAGTGTGATAATAGGACGATGGAATTTTTCTGCCTGTTTCATCAGACGAAGTGCTTTACGATAGCCTTCTGGATGAGGCGAACCAAAATTTCTGCGAATATTTTCTTGAAGGTCTCGTCCTTTTTGGATCCCAATAACTGTGACAGGTTTTCCATCTAATTTGGCAACCCCACCAACGACTGCTTCGTCGTCTCCAAATAAACGATCGCCATGAAATTCTTGAAACCCCTCAAAGATATCTTCAAAAAAATCAAGACTCGTCCAACGATCCTTTTCACGCGCCAGTTGAACGATCTCATGTGCTGTTTTATCCATGATTTATCCAACCTTTCTGCGTATGCATTTCCAACAAATGATGGATCGTTTCTTTTAGTTCTTTTCTAGGAACGATTTGATCAACAAATCCATGGGTAAGTAGAAATTCTGCTTTTTGGAAATCTTCCGGTAATTCTTGTTTGATCGTTTGTTCGATCACTCGTCTACCGGCAAAACCAATCAAGCTTTGGGGTTCAGCCAGGATCACGTCGCCTTCCATTGCAAAACTCGCTGTTACGCCGCCTGTAGTTGGATCGGTCAATACTGTTAGATAAAACAAACCGGCATTGCTATGACGTTTGACAGCTGCTGAGATTTTTGCCATCTGCATCAAAGAAAAAATACCTTCTTGCATTCTGGCTCCTCCAGAAGCAGTGAACAAGACAACGGGTAAGCCAGCTTTTTCAGCCCGTTCAAACAAACGGGTGATTTTCTCACCTACAACGGTTCCCATACTGCCCATGATGAAATTAGAATCCATGACACCAATCGCAAATGGCAGACCGTGAATCGTTGCTTTTCCTGTCAATACCGCTTCATGCAATCCTGTTTTTTCTTGCATAGTTTGGATCTTTTCTTGATAATCAGGGAAGTTCAAGGGATCTTTTGTTACTAAATCCGTGTCCCATTCTTCTAAACTTTTTTCATCGATGATCAATGCTAATCGTTGCCAAGCACCAATACGAAAGTTATAACTACAATGAGGGCAAACCTTCTCATCACCAATATCTTTTGTATAAATGATGTGTTTACAATTAGGGCATTTAGCCCACATATTATCTGGAATAGACGGCGCATTCGTTGGTTGTTCTGCTCGATTAGGATTAATTCGAATGTATTTTTTCTTTTTGAATAAAGCCATCTACTCTTCTCCTATCTCTGTTTCAGGTGTCCAGTTCGGTAAAAAATCTTCTTGTAAAAAGGCGGTACTATAGTCCCCTGCGATGACTGCTGGATGACTGATTAAATCCATTTGGAACTCCGCGTTCGTGATCACTCCATCGGTAACCACTTCGCTTAACGCTCGTTGCATTTTCATCAATGCCTCAAAGCGAGTGTCTGCATGAACGATCACCTTAGCGATCATTGAATCATAATAAGGTGGAATCGTATAGCCGGAATAAACGGCACTATCAACTCGAACACCCATGCCTCCTGCTGGCAACAAAAGGTTTTTGATTGTTCCAGGTGATGGTGCAAAATGAAAAGCTGGATTTTCTGCATTGATCCGACACTCAATGGCGTGACCAGAGAATCGCACATCTTCTTGTTTGATTTCCAACGGTTGCCCCGCAGCAATTTCAATTTGTTTTTTTACCAAGTCAATGTTTGTAACCATCTCAGTTACCGGATGTTCGACTTGGATCCGCGTATTCATTTCCATGAAATAAAATTCTCCCGCTTCATCCATTAAAAATTCAATCGTTCCAGCATTTTCATAATTAACCGCTTTGGCTGCACGAACTGCCGCAGCTCCTAATTCTTCTCTTTTATTCTGAGAGATGACCACTGAAGGGGATTCTTCTAATACTTTTTGATTATTTCGTTGAAGAGAACAATCTCGTTCGCCTAAATGAAGGACATGCCCATAATGATCACCAAGGATCTGTACTTCAATATGTCTTGCTGGATAAATGATTTTTTCTAAATACATTTCATCATTTCCAAAAGCCGCTGCTGCTTCTTGCTGCGCAGAAGAAAAATGTTGCGGTAATTCTTCTTTTGATAAAACTTTACGAATCCCTTTTCCGCCACCGCCAGCGGCAGCTTTAAGCATGACCGGATAACCAATCTTATCCGCTACTGTTAGTGCTTCTTCAACTGTTGATAATACGCCATCACTTCCTGGAATAACAGGTACATTGGCTTCTTGCATCAAGCGACGTGCATTGATTTTATTCCCCATCGCATCGATCGTTCGACTCTTTGGACCAATAAAAGCAATATTACATTCTTCACACATAGAAGCAAAACGGCTATTTTCAGATAAGAACCCAAAACCTGGGTGAATCGCTTCTGCTTTGGTCACAATGGCTGCACTCAAAACTGCTTGGACATTCAAATAGGAGTCCGTCGCTTTTGCAGGACCAATACAAATTGCTTCATCTGCCAATTGAGTATGCAATGCGTCAGCATCTGCTTGTGAGTAAACAGCAACAGTCTGAATACCAAGCTCACGACAAGCGCGAATAATTCGTACGGCGATTTCGCCACGATTAGCTATCAAAACTTTTGAAAACATAACTCACCTATCCAATCATAAAAGTTAATTCAGCTTCAGCAACTTTTTTGCCATCCACTTTTGCAATTCCTTTACCAATACCAGCAGAAGATTTGATTTTCGTAATTTCTACTTCAAGATACAGTGTATCCCCTGGAGTGACTTTTCGACGGAATTTTGCTTTGTCTAAACCACCAAAATAAGCAGTCTTTCCTTTAAATTGTTCCAAGGATAATAACGCAACTGCTCCTGCTTGTGCCATCGCTTCAACGATCAAGACACCTGGCATCACAGGTTCTTCTGGAAAGTGACCTTGGAAAAATGGTTCGTTGATCGTCACATTTTTCTTTGCAATGATTCGTTCGCCTTCCACCATTTCTTCGACACGATCAATCAGCAATAGCGGATAACGATGTGGTATGATTTCTTTAATTTCTTGAATGTTCATATTGCTCCTCTTTCCTCTTTTGCTTAATTTGGTTGAATTCTAAATAGTGGTTGATCGTATTCAACAACCGCTTCATTTTCAACAAGAATCTCAACGATTTTCCCATCGACTTCGCTTGTGATTTCATTCATCAATTTCATTGCTTCAATGATACAAATCACTTCACCTTTTTTGACACTATCTCCCACTGACTTAAATTGTGGTTTATCAGGGGCAGGTTGTAAGTAGACGATTCCAACAATCGGTGATTTTACCTCGACACCTTCGAAACTTTCTTGTGATGCTTCGACAGATGCTTGAGGTGCTTCACTAACTGGCGTTTGTTGGATTGGTGTTTGAGGTACTACCGTATCTCTAGGCGCTTCTGTAGCTACTGGCATTGGAGCCATTGTTCCCATTCCACGACTAGATTCATTTTTATTCATATATAATTCAAATTGACCTTCTCTTAAATCAAATTCAGTTAAAGTAGATTGATCGAATTGACTGACTAATTCCTTGATCTCATTGATATTCAAGATTATTCCTCCCAGCGTTTCATACACAAGACCGCATTGTGACCACCAAAGCCTAACGAATTGCTCATTGCATAAGTCAATTGCGCTGGTTTGCTTTCATTGATGACAACGTTCAAGTCAATTTCCGGATCTTGTTTTTGGACATTGATGTTTGGTGGAATAAATTGATGTTCCAGCGCCATTAAAGTAGCTAACGCTTCAATCCCTCCAGCTGCACCTAATAAGTGTCCAGTCATGGATTTCGTACTGCTGACATATGTTTCTTTGAATGAATCACCTAATGCCAGTTGGATCGCTTTTGCTTCTGCTTGATCATTAGCGGGTGTACTTGTCCCGTGGGCATTGATATAGCCAACATCTTCTGGCTTAATACCAGCTTCATCCATGGCTAATTTCATTGCTTTGGCAGCGCCTGAACCATCTGGTGTAGGAGCAGTCATATGGAACGCATCACAATTAGCGCCGTAACCAACGATTTCTCCATAGATTTTTGCACCACGCGCTTGAGCATGTTCTAAAGATTCGATCACTAAGATACCCGCTCCTTCGCCCATCACAAAACCGTTACGTTCTTCATCAAAAGGAATCGAACCACGAGTAGGGTCTTCAGCATTCGATAGAGCTGTTAGTGCAGCAAAGCCGGCAATTCCCATTTCACAAATTGTTGCTTCTGCCCCACCAGCTAGAATGACATCTGAATAACCATGTTTGATATTGCGGTAAGCTTCACCAATAGCATTCGTTCCGCTCGCACAAGCAGTAACGATTGCTGTACAAATCCCTTTAGCACCTACACGTAGTGCAATGTTGCCGGCAGCCATATTTGCAATAGCCATTGGAACAAACATTGGTGAGACACGTTGCGCGCCTTTTTCGTGTAATCGGATCACTTGGTTTTCGATCGTTGGCAATCCGCCGATACCGGAACCAACAATGACACCAAAACGATCTTGATCGATTTTCTCTTTATCTAGACCGCTCATCCCTAATGCTTCTAGTGCTGCATAGATCCCATAAATCGAGAACATGTCCATCCGTTTGCTGTCTTTTTTTACAAAATATTTATCGTATGGAAAATCTTTGACTTCACCTGCTAGTGTGATTCCAGTTTCTGTGGCGTCAAATTTAGTAATAGGAGCAATCCCATTCGTTCCTTTTTGCAAACTATCTAAAAAGCTTTCAGCATCATTACCGATTGGTGAAGTGACACCATAGCCTGTAATTACTACTCGATTCATTATTGTTTTCCTCCTTTTTATCCGTGCATCACGAGACCGCCATCAACATTGATGACCTGTCCTGTGATATAAGGACTCTCTGCTAAGAAAATCGCAGCATTCGCAACATCTTCCACGCTGCCAAAACGTTGCATTGGAATTTGTTTTACTACTTGCTCTTTGACTTTATCAGATAACACTTCGGTCATATCCGTAGCGATAAAACCAGGAGCAATGGCATTACATGTAACACCGCGTGCAGCCGCCTCACGAGCAACAGATTTTGTAAAACCAACGACACCTGCTTTGCTTGCTGCGTAATTGGCTTGTCCGACGTTACCAATCAATCCTGAAACACTTGACAAGTTGATAATTGCACCTTCACGTTTTTTCATCATTTTCTTTAAAACGTGTTGTGTCATATTGAATGTTCCTGTTAGATTGATATCTAAACAAGCTTTAAAATCTTCTGCTGACATGCGCATCAATAATTTATCGTTCGTAATCCCTGCATTATTGATTAGAATATCGATTGATCCTAATTGTTTTTCTGCTTCTTCTACCATCAAACCAGCTTTTTCATAATCTGAGATATCGCCAGAAACACCGATGCAGTTCACACCTTGAGCTTTGATCTCATTGATTTTTTCTTCTGGAATTGCTTTTCGTCCATTTAAAACGATGTTTGCGCCTGCTTTTGCAAAAGCTAGCGCCACAGCGGCACCAATTCCTCTTGTGCTACCTGTAATAAATACGTTTTTTCCTGTTAGCTCCATAACATGCCTCCGATACTTGTCATTGTTTCTTCTAAAGTTTGTTGATTTTCTACTCTTAAAACCGGAATCGTTTTATCGATTTTCTTCATAAAGCCACTTAATACTTTACCTGGACCAACTTCGATCACACGTTCCACACCAAGTTCTTTTAATTGATGGATGCTTTCATAAAAATGTACCGGCTTCATCACTTGTTGTTCAAGCAGAGTCGGTATCCGATCTTTGTTCATGATTTCAGTTGTCGTATTACTGATGACAGGAATTGTTGGCTCATTAAAAGTGATCGCTTTTAGCTCAACGGCTAATTTTTTTGCTGCTGGCGCTAAGATTGCTGTATGAAACGGACCACTCACATTAAGTGGAATCATTCGTTTGATGCCTTTTTCTTGCATGATTCTTACTGCTTCATCCACTGCTTGTTCTTCACCGCCAATTACGATTTGTTGGGGTGTATTATAATTTGCAGGCGAAACAATTCCTAATCGTTGAGCTTCCAAACAGCTTTCTTCAATAACTTCTACAGGTGCATTCATAACAGCTACCATTTTCCCACTACCAAGTGGTGCAGCTTCAGTCATATAAGCCCCTCGTTTTGCCACTAAAGCGACTGCTTCACTAAATGACAAAGCTCCACTAGCTACTAAAGCGGAATATTCGCCTAAACTTAATCCTAGAGCAGCTTGAGGTGTAATCCCTCTTTCTTTCAACAAACGATAAAAAGCAATGCTGACCGTTAAGATTGCTGGTTGTGTATAAGCGGTTTGATTGAGTCGTTCATTTTCTGAAAAACACAATTCCGCCATATCATAGCCTAGAATATCACTTGCTTCATCAAACGTTTCTTTGACGATAGTTTCTTGATAGAGATCTTGTCCCATGCCTGGATACTGAGCGCCTTGTCCGCTAAATAAAAATGCTGTCTTCATATATTTTCTCCAATATTTTTAGGATATATGCTCATGTCTTGATTTATTAAAAAGGACCAAGACACTCCTATTTAAGGAAAATGTCCCAGCCCCCAACCTAATCTTAATGATTATGCAGTTTGTTTTTCAACATAAGTTACTAAATCTTGAACTGTTTTGATGCCGTCTTCTGTTTCGATTTTCACGTCAAATTCGTCTTCGATTTCATTAATGATTTGGAATAAATCCAAGCTATCAGCTTCTAAGTCTTCTTGGATGTTTGTTGTTAATTTGATTTCTTCTGTTTCTTTTCCTAACTCTTCTGCAATAATTTCTTGAATTTTTTCGAATACCATACTATATATTCCTCCGATATTGTTTACAATTTTATGTTTTATCAGCTTACAGTTCCATGAGGATACTTCCCCATGTTAAACCTCCACCGTAACCTGTAAATACTACTTTTTGTTTTTTTCCTAAAGTGATTTGCCCACTAGCTACCGCTTCATCTAATAGGATTGGAATACTTGCAGCAGAGGTATTTCCGTATTTATCCATATTGGTTAAGAATTTTTCTTGCGGTATTTTTACCTTGCGTGCAATTTTCTCAATGATTCTAAGATTTGCTTGATGTAAAAGCAGATAATCAACTGACACATTTTGAGTGATGTCTTTAATGTTTTTTGCAACGTCTCTTACAGCAAAATCAAAGATATCTCTTCCCATCATTGATAAATAAAAAGAGCCTTTTGCATCCTTTACATACACCGGTGATCCGTTCGAATGATAGCCAGCTGTGAGTGACGATCCTCGAGTGCCATCTGCTTCCAGATGTTCTGCAATTATTTTCTGCTCTGTACCAGCTTCAAGTAACACACCACCAGCACCATCACCAAACAGGACAGCCGTTGAACGATCAGACCAATCGATTAATTTGGATAATGTCTCGCCACCAATCACTAATCCTTTATTTGAACCGCACCGAATCATTTTCTCTGCCATGCTTAAAGCATAAACAAAGCCTGAACATGCTGCACTAAGATCAAATGCAATTGCATTTGTTGCACCAAGTTTACCTTGAACCTGGACAGCCACAGAGGGTGTCGTAAAATCAGGAGACATAGTTGCTACAAGAATGAAGTCAAGTTCTGTCGGATCGATGTTCTTTTTTTTGATGAGCTTTTCTGCTACTAAATAGCAAAGATCAGAAGTTTCTTGATCTGTAACGCAACGCCTTTGTTTGATACCTGTTCGCGATGAAATCCATTCATCTGAAGTGTCCATCATTTTGGAAAGATCATCATTGGTAATGATTTTTTCGGGAAGGACACTAGCTGTTGCTGTGATCGTTCCAAATTGTTCCATTAAAAATCCTCACTTGTAATCTCGCAAAAAATCATGCAAGTTTTTCAATGCAGCCAGTAAAGCTTGCTGTTCGTCGGTAGCCATGCCATCCAAGATATTTTTGACCATTTCACGATGAAAGTGCTGATGGACACGATATAAAAGTTTGCCTTTTTTTGTCAGTCCTAATTTCACCACTCGTCGATCATCTTCACTTCGAATGCGTTCAACATAGTCTTTCTTTACTAACTTATTGATAGCAGTGGTCAAGGTCCCAACAGTAATCGACAGTTCTTTGGCTACTTCTGAAGTCGTTTTTTTCTTGTACATACCGATTGCCTCGATCGTATGCATCTCTGTAATTGACAAATCTTTGAACTGAGATTTTTTTAATTCAGATTCTTCGATTGTCAAAATATCATTGAAGACACTAACAAGATAATCATTTACTGTTTTCAAATCTGGTTCCATGTTCCACCATCCACTAATTAGTTTGATTATCAAATCATTTGATGTTCAAACTATATCTTAACTTTTTTCAAAATGCAACCTAAAAAGCTCATTTTTTCCAATTATGAACTTTTTCTAAGAAAAAATTCATTTTAAAATCCTATTAAATCAACAATCACCCATTTAAACATTAAAAATATTTCTCAAATAAATATTTTGATTATCAAACTATTTTTACTTAAGACTCAGCAAACGAAAAGGTTGTTCCTTTGCCGTAAATTTGATATAGTATTTTTTGATAAAAAAGGAGAAAGAACGTTGAAAGAAAAAGTAAAAAAACTCCCCTTGCTTCCTGGGGTATACTTGATGAAAGATCATACCGGAACTGTGATTTACGTGGGAAAAGCGAAACAATTAAAAAATCGTGTAAGTAGTTATTTTCGTCATAGTAAACAACATTCAAAAAAAGTTCGCCGATTGATTCATCATATCGCTGACTTTGATTTTGTCGTCGTGGATACTGAATTAGATGCACTATTGTTAGAATGTCAATTAATCCAGTACTACCGCCCTTTTTACAACCGTCAAATGAACTATTTTAGTAACTATAATTATTTACATATTACAAATAATGGTTTTTCCCTTTCGGATATGCCACTTGCCCGTACTTACGGTCCCTTTCGACTTTACAAAAAAATGCCGGCTATTTTACGCATCATTGAAGAAACCTATCAGATGCCGTGGCTGTCTGAAATCAGCCTTTTAGCTTTAAATACACAATTACCGGAAATGAATCAGTTGTCATTTGAACAAAAGAAAAAAGAGATTCAAAATCTGTTGCAAGGGCGCAATAAAAAACTAATCACTTACTTGAAGAAAAGGCAAAATCATTTTATCGAACAATTGAATTTTGAAAAAGCTGCCCAAATCCAACAAGATATTGAGTTATCCACAGCTTTCATTAAAAGAATACAGGCGCAGAAACTATTTCTAAGGACGCCTAAAATCACTTTCCATCTACCTCTGGCAGCGGACGAAACGAAACAAAAACATTATTTGATTTGTTACGGTCAACTGGCTGAAACGGCCATTACGTCTAATGATGAATCTCCTTATTTTTATTATGAAAATGCAAAAGTTGGTTTGTCCTTGAAGCGACAGTTGCAAAAAGAAGAAATTGACCCCGTCCTTATACTAATGAGTTACCATAAGAAAATTCTCGCCCAAAATGAATTGTAAAATAAAAAGAAACCTAGAACTACCAAACATTGGTCTACAGTTCACGGTTTCTTTTCGTTGTTTTATCCATTTAACCAATTATTCCCCTAATCTTCTCACTAGCCGAAAAAAATCTAAGGAAAAATAGGCGTCACACTTTTTCTTCTGTTCATCGGAGCAATCTCTTGCTGATACGAACGCTTGTGGATAGAACACGCCCATCCTGGTCACTTCAAGAAGACTTCTTACGAATGAAGCCTGATCCATTAAGCCATAAAAAAAGCAGCTCTAAAGCACCAAGAGAAGATTTTCTAAAAAATCCTCTCTTGGTTGCTCAGAGCTGAACGCTTCTTTCATGATCTTTTATTGGATCAAGTCATAAATTTCCATTGCAACGATATCGATATTGTCAAATTCATATTGTTGATGTGAATCTGTTTCAGTTAATTCAAATGTTTCAGTTGCTTTGTCATAAGTAACTGTACATTTTTCAACGCCCTCTTTTTCAAAACGACGGACTTGCAGTTCATTATCTGCTGATTCGACCATTGCCTCCAGTCGTTTAATGATTGCAACTAATTGTGAATGTGCCATCGGAGGTCCTCCTTTTCTTATTTCTGTTATATTGTAACAAAAGCACAGACGACTTGCATTGATTTTCTCCAAAAAAAGCGAGTTTTTTAAGATTTTTTTTCTGGGTTCTTTCCTTCAGGCCACCAAAGCTTAATCAATGCTTGAGTACCGTCATTTTCAAATCCCTGATCTGCTAATTGTTCATATAATTTTAAAGCTTGCGTTGTCGCTGGTAACTTCAATGCCATTTTATCTGCTTCATCTAACACAATTTTCAAATCTTTAATAAAATGTTTAACAAAAAATCCTGGCGTATAATCCTCTTTTAAAATACGAGGAGCATAATTACTTAATGACCAGTTTGCGGCACTGCCTCCTGAGACTGTTTCAATGACTTTTTCAAAGTCAAGTCCTGCTTTTGAAGCATATGCAAGTAACTCGGTCATACCTGTCATAGTCCCTGCGATCATGATTTGATTTGCCATTTTCGCATGTTGTCCTTTTCCTGCTGTCCCATGTAAAGTAAAAGTAGATCCCATCACTTGAAACAAAGGTAAAACTTTTTCATAGACACTTTTTTCACCACCAACCATGATAGTCAAAGTGGCATTCTTCGCACCCAGATCTCCACCTGAAACTGGTGCATCTAAAGCAGCTGCGCCTTTTTCTGTGGCTGTTTTTGCAATTTTTTCTGCAAGCGTTGGGGTACTAGTTGTTAGATCAACCAAAATTCGATCTTGGACATCCGTTGCAAAGATCCCATTTTCACCATAGTAAATTTCTTCTACATCTTGGGGATAACCAACCATCGAAAAGATGATCTCACTATTTTTTGTGACATCTTTAGGTGTTTCAGCCCAAATGGCTCCCTTTTTGACTAGCTCATCCGTTTTTGCTTTTGTTCGATTATAGACAGTTACTTCATGTCCTGCGTTCATAAGATGCTCAGTGATTGCGCGTCCCATGACTCCTGTCCCGATAAAACCTAATTTCATATTCGTGACCTCCTAAAAATCAAAAAATCTTTGTCTCTATGCTAAGTATACGCCAGAAACAAAGATTTTTTTAGGATAAATACCTAAAATTATCGTTTAAATGAATTTAATTTGATTTTTATTCTTTCGATGGATGCCTCTTCTTCTTTTCGTTGCATTTCTTTTTCATGATAGATAATCATATCTTCATAAAATTCAATCATCGCTTCGCCAAAGTGCGTAGAGGAAATATCATATAATTTTGATTCCAATACTTTTTGATCACGAGGGACTTCACTTTTTATATAATCAATAAGTGCTGGTGCGAAATCCTCATCGGTTTCAAATGTTTTCCCAAGGGAGGGATGATCAAACAAACGATTAAGATAAGCATTTCCCTCAATTACACAAGGTGTCCCTGAAGCCATTGCTTCCGTATAAGTTAAACCTTGTGTTTCTGAAGTTGAGGCACTAACAAAGTAATCAGCTGCTTTATAATACAATGCCACATCTTCGTTATCGACTTCTCCAGTAAATTGGACAAATTCATCCAATGCTAGTTCGTTGATTAGCTCTTGCAACTCTTCAAGGTAAGGCCCTTTGCCAACGATCACCATTCGTGCATTGGGATACGCTTTTAGAACTTGGGGAAACCCCTGGACCAATGCTTGAATATTTTTTTCATAAGAGATACGACTTAAAGATAAGATCATTAACTCATCATCTTTGATATTCAGCGATCCTCTGATTTCTTTGATAGCTTTTTGCGTGATTCCTTCCCTTTTAAATTTCTCAATATCGATCCCTGTAGGAATCACTCGAAGTGGTGCGACAACACCATAACTTCTTAATGTATCAATTACTCGTTCACTGGGACAGACAACCCCTGTTGTATGGTTAACAAATAAGCGGGAGAGATATCTGACATGAGATTGACGTATCACTTTGCCTTTAGCAATATAGTGTAGATAATCTTCATACATCGTATGATACGTATGGATCAATGGTATTTTCAGCTTTTTAGCAACCATTTTACCTAAAATCCCTGCACCAAATTCTGTATGAGTATGAATCAGTTCTAATTCAAGTTCCTTCGCTACTAAATAAGCGTACCACATACCTCGTACCACTATTCGCCGATCTTTAAAGGAAACGAATGGAACACTCGGCATACGAATGACGTCTTTTTCTATTTTATCAGCATTTGGATCGGTTGTCGTAAAAATATAGACTTCATGTCCATGTTTTTCTAGTTCATTTTTTAAGGTTTTGATCGATGTAGCAACTCCGCTTACCTGCGGAAAATAGGTATCGGTAAAAAAGCCAATTTTCATGATTTTTTGCCTCCAAACTACCCTTTATTATTTTGTCTTTCATTTATGGAAGAATCTGCTTCTTCTAACACTTGTGTATACACCAATTTCAGTTGCTCACCAATTTTCTCAATACTTCGTGCTTGGGCAGTCTGATATCCAGCTGCCACTAGACTAGGAACTTCTTCTTCCACGATCTTTTTGATCAATACGGTAAATTCTTCATTAGAGCGACCCATGTAACAATTTTTTTTATCTTCTAACCAGCCATCATAGACTGGAATGTCTCGTACAAGAACATTTTGCTTACTTGCTAGTGCCTCTAATACTACAATTCCTTCTGTTTCTTCATAAGATGGGAAGAAAAAAAGGTCAGCGCCTGAGTATGCACCCTCAATAATTTCTCCCCGAATATATCCTGGAAAGATCACATTATCTGGGTGTTCTTCTTTCACAATCTGTCGGATATTTTTTGGGATCGAATACATAGGTACATGTCCAAACCAAATAAATGTATATTCTGGAAGTTTTTTTGCAATTTCTACAAAATCAATGATCCCTTTACGAGCAAAAAAAAGGCCAACACAGATAATCACTTTCTGATCTGGTGATAATTTGAAATAGTCGCGAAATTTTTGTTCTTTGATTGGATCTGGTTGATATTTTTTTAGATCAATCCCATTTGATATCGATTGGATCGGTAAATCTATGCCGTAACTTTCCAGTAATCGTTTAGAATATGGCGTAGGTGTGATGAGATAATCCGCCTTTTGATATAATCCCACTAAATATTTTTTTACTAATGGCGATAATTGATTAGAGCCAATAAATGAGTTACGAAAATCTTCCTCTGTTGAGTGAGCATGATAGACGATCTTCTTGCCGTCTTTTCTTGCTTTATTGACCATATTGTGACTATTGATACCATATGTATTGATGTGTAAGATATCATAGTCATCTTTACTATCTAGCGTGTAGGGAATCCCCATTTCTTTTAGAGCACGTTTTTGGTGGTCAAGCGCTCGTCCAATACCAGATTTCGCAAGTATTTTTTCACTTTCAAAATATAATAATACCTTCACCTTACGTCCTCCTTCATTTATATAGTATAACATAGCGCTGAACCTGTCACTCAAACTTAAGCCCTATTTTAAAATAACTCTATTTTTCATTCCTTATTTTTACCTATATGTAAAAATCCCATTGTAAAAAGCTGATACAGCTACTATCGCTGTACCAGCTTTTACTCGTATTATTATTTTACGTATTCATTTACAAGTTCAACGACTTCTTCCATCGTGTCACATTCTTTCAAAGCACGATCAGCAAGTTCAGCCATCTTCGTTGTATCTAAACGTTTCATTAAACTACGTGTTTTCAAGATTGATGTTGCACTCATTGAGAATTCATCTAATCCCATACCTACAAGTAGCGGAACTGCGGTTTGATCCCCAGCCATTTCGCCACACATACCAGCCCATTTACCTTCAGCATGCGCTGCATCGATCACGTTTTTAATCAAACGTAGGATTGATGGGTTGTAAGGTTGATACAAGTATGAAACGCGTTCGTTCATACGGTCAGCTGCCATAGTGTATTGGATCAAGTCATTCGTTCCTACTGAGAAGAAGTCAACTTCCTTAGCAAACTTGTCAGCTAAGACAGCTGCTGCTGGAATTTCGATCATGATGCCGACTTGGATCGTATCAGATACTTCCACGCCTTCATTCAATAATTTTTGTTTTTCGTCTTCAAAGATTGCTTTTGCAGCACGGAATTCTTTAAGAGTCGCTACCATTGGGAACATGATACGTAAGTTTCCATGAACAGATGCACGTAATAATGCGCGCATTTGCGTACGGAACATTTCGTCACCTTGTTCTGACAAGCTGATTCGTAATGCACGATAGCCTAAGAATGGGTTCATTTCATGAGGCAATTGTAAGTAAGGTAATTCTTTATCGCCACCGATATCCATCGTACGCACGACAACCGGTTTACCTTCCATACCTTCAAGAACTGCTTTATATGCTTCATATTGGTCATCTTCAGTTGGGAAATCAGGAGAATCCATGTACAAGAATTCTGTACGGTAAAGACCAACCGCTTCCCCGCCGTTATTATGAACACCAACTAAATCTTTTGGTGTACCAATATTTGCTGCTAATTCAAAATGTTTTCCATCAGCAGTAACAGTTTCAGCATTTTTTAATTTTTCCCATTCTGCTTTTTGAGCAGCGTATTCAGCACCGATTTTTTCAAATTCAGCTTTTTGTTCAGCTGTAGGATCAACGATTACATCGCCTTCAATCCCGTTAACAGCTAACATGTCGCCTTCTTTGACTTTAGCAGTGATTTCTTTTGTACCTACGATCGCTGGGATTTCTAAAGAACGTGCCATGATCGCTGAGTGTGAAGTACGTCCGCCGATGTCAGTTACAAACGCTTTAACAAAATTGCGATCTAATTGAGCAGTATCACTTGGTGTCAAATCATGAGCAACAACAACTACTTCTTCGTTAATCATTGATGGATTTGGTAATGTCACACCTAGTAAATGCGCTAAAATACGTTTCGCAACGTCGCGGATATCAGCCGCACGTTCTTGCATATAAGCGTTGTCTTCCATAGCTTCGAACATACTGATATACATATCAGTTACTTCTTTTAATGCTGATTCAGCGTTTACGCTGTTATCATTAATGTTTTGTTTAATTTGACCAACCATTTCTGGATCAGACAGAACCATCAAGTGTGCGTCAAATACTTGCGCTTCTGCTTCACCTAAGCTTTGCGCTGCTTTTTCACGAATTTGTTGCAATTCTTCAGTAGATTTTGCTAAAGCATCATCTAAACGAGATGCTTCAGCTGCTGTATCTTCTACTGTTGTCTTACTGAATGTTAAATCCGGTTGAACTAGCAGGTAAGCTTTTGCAACGGCAACGCCGTCACTAGCGGCAATCCCTTTTAGCATTTCAACCATTATTCAGATAATCCTTCTTTCTTCATTGTATCAACGATAGCTGCCATTGCGTCTGCTTCGTCAGCACCTTCAGCTGTGATTGTAACGTCAGAACCTTGACCTACACCTAAAGACATAACGCCCATGATAGATTTCAAGTTTACTGATTTACCTTTATACTCTAAGTTTACATCAGAGTTAAATTTGCTTGCTGTTTGTACTAATAATGTAGCTGGACGTGCGTGGATTCCAGTTTCTGCTACTACGTGAAATTCTTTCTTTTCCATATTAATCGGTCTCCTTTAAGTGAGTGTTGTTTTTATGTGAGGGTTTTCTTTTTTAGCAGTTTACTAAGAACACTAATAAGTAGTACCCTTTCATTTGTAAAGATTACCATTTTTTCCCGATAGATACAACAGTTTTCATTTAAATTCAACTAAAAGTGTGGAAAATAATTAGCACTACTTTTAAAAATATGAATACATAGGATAACAACCGTATTCATTCTACCTCACTTCTTTTTTTAGTAGCTTTGATTCTCTTTACTGATCCCTCAGTAAACAAGCAAACAAAAATAGACTCTGCCAAGTGAAATATCTCCTTCTATTTATCATTTTTATCGAAGAACGACTTATTCATTTCTTCATTTATTTTGAAAAACTAAATACTTGCACGCGTCCTAAAATTTAGTATAATTATAGCCAAAGGTCAATAATGGTCAATAACATTTTTTGCCTTTTCAACTTTTGAGTAAATGAGGGTTATTCTTTTACCTTCGTAGTCACGCGTTGTAAAATAGAATGGAAACATGTGAATCATGTGAAAGGACGTGAATCATTTATGCTTTGTCAAAATTGTGGGAAAAATGAAGCAACGATCCACTTATATGCAACAGTAAACGGACAGAGAACGCAACTTGATTACTGCCAAAGTTGCTATCAAAAAATTAAAAATCAACAAAATGGAGGTCTGACTAGTATGGCTCAAAATGATCCTTTTGGTTTTGGCAGCTTGGACGACTTATTCCGCTCCATGTCCCGCCAAATGCAACAGCAAGGAAACTATGAACAAACTCCTCCAACCCAATTCGGTGGTAACAACAACTTTAACGGCGGTCAACCACCGCAACAAGGAAATTCCGAAGGTCTTTTAGGAGAATACGGAATCAACATCACCGAACAAGCTCGTCAAGGTGACATTGATCCTGTGATCGGCCGTGATGATGAAATCAAACGTGTGATCGAGATTTTAAACCGTCGAACAAAAAACAATCCGGTATTAATCGGTGAGCCTGGTGTTGGTAAAACTGCCGTAGTTGAAGGACTTGCACAAAAAATCGTAGATGGCGATGTGCCGCAAAAATTAATGGATAAAGAAGTGATTCGTTTAGATGTGGTTTCTTTGGTTCAAGGAACTGGTATCCGTGGACAATTTGAAGAACGGATGCAAAAATTGATCGAAGAAATTAAGCAGGCTGAAAATGTCATATTATTCATTGATGAAGTCCATGAAATTGTCGGTGCTGGTTCTGCCGGTGATGGGAACATGGATGCGGGAAATATTTTAAAACCAGCTCTAGCTCGTGGCGAACTACAAATGGTTGGTGCCACTACATTAAATGAATACCGCATCATCGAGAAAGATGCAGCTTTAGAAAGACGGATGCAACCGGTTCGGGTCGTTGAACCTTCTGTTGAGGAAACAATCAGTATCTTAAAAGGATTGCAAAAACGCTACGAAGACTACCATCACGTCAAATATACCGATGAAGCAATCGAAGCTGCAGCTATTCTCTCAAATCGTTATGTTCAAGATCGTTTCTTACCAGATAAAGCGATTGACTTGCTTGATGAAACTGGCTCAAAGAAAAACTTAACGATTCAAATCGTTGATCCTAAAACCATTGATAAAAAACTTGAAGAAGCACAGGAACAAAAAATCCAAGCTTCTAAAGAAGAAGACTTTGAGAAAGCCGCTTATTATCGTGACCAAATCAGTAAATTAGAAAAGATGAAAGAACGTCAATTAACAGATGAAGAAACGCCTGTTATCACAGAAAAAGATATGGAAAAAATTGTGGAAGAACGTACGGGCATCCCCGTTGGCGATCTAAAAGAAAAAGAGCAAACACAATTGAAGAATCTTGCGACTGATCTAAAAGCACATGTGATTGGACAAGACGATGCCGTAGATCGTGTGGCAAAAGCTATTCGTCGTAATCGGGTTGGCTTAAACAAGAAAAACCGCCCTATCGGATCATTTTTATTCGTAGGTCCAACTGGTGTCGGCAAAACTGAATTAGCCAAGCAACTGGCATTTGAATTATTCGGTTCCGAAGATTCAATGATTCGTTTTGATATGTCTGAATACATGGAAAAACACAGTGTATCTAAATTGATTGGTTCTCCTCCTGGCTATGTGGGCTATGAAGAGGCAGGTCAACTTACTGAAAAAGTACGTCGTAATCCTTATAGCTTGATTTTATTGGATGAAGTG
Source organism: Enterococcus sp. C63 (assembly GCF_040887215.1). Taxonomy (NCBI): domain Bacteria; kingdom Bacillati; phylum Bacillota; class Bacilli; order Lactobacillales; family Enterococcaceae; genus Enterococcus; species Enterococcus sp. C63. The sequence goes on along the minus strand of NZ_JBFOFI010000002.1, from coordinate 516,276 downwards.
GAAAAAGCACATCCTGATGTGTTACACATGTTCCTCCAAATTTTGGATGATGGCCGTTTGACTGACGCACAAGGTCGGACAGTAAGCTTTAAAGATACGATCATCATTATGACAAGTAATGCTGGTACAGGTAAAGTCGAAGCAAATGTCGGTTTTGGAGCAGCTCGTGAAGGGGTTACTCGTTCTGTTTTAAACCAACTAAACAATTACTTCACACCTGAATTCTTGAACCGTTTCGATGGAATCATCGAATTTAGTGCGCTATCAAAAGAAAACTTAATGACCATCGTTACCTTGATGCTAGATGAAGTCAATGAAATGTTAGCAGCACAACAACTGCATATCGAAGTGCCGACAAATGTCAAAGAAAAACTTGTTGACTTAGGCTATGACCCAGCAATGGGCGCACGCCCTCTTCGTCGAACGATCCAAGAACAAATCGAAGATGGAATTGCTGAATTTTATTTAGACCATCCTTCAATCCATGAACTAAAAGCAAAATTGGATAAAGAAGAAAAAATTGTGATCACTTCTAAACCAGAACGTTTAGTCAAAGAAACGACAAACGAGCCAACAAACTAAACATCTGACAAAAACTCCGCTTTGCGACTGATAAAAAATGAAGCACCCATGAAAAAGCGACAGCTTTTCTCACGGGTGCTTCATTGCTCAAAGCGGATTTTTGATTGTTTTTTGACAAAAAGCAAAATACTGTTCTTTTCATTAGAAAAAAATTATAATGAAATTAAGTTGTATCTAAAATCTACATAAAAGAGGTGAGCGCCATGAAATTTGTCAATGTAACGAATAGTCATTCACGTTTGGTTTTAAACCAATTGGAAAATACAGATGCTCATATGGTGAAGGTTTACACTGCAGGCAATACAATGATTGTTTACACTGAAGCACCGGAACATAACGAGATTTTACTGATTAATGAAAAACGAAAAATACAACCCAAAGAAATTGAAGAAGTCAAAACGTACTTCCTCAATAAAATCCATGACGCCCTATATCAAGAAAACGAAATCCAAGTAATTGAATTAGATGACTTAGTTGAAATCTCGATTCCGAAACATCATCCCCACACTGAGGTTGCAATGTGATGATTACAAATAAACAAAAAAAAAGAAACCTTTTTTAGAAGGATTGAAGGATAATGTTTGATTTTATCCTTGATCCAGCTCATTTATAGAGCTGGATCTTCTAAGATTGATTGGTTTCTTTTTTTGGTGTTTTTCCTAGCCGAACGATTGCTCTTACTTCGTTAACGATCGATTCATTATGCTCCCAACCTTCAACATCTAACAGCCTGCATAAACGCTGCATTTCTAACTTTTTTCTTGCTTTACGTTGTTTTCGTTGCTCCAGTGTTTCCATCCAACTCCCCCTTTTTTCTTTTTATATGTACACATCTTTATTTTAATTCATTTTATTTCAAAGAATTTACCAATTTTTTCTTTAAAATAAAAAAAACTTTCCAACAAAATTGTTGGAAAGTTTTTTTTGCTTTTTTGGTAACCTGTAATCAATGAAATGAGGCTGCGATAGCCTCTAAGATTCGTTGACTTGCGTAACCATCTCCATAAGGATTTTTTGCTTGTGCCATCTTTTCATAAGCCTTTACATCAGTTAATAATTGTTTTGTCTCGTCATAAACTGTCTCTTCGTCTGTACCAACGAGTTTTAAAGTTCCGGCTTTTACACCTTCCGGTCGTTCAGTGGTATCACGTAAGACAAGAACCGGAACACCTAAAGAAGGTGCCTCTTCTTGAACTCCGCCTGAATCAGTTAATATAAGATAACTTTTGGCTGCACAATTGTGAAAATCAATGACATCTAATGGTTCGATCAGCTGAACATTCTCATATTGTCCTAAAATAGTATCAGCTAATTCTCGTACTTTAGGATTTTTATGCATCGGAAAAATAATGGATACATCAGAAAATTCTTCAGCAATCCTTCCTAATGCTTGAAAAACGTTCGCCATTGGCTCGCCTAGGTTCTCACGTCGATGCATTGTTACTAATAATTGTTTAGTGGAGCTGCTCGAAAGATGATCGCTTTTTTGATCCGCCACGATCGTATACCTCATCGCATCGATCGCCGTATTGCCAGTAACGAAGATGTTTGCTTCATCGTGGTGCTCTCTTCTAAGATTATCAGCACTTTCATTGGTTGGCGCAAAGTAGAGATCCGCTAAAACATCTGTGGCTTGCCGATTGATTTCTTCAGGAAACGGTGACCATTTGTTCCAAGTTCGTAATCCTGCTTCGACATGTCCGACTTTAATTTGTTGATAAAATGCTGCGGTCGCTGCAGCAAATGTTGTGGTCGTATCTCCATGAACTAAGACGATATCAGGCTGTTCTGCTTGTAAGATTGGTTCTAATGATAAAAGAACTTTCGTTGTAATAGCGGTGAGTGTTTGATTGACACTCATCACATCTAGATCGTGATCAGGAGTAATTTCAAACACTTCTAACACTTGGTCTAACATTTCACGGTGCTGGCCTGTAACCGTCACGATTGATTCAAAGCGCTCATCTTTTTCCAGCGCTTTGATCAAAGGTGCCATTTTTATTGCTTCTGGACGTGTTCCAAAGATCGACATTACTTTAATCATCATTAAATTCCTCCGGATTATTTAGTTATTCTCTCCCGGCTATTTTCATAGTACTCCCAAAGCACCACCATGTGATGAGCGCTTTACATTAAACTTTTTAATTTGACATTTGGGTACTTGTCAGCAAACCAACGTTCAGCAAATTGGTTTTCGAACAAGAATAATGGCTGATCAAAACGGTCACGTGCCAAGATATTACGACTAGAACTCATCTTCTCATCTAAATCTTCGGGCTCGATCCAACGGGCAATTTTATGACCCATAGGTGACATAATCACTTCTGCATTGTATTCATTTAGCATCCGGTATTGGAATACTTCAAATTGAAGTTGTCCAACTGCGCCAATGATGTATTCTTCCGTCAAATAAGTTTTATAGAGTTGGATCGCACCTTCTTGGACTAACTGATAGATACCTTTATGGAATGATTTTTGTTTCATCACATTTTTAGCAGTGACTTTCATAAACAATTCCGGAGTAAAGGATGGTAACTCTTCATACGCCACCTTCAATTTTCCTTCATAAAGAGTATCGCCAATTTGATAATTTCCTGTATCATAGACCCCGATAATATCCCCTGCTACAGCATTCTCGACATTCTCTCTTGAGTCAGCCATAAACTGCGTCACATTACTTAACTTCAATTTTTTACCTGTTCGTTCTAATTGAACATCCATCCCACGTTCAAAAGTTCCAGAACAGATTCGCACAAAAGCAATCCGATCTCGGTGAGCTGGATTCATATTGGCTTGGATCTTAAAGACAAAACCTGAAAATTCTTCTTCATAAGGACTAACTTCTTGTCCTGATTGTGTTTGATGTCCGTAAGGTGAAGGGGCTAATTCCACGAAGGTTTCTAAAAATGTTTGCACACCAAAATTTGTTAACGCTGAACCAAAGAAGACCGGTGTCTGATCTCCCCGAGCAATTTTTTCTTCATTAAAAGAATCTCCTGCTTCTTTCAACAATTCTACTTCTTCAAGAACTTGTTCATACAATGAATTTTCCGTCAAAGGATGGCCTTCTGGCAGCAATCCTTCTTCATCCAAGGCAACAAGGCGCTCATCATTATAGTTTTCTGGACGATAAAACTCAATACGATTATGGTGGATATCATAGAGTCCTTCTAAGCCTTTCCCCATACCAATCGGCCAATTCATTGGATAAGACTCGATATCGAGCAACTCTTCCAATTCTTCTAAAAGTTCTAATGGTTCGCGACCATCTCGATCTAATTTATTGATAAAGGTAAAAATAGGGATTCCTCTTTTTTTAACGACTTGGAATAATTTTTTTGTTTGAGCTTCAATCCCTTTGGCACTATCGATGACCATAACCGCACTATCGACAGCCATCAATGTCCGATACGTATCTTCAGAAAAATCTTCATGCCCTGGGGTATCTAAGATATTGACTCTTTTACCATGATAATCAAACTGCATCACAGAACTGGTAACTGAGATTCCACGTTGCTTCTCAATTTCCATCCAGTCAGATTTTGCAAAGTTACCAGTCTTTTTCCCTTTGACAGTTCCTGCCTGACGTATTGCGCCACCAAATAAAAGCAATTGTTCAGTAATCGTTGTTTTACCAGCATCCGGATGGGAAATAATCGCAAACGTGCGTCGGTTATCTACTTGTTGTTTTAAGTTAGGGTTATTCATGTTTTACTCCATTTCTGTTACATCATTATCATCTTATTCGTCATCCTGTTCGAGGAATGATCGAACTAGCTATCTCAACTTACCAAGTATATCATGGAAACTATCAAAAAATAAACACTTGTTATGAGTCTTCTCTCTTTCTCTGTTGAATATCATATAAACGACTTTTTCAATAAGAGAAAATAAAGCTTTTCCTGCTACTATAACAACTGAAAACAGATTAAACGAAAAAAGTTGAACTTGGAACAGGCTTTTGTTCCAAGTTCAACTGTCTATTTCAATCATCTACAGACAAATGATTATTTATTTTACCTTGTGTTTTTCATCAGATTACTTGCCTAATTTATTTTGACTCCTCTTAGATTCCTTTCGACCTTTCAATAGGAACAAGCTAACGAATACCACTAATAAAATTGTATATCCTAATTTTTGAATAACTTGGTTATTTTTTTCACCTGTTTTTGGTAATAAACCTTCCTTACCAGTCTCTTCACTAATAGAAGATTTACCTATTTCATTGTTGCCCTCTTGTGTATTTTTACCTTGCTCTGCTTTATTATTGATGTTTTTATCTTCCTCAGAGGATGATGCAGTTTCTTTATTCTCTAATTGTTCGATGGCCTGCACCAAATCGTTCATCACTAGTTCGACTTCAGCTTGCGTAGTATTTGAATCAGCTAACACTGCTTGCGCTGCTTCTAGCGCTTTGCGGAACACTTGCCAACTTTCTGCCGTATAACCACTTGCAACTCGGTTTTGGTTTTCTTCGACCAATTTTTTTAATGCTATTTTGTCTACTTTAGTTACTTCTTGCAGTTGCTCGATGGCTTTATTCACTGCTTGGATTGCTTCGTCTACTTCAGCTTGCGTAGTATTTGAATCAGCTAACACTGCTTGCGCTGCTTCCAGCGCTTTGCGGAACACTTGCCAACTTTCTGCCGTATAACCACTTGCAACTCGGCTTTGGTTTTCTTCGACCAATTTTTTTAATGCTGTTTTGTCTACTTTAGTTACTTCTTGCAGTTGCTCGACGGCTTTTCTCACTGCTTGGATTGCTTCGTCTACTTCGGCTTGCGTTGCTTTTGGATCTGTTAACACCTCTTGAGCTAATTCCATTGCCTTAGTAAAGACTTTCCAACTTTCTTTTGTATAGTCGCTTTCGTTTCGGCTTTGGTTTTCTTCGACCAATTTTTTTAATGCTGTTTTGTCTACTTTAGTTACTTCTTGCAGTTGCTCGATGGCTTTTCTCACTGCTTGAACTGCATCGTCTACTTCGGCTTGCGTTGCTTTTGGATCTGTTAACACCGCTTGGGCTAATTCCATTGCCTTAGTGAAGACTTTCCAACTTTCTTTTGTATAGTCGCTTTCGTTTCGGTTTTGATTTTCTTCGACTATTTTTTCTAATGCTGTTTTATCTACTTCTGAAGGAACTTTGATAGTAATTGATCTCGAACTTCCTTTTAACCCTTTGCTATCAAATAGAAATGCTCCTGAATCCATGGTAATTTCGGACTCTTTTTCGATAACCTCAATGATCTCTTTCTCAATCGAAAATTCAATCACCTTATTATTTTGAACAGGATTCGCAATTGACAGTCGATAAGTATCATTACTCAATTTTTCTGCAATAATGGATGCAGGTTCAGATACGTGAACAAAAGCTGCCTGTTGATTTCCACTCCAAGCATTCAACATGAGATAGTCTTTTGTCTCAATCGCTTGGATTTCTGGTGTGTTTGCTAACACATTATAGCTTTTATGTTGCGCCATTTCTGCCATTTCTTCTGCTGTCTTTCCAGCAACAGTCAAATACTCATAAGTATCATTTTGAGCGTTACTTCCATGATTTTTGATGATTTTTACAAATTCTTTTGTATATGATTGATCATTGACAAAATATTCGTTGATATCCAAATATTTGCCAGATCGAATTTCTTTTTGAACGTCAACGTTCGACATGGTATTTGGAAAAATGTAACCTAAATTATTGAGTGGATTTGTCGAAGTAAGATTGATCCAAGTAGAATCAGCTGTTTTCTTTTGGATAATTTGCATGTTACTTGAATCCATCATTCGATTATCAAGGATCGTCTCAATTGTCGCATTCGTTGTTCCGCTGATTCCACTGCCTAAATTAATCAATTTATCTTCTAACAAAAACCATGATTTCTTTGCTACCAAATCCATATTTTCATTTTTCTTATCTAAAAACATTCCGACTGCAGCTACTTTGCCATTATTCGATCCTCCCACCCAAGACTGAGGACTCTTTTTACCAGTAGAAGCACCTTCTGCTAACACTCTTGTGTCTATAGTGGTACCTGGTAAGCGATAAGAATCAATAGTAACCCAATAACCTTCATCAAATTGAGCGAGGTCACCGTTATAAAGATAAACCATCCCATCAGCCGTATGCCATCCTTTTTTATTTTCAGTATTTCCATATTCATAATTTCCAATACGACTAGAGTACATACTTATTCCGAGACTATAACTCTCGTTTTTTTGAAACACCCGATCCATTGAACCATAAACATTCACGAGATTTCGTTCTTCTTTACTAGTTATCGAAGGCTCATTCATGATTTTCTTAAGATCAATCAACGCTTCAAAGTCTCTTGGGTTTTCAAAAAAATCATAAAAATAACTACTATGCTCAAGCCATGCTTTAATAGACGAATCAATTTTCTTGCGTAAAATTTCTGGCGAAAATTTCGCTACTAATGTAAGATTGGCGATTGTTTCCTTTCCAGATTCAAATTCAGAGGTAAAGGGATTCGTCCCAGGAGCTCTAGAAATACTTCGTCCTGATACCATTGAGGGCATTTTTCCATTTACCATCAATTGTAAATAACCTTTATCGGTTACTTGAAACAAGTTATTTATATTGTCATCTTTGATTTCCCAATGTGTCCCTTGCAAAATCGTTTGAACCCGTCCAAAGCCTTTCAGCAATTCATTTCCATAACTTCCGTTATATGGGAAATGACTATGTTGGATTAATGAGCCGTCTGAATATAAGCCATCTCCTCCTGTCACCATTTTTAAAACGAATGGAACAGCGCTTTGAACTGCCTCTACTCGGGAATCATTTTCTAATAAAATGGCTGTTCCTAAGACGGTAATAGATATATCTGTTAAGTTCGCTCCTGTAGCCGTATAGCTAGGCCATTGAACTTTAGGATCTTGCGCATAGTGGTTTAAAGGTTCAACAAATTTAGTTAAGATTGCATCATCTTTTTCGATTAAATCATCATGTAATAAAATCAGTGTATCTGTTAATGGCTGTGCTGATCCAATTTGCCAATCCCACCAATTCCCACTCCAGTAAGTTCCATTGTAGTTTTTGGTTTCAATCATAAAATCAATTGCTTTCAAAATTTGCGTAAAAACCTCTTGATTCTTATGTAGTGAACTCGAAGGATCATAATAACCTAATGTCAATTTTTTGATGTTGGTAAATTGAGTGGTGTAGTCTGCTGATAATGTGTCTGAACTTTTTTTCTCCCACAAATAAGTTCTATTTTCTGACTTATTAAGTGTTTGCCATAATTCTAAACTATCTTTGGCTATTCTCGCTCGATATTTTTTTACGTCCGAATCCTGATCAAATTCTTCATGATCTTCTTTAGATCCTAGCAAGCGTGCTTTCCATCTCTCACGCATTTCACGATACTCTGCTTTTTCTTGAATAACCGTAACTGGAATCGTATCACTTAAATCCGTATTTTTGATTCTCACAGTCACCTTTGCTTCTCCGGTTTTGAGTGCTTTCATTCTTCCTTGACTGTCTACATTGACAATACTAGGATCACTACTGCTCCACTCAATTTGTTTTTCAGGAACTTGGACGCCTGTTGGTGTTAATATGTAAGTTAATTGTTTGGATCTTTTCTCGCTGATTTCGGCTGAATCAATCGAAAACTTTATCCCATCAGGTAAACGTGCTTGACGATAAGCTTCCATTGAAATAATGCTCGAACCATAATATTGACCATTCGTGTGCTTCCACATTTTTAGTTGTTGGTATTTAATATATCGAGCTGTTACATTCGCTACTTCAATATATTTTTTTGCTTCTTTCCCGCCACTTCCACGCTCCTCCTTATAGATGGATTGATAATTTTGATTGTCGTTAGAAACTAATACCTCATATTCTGGACTCTCCGCATGAAAGTGTAAAACCACCTGACCAATTGTTTTTTCTTCTCCAATATCAACAGTCAGCCACTGATTATCTGTTTTATCCGCTGACCATCTCGTCGATACATCCCCATCAACCGCTTTTTCACCTACAAATTGCGGATATTTCCAATTATCTCCTTGTTTCCCACCTTCTACTCCTGAGTAGGTAACCTTCTTTTGAAACAAAAAATCTTCAGTATCTTCAGCACAAACGATTGGACTGTAAAAAGATGTAACAACAAGCGCCAATCCTGTTAAAGCAAAAATGATTGCCTTCTTCATTAAAAAATTCCTCCTTTAGTTAAATAGAATAGTCGATAAAAAATTTTAAGTCGTGAGGCAAAATGAATGATCATCAATTTTTTATCCATTCTTTGCAACTTTTGTACATACTACTTTTACTTGAGAAAACTACCTAATATTCGTTCTTAGTTTTTTAGTTTCAATTGAGATAAATCATTGGAAGAATCGCTCATATCTGCTTATTCGTAAAATATTTAAAATCTGTCTTTCTACTAAAAACACTACTTTACATTTTCCCCACCTCCTCACTGATTCACTTAAACATATAAAAAAATAGGCATGAAAAAACGACGGAAGACTCCGTACGTGTTTTCCATGCCTAGTATAACCTAGTCACATGAAACTTGTGTTTGCGTTTTCATAATACTCTAGCAAAAATTTATTGTCAACCAACAAAACATTTAAATATACTGGTTATATTATGTATAAGTTAACTGGGAGCATAGGATCTTATTGTATGTTTTAGTAATCTTTACAAAAGGGTAAAGCTCTGCCTCTCTTGCTTCTGACTACCCCTCAACTTAGGGAACCACACTGATTTACGTATCAACTTTGAAAAAAAGAAAAAACATCCTTGCACAAAATCTCTTCTGTGCAAGGATGAAACATATCTTATCTTCTCGGCTCATTTTCATCAAAATCTTTATAAAATAAACGACGTTCCTCATCTGGTTCCACAATTTCTTCTTTAGGATCATGGAACACCACGCGAATTTTTAAAATTCTAGAACCTTCCATTTCTTCAGAAGTCAAGGTAATGTTGTCTACATCAAATGATAATTTTTCTCCCTCATCAGGGATCATGCCCAAAGCAGTGATTAAATAGCCTGCCATCGTATCGACATCGCTCATGTGCAAGTTACTGTCAAATACTTCGTTGAACTCATCGATCAACATTCGTCCTTGGATCACGTATTCATGTTCAGCAACCTTTTCATATAATTTTTCGACTTCATCTGATTCATCATCAATTTCACCGACGATTTCTTCTAGTAAATCTTCTAAAGTTGCTAAACCAACGACTCCACCATATTCATCCAGTAAAATAGCCATCTGGTTTTGAGTTTTTTTCATTTCGTACAAGAGATCATCAATGAATATTGTCTCTGGTACAAATAAAGGTTCTTGCATGATTTTTTGAATATTTAAATGTTCAAAGCCAAATTTATGAGCAGCTTTCAATAAGTTTTTCGTATGAAGAATCCCAACAACTTTGTCTTTGTCTTCATTATAGACAGGAATCCTTGAATAATTTTCTGATAAAACTTCATTGACATTCTCTTCAACGGAGTCATTGATATCGATCATAAAAGCATCTGTTCGAGGAACCATTACTTCCCTAGCTACTTTGGTATCTAAAGAAAAAACACCTTGCAGCATTTCTAACTCTTCATTATCAAGTACACCTTCAGTTTCCAACATATACCGCATTTCATCTCTCGTCATTTTTGAATCTTCATCGTCAAAAGTCATTGGTGTGACACGAGCTAGTAAACTAGTCGATGCAGATAATAACCAGACGAAAGGTTTGGCAACCACACCGATCAGACGGATGATTCCTGAAGTAAAGTTGGCTACTTCTTCTGATTTGTTCAAGGCGATTCGTTTAGGATACAATTCACCAAAAACAATCGATACGTAGGTCAAAATAGCTAAAACAATAATATTGGCAATATTTCTTGCTGCTACACTACCACCTAATAACGGTGCTAATTTTTCTGATAATGTATTGGCTAACGAAGCACCGGATAGGATATTGACTAACGTGATTCCTACCTGGATCGTTGACAGAAAGTTATTTGGGTTCTGCAATATTTTTAAAAGCTTTTGAGATTTAACATCTCCTTCTTCCGCTTTTTGCTCGACTCGATTTTTGTTGATCGAAACAACAGCAATCTCGGAAGCAGCTAAAAAAGCATTGATCAAAGTTAAAATGATCAGTAATAAAATTTGCGCTAACAGCGACTGACTCTCAGGGTCAGCATTCATAATCGCATTCTCTCCTTATATTTTTTAATTTTTTTGTTTACGATAGAAAAAAAGCGTGACTATAAAGATAGCCACGCTAAAATGTTATCACAAAGAATTTTTCTTTGCAATAAAAACAACTATGAAGCAATTAATCGGAATTGCTGATACGTTATTCCAATGTCGTTGCAATTTTTTTCTTTTTTTCATTTTGCTGGTCTTCTTTAACAATTTTGATGACATAAGAAATAATCGTCTTACAAATGGCATAAAACGGTACACCTAAGAAAATCCCGATCAAACCAGCAATGTTTCCTGCTACTAATAACACAATGATGATCGTTAGCGGATGGATTTTTAATGATTTTCCGATGACATTTGGATAAATCACATTTCCATCCAATTGTTGAACGATCAAGACAACGACACAACAAAGCAGTGCTTTAACAGGATCATTGAATACTGTCACTAAAAATGCTGGAGCTAAGCCTAGGTAAGGACCTAGATAAGGAATCAAATTAGTCAAACCAGCGATGACGCCAAATAAAAAGGCATAATTGACCCCTAGAATCAGATACCCCAAAAAAGTAAATGTTCCGACAAAAAGACATTCAATCGCTTGACCACTAATGTAGTTAGCTAATGTTTTGTTCAATTGACCAAGTAATTCAACAATTTGATCTCTTCTCTTTTCAGGAAAGAACTTCTTGACTGTCGGAACCATTTTTTCTCCATCTTTCAACATATAAAACAAAATAAATGGAGCTGTGATGATCACGATTGTAGCAGAAGCGATCGTACCGACAAGCGATCCTAAGCTGTTTGAAATCCCGCTGAGGAACTGTTGGATAATCTTAGCATAAGAAATATCTAATTGATTCAAATAATGATTGATATCTACCTCTTTGAAGATCGGTAGTTGAGCCATATTATTTAACCAAGTCTCTACACGACTAATAAAGTCAGGAATATTCGATGCGATGGATGAAATTTGTTGGATCAAGCTAGGAATCACGCTGAGCAAAATCCAGATGATCGCTGCGACAAGCAAAAGTAATACGATTGCTACCGCCCAAATGCGTTTGATTTTGATCTTCATCAATAATTTGACAATAGGATTCAACAAATAATACAAAAATCCAGCAATCAAGACTGGTGCGAATAATGTTGAGAAAAACGTTCCAATTGGTTGAAAGATAAAATTGATTTTTGAAGAAACCAAGATCAACGTGGCGATAATGAGTAATTCGCAAGACCAAAACATCAATTTTGATTGTTTCAATTTTTCAAACAATATACTTCCTCCTTTCGTCTTTTTTACTAGTATATATTATTTGTGTGAAAATTTCTTTTATTCTTACTGATATTTGTTTTTTTATCCACTTTTCATTTTATTTTCTTTACAGTATACTAAACGAATGAAAGGTGGGTTTCGGATGAAAGTCGTTCAAACAAAAGATACATTAAGTGATATTTATCTTGATGCCGTTCGTATTAGAAACCAAGTTTTTGTCAAAGAACAAGGCGTTCCTATAACTAGAGAAATTGATCAAAATGAAGCACATTGCATCCACTTTGTTCTTTATTCAGACCAAAATCTACCTTGTGGGACTGTTCGGCTATTACCATTAGAAAATGGAAAAATGAAGTTACAACGAATGGCGATTCTTGCAGATTATCGTCATCAAGGATTAGGTCAAATTTTAGTAGCTGAAGCTGAAGCTTTCGCCAAAAGTCAAGGATATAATACGATTTTGCTAGGCGCCCAAGCAACAGCTGAGAATTTCTATAAAAAATTAGGATTCACTGCTTATGGAGAACCATTTGAAGATGCTGGTATTGCCCATATCGCAATGAAAAAAGGCTTTTAATTATTGACAGGCTATCAAAGCAAGGATCATCCCTTGTCCTTTTTCTTCCATCATCAGTGTCTATGTTAAAGAACCCATAGCAAAAAAGCAGTAAGCGCAAAACTTTTGCGCTTACTGCTTTTTTTTGTTTACTTGCGCGACAATTGCTTGTAACGGTTATACCAAATATCAATATAGCCTTCGGAGAAAGGGCCCTCACCATTATTGATCCAGTCAACCAAGATCTTCACGTTTTCTTTTAGGATGAAGTCGATATCATTCGGATAATTCATCATTTGGCTATGCATCTCATATTCATCGACATCTAGTAATCGTTTCTCTCCATCAGGAAAAACTTTGATATCTAAATCATAATCAATATACTTCAATGCCTCATCGTCCAGCAAAAAAGGTGAAGCTAGATTACAATAATAGGAAACCCCCTTTTCTCGAATCATTGCTATTACATTGAACCAGTATTTTTTGTGAAAATACACAATTGCTGGTTCTCGAGTCACCCAACGACGTCCATCAGACTCTGTAACTAGAGTATGATCATTGACACCGATCATCGAATGCTCACTTGTTTTTAATACCATGGTATCACGCCACGTTCGATGCAATTTGCCGTCATGTTTGTAACTTTGGATCGTTACAAACTCACCTTCTTTTGGGACTCCCATAGCAACCCTTCCTTACGCAGCATCTCATGCTTTGTGTTTGGGTGTTCATTACACCGACATCGTAATTATTATATCAATAAAAAAGAGCTTTGCCTAGAAAGGATTACTATTGTTTCGATTTTTCTCTAATTGTTCGTTTAATTTTACCTGTACTTTTGGAAAAGCCACGTTATCGAAGTCTTCTGGTAATAACCATTGTGTTATTTCAGTTTTAGGAAATTTGTCATTTGATTGAGAAGGTATTCGGCCGTAAAATAGTAATACGTGCCATTTCAAATGGCTAAAGATATGCGTTACCTCTCCCAAATGCCGCTTTTGCCAAATCAATTGTTCTTTAAAATGAAAGGGTAGCTCCGTTTCTTCTTCTGCAACTTTGTCTTGATCGAATAAGCTTGGTTCATGAGATTGAGCCCATTCAGCTTGCAACCATTCGTATTTCTCTTTTGTGACTTCGACCATCGGGAACGTCCACATGTTTGCTAATAACCTTTGCGTATGTCGTTCCTCAAAATAATAGGCTCCAGCCTCATTTTGAATCGCTGCACACACATAATAGACATCTTTCGGTTTGGCTTTCTTTGTTTTTACTGGAAACGAGGTTTGCTCATTTTTTTTGTAAGCTAAGCAAAATGATTGGATCGGACATGATTCACAATTAGGTGAAGTAGGTGTACAAATGGCCGATCCTAGATCCATCATTGCTTGGTTAAACTCACCAGGATGCTTTTCATCAATGATCTTACGCATCGCCTCATCAAAAATTTTCCGACTAGAAGCTTTGGCGATGTCAGCTTCAATACAAAATAAGCGACTCACGACTCTCATGACATTCCCATCGATTGCTGGTTCTGGCAAACCAAAAGCAATACTTGAAATAGCGCCTGTAGTATAAGGGCCAATCCCTTTCAATGAACTGATTTCTTCTGGTGTTTGCGGCATACGTCCATCAAATTCTGTCATGATCTGTTGGGCAGCAGCTTGGATATTTCGAACGCGAGAATAATACCCCAATCCTTCCCAAGCCTTTAAAAGTTTTTCTTCTGGTGCCGCAGCTAACGCTTCAATCGTCGGAAACCATTCCATAAAGCGATAAAAATAAGCAATTACCGTATCTACACGGGTTTGTTGAAGCATGATTTCAGAAATCCAGATACGATAAGGATCACGATCATAGCGCCAAGGTAGATTGCGTTTTTCTTTCTCGTACCAGCCAACAAATTGCGTTTGAAACTGTGCGATTTCCTCTTCTGTCCATTTTTCCCATTCTTTATTCACTTGCTTCTTCCTTTTCTACGATAAATCGTTGGATCATTTCTAAATCAAATCCTTTTTGATATAAGCTTTGTTTGATTTTTAAATTACGTTTTTTCGGTTCAAATCTCTCATTTTTACGCCATAACTTGTCTCCTTGTGAAACTAATGCTTCATATTCAGCGTCTTCATCCGTTTCTTGTGGTAAATGGGCGATGGCTTGTTGGATCGCCTCTTGGGTGAATCCCTTTGTCATCAAGTTTTGTTGAATTTTTCTAAAAAGTTCTTTATGACTTTTCCCATGATTTTTATTGAATAATTTTTCTGCCGTTTGCGATGCTATCGCTATTTGTTCTTCTTCTGGATATTGCAACAGTGCCTGCTCGACGATTTCCGGTTTCAAACCTTTTTGTTGTAATTGCTGAGCTATTTTTTTTGGTCCTTTGTCACTTAGTCGTACATTTGTCCGCACATAGCTTTCACCATAGACGAGGTCATTGATCAAATCTAATTCCTTTAAACGGTCCACGATCTTGTTACGGTCAGCTAGTTCAATCTCTTTTTCTTTCAAATAAGTTCTAATTTCTTTTTCCGAACGCAATTGATAACTCAGATAATTGAGCGCTTGTTGGAGACCAAAGTCAAACCCACTACTTTTCTTGATTTCCTCAATTGTTTCTTCTGTTAATTCTTGTCCCTTTAACAAGCGGTAACGCACCAAGATATCTTCTGAAACCTTCAAAGAATCTCCTTCAGATAATTCGACTTGATAAAATGGACCTTTGCCTTTACTGATCCTAGTAACTGTTATCATTGAGTTACCTCCTCGAACGTATATTCTTATCATAACATAGAAAATCCCCATCGCTATTAATAATATGTTAGAATAAAACCACACTATTAGAAAAAAGGAAGATACTTATGACAGAAACCATTGTCAAAAACGGCCAAACCATCCCTTTAAAAATCAAACGACTGGGTATCAACGGTGAAGGGATCGGTTATTTCAAACGTTTGATCATCTTTGTCCCTTATGCACTGCCCAAAGAAGAAGTTCTTGTCAAGATCACGAAAGCAACACCTCGCTATGCGGAAGCTCAGTTAATCAAAGTCAAAAAGCAAAGCAAGGATCGAGTGGTGGCGCCTTGTCCAGTGTATTATGAATGTGGTGGCTGTCAGCTTCAACATTTAGCATATCAGGCACAACTTGATTTCAAAAAAGATTTGCTTATGCAAGCGCTAGAAAAATTCAAACCGGCTGGCTTTCGTTCTTACGAATTACGTCCAACGATTGGCATGGAAGAACCATGGCATTACCGAAACAAAGCACAATTCCAATTAAGAAAAAATAAGAAAACACAACAAATCGAAGCTGGGCTATATCAAGCAAATTCCCATGAACTTGTGCCATTAATCGATTGCTTAGTTCAAGAACCACAGACACAGAAAGTGATGAATACGGTCGTCGAGTTATTGAATAAGTATGACCTTCCTATCTATGATGAACGGAGCAACAGTGGCATTTTTCGGACGATCATGGTACGTGTTGGAATAAAAACGGGTGAATTACAAGTTGTATTTATTACTCGTAGTCAAAAATTTCCACAAAAAAATGCAATCATCCGTGACATTAACCAACAATTGCCAGAGGTTGTTTCAATCATGCAAAATGTTCAACCTGCTAAAACTTCTCTCGTAATGGGCGATGAAACAATCCACCTTTGGGGAAAAGATGCTATTGAAGAACATCTCAATGAAGTTACTTTTGATCTCTCACCACGAGCTTTTTTCCAGTTGAATCCGCAACAAACAGAAGTCCTTTATAATGAAGGAATCAAAGCACTCGCGATCCAACCAAATGAAACGATCGTAGATGCTTACTGTGGTGTGGGAACGATTGGTTTAAGTGTAGCAAAACAAGCGAAAGAAATCCGTGGAATGGATGTGATTCCTCAGGCTATTGATGATGCACGTAAAAACGCTCAACGTTTAGGGTATACTAATACCCATTATGAAGTTGGAACTGCTGAAGAATTATTACCAAAATGGCTTGAAGAAGGATTTGAACCAGATGGGATCATTGTCGATCCCCCTCGTACAGGGCTTGATCCCCAGTTGATTCAATCGATCCTCAACTATCCGCCAACGAAATTAGTATATATTTCCTGCAACGTCTCAACCTTAGCACGAGATCTGGGACAATTAAGTAAGAAATTCAAAGTGGAATATTTGCAGTCAGTGGATATGTTTCCCCAAACGGCTCGATGTGAAGTCGTTGTAAAATTGACTAGAAGATCAAGTGTTACCAGCAAAAACTAGCTGAACTTTTTTCGGTACTTTTTCTGCTCGTCTGACTTAACCCAACCTAAGTAAATAAAAAACATCCAAAACACAGCTCTGTGTTTTGGATGTTTTTGTTATGCAATAGTTCATGATTGTCCACTTTTTTAACTCTTACTAATTCAATTTATCCACTAAATATTTACTTTTTGATACTTTTTAATGCACGAAACAATGTCTGGGATTGTCCTTTGAATGACATGACTTGTTCAAATATATCTTCCCCATCATTCAGCATCTTTACGGTGGTCCACCCTAGTGATTCGGTGATGGCACTTGCAACAGTGGCATTGATCGCTGCCCCTGTAACAGTTCCAACTGCTGGTACAAATTTGACAATATTTCCGACAGTACTTCTTCCTAAACTGACTACTACAAGTTCTTTAGAAACACTTTTCCCTAAACTTTCTGACCAAGGTTGTCCAAAAAGTTTATGTAGCCGAGCCATCATAATCAATTGAACTGGAACTAATAAAAACGCATCTGAAAAAGGGATCGGAGAGCAACCGATGATTGCAGCTGTTAACGAAGCCGCGTGAATGATCCTATGACTTTTTTTGCGTGTCGTTTCATCGACTCCTTTTAAGAAATCTTTAAATACATGATCAAATTTTTCTTGATTTTTTGCAAGGATTTTTTCTGCTACGATTTTCGATTGGTCATAAGCATTAAGGATCACTCTAGCTGATTTTTGTGGCATTTTTTTTAACACTTCAGCAAAGAAAGAGTCGAACTCTTGCTGGTCAAGTGTTTCTTTAGCAAGTGGTGCAACATGATTAGTTTCATCGCTTGTATCTTGCGTATTCTTCTTAAAAAATCTCATCATACTTTTCCCCCTACTAAAAACTACCAATACTCCATTTAATGAAGTATTGTTGTAGCTCTATCATACATTAAACCTTTCCTTAACCAAAATCATTCACTCATGAACAAAAGAAGGTTGAAACAACAATGTTTAGCATCAAGAATTTAGAACGAATTTCCGAAAACTGCTTCTCAAATTTAAAGATGAAAATCTCGAAACAGCTTCTCATGTTTTGAAAAATTCAGGCTTATTTCGAGGAGCTGATGATTGAACACCATTTACACATTTTTAGAAATAAAGAGACTGAAGCAAGTTTTGCCTCAGTCTCCTACACTTGTCTTTGAATAATTGGTATTTCTAGCACAGATTCGCTGAAATTGAACCCAAAAGATTCTTATGCTTTATTATTGAATATTCGCATCAATTACTTGATAAAAGGCATTGGTTGTATCACTAATATTCCATACAGCCAAGATCACGTGATAGCCTTTACGATCTTTTGGAATATTGATTGTTTGTTTGACAGTTTGTGGCGGTCTTGCACCTTTGTCATCAATTTTTGATATCAATTCAAAATCACTGATTTTCAATGGTGCATTAGGATTCCAACCAGTTTTAGTGATATAGTAATCCCAAGTACTTGTACTATGCTGCGCAGTTAAAAACCAAGTAATATTCAAGTTGCCAGTATTGATGATATTTTTATGCCATCTAGTTGCTGTTTGCTCATCTAGTGGCTCAAATCCAGTAACCCCAGCACTTGCTATTTTCCCATCGATAAAGGTATTTTTTGGTGCTTCAATACTTTGTGGCTCCCACTCTGCTCGTCCAACATTTTGGTTTAAATTACCAGCTGCTGCAGTTCCAAAATAAGCACGACTTCCAGGTGAGGTAATATAGCCATGAGCATAGCCAGATGCACCAAATCCAAACAAACCTAACATAACAACGCCAACAAACATTAAGATATTAACCTTTTTCATGATGAACCTCCCATTCATTGATAGGTTTATTGTAAGCGCTTTTAAAGAAAGAATCAAACATTATGCTTTTATAACTTTTAATAGATTCTTACCCATAAAGCTTCTGTAATATCTGGTTCCCATCCCTCAGTAGCTGGATGTGGTTGAATACAACGATAACGATGTCCTTTATAAGTAACGATATCGCCTATTTTATATGATTTTCCGATAACCCAAGGATCACCTTGCGTACTTTCACTTGTGGTTTTCACTGAGATTGCTTGGCTAAAGTCAGAGGTTCCTGCAGCGTTAACTGCTTTAACTTTAAAGCTGTAGGTTGTATTTGCTTGTAAATTTTGATCTTTAAATGTATTCGTTGCACTTGTAGCGATGCGAATATTGTTTCGATAAACTTCATAATGAGTGACTTTTTCTTTTGAAGCATTATTAGTCCAGTTTAAAGTCACTGAATTTTGCGTAACATTACTACTAGTTAAATTTACCGGAATTGATGGTTTAGTTAGCGTTTCTACTGGGTCATTTTCTCCACCAGTCGTTCCATCAGTGAATTGTTGGGCAACAGTTAAGAACTCATATTGATTTTTGACTTGACCTTGACCACCATCGACCATGGCATCACGGTTCATTGACCAATAAGAAACCATCCCGAGTTTTCTTGATTTTGCATGTTGGACGATTTTATTGAACATATCAGTTGTAAAGTATGGATGTGTGTCTCCTTCAAATCCAACGGAAGGGGTTGTTCCTAATTTAGCATAAGCTTGAGCATCAGTTAACGTTTTGTTCGCATAACGTTTGTAGTAATCTTGTAATTGTTTTTTCGTATTGTCCACTGCATCTAGTGAACCTTGCGCATAATCGGGAACAACGCTACCGTAACACATCGTCATGATATTAACGGTAGTTAGATCAACACCTGCCTCAAGATAGGCTTGCAAGACAGATAAACCTGTAGATACCAATCCAAAGTCCATCACTGGTAATGTAAGGGTCACACTAACACCTGTTTCATCTTGGACTTTTTTAATCGCTTTAGCATTAGCTAAATTATGCGCATAATTCATTGCCCCAGCTTCTACGTCGAAATCAACACGAGTTAATCCATAACCATCAATAATTTCTTTATAAGCATTTGCTAAAATGGTTGAATCTTGTGTTGTTTCCCAAAATGCGCCAGAATTTAGACCACCAAATGATACAGCAACATCGCCACCAACTTCTCTTAATTCGCGAATGGATTTTTTGATTCCTTCATATTGCCATTGATCGCTATCACTTTCGCTTAAGCCTCCAAATCCACCCCAGGCCCAGTCGATCTTACCATTTTTAATACCTCTTGATTGCATGAATCCTAAATTGAAGAATTTTTGTCCAGTGCTTTTTGCCACTGCAGCTAAATTAAGCGCTCCGTTATTTGATAGATTGCTGCCTGAAACATATGCCGTCATATCGACAAATGGTGCTACTACTTGATCCGCCCATTTGATCCCTTGACCAACGCCAAAACCAGCTTGCTTGTTCGTACTTTGTTCTGTCGCAAATGCCTCTTCCATGTTCAATAATAATGGCGCAATCATCAGACTACAAAGAGCTGCTCCCGCTAACATTTTTTTGATTCTTTTATTTCCCATATCTTCTTCTCCTTTCGTGATCAGTGCTATTATCATCTATTTTGTAATCGATTACATATATTATCTTATCAGATAAATAACATCAAAAATAACAATAAATTTGACAATTAACGTTATTTAATCTAATTGACTGTTTTCTTTAATAATGTTCGGAGTTACAACATTACAACGACAATGCTTTTCTTTATTCAATAAGAGATAGGGGTTAATATTCTAATATAATAACTGATTTAAAATAACTAAACCAAAAGCATAACCTTCCAAATCAAATTCAAGTATGTTTAAAACGTTCATGGTAAACTAGAATTATAGAAAGGAGTTAAAACAATATGGCTATACTGAAAGATTATCGTTTTTGGGTTTGTACTGTTGGCATAGTGATTTTAGGTTTCTTATCGGGGATACTAAGTGGTAATCCAGGTAGTTATTATTATTCACTTGAGCTACCTCCTTTTGCACCACCTAGTTGGATCTTTGGTCCTATGTGGACAGTGCTATATATTTTAATGGGAATTTCGTTATATTTACTATTGGTAATGAAAAACAAAAGGGTCAAACAAAAATTAATTACATTATTTGTTATTCAATTTGTATGTAATTTTATCTGGTCTGCTTTGTTTTTCAACTTGCAAAACACCTTAATTGCTGCACTAGATATTACTTTATTAGTGATCCTTCTCTCCATACTGCTTTATCAACTATGGAACCACTATCGCTTAGTGATGTGGTTACTGGTACCATATTATCTCTGGGTATTATTTGCTACGCTTCTCAACTATTCTATTTTATTTTTAAACTAGTAAAAAAAAGCATCCGCACAGTCGGTTATGACTGTTGCGAATGCTTTTTTTACTTAATACCCATTTCCATAATTATATCCTTGTTCATTGTTTTCTTGTTGGTAAGTTTGTTCATTGTTTTGGTTGTAATTCTGATTGTAGTTCTGATTGCCGTACTGATCATAATTTTGATCGGCGCTTTGATTGTATTCTTGATTATACTCGTTGTACTGATTTGTTGTTTGCGAATTTCCTGAATAAGTTGAATTATTCTCACTTGTCGCAGTCTCGTTCGAATCTTCAGCGGATTGCGAGTCATTGTAGAACATGATAGAAGCATTGTCATTTTTTAAATTAGGTAATGTCTTACTTGGTTTGATGTTTAATTGTTTTTTCAATTCGTTTTGGATACTTAATAAATCATTTTCACCTAAAATTTGATAGTAAATACTATCAATGGTTGCATCTTTACCTTGCAATTGATCTTGTTTGATCGTTTCAAATGCTGGTGTGTAATTAGTTGCTACATCTAGCATATCATCCCAATCTAGGTCAGTTGTGACATTTTTTTCGACCGCTTTTAAAATTTTCCGATAATTGCTGACACCATCTAAACTCAATACTTTATTAACAATTTTGGTAACGACTTCACGCTGTCGTGCTTGACGTCCGATATCCCCCTTAGGATCTTCGTGACGCATCCGTGAATAAGCAAGGCCTTTCTTACCATCTAATACTTGTTTACCTACAGGAACATGAACACCATCTAATGTAAAATCAATTTTATTATTGACTTCCACACCTCCGACAGCATTGATCAAATCTTCCATTCCATCTAAATTAATGGTTACATAATGGTCAATGGGGATATCGAGTAACTGTTCGATTGAGTCCATGGCCATTTCAACGCCTCCAAAAGCATAGGCGTGATTCAACTTATCAACAGTACCATGACCAACGATATTGGTATAGATATCACGGTCTAAGCTGACGATCGTTGATTTTTTTTGTTGGGGATTCACCGTTACCACCATCATTGTATCCGATCTTCCTTGTTCGGTTCTACCTAATCCGCCAGTATCCAGTCCTAACAAAAGGACAGAAAAAGGTTCTTTGTCGTCAATACTCACTTTATCTTTACGCTTTGTTGACTGACGATTCGATCCCTTGGATATTTGATTGACTGTTTGGTTTGCTTCACCCATGAGTTTAATTCCATAAGCTGAGACTCCGCCAATAAAAACAACAAGAATTCCCAGTAAAGCTATTACGACTTTTTGCCACCGCTTCATAATGCACCTCTATCTCACATTTTCTTAAAATATTTTCTCATACAACTAATAAATCAGCAAACTACCTATTTAATCATAATAAAACTTTAAAAAAATAGTCGTGAATAAAAAACTAATTAATATGTAATTTTTTGAATTCTTAATTATCATACCATAGCATCATTACAGAGAAAAGCTTGAATCTAAGTATTTCAAAACGCTTTTATTTTGAAGCACTGAAATGCCTCTTACTCGTTCTCTTTCTTAATTACAATGGTCATCTTGGATCTGTCGTTTTATTTGCAAAAAAAGAAACGATGCCATTCAGCAGACATTGTCTCTTTTTTACAAATTGATACCACCTATTTTATACAGCTTTTAACTGTTTTTTATTAGCGATTTTACGGATGTAACGATCTATATCATGAAAATCACTCCCTGTTACAGACCCCTTCGCTAAAATTAGACTGTCTTCGATTAGTAATTCCTCTAGATAATCACTTAACTCTTGTAAAGTAGCGAACCATTTGAATCGTTGATCTTGTATTTGTTCTTCCTCAAAAATCTTTTTAAAATGCTCACCATAACCTAAGATATGATCTGCTCCACAATGTTCCATCGAATCTTTCAGTGATTCATGGATTACTTGTGCAGTACTTCCTAAGTCAGCAATCTGTCCAAGTACCAAAATACTTTTTCCTTGATAAAAGGTTCGAACTTCATCAAAATAATCGATAGCATTCTTCATCGCAGGCAAAGAAGCATTATGGGTGTCGTCAATAAATGTGAAATTCGTTCCATTCAAGGAAGCATAATTCGTTTTATCGAGAATCTTAGACAATGGCTTAAATGTAGTAAATGCTGGCAGATACGATCGAATGTCGCCTTTTATTTTCCAGACTGTCAATAAAGCAGCAAAAGCATTAGAAATCATACCTGCAGAAGCAACTGACAAATTCATCGAAAATTCTTGTCCTAAAAAAGAAAATAAAATTTCACAATACTCTCTTTCTTGTCTCGTTTCAATTAAGAAGACATCCTTTGTTTGATCATACAAAGAGTACGTGAGAATCTCTGCTGTTCTTTTTTTGGCTGCTGTCATTAGAATCGCTAGTTCTTCCTCACCAATATCTGTATTGATGATTGCAGTGCCATCTTGCTTCAGTCCTTCAAAAATTTTTGCCTTATGTCGTGCCACTCCGATAGTATCTTTTAATGAACTAAGGTGTGCTTCTCCAATTGAGGTTACAATCGCAATCTCTGGTTGCACTAAATTAGACATTGATCCAGTGTCATAAGAGTTCAACGCATTGACAGAGACTTCTAAGTTCAACATATCTGGCTCACTTACTAGCTTGCTTAGATATAGAGGAATCGCAAAACGAACATTGTGTTTCCCACGATTTTCTAACACTTTTTCATTTTGGAATAAATGTGAGATCATCATTCGTGTGGATGTTTTTCCTGCCGAACCAGTGATTGCTACAATTGGTTGTACATAATTGCTTCGGATTTTCTCTGAAATTTGTAGTAAAAATTCCCAACTATTTTTAACAATAAATTGAGGCGTTCTAACAGCTGGGTCATCAATGGGGATTTCAGTAATGATTAAACCAAACTCATTTTCCCTTCCTTTGATTTGCTCGTTCCCATCTCGCCAAGCCACTGTCTTTCGATTGATGTAACTTCTTCTTTCTGGTGTCAAACAAACAAATGCTGTGGTATTATAATTGGTTCTTTTGTTTAAATGTCCAGAAAAGTACTCAAAGTTGTCAATTATTTGATCAAGATGGTCGTACTTTTGTAAATACGCACCATCGATATCAGCCAATAATTCTTGGATCTTCCACATTCTTTTACACCTACTTTGTTCTAGATTCTCTCTACCATTTTCCTCGTCTTGGTCTTGCTTGATTCACATACCTTGTTGCTGTTTTTTCAATTCTCTGTGGAGAGTCATCTTGGTCTTCTTCCCAAGGATACAACCCCTCTTCATTTTTTTGATACTGACTCCAATCATTTTCTAAAGTTTCTGATTGATGGTCTTTTTTCTTTTTCAGCCGAAACCCTAAATAGGAAAGACCAATCAATGCTAAAGCAGCAAATCGAATATAACCAACCATTATCTTCACTCCTCTTCTCTTTTTAAAGGCATAAGTAATTGATCAAACCAGATAGAAAATGCTCTGCATCATCTATTCTCATACGGAAACGATCATGACGCGCAAAAAAACCATATTTGATCACTTGCGGTTGTTTGAAAAACTGTGCAAACTCTGGAAACATGACTCCTGTTGTGATTTCATGTAACACTCTTTTTTTCATTACCGTATTGATTCGTGCTTTCGTTTCAAAAAATTCTTTTTCTATCGGAAAAAGCTTATCTTTTAAGGGACTTCTTTCTAATTTGCTGATCATTTTTGAGGCTGCTACTAGTAACTCAAGCATGGTTGGATAAGCTGTATCTCGTTGATCGATAAAGTTGATGTTGACCATTGCATTCTTAATACCAAATTCATAGTAAGTATCTTTTTCTTGATATTTAAGCATCTCATTCGTTGCATAACTTAACCAGTGGTCATGGTATTTTTGATAATTATTTGCGACAAATTGTTCCATCAATCCTTCACAAATCTCAAAAATCTCAATTTGTTTTAAAATCGCATGTGCTCTTAAGAGGGAAAACAGAATTTCACCATCATAATAAATAATTCTAAAACGCTCTTTTGTCATTAATTCGGCATTCAACACATGGATCGTCTGATCATCTGGAGTGATAAATTTTTCTGAAACAGTCGTGATTAAACGACTAAGGGAACTATGAAAGATGGTCTCTTTAGTCACTTCTGAATATTTTGCTAAAGCCAAGATTGCTGTCGCCTGGGCTCCTAACTTATACTCTACTTCTTTATTCAAGTAATCTTTAATCAACAGCTGACCATTGACTTCAGAAGTAAGATTTTCCAATCCCCATAGTAATCCTTCTTTGACTCGTTGCATCAATTCCTGGTCGGATAAATATTCTGCCGATTCAGCTAATGCGTACAAAGATGAAAAATGGCGAACCGAATTATACCCTTTTAGTAACTGATCATAGCAAGGATAATAGCCATAAATGAATTTACCAGTAGGAGTCAACTGTTTGGTTAAATAATTCGTTCCTTGTTCAATCACTAGTTCCGTAATCTCATCAAGATTTTCTGTAGTCACTTCTCTGACTTGATTGCCATTGCCATAATCTTTCAAAGGGAATACTTCACCATTTTCAAAATAGAAGGAGGCTGTTTCAAAAAAATAACACTTTGAACGCTCTAAGTAGCTCAAATCACTTTCTTCACGTCCATATTTACGCTTAACATAGCCACGGTAATTTTGGGAATCAATGTGTAACTCAGGATGATTTTTTCCAACTATATGTGCTTTACTTGGTTTAATGATTGCATTTGCTACTAATTCTTCTTTTAAAAAACTTCTTTTTCTGATTCCATCTATTCGCAAATTAAAATCGATGTAATTATTCCTTTTTATTTTGTTTAACCGTTCTTTGACTTGTTGAAAATCAACTTGCTCTTCTTTCGTCACTACATCCAACCTCAGATACGTTTCTGTCTCAAAATGATAGGTTCGATAAGCTGTTAGAAAATTATTCCAAATTGTTTTTAGATTGTTTCCGTAAAATTCATAAGTCTTACCACGCTTACTAAAATCTCCTACGGATACGATTAATAATTTTTTCTCCGTATGAATGACTACTTTTTCAAGTACTTCTTGGATGGTTGCTAAATCATTTTTATCTGTTTGAACTGGCATAGACTCACCCCTATCAAGAATAAAGAGGTTATAACTACATCCATTATGATTTTTAAATCTATTTCTATAGTTATAACCTCTCCGTTAATTATTAGTTATTCTTTTTATTTCTTTTCATTTTCCAAATACCCATTCCCGAAATCAACGATACTAAGCCACCTAACCAAGAAACAGATGAACTTACCGTATCAGAGGTTTTAGGATACATTTTTAGTGTTGAGCCGTCATGGTAATTCAATGGTTTTGTATGACTTGTCCCACCATAGTGCAAAGGTAATTGTGGTGGATTTGAACCTGATCCACCAGAAGTGTTGATCGGCACCATTCCTGGGTCGCCGTTCTGATCCGTATCTGTACCATTTCCTGCACTTCCCATGCCGGCATCCGCATCGGCATCAGCGTCAGCATCTGCATCGGCGTCAGCATCCGCATCGGCATCGGCGTCAGCATCGGCATCGGCATCCGCATCAGCGTCAGCATCAGCATCAGCGTCGGCATCGGCATCGGCGTCAGCGTCGGCATCAGCATCTGCATCGGCGTCAGCATCAGCGTCGGCATCCGCATCAGCGTCGGCATCAGCATCAGCGTCGGCATCAGCATCAGCGTCGGCATCAGCATCAGCGTCGGCATCCGCATCAGCGTCGGCATCAGCATCAGCATCAGCGTCGGCATCAGCGTCAGCATCCGCATCGGCATCGGCATCAGCATCTGCATCAGCGTCGGCATCAGCATCAGCGTCGGCGTCGGCATCAGCATCGGCGTCGGCATCAGCATCGGCGTCGGCATCGGCGTCAGCATCGGCATCTGCATCGGCATCGGCATCAGCATCAGCGTCGGCATCAGCATCAGCATCAGCATCAGCATCAGCATCGGCGTCAGCATCGGCGTCGGCTTCTTCATCGTCTGGGATCACAGCAGCAGCTGGTAAACTTGGATTGTCATTTTCATCATACGCGATTAATTGGATGTCTTCTAAAGGTGACACATCTGTGGCTGCAATTGGAATCGTAAAGTTTCCATTTTCATCAGCCTGTCCTTCTGCAATCAAATTATTCTCTTGATCATAAATACGAACTGTTGCATTAGGATCTGCCATCCCAGTTACTTCATAACCATCAGTTGAGTTCCCTGTAACTACAACATTATATGGTGGTGTTACTTCAGCAGCTTGATAAAAAACTGGCGAATAGCCATCAGAGCTAGAGGCGATATCGATAGATAAAACATCTGCTTTTACAATATTTCCAACGAAGCCAGCTTCATAAGGAACAGACATATCTACTCCGGCTGCCGCTAAATCACTATAATTAGGATCCTGAATCAATGTCGGAATCGTGACCGTCGTTTCACCTAATACGCTCGCATCAGCTAATGTTCCAATCAATGATGACCCCACACCAACTAAACCTGTTGCAGTAGCAAAAGTAAGATTAAACGCTGGTTTAATCGTTGCGGACAACGCTGTATTGATCGTACCTGCTGCTATCGTACCAAGAGCACCGCTTCCTGCATTCGGTGTCGCTTGGATTGCTTGGACAGCATCATTGATTCCATCTAAAATTTCAGTCAGCCCTTCTCGAATAATTGTTTCTAATGAGCCATCTAATTCACCATAGATATATTCGTCCCCTTGCATTTGAAGATTCAATGCTACTTCAGCTGACGTCAATGTACTAAGGTTCTCTAATAATGCTAGTTGAGCATACACTTCATCTAAATTGACTGATGCCAACGGGTTAAGGTTAACAATGTTTTCCACAGCAGACACTAGGGTAGTTACCGCCCCATCTACAATCGACAATAGTGGTTGTAGTTCTTCTCCTGGTAACAAAATATCTGTTTGGAAAGTACCCGTCCCATTTGGATTAACTAAACCTTGCATTTCAGTTGGGATTGCTAAAACTGCTCGTCTCGAGCCATTTAGAACACTTAGATCAATCCCATTATTAGCTGAAATAACAAAATCAACATTACGAGTCGTTCCAGCCAATGGAAAAGGTGCACTTGCTGTTGTTCCACTGGTATTAGACGTCGTTAGATTATTGAACAACTGGCCACTAATCAAGTCAGCATATACTTGTTGTGAACCCACAGTAAACAACGGTGTAGCAATTGAAATAGGTGCTGTCCCCAACAGCATCCCTGCAGCAATAGACGTTCCTACTAATAAGTATTTTTTGGATCGACGTTTAGCTCTAGCTTTTTGATCCATACTTTTTTTATAATCCTTTTTCATTTTTTTCCCCCTTAGATGCTTCCATTATTTACTTATGCTTTATCCCCCACTTAATCAATCACTAACAACAATTATTTCCGCTAGGAACTGGCCTCCTTTCTTTTTGTCAAAAAGATATCTTTCTGAAAAAACTTCAGTTAACTTAAGTTACAAAGATTTTAGCAATCGTTAAATTAAAAATCTATTATTAAGTTTTAATCTTTTTAAAATAACTTTATTATTTTAAAAATAAAAAGAAACTGTAGCAATTATGTAAAAATATTGCATAACATTTCGTTTTTATGCTTGGATAAATTATAATGTCATTAAGGAATTTCTCTATATGTCCATTCATGAAAAAAACTAACAGCCCAAATTAAAATAACGTATTTTCCACTTATTTTTTTGGCTATTTTTTATAAAAAATGATTATAATAAATTTTTTTCTCATTTTTCGTAAAAAAAATGATAAAATTTAATAATTTGTCATTCGGAAAATTTCGAGTATAAAAATATAGGAGGGAAAAATAAATGAATTTCTCTGTCATGTTAGAAAGGAATATCCAAGTCCAATTAACGATCTTGGACAACTTATATCGCTCACAAGTTACTTGTACGTTAGAGGAATTATCGAAAACAGCTCATTGTGACAAACGTTCTGTGCTTCATCAATGTGACTATCTTAAGGTTTTATCTGACGATCACATCACAAAAAGTACAAAAGGCTTCACTTTTTCTGGAACGATCAGTGAGTATCAACTATTACTACTAAAAATCTTGGAACATTCCGCCATCTTTCAATTGTTAAAAGACCTTTGTCTTCAACCTAGAGTTGATCTGGTTTCCTTTGCCACAGAGCAAAAGATTAGTATTCCCTCCTTAAGAAGACATCTTACTCGAATCAATCAGTTGCTTACTACCTATCAATTACAATTAAAGACTTCAAAAGGCTTCGTGTATCTCAAAGGTAGTGAACCACAAGTCCGTTATCTTATTTATTTATTTTTGTGGCAATACTATCAAGGGGTCGTTTGGCCCTTTCCAACCGTTGATTTTCATGAAACCTTTGCAGGGATTGAGTATGCTTTTCAGCTGACAAAACAAAAACCAAATAAACTGAAAATGATTGAATGGTGCTTTATTATTGCTATCACTTTCGTCCGATCAGCACAAGGAAATCAGATGAATCAGAGAGAACTTCCTGATTTTACAGAAGAGATTTGGGATAGCTTTGAAGAGATTACCCATTTCCTTAAACGAATGAGCGTGAAAGCCAAGCTCGATCTTTTGGAAGTCCAATTTTTATTTCTTTGGTTACAAGCACGCCCAGCTTTTTATTTAAAAGACGATCACTTAGAACGAGCCATGAAATTCCATCTAAAAAAAGCCACAGCGATCAAACAATTTCAAAATAGTTTCTATAGCTATATTTATGAAATTGGGTTTAAATCTACACAAATCAACGTAAAGAAAAAATTACTAAATAGTACGATCTTTGCCAACGGGATGAGCGGGTTGTTGTTCCACCGATTTTCCACCATTAAATATGACTTATCAGTCTTTGTAGAAGAAAATTACCCAGCATTCAATCGAGAAATCAATCAATTAGCTTCCCAATTCCAAAAACAGCAACAAGAGCTGTATTGGGTACAATCCTGTCATTTGATCGAAGCTTTTATGATCATTACTTCTCCAACATACTTTGATAAAGAAATAAAGATAAAGTACGAAAGTGACTTGCCATTAAGTATTGAACTGAGTTATATGAGTATGTTACAAGAACAATTACGAGTTTACTTAAATGTGGTTTTTACAAATGATCTTTTGTTTGAGCCAGACTTAATCATTCGAACAACCGATATGCCGTTAAAGATCCTGACCTATGAAGAAACAATCCCGTGTTTAGTCGCTCCGACTGATATGTCTAGTGAGCAGATTTATCTATTAAGCCAAAAAATCAAGAAACTAGTCAACGAATAACTAACTTGGGTTTTTATAAAATAAAAAAAAGATGGCAGACGCCATCTTCTTTTTATTATTTGAATAGACCGCTAAGCGGGCTTTTCTTCAACAAGTTATTATAATTTAGTCACTTCAGCAGCTTGAGGGCCACGTGCGCCTTCAACAATTGCAAATTCAACTTCTTGACCTTCTTCTAAGCTCTTGAAGCCGTCTCCTTGAATTGCTGAAAAATGTACGAACACATCGTCTCCGCCGTCTACTGTAATAAACCCAAATCCTTTTTCATTGTTGAACCATTTAACTGTTCCATGTTCCATAAATGTATAGCCTCCAAAAAAGTTCTTGCAAGAAACCTTGCATAAATATTATACCGAATTTAGAAAACGCTCGCAAGACTTGCTCAATTTATTTTTCATTCTTTTTTTTAGGCTTGAAAATGATTATTTGGCAGTTGATAATCGATTGTTTACTTCTTCCCAGTTCACAACGTTCCAGAAAGCTTCAATGTAATCAGGTCGTACATTCTTATATTTCAAATAATACGCATGTTCCCAAACATCTAAACCTAAAATAGGTGTTTTGCCTTCCATTAATGGTGAATCTTGATTGGCTGTTGAAGTGATCGCTAATTTACCATTTTCCATCACTAACCAAGCCCAACCTGAACCAAAACGGCCAGCTGCAGCTTTTTTAAATTCTTCCTTAAATGTTGCAAAATCACCAAAGGCTTCATCAATCGCTTCTTTAATTGCACCAGTTGGTTCGCCACCAGCATTTGGTGCCATGATTTTCCAGAAGAAAGAATGGTTTGCATGTCCGCCACCATTATTACGTACAGCAGTCTTGATATCTGTAGGGACAGCATCCATATCAGAAAGTAGTTCTTCGATTGTTTTTTCACCTAGTTCTGGATGTTTTTCAATCGCTGCATTTAAATTTGTTACATAAGTATTATGGTGTTTGTCATGATGCAAGTGCATCGTTTCTTCATCGATATAAGGTTCTAACGCATCGAATGCATATGGTAAATCTGGTAATGTGTAAGTCATAAAAAAATTCCTCCTCAATGTGTTTGTTCATAGTGTCTACACTACAAAGAGTAACAAAGAGCAAGGAATTCTTCAAAAATTATGCCTACTGTGGATTTTACTTCTCTTTTTCAGGAAGTTCTTCCTCAATAATGGTTGTCCCTTTAAAAATAAACAATTTACTAAAGACATAATTGGCGACTACCACGATGACTTGGGTAATAATCTTAGCCACATAATCATTTGTGTGCATCACCTGAATCAGCAGCAACATGGAACCCATATCCATACCATAAGAAAGAATCCGATAGAACAAAAATTTACTAAATTCAATAACTAAATGGAAAAAATTAGGTGACTTGGAATGAAATACCCATAATTTGTTCGTTACAAAAGCAAATAAAACAGAACAAATCCAAGAAATAGTATTTGCTATCGGCATACTTAGATGGAGCATCTGTAATGCAATTGCAAAAGTAACGATATTCACGACTGTTGCTAAACCACCAAAAAATAGGTAAATAAATATTTCCCAGTAACCTTTTTCTTCTAAAAATTGTCTCACTCGATAATAAAAATTCATCGTTCATCCTACCTTACTAATCAATTCTTATTCATCATACCTTATTTGTCTCTGGTTTTCATCTTTATTCCTTAAATTCATCTTTGTAACTAGCAAATTTTAACATTCTCGTTATTTTTTATAAAAGCAGGTTCTCACATGAACCTTAAAGGAAGATTGCCAATTGGTATTTCCCCTTGTATTTCTTCTAAGACTTCGCTAGAATTGCTAATGATGACATTATGTATAGAAGGAGTAACTATGACAACAAAACAATTAATTATCAGCTCATTCACGCAATTTAAAGAGCTCAAAAATGCTAGAAAAACCCCGTTTGCTAAATCGGTTCTTTATCTTTTGGTCCTTAGCATCATCATGGCTTTGCCTATTTCCTATCAAGTGTTTCAAGTGCTAGAAAACATCAAACAAGATGGTCAGAAAATTGCCACCAAGATTCCAGATTTTTCCATAAAAAACGGGAAAATTGATGCAGCAGATCATGAAGGTTTCATCTATCAAACAAATTCTATCATCTTTACTTTTGATCCGGAAGGTAAACGATCTGAAAAAGATATTACTTCTGACTTAGTCGGAAATTTTCTTAGTGTTGGACTACTAAAAAATAAACTCGTCGTAGCTTTGCCTAATACCGGTACTACTTTTCTAAACAATAACTCACTTGAACTTGACTATAAAAATGATGCCTTAAAAAATCTAACAGGAAAACAATTGCGTACAACCTTAAGTGAAGCAACAATTCCATTTTGGATCAAGATAGTGACTTTCTTAATTTCTATTTATCCAAGCTTTTTGAATTTGATCGTTACTTTACTTTTAGCTAATTTTGCAGCTTATATTTATGCGCGTTTACGTTTGACTGGCGCTTCTTTTCTTGACTGTTTAAAAACGATGATCTATTCAATCACCCTACCAACAGTCTTAGCCACGATCTTAATGATTTTCTTACCGGCTTTTGACACAAGTGCTTTTATCGCAATAGCAGGACTTTTTATTTTTGCACAGGCGGTAAAAGGCTGGCCGAAAAGCCAAATGATGTAGTTCACGAATGTCAAACATAGGAAACGACTTTCTTCGATTAGGCGGCAACGCTAGTCAAAGAAAGTCGTTTTTTAATATCAACTATTTTTCTAAGTAAGGATCAATATCCTTTTTGTAATGCCACTTCATTTATCTTAAGCTCTTGATTTGTGACATAGCTTTTAAGATTGGCTAGAAAGATTGTCATTAACTTATTTTGAAAATCTGAGGTTAAGCCAGCGATATGCGGCGTAATCAATACTTGATCCATTTCCCACAATGGGCTTTTTTCAGGTAATGGTTCTTCTTCAAAAACATCCAATGCTGCAAAGGCGAGTTGTTCTTCATTTAATGCCTGAACTAAATCAGCTGTTTTTAAAGAAGCCCCACGTCCAACGTTGATGAATAACGCATGGGAAGCGAATTTTTTGAATAATTCATAATTAAAGAAGCCCTTAGTCTGCTCTGTCAGAGGCAAAATATTTACAATGATATCCATATCAGCTACTACTTTTTCCACTTCGTTTAAGGAATACGTTTGACTGAATCCTTCTACTGGATGCCCGGTAGTATTTATCCCATAACTGACCATAGAAAAGCTGTCTGCTTTATCAGCAACCATCTTGCCGATTTGCCCCGTTCCGATGATCAATAATTTTTGTTTTTCTAATGGCTGATAATGGACATGAGTTCCTAACCATTCTTTCTTTGCTTGTGCTTTTTGTGCTTGGAACAGCCCTCGAGAATAGCCTAAAATCACTCCCATGATGTGTTCAGCTATTGATTCACTATGAATACCACTACCATTTGAAAGTAAGATCCCTTTTTCAGAAAATGCCGTTAGTGGTAAAGTATCTACCCCTGCCGAGATCGAATGTACCCATTTTAACCCTGAAGATGCTAATAGCTCTTTTTCGTATTGGCGATTCCACCCTAAACTAATTTCAACATTCATCAAATCTGTAGGTTCAAGCTCAGTTTTTATGACATAATTAGGCGCTAATTCAGTCATTTTATCAATAAATTCTTGTCTAAATCCTCGATCTAAATAAATAATTTTTTCTGCCATCTTAGTTACGCATCCCTTCTATTACTAATTGTAATCAAGTGTTTCGTGACTCAGTCTTATGAAAAAAGAGGTAAATATAAAAAAGGAGTTTTCCAAGCTAATGGTAGCTAAAGAAACGCTCCTTTGTTTTATTGTTCTTTGAAATGATAAGTTGGCTCATTTAAAGATGCATCATAATCAACAACAAGATCATACCCCTTGAAAAACCAGTCATCTGCTTCTTCAATAAAAAACAGCATCCCGTCAATGGTTTCTTCTTTGATTGGTCGTTCAGGCTGTTCGACAGACATTCCGATAGAAAAACCATCATGTACTTCTGTCTTGCCGTAGACTTTCCCAAAAAAACGAATCCCATAATTTTCAGGGATGGTTACTTCCTCTTCGAACCATTTACGTGCATTATCTGTTACTGATAATTTCATTCCTGCATCTCCTTATTGATTCATTTTATCGTCTAATATATCTACATCTTCGGTTTCCCCAATTACTAATAAATTATCATTTTCTCTGACATATTCATCTGCTGAAGGTGAAACAACGACCGAACGATCAAAGCGTCGAATTGCTACAACTGTTAGATCATAACGTTGCCTAAAATTCAGCTCCGCTAATGTTTTATTAAAAAATTTGGGATTAGAAACTCGAATTTCTGCAAGAGAAAATTGATCCGATAGTTCTAAGTAATCCAATATATTTTTTGAAACAAGATTATGAGCAATACGAATCCCCATATCTCTTTCCGGGTGAACCACACGATCTGCTCCAATTTTTTCTAACACTCTTGCATGATATTCATTTTGAGCTTTAGCTAAGATGTTGGGAACTCCCATCTCTTTGACCATTAATGTAACGAGGATACTTGCTTGGATATCTTCACCGATTGCAATGATCACATGATCAAAATTTCTGATTCCTAGTGAACGCAATGTCATTTCATCTTGTGCATTTGCTACAACTGCATGAGTAGCGATATTCATATATTCATTGACTCGATCTTCATTGCTATCAATAGCTAATACTTCTTGTCCTGCTTCAACTAAGGTTCGGCAAATACTGCCACCAAATCGTCCAAGCCCGACAATTGCAAAATTTTGTTTCACTTGCTTCCTCCCTTACCTATTTTATTTAAGTATAGCAAAGGCTTTCTAAAAACGAAAGTAAGCTTTCTTTTGTAGAATAAACAATTTATTTAACTAATCCATGTTTGAAAGCATAAATAGCTGCTTGCGTTCGATCTTCTACTTCTAATTTTGCTAATATATTTGAGACATGAGTTTTGACTGTTTTTAAAGTAATAAATAATTCATCTGCGATCTCTTGATTGCTTTTTCCTTCTGCTATCAGCATCAGGATTTCATTTTCACGTTTTGTCAATTCTTCATGAAGAATTGGCTCGTTTCTCTTACTTATTTTTTCCATCATTTTTGTTGTTACTTCAGGTTCTAGCACTCGTTCCCCTCTTTGAGTTGCTCTGATCGCATCTGCAATTTCATGAGCGGTAGAAGTTTTTAATAGATACCCAGCTGCACCAGCTTCAATGGCTGGATAAACTTTTTCATCATCGATAAAGCTGGTCACAATAATTATTTTTGCTTCAGGCCAGTCTTTTAAAATAGCTTTAGTTGATTCAATCCCATCCATTTCTTCCATAACAAGATCCATCAAAATCACATCAGGTCGTAATTCCATTGCTTTTTCATAGCCTTCTCGACCATTTTCTGCTTCACCGATCACTTGAATGTCTTCTTGAATCGATAAATAAGAGGATACTCCTAAGCGAACCATTTCATGATCATCTACGAGTAATACTTGTATCATTTTCAATTATGCCTCCTTGATCAAAGGAACTTTGATCTCAATACTGGTGCCTTGTCCTTTAAAACTAATAATTTTAACTGTTCCACCAATACCTGCTACTCGTTCCCTAATATTATTTAATCCATAACTACCTGTTTTCGTTTCGTTCATATTAAACCCGGTACCATCATCAATCACTCGTAACAATAAGTTATTATTGATTTTGTGTAAATAGACTTCTAATTCATTTGCTTTAGCGTGACGTAAGGTATTCGATAATAATTCTTGCACGATACGAAAAAGATGATCTTCAATCGAATTGGACAATTTTACGTCTTCGATCTCCCATTTCAATGAAATTTGAATTTTATTTTGTAGTTCTTTTAATAATTGCTCAATTCCTTGTTTCAAACTCTTCTCCTCCAGATTCACTGGGCGAAGATGAAGTAGGAGCGCACGCATTTCAGATTGAGAAGCATTGATGATATCAGCAACCATACGTAATTGTTTGCGAAATATTTCTGAACTATCTGTTTTTTCGGCTTGTTCTGTTAAAGCAGACATCATCATCATCGCTGCAAATAATTGTTGTGAGACAGAATCATGGAGTTCCCGGGCTAAACGATGCCTTTC
Source organism: Enterococcus sp. C63 (assembly GCF_040887215.1). Taxonomy (NCBI): domain Bacteria; kingdom Bacillati; phylum Bacillota; class Bacilli; order Lactobacillales; family Enterococcaceae; genus Enterococcus; species Enterococcus sp. C63. The sequence goes on along the minus strand of NZ_JBFOFI010000002.1, from coordinate 479,823 downwards.
TAGTTCTAAGATTTCTTCTCTTGTCTGTCCATCCACATACTGGGGTCTGCTAGTGATAATTTGTAGTTCACTAGAAACTTCAATCATTTTTTCTTTTATTTTGGTTATTTCTTTATCAATATCTTGTACATAAATATCATCATTTGCACTGGGAATGGGTTCATTCAAATGACTAGACTCATAATTACCAGAAGATAATGCTCTTAATTTTTCTTCAATTTTACCATACTTTGCTTTTTGGATAAGTGATACTATCAAAAAAACCACTAATCCGACACCTAAGGCAATAGCAAACAAATGAAAAATCAGCGGCACATACAATAGTCTTGCACTTAAAATGGCACGCCACCAATTCGTTTGGTTACTTGCATAAAAATAAGTGAACAACGAAAACAAGATGATTAAAAAAGAAGCCGCTGAGGCATAGATTGCCATCATTAATTTTGATAATCTGCTCATCATACACGTATCACCTCAACGTCACCAAGTAATGTATTCGTGATGATTTTTAACCGTCTTGGGTTTTCATCATAATTGTTACTATAAATTTTGATGGATTCATTTTTTAATGAAAATTGTTCCTCTTCAAATAAAACATTTCCAACAAGTGTCGCATGCTCTAAACTGATGGCAATCCCTAAAGGTACCAAAATTCTCGTTCTACCAATCCCTTTTCGCACAATAACGATATTATCATCCTTTGGTAACAATGTATTGCCAAGATCAATGATCGTATCCCCTGAAATTAAAGCAATATTGATGTCATCCCATTCATAAACATCATTACCAATACGTTGATTTCCAAATAATTGTTGTTTTTTTCGTTCATTATTATGTGTTTTTAATTGATCGGTTTGTACCATGATCATCTGTTTCTTTCGCCAAAAGGTATTTTTTGTTAGATCAATCCCAGAAATTTCAACCCCTTTTAGTCCGATAAACAAGATCGCAAATACTGCCATCAACCATAGTGCAGGGCTATTGACTAAACTAAAGAAAACGATCAAACTCCCTATAATCAATTGAAAATTTCGAAATCCAGATCGTGGATATTTTCTTAATGCTAAATATATGTTCAATGCACCAAACAATACGAGAAGAAGTAATTCTACGTTGTTCACAATTTGCCAAACTGCAAATAGTAATAATAAAGCCTCGACTACGATAAAAAAACGCCAAGAACTATTCATCTTTATTCTCCTTTCATGCACATTCTCATTCTATCATAGCTATTTTTTTAGAAATATACTATAGGACTTGAGATGTAAAGTTTGTCCTAAGTCAAATGGTTCTGGACACTCATTCCTTAGAAAAATAAATAAGCCGAAGAATCCCAAAAATCGGAGAAACGATTTTCTGATTCTTCGGCTTATTGCTCAAAGTTGTAGATGTCACAACTTCATTTTTGTTCAAGTATTTCTTATGCTTGCTCTACTTTAACGATTTTAACTAACATATCGCCACCAGGGGTAGCAATCGTTACTTCATCATTGACTAATTTACCAATCAAAGCTTGAGCAATTGGTGAATCATTAGAAATTTTACCAGAAAATGGATCAGCTTCTGCACTTCCTACGATTGTGTATTCTTCTTCTTCACCATCCGGTAATTCAATAAATGTCACTGTCTTACCAATTGATACTTCATCTGCATCAACACCGTCATTGTCAATGATTTGAGCAAAACGAATCATATTTTCGATTGTTGTGATTCGACCTTCAACAAACGCTTGTTCATCTTTAGCAGATTCATACTCTGAGTTTTCAGATAGATCACCAAATCCACGAGCGATTTTAATGCGTTCAATGATTTCTCCGCGTTTAACTGTTTTTAATTGTTCTAATTCTTCTTCTAGTTTGGCTTTGCCTTCTAGAGTCATCGGGTAAACTTTCTCAACCATGTATAACGTCTCCTTCTTGATCTATGGAATACCGCAAAAAGTAATCTTTTGAGGAATATAATCCAAAAAAGATTACCACGCTTTTCCTAAAATGTAAATGTTTTTCTATTTTAAATAAATAGTCGATGATACAAATACTATTCTACGAATTATTGACATATTTATCAACTAATTCCAAATGTTCTTCGTAAGTTTTTGCAAAATAAACATCGCCTTTTTTGATATCTGCCACAAAATAGTAGTAATCATTTTGAGTCGGCTCTAATACGGCTTCGATAGCTGCTTCACTAGGGTTATCAAATGGTCCAGGACCATAGCCTGTGTTCGTATATAGATTATATGGAGAGTCGACAGCCGTATCTTTATAAGAGACCGTTTCTTTGTGTTCTCCCAAGGCATATAAAACAGAGATATCTGATTGTAAAGGCATATCTGCCTTGATACGGTTGAAAAATACTTGGGCGATGTTTTTACGATCGTTTTCTTTAATCCCTTCTTTTTCAACTAATGAAGCCAACGTCAAGACTTCTTGAACCGTCATATTTTTTTGTTTGATGGTTGTAAAATAAGGCTGTAACACGCTATTTGTCTTGTTTACCATCTGAACGACTAAATCTTTCAACGACATTTTTTTGTAGTAATCATAAGTAGCCGGGAACAAATAACCTTCTAAGCGATATTTGACATTTTGAGCTTTGCTCGCACTGTCCAATAAATCTGGGAATTTTTTATACAGCTCATTGAAAAACGTTTCATCTTTCATCAAATCTAAAAATTCTTGTTTATCTTTTCCAGTGACTTTCGCTACTCTAGCAGCAATTTGTTCAATGTCGTATCCTTCGGGTATCACGACTTTGCCATCTGCTACTTTAGTTGGCTCTGAGGTGCCACCTTCTTGCAATTGTTTTCCGATCTCATCCAAAGTCATATTTGGTGCCATTTGATAATATCCAGCTTGAAAGCCAGTCATATTTTTAAATTTAGTATAGTAATTGAACACGATGCCGCTTTTAATCACTTGATCTTGTTCGAGTATCTCACCTATTTGTTTATTTGATGAACCGCTAGGTATTTCAATTTGAACAAGTTGATCATTTTTAGGATCCAATGGTTTCAACCCGCTATCCACATAGCGGTAAATGGTGAATCCAAGGACGCCTCCAATGATTAGCAACGTCAAAACGATCACTAAAATGATTTTACCAACGATTTTTTCTTCTTTTTTTCGCAAATTTTTTCTCTGATTAATGACTGCATTCTTTTCAGCAGATTGGTCTGATCTGTTTTTTTTCTCTTCTGGACGTTGTTTGTTTTCTGACAAAACAACTCCTCCTTACTATCAACTTCGTAACTTCATCTATTATACATGATATTTTGATTGACGTGAATTAATTTATTTAAATATTCTATCAAAATTGTAAGTAGTAAATCAAATAAAAACAGATTAAAATTAATATCAATAAATACAATAGTTATTTTAACTATTAGCGAAAATGAAAGGACCTTATGACACAATGATAAAAAAAGGCAAACATGCAAAAAAAGGCTCATTTCCTTTTTTCTCTATCATTCTAGTATTGCTCAGTATCAGCGTACTTTCCACCGGTATGATTATAGGATGGAGTATTTATACGAAAGAACAAGCTAGAAATGATTCCGATTCACTAAAACCTAAACAGACATTATCGCTTACACCTGAAGAAAAAAAATTATCAGAAAAAATCAACCACCTGTTAATTAAACATGATTACATTGGCTCAATTTATGTAAAGAAAAATAATCATGTGATTTTTGAGCGTGGCTATGGTTATGCGAACAAAGAAAATGATCAGTTAAACCGCCCTTATCTTTACTATCAAATTGGCTCGATTCAAAAAGCGATGACAGCTCTGTTAATTCTCAAACAAGTAGAATTAGGACACCTTTCTTTGAATACGAAATTGGCTAAGTTTTATCCTCAAATTCCGAATAGTCAAAAGATTTCCATTGAAGATCTACTTTATATGAGATCTGGGTTGAAACCTACAGCTAAACCTACTACCCCATTATCAGATACAGAAGTCGTTCAATTTGCGGTTCAACATCTAAAATTAGTTGACTACCATACTTATCGTTATGAACCATTAAACTTTACAATTTTAGCGGGTATTTTAATCAACTTAACTCACCAACCTTATGAAAAATTAGTAGAGAATGAGATTATCAAACCTTTGGATTTGAAACAGACCGCTTTTTATGATCAAGTCAAAAACTCTCCGCATCATGCCGTTTCCTATCAGATGTCTGCTAGTGATGATTACTGGAAGCCATTAACTGAATCGCAAACAGCGATCCATAATGAATTAGGGACTGGAAATATCAGTATGTCGGTGCTTGATTTAAATACGTTTTTCACTAAAGTTTTATCAGGTAAAATGATCCCACAGAAATTACTTTTTACATTATGGAAACCCAGTCCTACTGGCCACCCATATCGTGGTGGTGTCTATTGTGGTAATGATTATGTTTTGGCACAAGGAAACATCAATCGTTTCCATTCAGTCGCTGTTTTCAAACGTGATTTGAAAGATGCGGTTGTCATGGAAAGCAACGACCAATCAGATAAAAAAATAAAATTAACTGCTCTAGACTTGCGAAATCGAATTTATAATTTAATTGAAGGGTCCAAGATATTAGAAGAAAATTAATCCTGAAAACGAAAAAGATTATCGTCCCAAAAATTAAGTACGTCATAGTTCAAAAATTTTTTTATTAAAAAAAATCGCCATGCAAAAGTTAGAATGTTATCTGACTTTTGCATGGCGACTGTATTTAGCCGACTATCATAGTTCTATTTCTCAAAGTTTAAGATTTCGTTCCATCCACTTTTCAAGTGTACGAATAAGAACTGTCGACTCTTATTATTCACTATATTTCAGTTTTTAAATAGCTTTTCATACCACTTAATACATCATATTTTGGTAGATAACCAATAGACTGAATCTTAGAAATATCTGCTAATGAATCGTGAATATCTCCTGAACGTTCTGGCTGATATTCTAAAGCTAATTCCGTCTCTAAAATTTGATCAATCGTCTGGATCAATGTTAATAATGTAGTTGCTTTTCCCGTTCCGACATTAAATTGTTCGCCTAAAGCCGCTTCTTTGTTAGCTACCAGAAGTAAAGCTTGGATCACATCATCGATATAGACAAAGTCTCTTGATTGGCTACCGTCTCCATATAAAGTAAATGACGTTTTTTCTCCAGCTAATTGTTTTTTATAACGATCAACTAAGATTGAAATCACACCACTGTAAGGTGAATTTGGGTTTTGGTTTGGTCCGTAAACATTGAAGAAACGAACTGCACTTCCTGGAACATCATATAAATGACAGTAATCCAAAACATATTGTTCAGCTGCAAACTTATCGATTGCATAAGGGGTTAATGGACGAATAATGGATTCCTCTTTTTTTGGTAAAGTTGGTTCATCCCCATAAACTGCTGCTGAAGAACTAAATACGATTCGTTTTAAGTTTGGTTGATATTTCCGGATCAATTCTAACAGCATCAGCACACTTTCAAAATTAACTCGATGTGTTTCTACTGGCCGGGCAACCGAATCTGCCACACTAGCAACTGCCGCTAAATGGAAAATGTAGTCAAATTGATTGGCACGGATGATTTCTTCCATCAATACTGAATCCGCTACATCACCTTCGATGAACGTGATGTTTCTATCCATCTCAAGATTTTCTACTTTTCCCATTGATAAATCATCAACAACAATCACTACATTTTCTTTACCTAAGTGATTGGCTAAGGTAGAACCGATAAAACCAGCCCCACCGGTAATCAATATTTTTTCCACTATTTTCACTCCAATTATTGATTTACATAAAAGATAAGTTTAGTGTAACACGTTTATTCTGAGAATACTATCTTATATATATGCCCTAAATAGAGCGATCATAGACTAATTGTTCCCTTTCCAATAGTTATCTCCTGTCTAACAAGAAAACCATACCATGCATAAAATATTCTAATAGTAGATAATATTTTTCTTATTTAAACGCTGCTTCTTTGTTATTGCCTTGGCAGAAGTTGGTCAAGGATGTATTTCTCTATCACCTTTTGCAAGAATAAGGGACTGTGACAAGTCTTTTGTCACAGTCCCTCACTGTCTTCTTTATATTAATGGTCTTTGACTAAGTATCGCAAATCTTTTAAGTCGCTCAAAAAACCACGATGGACAATCACTAAATAAATGATATATATCACAATATAGGCAACCATACTCATATAAGTGCCATCAAACCAAAGATTACTAAAAATGAATAATAAAGTTAGACAGGTTTCTAAAAACATTTTAGCACCAATTTTAATATTCATATCTCTACACAAGAAAAATTCAGCTAAATTACAACGGAATGCTAAACTAGCAAGTATTAATCCGACAGTTAAGTTTAAATTCCCTATGATGAAAATGACGAATAGAGAAAGAAGTAAGGATAAGGTCAACGTCAAGACGTTTACCATTAGAATCGTTTTTTCTTTACGCAATGTCTTCAAATAGGTATTGATTAATAAGGACATTCTTCCTTCATAGATAACGATTGGAAATAAGATCCCCATGAATCTTAAACTAACTTCATATTCAGGTAGCCACATGCCTAAAACGATTTTTGCTGGAATATAAAAAATCAAAATAGCATACGTCAAAGGAACAAATACACCTCTTAGTGTTTGAAACAAAGAAGAGAGACGATCTCGATTTGTTCTTCTTAAAAGCGGGAACATGACGATCCCCACCGCATTGATAAAGGTCAAAAACATATTAGAGATACTTAAAGTAAAAGATAATTTACCAAAAGTCTGGATTGACCATTGTTGTTGAACAAAGAAACGGATCGTACCCATAATTAACATACTAGCAATACTACTCAACATTAATTTGCTACCAATATTAATGTTATCTAAGATTTCAGGTACTAGTTCTTTTAGACCAATCATTTTAACTTGTAGCATATCTTTTATTCGGGTCATTCCCCAAATTGTAATCACTAATTTTGAAATGATATCCATAATGATCAACCAGTAAAATTCCCGCCCACCTGTGGCAAAATATATACCGATTAAGACAACATATAAATAGCGATCATTTCTTGATAACTGGGCATACTCTTTAATCCTATTTGTTGATTGGAAAATATAGAGAATAAATGTTTTAACGATAGTCACTACAGAAACAACAGCTGTCAAAATCAAGATCAGTGCTTGGTATTCTCCAGGCATAAAGAAGTAAGCCCATAAAATAACGAAAATCGAAACAAAAAATTCAAATATCGCTAAATACCAAAACTGCGATCCTAAAGAACGTTTATCAATGTCTTTGTAGTCTTCTCCACCGATTTTCAAGTAAATACCATCAATCCAACCAAAATGTAAGAATCCTACATAAGAAGAATAAAAGACATAGAGTTGCCAATAACTATATTCAGTCACTCCTAATAATTTTGGAACAAATAAATTTAAAAGGACAGAAATACCTAATGTAGCAAAGTTAGCTGCTACGGTATAATATAGATTTTTTGCGACAGCTTTTGCTTTATGGTTCATGCTGATACCTCACTTTCCTGACTTATATTTTATAAGATGATAGATATCAGTACCAAAATAAAATTTACGCTTATAGCGGAAGAAAGAAGCAAGAATTGTTGATAACTGTTCCTTTTCTAATATAGCAATACGCATTTCTAGTTCATCAATCATTGACAAGAGCATTTTTTGTTTCTTCTCAAAATCATCTATATCAGTTAAATTAGCTAAATAGTTATTGGCTGCATGTACACGTTGCAATCTTCGCCGTAACGTATTTAGTCTTTTTTGGTAGGCTGTTACTTTGTTTGCTTGGTCAATTTCTTTTTTAAAAGAGCTTTGACCATGTTTACGCCATTCAATCAATGGTTTTCTTAAGAGAAATAACCCATTGCTTAAAACAGCACTTCCCCACATGGACATATCATGGACTGCATTCTCCATTCTTGAAGCATAAAGCATCACATTCGCAATAAAGCTTTGGCGAATAGCATAGACACAGCCTGGACGTCTTAGGAATAAGTTGTTTTCATTAAAAACCACTCGTTCTTCTGATTGTCCCTCTATTTTTTCTGTATCAACCCGTTTTAACTCTTCTGCTAAACCACCTGGCTCTACTAATTCATGATAATCTGATACTAAAACTTGAACTTGTTGATTCGCAAAAGTACGACTCATTTCTTCAATCTTTTTTTCATGCCAAATATCATCTTGGTCACAAGTAAACACAACATCTTTACTTGCTAAATCCAGCAGTTTAAAAAAGTTTTTTCGCCATCCAACGTTCTCTTCATTAACAATCAATTGCCAGGTAGCCTGTAACTGATTTTCTTCAATGAATTTTCGTACAATATTGACTGTCTGATCAGTTGAGCAATCATCTTTTATGATAACTTCATCAATTTTTTGAGATTGATTTTTCAAAGAATTGAGCTGTTCTATAATATTTTTTTCGCCATTATATGTAGCCATTACAACAGTTGTTTGCAGTTTTTCACGCATTTACTTCACTCCTTCTAAGATATAGTATTAAAGATGCTACTTTGTTGTTTCGTCTTACTTTTTGTAACCATTTCGAGAGGCTATTTTTCGTAAAAGTTATACGGATGGTGTGTCACGCGTTCATTTTCCGGTGGCATTGTCATGTAATCTCCGTAACGCAATGTAAGAAAATCTCCTCTATTTTTGATAGCCATTACTTTGTGTCCTTCAAATTCGACGTCTTCATATTCAGTAAACCATTGCGTTGGAAAAACACCCCAATCAATATGAATCCATTCTAAATAACCACATGTGTCCGTATCTCCAAATCGGATTTTTTTAGCAGCTTCTTGATATTTTTTTTGCCAATAGACATTATCTCCGATTTTCAATAATTTTTTATGATGAGGATAACGCACTACTAATTTTACGACTGCTTTCAAAAAATCAAAGCTTCGAGCATAAGCTAATCCCAAAGTGTCCATTAAGTTTAGACGATAATTCTCTGTTGTCTCTCTTAGAGCTTGACGTTCTGTAGCAGAATCTGGAATGCCGTCAATAGGAAAAATATCAACAAAAACGCCTAAATCAGGTTCTTCCCCACTAAAAAACTGCTTTGTTTTAGCTACAGTTTTTGGGTCAATCACTTTTGCAAATGGATATCTAAAATTTTCTCTTGTTTCAAAGGACAACAACTTGTAATTTGTATCATTTTTTAAGATCAAAAGCAATTCTTCATAATCTGGTCGGGGCATCACGATATCAATATCATCATCCCAAGGGATAAAACCTTGATGGCGTTCAACACCAATCAGACTTCCATAAAATATGGTATATTTTAGGTTGTTTTCACGACAGATTTTATCAATATAAACTAAAATATCAACTGCTTTTTTTTGTACCTCTGCCATTGTTAATTCTCTCATAAGAAGTCTCCTATATCCAATTAAATTTTTTACTAACGAACGGGAATATTTATTTGCCTTTGATCATCAAATTGACCAATAATAGAAAATATCCTTGCATCCTTTGTTTCTCTGCAAGGATTTTTCCTATTACCTTAATTATTTTTCCAGTCTGTTCAATTGTTTTTGTTGATCGAAATCATATTGAAGTTTTCCTAAATACAACCAGAAAATAAATGTTGCAGAACGTCTAGTTAGTATAATTTCAGTAATCAATAAACTAGAGACTAAGATGATCAACACAATTTGATTATCTATCAGAAATTCTAGATAATTTTTTTGCTTTGTAGCAAATAGAATCCGCAAAGACTGCCACATTTTTGATAGTAAAAACAGGACAAAAACAATTGTTCCAGAGATACCAGTTGCTGCTAATAGATAGAAAAAGGCACTGTGAGGTGTTTGCCCCGTTTTAGCAATATGAGTCTCTGGGATTTTAGCTTTGGCAATTGCCACAAAACCTTTTGGTGTTGTTCCGAAAATGGGTTCAAGTCGCATCAATTCAGTTGCACTTTTCCATAAAGCAAAACGACTGTTAGAAATATCTTTATTTCCAACAACATCCGGTCTTTCGGTAGTGACCAATTTTTCGTCAGGAATTTTTTTCTCTGAATCTTTTTCAAAAAAGTCAACGACCTTAGGACTTGTGATTTCCACACGGTTTGCTACATTGACGTAACCTGTTTTCATCAATGATACGCCACCAAAAACAACGGCTGAACTAATCGCAGCTAGGACTGTTGCTCCTACTACTTTCAATACTAACGATTGATTTTTTTTCGACTGATAAAATAAGTAAAAGAAGAAAACACCAAAAAAGGCCGCAACTACCAATTGGATCATACCAGATCTTGAACCTGAGAGAGAAATATAGCTAAATTGAACGAACATAACAAAAATAGAAAGAACTTTCACCCATAGCTTTTGATTAAAAATAGCTTTTCTAAGGGCAAAAATAATACAAACCAATGAAATAGTTGTCGCATAGTTTGGATCAACAAAAATCCCATAAAGACGATTTTCAAAAAAACCGATTCGCATGCCATAATACAATGATTTAACTGGCGTAGAAAAACTTACACGAGCAAAAAACAAATAAAGAGAAAATAGGACAAGTGCAGACCAAACAACTAAAAGAATCGTTTCAAACACAGTAAATAGTTTTTTATTATTTTCTCTTCCCACTTCAAATACACAAAAGAAAAAGATACATTGCCAAATAATCAGTTTGATGTTTTCCGTGAAAGCATATTCTCGATTCAACAATGTACTGATTGCTAAAATTACTATAAAAACAATTAACCAATATTCAATTTTTATTTTCTTTTTTTCGAGAATCATTGGTAAAAAGTGGCTAAGGAAAATGACTCCTGATAATAACATGATAATCATCGAAAAGATGGAATCGATTTTTGGTGGTAGTGTGGAATAAACACTAACCATCCGACAGATTAAGACAAGCTCAAAAAAAACAATATAGGGCAATGCTATTTTTTGTCCTATACTATGGAATTGCTTTGAAAATTTAGTAAACATTTTATCCTCCATTAGTATAAAAGATCAATCACCGTAACGGTTAATCTTTAGTTTTAGTTATATGTTTCCTTCTAAATTCTACTGGAAACTTATATAAATGTAAGCTAATCATTAAGAGTAATGTAGAAAACTTACGACTCTTGGTAAATATCTCATTCTCCATAATGAATCGAAAGTTATGTCTTAAATAACTTACGATTTCTTTTGTTTCCGGACGATCCGTTACGTTTGCTACTATAATCTTATCGAGAACTAAAAAGTTAGCAAAACAAACACGTTGATGTGCTGCTTTTTTGATTTCTTGACTTCGGTCTTTGAGCTTTATTTCATTGTTTTCCCAAGCTTCAATAAATTCAAATTGTTTTTCTGAAAAACTTTCTGTATTGATACTTCCAAGACGATGATAATAATAGTACTTTTGTTCAGAGTCAATGGCTACTTTGTGGCATTGATTCAATAAATCTACAATAATAAAAGAATCTTCATGATATTTTCCCTCTGGATAGCGGATAGTTGAAAACAGTTCTCGCTTATAGAGTTTGTTCACTGCATGAACAGAGATGATATTTCCTTGTAAAATTAATAATAACGCTTCTTCAGCGGTTACTGTTTTTTTGATTGTGGGTTTGATTATCGGATCTTTTCCCTCGTAGACATCATAAATACCACAGATCGATAAGTCTGCCTCTTCTTTGATGATTGCTTTATATAAAAGTTCATACATATCTTCTGCGATATAGTCGTCACTGTCAACAAAGCCCAAATATTTTCCCTTTGCTACTTCGATTCCCGCGTTTCTTGTACTACTCAATCCACCATTTTGTTTGTGGACGACCCGTACACGAGCATCCTTCTTTGCATAGTCATCACAAATACGTCCACTATTATCAGGTGAACCGTCATCCACTAAAATCAGTTCAAAATCGGAAAAAGTCTGAGCGAGAATGGAATCTACACATTTTTTTAAATATTTTTCAACTTTATAAACAGGTACGATGATACTAATTTCACACATGTATTTCATCCTTAACTAACTGTACTGTATGCTTCAGTGATTCTTCTAGACTAAAGATCGGGAACCAGCCAGTATCTTTAATTTTTTCATTATTTAAAATAGCCGTATTTGCTTTAGAAAAGCCTTGTTGTTCAATTGCATCAGGTAATTCAAAAATGACTTGCTTCCCACTAATTTCAGCAAGTTTTTGAGCAAGCTCTTTTAGATGCAAATCAAAACTGTCATTAGAGATGTTATAAGCTTCTCCAATCTGACCGTGAATAAGAAGATGAAGCATTGCTGAAACAGCATCTCCTACATAAATATAGGAAAAATACTGGTTTCCTTCACTCTTTAATACAATATCTTCTTCATGCACTGCATTCAAGATAAATTGAGAAGAAGCCTTAGAGTCAGATAACAGCATCGTTGGGCCAAATGTACGGCATAATCTTGGAATCACAATATCTAATTGATGCTTCGCAATATATGCCTGACAAAGGGACTCACTGACTCTCTTACCTTCCGGATAGCCGGCACGTAAAGTATTGCAATCAATATAACCACAATAATCTTCCGAAAACTTTTCAACGTCTCCACGATTTTCGCCATAGATCTCTACAGTTGAAAGGAAAAGCACTCTTTTCGGTTCTGTTGCTACAGCATGTTTCAATACTTGTTCTGTACCTGCAAGATTCGTCATAATCGTGCCAATTGGATCGGTTGCATAAGCTTTTGGATGGGTATTGCTTGCACCGTGGATGATATAGTCAGCCTTAATAGAAAAAGGCAACGGATCTGTCACGTCTCCTTCGATGATCTCAAAATTTTGATCAGAGATATACGGAGAGAATCGTTCTTCCAATCTTTGACGATTTCTTCCCATTGCATATACTTTAATATTAACCCCTAAATACTGGTTTGCTAACATTAACGTATCGACTAAAAAAGAACCAATCATACCTGAGGCACCAATCATGAGTAAAGATTGACCATCCAAACTTTTTAAATCAGGAGTATGTTCGACTACCTTCAGCAAATCATCTTTATATAGTGGATTATTTATTAAAGACATCCTCTTCACCTAATCTTTCATTTTTAAATATGCTTTGAAAAGCTCTAAATCATCGGTTGTGGTCAATTTGATATTTTTATCAGAACCAGCCGCAAAATACAAGGTTTCACCTAAGTCCACCATCATCGTATTGGTATAAGATGAGTCTGTCATTCCAATATTTTCTTTGACCGCCCGATTATAAGCAGAAAGTAATTTACCATATTGGTATGCTTGTGGAGTTGAAACACGTCGTAACGTATTACGATCCACATATTGTTGTGTCGTTTCTTCGGTTTTCTTAATAAAAATCTGTTCATTATATGGTAATGAAGTCACACCATTTCCATATTCCTTACATTTCACAATCACATCTGATAGGACGAGTTCATCCACCAATGGACGGATACCGTCATGAATGATAATTGTGTCATCATCCTCTGAATAATCTTTTAAAAATTGTACACCGTTATTGATTGATTCTTGTCCTTTAGATCCGCCAGTAATCACCCATTGGACTTTACTGATATTGAACTCTTTGATATAAGCCCACATGGTTTCTTCCCAACCTGATTTACATACAACAAGAATTCGATCAATCTGTGGATGGTGTTGGAATGACTCCAATGTATAAATAATGATGGGCTTCCCCTCGATATTAATAAATTGTTTTGGTATATCCTGCCCCATTCGTTTGCCAACGCCACCGGCAATAATTATAGCTGTAATCATATGAGATAAATTCCTTTCTTTTATGTGTATTTATACTAAATAGGTATTGAAAACTTGCCTATTATTTCACTATCCGTTCAATAAAAACCATATTTAACCTTTTACATTTTCTCACAACTGCCAATAACTTTCAATGTTTTCCACTGAGCCTCGGTGAAATATAAGTATTATACAAAAAAACAACACATCAAAAGAATGATAGAACATTCGATTGATGTGTTGTTTTATTTATTTTTAGTTTACTTTTTGAACATACTTTTTATTTGCAGTCACATAACCATCAGCTGTTTTTAATCGTGGAAGTCCTGATGGGGTATATTCGATTGATTGGATCTCTACGATCGTTCCTTTACTAATTGCTGCTCCTTTTTGCGTAAAACTGAGATCTTTATAGTAGTAATCATTCATCAACAGTTGAACTCTTTTAGGATTCGTCACAAAATAATTATCATTTGCATTCGCAGCAGCTGTAACATACCCTTTATTAGCTGTAACATATCCCTTATTGGTTTTTAATCGTGGGATTCCACCAGCTGTATACTCGATACCTAAGACATCGATCACCGTACCTTTCGCAATTGCGGTACTTGGTTGTTTAAAGTCTATGTCAGAATAATAGCGATCATCCCTCAACATAACAATTTTTCTTGGATTTTCGATAAAGTAATTATCACTGTCACTCACTAATTGTGTTACATAACCTCTATTTGCTGTCAAATAGCCTTTTGCCGTTTTTAACCGTGGGATTCCACCACTTGTAAATACCACATTTTGCACTTCAATCAATTCATTTTTAGAGACTGCCTCCCCTTTTTGACTGAAATTGACATCATGATAATACGTATCATTTGTCTTCATGACCACATATCCTGGATTACTATAATAATAGTTTGAGATATTATCTGGCACTTCTTGCACATACTCTTTATTAGCCGTCAAATAGCCATCGGGCGTAAGCAATCGCGGTACTTGACCTTCACGATATACGACACCTGTAACAGATACAAGCGACCCTTTCGTCACTGCTTTTCCTTTATGGAGAAAGTCTGTGTCTCGATAGTAAGTATCATTGGCTTTCATGACGATTCGAACAGGGTTTTTCGTATAGTAATTATCAATTGATGCTACAGTTGCGATCACGTAGTCTCTATTTGCTGTATAAAAGCCTTTATTTGTTTTTAATCGAGGTATCCCACTCTTTGTTTTTTCAATTCCCGTTACTTTGATGACCGTACCAGCTGAGACTGATTCTCCTGGTTTTGTAAACTCGACATCTTGGTAAAAACGATCATTTGTCTGAGCAATGACTTGTCCTGGATTTGTCATATAGTACATATCAGAGATATCACGATACTGTTCGACCAAATTTTTATTCGCAGTCAAATAGCCATTTTTTGTTTTTAAACGGAAAATACCAGAGTCCGTGTAAGCTAAGCTTTCTACTTCCACCACTGTACCTTTCGTGACTTTATTCAAACGTTGGGTAAAAGCTGTATCTGCATAAAAATAATCATCGGTCTTCAAACGGACTTTTTTAGGATTCGTTGTAAAATAAGAATCAATATTGCTTTGAGCCGCTACAACATATGATTTATTTGCTGTTAAATAGCCGTGATCTGTAAATAAGCGCGGAATCCCACTAGCAGTTGTTTGAATACTCTTCACAGTAACTAAAGTATTTTTCTTAACAGTCATTCCAGGACTGGTAAAATTCACATCATTGTAAAAACAATCATCACTCTTGAGGATGACTCTTCCAGGATTGGTCGTATAGTAATTATTTAGATCAGGTCCGGTTCCTGTATTTGGCGTTCCAAAAAAAGAACTGTAAATCATCGACATGTCAAAGGGACGTGATTGATAATTAGCCAAACCTGGGAAATACATTTTAGACGACCACTGCCAAGCGCCATAATCATTGTTCCACTGCATCGATTGTGTTGGAGTATAAGGATATTGTGCGACCCATATACGTTCTTTATTAAAGGGAGCAGGATTGATGTACCCACTATCTAGCCAGCCTCTACTAAGATATAGTGCAGCATTAGAATACCCAAGATTTTTTAGTTGTTGATTAAAAGCCAAAGCATTTTTTTGCGTATCGCGTCCGTTGGAAATCAAGTTTGGGTCTTCTGCGTCATCGAACATGATCGCATTTTTGGGCAAACCGAATTTTGACGCTGCTTGTGCAAAATATTTTGCCTCTGCTTGAGCCGTCTGGACAGATGTATACAAGCTATAATGATAAGCGGACACGCTTAGTCCTGCAGCTTTAGCATTGTTGATTTGACTTTGCGCATACGGATTAGTATAAGATGTTCCTTCAGTGAGCTTGACGGTTACTCCCGTAACCCCGTAACTTTTAATTTTTTGATACTCAGCAACAGAGATTGTTCCATTCCAACTAGCGACATCAATGAAGTCTTTTCTTGGTAAATTAGGATTATCGGCATATACACTATCAGGTTCCCTCATTCTCGTCATAATCCCATACTGACTGCCAGACGGTTGCATGGCATAAGTACCTTTTTTATGGTTTGTCCCTCTTTTCCCGAGTTCAGCATCTTCTCTTGAATCACCTTGACTAGCATCTGGTTGGACCTCGGTAGAATCACTCGTAGAATTGGCGGTCTCGGAACCCGAAGTGCTGGTACTTTCTTGAGTGGGGATTGTCGAGCTGCTGGTCATACTGGATTCTGTCGAAGAAGTCTCAGCCGTAGATGTTTCCGTAGTTGTCGAACTATCCGATTGTTTTGTATCGTTAGTTGTGGTAAGTGTTGCTGAATCAGACGAGTCGTTCATTTGCTTTTCTTCAGTTCCCACTTCATTCATAGCCTTCTGTTCTTGACTAGATTGAGAAGTTTTAGCTATATTTTCAATTGCATAAGTATTGGAAATAGAGCTATTTAATAATAATGTACATAAAAGTACACCAGAAAAAATCCGTTTCATCTCTTTTCTCCTTCATACTGTATCGTTTACTTTGTAAGCTTTTTTAGTATCAACAAGAACAGCTTCATGATGAGGCTGTTGTTCTTCTTCAGGGGGCAATTGCATGTAGTCACCAAAGACCTGTTTCAAATAGCGGTCATACCCAACAGGAATTGGCATTTTTGTCTCTTCAAAGGGAACAACAATCGCTGATTTAAAATCTTCCAAATGGTAAATATTTCCCATATATTTAGGTCCGACACATAATTCTGTGACATAAGGTGTCGATCCGAATGAGTACTTACTCATTTGTTTTTCTGCAAAACGCCAAATCTTATAGCGGATTTTGGGCGAAGAGAACGTACTTAAAAGCACCTTGCTACCTGTTGCCATCATTCCCCCATGTTTTTCGGGCACAACCTGAGAACAAAACAATGCATAAACGAGCGCCCACATTTTTTGGATTTTCCGTTGCGCACTTTTTTCAGGCGCACCGTCCAAAGGAAAAATATCAATCGGTATACCATGAGGAATAGCCATTCCTTCTTGATACGTTTTGACAAATGTGGTATTTGCATCTCGAATGGTCATAAATGAATTATGATCATTGTAATTCTCAGAAGCAACCAATAGCGGATAGCGTTCAACATCAGCATATTTTGGCCATAGTTCTTTTATTTTTTCATAATCTTGTCTAGGCATAAAAAAATCCAAGTCATCATCCCAAGGAATAAAACCTTGATGACGGATAGAGCCAATACAGCCACCGCCACAAAAATAACAAAGTAGGTCGTGTTTATTACAAAAATCGACAAAATATTGAGCGATTTCTAACACTACCTGCTGGACATTTCTTAATTCAGGATCATTACTATACATACTTACAGCTCCCTCTATTTTTATTTTATCATAACTATTTTTTTATCCGAAATAGAATCTGTCTAAATTTGCAAAAAAAGAGTGTGGGTCAAAAGGAAAACCTAAAGACCCAAACTCGAATAAATAGTGTGTTAGAAGAAACTTTTATCCTAACACTTTTATAAATGTGAGAATAAAGCCATGACAGCTGTCACTGCTTTTTTATTTCGATTGAAAAGCAAATGATATCACCCTGCTATTCCGGTCGCTTATTTAATACACTCGTTTTAGTGTTGCCATCAATCCTGGCATCTTTATTTCAACAAAACTTCCGATGCGTACAGCAGTTAAAAAGAATGAACAAGGCAGGTTATACAATTGCTTCGTTACTTTTTTTACTGTAGAGTCGGTGCAAGCAATTTTTTTCGCCTCAACAATAGTTGGATCCGTTAATATTTGCTTTGCTTCAGCTTTTTTTTCTTTTGCTGTCCGTGTCGAAGTGCCATAGATAGAAAAGATGACCGACGTCGTTCCTTTTAAATGGAGAGCTGCCATTCCTGGCTTATCGACTTCATTCGTCACTTCATTTGCTAATTGGTAGAACTCTTTGAAGGTACTAAATTTATTGGGACGGTACTGATTCGTGATTCCTTTGCCACCTTCAAATTCATAGATATAAGAAATTTTCGGGTTCATCAGGACATTTTGACAATATTTATAATAATGCAAATTAAAAATACGGTCTTCACAGCTATTGTATCCTTTAAAAAGAAGCTGATTCTGTTTTAAAATATCCCTTCGATAACATTTATTCCAAACTACATACATCAACTGATCGTTCATTAATCGATACATGTCTTTTATAAAACTATCATGACTTTGATAATGATGCTCCGTCACTAAATTTTCTTTTTCTGAAATAATCTGTTCTCCGTCCATCGTTCGAAAGATAAACGAACTAACGATCAAATCGGTGTCTGGATGTTTAGCTAAAAGCTTGTCATAATCAGATAAAACTTCTTTTTTCGGCGTATCATCCGCATCAAAAAATAAGATGTAAGTTCCTTGGGCTTGCATAATCCCTTCATTTCTTGCTAAACCAGGCCCTTGATTAGCCGTTGTGATCAGTCGAAATTTAGGGTCGTTCTCAATAAGTCTCGTAATGATTGCTTCCGTTTGATCTGTCGAACCATCATTGATTAACAAAACTTCATAATCAGTAAAATCAAATTCTTTTAAAGATGCGATCGTACGAGCAATCGTGCTTTCAGCATTATAAATGGGTATGACGATACTAAATTTTGGGTTACTCATTTTTCACTACCTCTCAACTAGCGAAAGATTTTCTCTTTTGGAAAAGCAATCTCTGCCAATGAATGAACATTCTCATCTTCTTCCAAGCCTTGAGAAGACATCTTATCAAAAAGAATTTTAATGGTTTGTAATAATATTTTTAAATCGAGCAATAAAGAATATTTCTTGATGTAAAGTAAATCAAACCGTAATTTACTGTTGTAATCTGATACGTATTTCCCATAAACTTGCGCATAACCCGTTATCCCAGCACGTACATTGTGTCTCAAATAGTAATAAGGATTTTCCGCATTAAATTGATCAACAAAGAAAGGACGTTCTGGTCGAGGACCAACGATCGACATGTCTCCCTTTAATACATTAAAGATTTGTGGTAATTCATCAAAACGAACTGCTCGGATAAATTTACCCACTGGAGTGACACGAGCATCGTTGCTCTTAGCCAAAACAGGTCCTGATTTGGCTTCTGCAGTCGCAGTCATCGAGCGAAATTTATAGATTGAAAATTCTTTTTGATTTTTAGTGATCCGAATTTGTTTATAAATAACCGGACCCGGTGAAGTAACTTTTACTAAAATAGCAGTTAATAACATGAAAGGTGAGGCTATGATCAGTAAAATCAACGAAACGATAATATCAAACAACCGCTTGAATAATTCATATTCTGGTGGAATCCTGAAGCCTGAAGCTTCAATAATACTTTCATCTTCAAAGTTCATGATGTTTGGATTGATCATCGTTAAGTTTTCAAATGTCGTATTGAGAAATAATTTCTTCTCATTTTTTGTCACTAGTTGATAGATTTTTACTTTTTCTGCTTCTTCAATATGTGAAGCCAGATAGACGATATCCATTTGATCAATCATTTTTTTCACATTTTCATAGTAGTGATCGATGACAACCGCTTCTACTTTATGCTTATTATTTTTTTTAGAACTGAAATTTTGTATGGCCGGTGCCACATCTTTTTCTGATCCAACGATCACGACTTTCTTATCACGACTGACTTTCAAGTACAACTTATAGATTAATATTCTGTAAAGACTCAATAAAATGGTCGCTAGCACAAATGACAGTAAAATTACGCCTCGTGGGAAAGCAAACCAGCGTCCAGCAAAGGTGACGACCATGATCCCCAATGTCATTAAGACTTGACCAATAACCGTGACAAACACGATATCGCTGACCGTTCGATTATAAAAAACATATACGCCCAATAAGATATTCAAGGCAATAAATATAACAGAAATAAAGATTGCTGAATGTTGAAAAGTTTCAAAATTCCGCATGGGTATTTCCCCATGAAATTTCAGTAAGAAACTGCTATATATGGCTACATTGTACATCAAAACATCCATTAAAATAATGAATATTCGTCTTGCAGCACTCCATTCCCCATTTTTATTCATATATACACTCCTAATCACAAAATAATGCACCTATTATCTTACCATAGCAGGGTTTAAAAGCCTAGTGAATAAACAAATTGTAACAGAATTACAAAAAACTACTGCTCTACAATTATAACGCTTGCTTTTAATATCTCATTTTACGAAAAAAAACTACCATGCTTTCTTAACTGATTGCATGATAGTTTCTATTTTCATTTCTTAATTAATCTGGTCTTAATGAAAAATCTCCAATTCCTTCTTTTGTCAGATTATCGTTATAAAAAGGATCATGGTTGATATATCCTGGCCATTTCACTTGCATTTTCTTTATCTCACCTGCAAAACGTTTTTGCTTCTCAGGCGTATCTTCATAGCCTCTTGATTTTGATTCAAAATGATAAAGTTCAACTTGATGGGCATAAACGTTATATCGACCTAGCTCATAAATTTTCAGGCATAAATCCACATCATTGAAAGCGACTGCTAATGTTTCATCAAAGCCATGGACCGCATGAAAATCACTGGCTTTGACCATCATACAAGCAGCTGTTACCGCTAAGTAATTGACATCGATGACTAACCGACCAAAGTAACCACAGTGTGTTTGGTCATAGTTGTTCAACGCATGACCAGCAACGCCACCAATACCAACTAACACACCAGCATGTTGTGTCGTATCATCTGGGTAGTAAAGTTTGGCACCGACACAGCCAATTCGATCAAATTGCGCATAGGCAACCATATTGGTCATCCACTCAGGCTCAATAACTTCCGTATCATTGTTTAAGAACAATAAATATTTGCCACTTGCTTTTTCTGCCGCTAGATTGTTGATCCTAGAATAATTGAAAGGTATATCGATCAATTCCACTATAAAACGTTCATTTAGTCGTTGCTGGTATTCCTTAAATAGTTCTTGCATCTTAGGATCGGTACTACCGTTATCAGCAACAATGATCTCATAGTTGGAATAGGTTGTTTTGTCAATAATTGAGTCGATACATAGTTTTAAGTCATCATATCCGTTTTTAGTGGGAATAATGACACTAACTAAGTCTTCCTGCAGCACTTCATAATTGACCTCGTAGAAACCAGAGATTCGTCCAGGACGAACTTTTCCTTTAATTCCTCTACGATCGAGTGCATCAGTCAATGCCTTGACTCCAGAATCATAAATATAGCTCTTCGCTTCACCATTGCTGGCAGTAGATCCCGGAATCGTGCGCCAGTGATACAGTACTTTATCAATGTGATAAATGTGATCAGCTGGGATCTGCTCAGTGATTCGTAGTACCAAGTCATAATCTTGAGAACCTTCATATCCTTTTCTAAATCCACCGATTCCTTTAACTAAGCTGGTACGATAAACCCCTAAATGTGAAATATAATTATTGCCCATTAAAGTATCTGGTGACCAATCCGCTTTAAAATGAGGATCAAAACGCTGACCTTCTGCATCGATCTTATCTTCATCGCTATAAATGACATCAAGTTCAGGACGCTGATTCAAGACGCTTGCGACTTCAAACAACGCATAAGGCGGTAGTTCATCATCATTATCTAACAACGCTATGAACTCTCCTGTTGCCATTTCCAAAGCAGAATTGGTCGCTAGACTGATATGCCCATTTTTTTCTCTAAAAACGACTTTGATTCGTTGATCTTTAGCTTGATACTTTTCTAAACATTTTCTGATTTTAGGATCAGTTGATGCATCATCACTGATACATAGTTCCCAGTGATCATACGTTTGTTTTAAAACAGAATCAATACATTTTTCCAGCCATTTGATTTCGACATTGTAGACTGGCATAAGTACTGAGATTAAGGGACGATATTCAAATCCTTTAGCATCTTGACGTTGCTTTTGGAGATCAAACTGTTCATGACGTTTGATCCATTCAGTATAATCCACAGAAGCTGGTTTCATTTCAAACTTGACACGTCGGATCGCTTTTTTCACTCCGTGTGTCCGTGCATAATTGAATCCTTTTTGAAGCAATCTTTTTTTCTTTTCCCAGTTTGTTTCAAGGCCATCGTCATATGGATAACGACCATTCAATTTCACCGCAATCCCATTTTGATGGGATTTTGTTTGGAAATCTAAAATCGCTTTACCTTTCATCCTTCCAGATAATCGGATGTTGAAACCACTTGGTATTTTCACATCCAGATTGTATAAATGATTGATATCCAAACGAACAACATTGGTGACTTCGGCAGATACTTTGTCCTTATCGACTTTAATGATCGGAATTTCTTTCGTCACCTCATCGACCGCCCAGCCAACAATCAATAAATCCCCAGTTGCTCTTTCACGAGTAATTCGGTCTATAAATACAGCAATCTCTTTTTTTTGCACGAGCTTTTGTTCTCCTTTATTAAAAATAAGTTCGTTCTTATATCTCGATAAACCAGGATTCGCCATTTTCAGCAACAGCTTCAATTAAAAAAGATTTTTCTCGTTCACATCTTATTTGCAATTCAAAACCAGCTTTTGTTCCCGCTGGCAATTGTTCCGCCTCATTTACTTCTGGCCGTTCAAACTGCAAGGCTTGAAAAAATGGTGCTTGGTTCACAGATAACTTATAGGATAACGGCTGACGTTGTGCGTTAGAAATTCCCCAACCATTGATTGTCAAAATTTTCGTTTCTGGGTCCCAATGCTTACTATCCACACATAGAGAAATCGCCTTTGCTTGAATTTTCTTTGCTGTTTCTTTCGATCGAAGCTTGCGGTTTCTTGGTTTAATTGCGAATTCTTCCTCAGTTATCAGTTTACAATAACGGTCAGTCGTCATCTGTAATTCGTTATCTAATTTTTCATTTGTCAATCGCACTTGTTCATTTTCTTTTTTCAGCGAAGTGATTTGTGCCATTAGACGTTGCTCGATCTGCGCTAAAGGTTTGACTGCCTCAAGTAGTTCTTTCATGGTTTGTGTCAATTCCCCGATAAACCGATAATGACAATGGATCGTCAATTCTTGACCTGCGACATCAAATAGAGTAAATTGTGGCGTTACTTCACCATCAAATAAATAGCAATCATTTTGTGTTTTGATTACTGCATTAGATTGGATGAAATCAATTTTGTTCCCCGCCAATTCCCCGCTAAATTCGATAAAACTTGGTTGATCAGCAAATTTAAAAATGACCGATTCGACATCCCCGGCAATTGGAAAAGTCAATGTTTGGTTTTCTCCCGTATAATTGTTGAAAGGATATTTTTGGGAGACTTCTTTGTTTGCAGTCTTTTGGATCACTTCCACCATTCGAACATAATTCGAATTTTGTGGTTGTGAGATGTGACTATTCTCAGTGTGTTTTTTCAAAGAAAAGAAGTATTGATAAACTTCTCCGAAAGGTCGCATTTTGAACTCATAGCGAACTGCTTCGGGTAATTCTTCATAAGTTGAATTTAATTCTGTGTCTCCGACAGCTAAGTAAAGGTAATCCTCAATATTAATAGATAAACCAGCTTTTTCAAACACTTTTTTAAAACCTTCGTGTGTGTAAAAAGAATTATGTGTTTCATCTAATAAGCCATAAGAAGCCCATGGTAACTCATTGTTGAATAAATGGATCAGCACAGAATTATGGACTAAATTCGGAAATGTGATTAAAATTTCTCCATCTTCGTTGAGAAATTCTCTCACTTTTTTTAATGTTTCAGCTGGGTTCACTAAATGTTCTAAAACATCGGCAAAAAGGATATAATCAAAGGTTTGCCCTGCATAATAGTTTGCCCACTCAAAACTTTCAATATCTCCATAAAAACCATCTTGTGAAAATTCACTGACAAAATCGAATAATTCTTTATCTAATTCGACGATACTTACTTGACAATTTTTGGCTCCGATTAAATGTTTAGTCAATCGGCCGTTTCCCGGTCCAAATTCCAAGACTTTGCTGCCTGGTTTAATTTGGGCAACAATTTTCCCTACACTACTTTGTTCATCTAAGTCCATTTCAAAATCATACTTCATCGGCTAGATAACCTTCTTCCCATTTATGGTCTAAGACCACGATTCCTTCCCCAATATATGAGCCATTAACAAATAAGTTCATATATTTTGTTTTGTAAACTAAAGGTACGGTGGCATTTTCTTCAAAAATTGCCACATCAAAATAATATTCACCAGCTAGCAGGCCTAGTTTTTCATATTCTAAATAGAAAACATTTTTGCCTTTTTTCCAAGGGATTTTGATGCCGTCCAACAGTGTATTTAAACCACAAACGTAAAAATTATCGACAGTTCGTAAGGCAATCCCTAAAACAGGATTCTTGATCGAATCATCTTTTACTTCATAGGTTACTTTGACATACAGTGTTTCGCCTTGATCAAGCACGTCAACAGGATTTTTTTCTTTATCCAATAATTCCGCACTCAGTACATCAACGATGTCAGGCGCTGCAAAACGTTCCATTTGATTTTTATTTCGATCAACTGTTTTGACTGATTTTTTCTTTAAAAAGTTTTCATAGTTTGTTGTGACATCCATGGTATCCCCATATTCAACTACTTCACCATTTTTTAGCCAATAGGATCGATCACAAAAACGGCGGATCGAACTGATGTCATGGGAAACGAATAAGATCGTTTTACCTGAGTTCTTGATTTCAGTAAATTTCTCCATACATTTCAACTGGAACTCAAGGTCCCCTACAGCTAGAGCCTCATCGACAATCAAGATATCTGGATTGACATTGATAGCTACCGCAAAGGCTAAACGAACAAACATCCCACTGGAATATGTTTTTACTGGTTGGTAAATATGTTCGCCGATATCAGCAAATTCAATGATGTCTCCGACCATTCCATCGATTTCTTCACGAGAAAAACCTAACACCATGCCATTCAAATAAATATTGTCATAGCCAGAATATTCGGGGTTGAACCCAGAACCTAGTTCTAATAGTGCAGATATTTTCCCTTCAATCTCCATTGTTCCAGATGTGGGCGTCAAAACGCCAGTAATGATTTTGAGCATGGTGGATTTTCCTGAACCATTTTCTCCGACAAAACCGATCATTTCCCCTTTTTTAATTTCCACATTGATATTTTTCAACGCATAAAAAACGTCATGGTAAGATTTTTTGAAGGGATTCAAAGCTTCACGAAAACGGTCAGATGGTTTTGCGTACATATTATAAGATTTTGTAATGTTTTTTAATTTAATCGCATATTCAGTCATATTCATACTCCTTACAGCACATCTGAAAAATGTGGTTTCAATCTACGGAACACAGCAGATCCAATAACGAAGATAGCTAGCGTAAATACCCAGAAATAGAGAGTATACATTCCGTGTTCCCAGAACCAAGCTTGTCCTAAGAAAGACTCACGATATCCTTGCACGACATAATAAAGTGGGTTTAGTTTTAAGATTTGAACGATCACTGGATTGAACTGACTCGGACTCCAAAGGATCGGCAATGTCCACATAACCAACTGTAGGACAATCGTGATCAATTGCATGATGTCTGGTAGAAATGGTTGAATTGATGCTGTCAACCATGTTAAGCCGGTTAAAAAAGCACACATACAGAATAAATAATAAATCAGTTGGAGCGTCATCCAAGTTGGATAGATTCCATGTCCAATAACCACCACTAAACCAACGAAAATAAAGAAAAGATGTGCATATAGATTCGATAAAATTTTCGTAGTTGGTAAAATGCGGATATTAAATACAACTTTTTTTACTAAATAAGTGTATTCTCTGAAAACTAACGTCGTTGATGTAAACGCGTCAGAAAAAAAGAACCATGGGATCATTCCCGTAATCAAATAAACAATAAAAGGATATTTTCCATCTGTCATCGCTGCCTTTAATCCAAAACCAAAGACCAACCAATAAATCAATACGGTAAAGACAGGATTAATGAATGCCCATAAAATTCCCAAAAAAGAGCCCGCATAGCGAGACTTAAAGTCATTCACTGAAAACTGAAGCAAGAGCTTTCTATTCTGGTAGATATCCTTCATAAATAAAAACAGATCTTTAAACATTTGTGTTCCTCCAAGCAAATTCTGTTAATTACAGTCATGTGCCATTTTACCACACTTTTACTCACGGACTGTGATATTCTTAGTTTCTTAATTTTCTATTAAGCAACTTTACGCTAACATTTTTATTTTACATAAGAAATAATTTAATTGCAATGAAGCAAAAAGCTAGCTGACCCAAGAATAACTTGTTTCAACTAGCTCTTATCTAAGTGTTTAATATCGACGTGCTACTCTTGATAGAGAGCCGTCTGTCGTTTCCCTCGTTTGTTGATTCGCTATTTTTCGCTTGTTTGCAACGTTTTTTAAACCATCATAGCGATGACTTGCCATTCCCAATAACAGATAGATGATAGGTACCCACGGAAAAGAAGTTAAAGTATCTTCCATAAAGGATTGGATCATCACTGCAAAGAATGCCCATAAAAAGGTTACTTGTCCATTCGATAAATCTGCTTTTAAGGTCAATCGACCTACATAGATTAAGACTAGTACCCCTGCGATGATGACACCCAGCAATCCATATAGATTTAAAAATGAATTATAACTATTGTGATTTCCTAAAAATTGATTTCCACGTTGAAAAATGAACGGTTTCATTCCAACCCAGACTTGTTCGCTTTTTTCTGAAATAGTCTCATAGAATTTCAACCAAATTTCTTCACGACCAGTAAAGAGATTTAGATGCTCGGAATGAGCTGCTAAGTAAGAAACTGGCAACGCAAAAATCGTGACAATCATGTAGGCTAAAAATGGCGCTCGTATTATTTTGAACAATTGTTTTGGCCAAATATCCAGTAAAACAAATACGATCATCGCAACTAAAGCACCTTTTGATTGACAGACCCAGATACCAATAATCCCAGCAATCACACTCGGAAATCCAACGAATACCCGAACATACCAGCGCTCAAATGAACTGGCAAACCCACTGATCAGTAAGGAGAGGGTCATTAAAGTACTACCAATCGTATTCGTGTTGATCCAAATATCGGAAACTTTATTATCAGGCAACCAAATACTTTCACCATCAGGAATTTTTATTTCAGTAAAAATGCGGTATAACGTAATGCCAAGAAAGACATAACATACTAAAATAAAAATCGAACGATCTAACTTATCAAACTGAATCCATTTAACCGTCAAACAAAAGACTATGATTAGCGGGATCAAAAGATCTACATTCATAGAACTTGCTCTTACTTCACGGAAATGATCAAACAGAAAATAAATAAGCATTGCCGCTGCTAAATAAATAAAGTCAGCTCTTCGTCCTTTATATACGTTTAAAATAAATAAAATGACAATGCCAAACGTAACAAATTGCGCACTGTTGTCATATAAAAAAAGCGCTTGAGCATTGCCTAGGCCTGCTGTCCATACAAAATAAATAGCAGAAAGAAATAGAATCAGTAATCCAACACTCATTTTATTTATTAATTTTCCAATAACCGTCTGAATAATCTCCATCCTCCTTTCATACTGTTTTATTATACTGTTTTTTAAAAACAAACGGCAATGCTATTTTTAGATTAATTGATAAAAAACTCACTTTTAGTGCTTCATCCAGTCTTTTTAAAAGAAAAAACATGGAACCTAAAAATAGGTACTGAGCAATTTCAGAAGAAGCAGTAAAGAAATTTACTTCCTTACACTCCCATATCAATTACTCAATACCTAATAATTACTTTCTCAACCGCCTGTATACGACCATTCATCTACTTGGTTATCCGTATTATTCACAGCATTATTGGCTGTAGATGGATCGTTTTCAGGATAGGTTACTTCAAAAATCATATAACCATCTTTATCAGGACCGTATAGTTGAGTGAATTGTGCTTGGTACAATTGATTATAATCAGTTAACGGGCGTTTGCTGACCACGTATTTGATTCCAAGCTTTTCAGCATCTTTAAAGTTGAGGGTCACAGAAAACATATCTGGACGATCTAAAACAAATGAAGTTTTTTCTTTAGCAATAAAGGCACGTGTGTGGGCATATCGATTATAATATTTTTCATATTTTTTATCTGGATCAATTTTAGCCCATGCCTTCATGTCTGGATAAAAGCGTACCGAATTAAAAGCTTTTACGCCTAATGTTGGTGTAAAGTTATACAGCTCATCTTCTGTTAACCATACTTGTTGTGGATCTGCCTGATCAATTGCTTTTATCTCTTTTGCCAGAGTCTTTTCAAAGATCGCACCAGTTCCTTCTACAACTGGGTTCACAAAGAAACCTGAAGCTACAATCAAAGCGATAAACGAAAGATAGAACAATCGACAACGTCGGAACAGAATAAATGCCAGGATTAACGTACCAACAATCACGATCATGGTGATCTCTAATTCAGTAAAGTATTTTGTCATTTTGGAATTGACCAAAGCATACGTAAAGATTCCCGCGTTCGCCAACAATAGGAAAAATTTATACCATGTTGGGATCACATCTTCTTGCCAAATATAGGCAATAAACCATATGGTTAAGAGGCAAGCTGCAAAACTAAAGGTTAAGATTGCTCTAAAAGGTGGCACGTAAGATAATAAAGTGAGTTCAGCGAGCCATTTTGGTAATCCTAAAGTAATCCAATAAATTGAAAACAGACAAAAGAGCATTAAAATCCGTCCAAACAGTTTTTGTTCACTATTTTTTTTACCAAATAAAACAAATGGGCTTGCTAAAAAGACGGTTGGGAAGAAATGATAAAACAGAGCAACTTCAGAATTATTAGAAAAATTGATATCTTTAAACGAAATTTTCCAGTTTGTCAGAAAATAAAAGAACTCTCCTAAATGCCATTTTCCTCCTGTACTTACTCGTTTTCCTGGATATAAGGTATTTAAAGAAGCCAGTAACGCATCTTTAGAGGTTAACCAAAAGTGGATCAGTACGCCACCTATAAATAATATTGCCCCAATGATCAGTACTGCATCAAACCAATCCCAAGTGATTCGCTTCCCATAATAGAGCAATAACCCAACAAAATAAAAGACAAGTAAATAAGCAAGCATAACTTGATGGGCTGGATAAATCACCAGGATAAAACCTAGACCAAATATGACGATCAAACTCATCATCATTGCTCGTACCCATTTTTTTTGATGTTGGTAAAAATAATGATAAAAAGCAACCATTAGTCCTAATGTGAAGAAAATCAAATCTCCCACGTGTTGCATGAACCACCACTGGACTGCTGGTGAGAAAGTTAAGGCAAAGGCGCCTACGAGTGATAAAGCTTTTTTTCTTTTTGTCAAAATCATTAAAACTTCATACCC
The DNA here is from genome assembly GCF_040887215.1 of Enterococcus sp. C63. NCBI lineage: Bacteria > Bacillati > Bacillota > Bacilli > Lactobacillales > Enterococcaceae > Enterococcus > Enterococcus sp. C63. Next base: position 450,301 of record NZ_JBFOFI010000002.1, on the reverse strand, counting down.
CAATAAAACCATGACCACTAATTTCATTGCCCAATAAAACGAAAGCCCACGATCTCTTCCCAAGAAAAAGAATCCCCAATTGAATGGTTTACCAATAACTGTGATATCTTTAACAGGAGAATTATAAGCAATGATCATATTTTGTCCATTTAAGGAATAATCGGGATTTACTAAAGGATAGTCATTTTCAGCTTGTGAAAGATAAAAAGGTGTTTGCACGAGCCATTCATCTGAACGAACTTCCCTATTTTGCCCGAAGATGACATCAGTTTTCTTTCCGTCATCTCGTTGCGATACATATTTATCCCATACACCCAATGAACTACCATTCAAATTAAACGTTACAATAACTACAATGACTAGCAATCCGATGAGGTAACGAAGTTTTAGAAAGACATCAAGAACAGAGTGATCTGTGCGCTCAGGCTTCACGGCTGTTCGTTGCGCGCGTCTTGTTTGTTTTTCCATGCGATTCTCCAATTTCTAGTTTGTTCTTTTTTTACGGAAAAACAAGTTTGCTATTTCAAACTTTCAGCTGCTTCCAACATTTTTGCTAATGCTTCTTGCCATGTCGGAATGACAAAGCCTAGATCTTCTGCTTTCTTTAGACTCATCACAGAATATTGTGGGCGAACTGCTTTTTGTGGATACTCTGCTGAAGTGACTGGTGCTACTTCGACATCCGTATCTTTTAAGATTTCTTTGGCAAATTCATACCATGAACAGCTATTTTCATTGGATAACTGATATACGCCATAAGGTGCTTGTTTTTCAATCACATATACCATAAATTCAGCAAGTGTTCGAGTCCAAGTTGGGCGACCATATTGATCATTGACAATAGTTAAACGATCATGCGTTTCGGCTAAACGTTGCATTGTAAAGACAAAATTATGTCCATAGACACCAAATACCCATGAAGTACGGATAATATAATAGTCTTCTAAGATTTCTTGAACTGCTTGTTCCCCTAGTAATTTTGTGCGACCATACTCATTCAATGGGTTAGTTGGATCGTCTTCGCGGTATTCTTGGTCTTTCTTTTTGCCATCAAAGACATAATCCGTACTGATATATACTAATTTAGCATTCACTGCTTTTGCAGCCAATGCCACATTTTTAGTTCCATCAACGTTAATCTTCTCATCTAATTCTTTGCCTTCTTCTTCTGCTTTATCAACGGCTGTATACGCTGCACAATGAAAAATAATTTCTGGCTTTAAGTTTGTAATATACTCCATTGTTTTTTCTGCATCAGTAATATCCAGCTCAGCAGCATCAGTTGACACATAAGCCATTCCTTTTTCATCTAATAAATGGCGTAATTCCGTTCCAAGTTGACCATTTCCTCCGGTTAATAAGAACATTCTGATCTCTCCTCTTTTTTGTTTTAAAAAGGGGTCTGCAACATCTGTCACAGCTCCCCTTACAATTGCCAATAAACAATTCCTATTTTTATACTAATTTTTTTCTGCACGTTTTACAACTTCATGCGTGTCTTTTTTACCCGAATTTTTTGAGAGTTCCTTAAATCCGGCTTATCATCATTTATTGACCATTTTTGGCATAGGCTGCTTCCACAGCTTCTTTTTCTTTCTTCCACCAATCTTGGTGTTCTTCATACCATTTGATTGTATCAGCTAAACCATCACGGAAGTTGGTAAATTCAGGTTGCCAACCTAGCTCCTCACGTAACCTTGTCGAATCAATTGCATAACGTAAATCATGTCCTGCACGATCGTTGACATGGTCGTAAGCATCTTTGGGTTGTCCCATAAGTTCCAAAATCAATTCCATGACTGTTTTGTTATCTTCTTCCCCATCGGCACCGATCAAATAAGTTTCACCGATTTTTCCTTTAGTCAAAATCAACCAAACCGCAGATGAATGATCATTCGTATGGATCCAATCGCGAACGTTTTTTCCTTCACCATATAGTTTTGGACGTATACCACTTAAGATATTAGTAACTTGACGAGGAATAAATTTTTCAATATGTTGATATGGTCCATAGTTGTTTGAACAATTTGAGATCGTTGCTTGCAACCCAAATGAACGAACCCAAGCTTTCACTAATAGATCAGAGCCCGCTTTAGTTGAAGAATATGGACTTGATGGATTATAAGGTGTTTCAGCTGTAAATTTTTCCCCTTCGCCTTCTCCATGACCTGGTAAATCTTCACGTAAAGGTAAATCCCCATACACTTCATCGGTGGATACATGATGGTAACGAACATTGTATTTACGACAAGCTTCTAACAGGGTGTACGTACCAATAATATTGGTTTGGACAAAAGGAAATGGATCTTTTAGCGAATTATCGTTATGCGATTCTGCTGCATAGTGGACTACGGCGTCTGCTTCTTTGACTAAACGATCCACTAATTCTGCATCCGCAACATCACCAACGACCAATTCTACACGGTCACTAGGTAGCCCTGCTAAGTTCTCTTTATTCCCAGCATAAGTCAATTTATCTAACACCGTAACATGAACCTCTGGATGATGATTGACCACATAGTGGACGAAATTTGAGCCGATAAATCCGGCACCACCAGTAACAATGATATTTTTCATATAAAAATTCTCCTTGCAATCCTAAATTTCACCATAAACAAATGGATTTTCTGCTTCAAACTCTTTTAAAGTTGGATGATGCTGATCCTTTTCAGACATAATCGCTTTGGAAAGATCGATAGGCCAATCAATCGCTAAGTCTGGATCATCAAAGGCAATCCCACCATCAGCTTGTGCATTGTAGTAATTATCACATTTGTAAAGAAAATTGACATTTGGTGTCAATGTCACAAATCCATGAGCATAACCTTTAGGCACCAAAAGTTGTCGATGGTTGTGTTCAGATAAGATAAAGCCTTCCCATTTACCATAGGTTGGACTTCCTTTACGAATATCGACAATTACATCTAAAACAGCACCAGAAGTTACCCGAATCAATTTCGTTTGTGCTGCTTCTCCTTTTTGGAAATGCAGTCCGCGGATAACACCAGCTTCTGCCGATAATGAATGATTATCTTGAACAAAATCAAAATCTAAACCATGTTCAACAAATTTTGCTTTGGAATAACTTTCGGTAAAAAAGCCACGATGATCACCAAAAACATCCATTTCAATGATCTTCACATCTGTTAAATTAGTATCAGTTACTTTCATTACTTCAGACTCCCTTAATTGTTGGCCAACTGTAAAAGATATTGACCATATTGATTTTTTTTCAACGGTTGAGCTAATGCAAGTAATTGCTCTTTAGTGATATATCCCATTCGGTAGGCGATTTCTTCTAAGCAAGCTACCTTGAGATTTTGACGTTTTTCAATCGTTTCAATAAATGTGGATGCCTCTAGAAGAGATTCATGCGTGCCAGTGTCTAACCAAGCAAAACCTCTACCCATCAATTCAACAGATAGTTTTCCTTTTTCTAGATAGACTTTGTTTACATCAGTGATCTCTAATTCACCACGTTCAGAAGGTTTGATGTTTTTCGCAATCGAAATAACATCATTATCATAAAAATATAACCCTGTTACTGCATAATTTGATTTTGGTAGCGCAGGTTTTTCTTCGATTGACAGAGCCTGCATCTTTTCATCAAATTCTACAACACCAAAACGTTCTGGATCATTAACGTGGTAACCAAACACTGTTGCTCCAGTATCTTTAGAAGCAGCGCGTTGAAGCATTTTAGATAAGCCACCACCGTAATAGATGTTATCTCCTAAAACTAAGCACACACTATCATCACCGATAAATTCTTCACCGATAATAAAAGCCTGTGCTAGCCCATCTGGACTTTCTTGCACTGCATACTCAATTTGTAATCCTAACTCTGCCCCATTACCAAACAGTTCTTTAAATCTTGGTGTATCTTGAGGAGTAGAGATAATCAGGATTTCTTTGATACCCGCTAGCATTAGTGTAGACATTGGATAGTAGATCATTGGTTTATCGTAGACTGGCATCAACTGTTTTGAAGTTGCCTTAGTTAGAGGGTATAAGCGTGTACCACTTCCCCCAGCAAGAATGATTCCCTTCATGAGTATAAATTCTCCTTTTCAATTTAAAATTCACCTTGTTATTATCTCATCAAACTTGTTATTTGTCATGGAATTATTAACGATTTAACTATCTTTTATTAATTCCAAACCATTTTCTCTTCACAAGCGCCTTGATCAGATTCAACCGCCAGGTAATTTTTTGGGTTAGTTTAGTGTTTGTTTTGATTTCACTCACATTAAAATCATGTCTACGATAAAGTGTCAATGTTTCTCTAATAAACCCAACACGAGTTCCACCTAACATCCCAATCCACATATCATGCATTGGTACTTCAGAAGGAATTGGTACTATTTCTTTCTTTAATGAAGATCGAAAAGCCATGCCGGCACCGATATAATTACTCCGAATCAAATTATTGAGCCAGCCTGTTCGGGAATGCCGATAGGAAAAATACGACGCGTGTATCTCATTGAGTTGACCATCCACAATCACTAGATCACTCACTACTACTAATTGTTGCGGATTTTCTTCAAAATATGCGGTGATCTTAGCCACCTTATTAGGTAGCCAAACATCATCTTGGTCTGCTAAAAAAATGATGTCACCTTTAGATTGTTGAATGGCATGGTTGAAGTTGGCAATGACACCTTGCCTTGGTCCTTCAACAAATTTGATTCGATTGTCTAGTTGCGTGTATTCCTTTATAATTTGACAAGTTTCATCTGTCGATCCATCATCTGAAATAATCAATTCATCCTCAAGTGTCAGTTGGTTTAAAATACTATCCAATTGTTCTCTTAAATATCTGCCACCATTAAAGGTAGCCATACAAACTGATCGCACAAATTCACACCCTTCAGTTTTCAGTAAATGATTGTAATGTCAAACGCCATATTTTACGATTTCTGACTGTTAAAAATTGTTTTACTGTACGTAACAATAATTGTTTTCGATGACGCGGTAACATTTCTTTATCATAATTTTGATAAAAAGTTTTTTCAGCTTTCAGTATCGACTGATACCTTGTAACAGAAACTTTCTGATAATCAAGAACTGAAAGATCATGTTCCATTTTTTCAGGTAAGATAAAAACCGTCTTTTTGAACTGATAGATCGTCCAAAAAAGCCAATGATCCAAGAAATCAAGGGGGAAATCTAAATTAAAACCGCCAATTTCCTTTAAAAATTTGATAGAAAAAACAGCGCCTGAATTAATCGCCATGATTCGTCTTTGACTGAGCTGTGATCGCTCAACCTTTTCAACTTGACGATTGATATAGCGATCCGCAAAAACAGGCGATATTTGGTTGCTTCCAGCATAAACCAACGGAACTGCTGCAACCAATTCATCTGTCCAATCAATCGTTAATAGCGTATCAAAATACGTTGCAGTCAATTGACTATCATGATCAAGTGTAACGAAATAGCGAATATTCTGCTGCGCATGATTCAACGCATAATTATAAGCCGTAGCCAGACCAGGATTTGATGGATCATGATAGTAGCTTATATCTTTGTCTTGTTCTAATAATGGCTCCAATTGCTTAACGGGACTATTATCATAAACAACCAGTTGAATCTTCTTCTCTTTGACAGCTTTCATGAGCAGATCAAAAGAAGGCGATTGACTAAAACGCTGCTGGTATAATACGATAACGACTACTATTTTGGGTATGGTCAAAAGAAAGTCCACCCCCACTTATTGAAAAATTTCACCATTGACTGTAAAAAGATACGAAAAAGTTTAAAATTGCGATGAGCACCTTTTCCATATAAATGAACAATCGTGTATAACGGCGTATAAAGGAGTTTTTCTCCTGCTTTTTCAAAAGTTAAGCAAAGATCATTATCTTCAAAATACATAAAATAGCGATTGTCAAACCCGTTGACTTTTTTAAATTTATTGACATCAACGACCATAAAACTACCAGAGATCATACGCACGTAGCTATTGGTTGTTTCTGACAAATCATGGCATTCGAATTTTGCTAAACGTTGAGCAAACAACTGCTTGACAAAACGAGCCGGAATAAACCGCAATACATAATCGAATACATCTAATTTTTGGCGAATCAAATGTTGTGTCGTTCCATCTTCATTTAATATTTTAGGTGCTAACATGGCACATTCTGGATGTTCCTGCAAAAGTTTGACCAAATCAACGACTGTCTGCTGATCCACCAGAATATCTGGGTTAAAGATCACAGCATAAGAAAAGTCACTCGTTAATAAATTATGGTTATGTCCATAACCAAATCCTTTATTTTCCTGATTAAAATAGATTTTGACAAACGGATACTTTAGATATTCTTTCAATCGTTCTTGGTAGTCAATCGACGAAGCATTATCGAAAATCAAGATCTCAACCATGGCTTGGTCATTTATGCTGGCTAGAAGCGTATCTAACGTTTGAAAAATCTTTTGACTATTAGCCGTTACGATGCTAATTAAAATCGGTTGTTTTTGATTTATTTTCATTAGTGTCTAGTCCATTTCCTTTTATATTTCTGTATGACTTGTGTTCGATATTCTTTATTGCCTAAAAAACGTAAAGTTTTAAGAATGTACTGATGCTTCTCGTTGATCAATCCAATCAACTCAAACAATAAAATAGCCGCAAATAGCATCGAAACGATCAAAACAATCGAACCGAGACGCCCAGTATAGTTCATGATCATGGCAGTAAATGAAAACATCAATGCCATAGCATAAATGGTCAAAACTGCTCCTTTATGCGTAAAACCTAGACTCAATAATCGATGATGTAGGTGTTTTTTATCTGCTGTAGAAAAAGAGACACGGTTCGCTTTTCTGCGAATAATCGCAAAAAATGTATCAGTTACTGGAACGCCCATCACAATCAATAATGAGATGGAAGAAACAAATGTTACATTCTTCAGACCTTGTAGAGAAAGAACAGCCATCATAAATCCTAAGAACAATGCCCCAGTGTCTCCTAAGTAAATTTTGGCAGGATAAAAATTATAAGGAAAAAAGCCAATAATGCTTGCCACTAAACAGAATATGACGATTGGTATGTATACTGTAGAAGCATGTAGGAAAAAATATCCGATAATACCAATTGTAATCAACCCGATCAACGAGATTCCGGTTGCCAAGCCGTCTAATCCATCAATCAAATTAATTGCATTAGTGATACCGAAAATCCAAAAAACGGTCACAGGAAAACTCAGCCAACCCAATTCGATATAACCAAAAAAGGGCAATGTTACTGAATCAATGTGAATATCTGCCACAAAATAGACGATCAACGCTGCTAATAAGATCCCGACAGACTTTTGTTTAGGCGTCAACTCGTATTTATCATCCAGTACTCCCGTTAGAATGATCACTAAGGAAGCTAGTAAAATAGGAATGATATAAAATTTGGGAATGATGTCACGAAAAAACAATAAGGTGGATACGACAAATGAAATAAAAATGGGTAGTCCCCCAGCTGAAGGCATAGGTATTTCATTAATACGTCGCGCATTCGGTTTATCCACCATTCCGGTTTGGACAGAAATAATTTTAAATATGGGCGTTAGTACTAAAGATAACAAGATTGTTAAAAAAAATTTGACAACCATACTAAATGAAACAAGCATATTGGCACCTACTTTAATTAAGAGTCTAGAATTATTATAAAACACTCAAGCAATAAAAACTCGCAGTTCTATTTTTTTTTATGAGAAAATTTATTTTTGAAACGAATCCACCATTTATTTGTAGAAACTCGTCTTTTCTTGATTTCGTTACCTGTTATGTATTCTTGCACAACAGCATTGATGATTCCGCCAAATATAATGATTGTAGCAGCAAAATTGAGCCATAGCATCAAGACGATGAAACTCCCGATGATTTGGTATCCACTGACTCTTGTTGCAAAGTATTTTGCGTAGATTCCAAACACCTGAGATAGCAACATCCAGCCGACAGTAGCAAAAATCGTTCCCGGAATCACTGCTTTTAGTTTTAATTGCGCATTCGGTACTATCACATAAATCAAAAACATAATGATAAATAAGACAACTAAGGTAATCGGCCATTTCAAAGTTTGGAACTGGATGATCACATTGCCAGAAAAATTAAAAATCGGTTGGAGCGCTTCAAGTATCATTTGACCCAGTCCTAAAAAAATCGTTACTCCACTAATCGCAATCATGAAAAGCAAAATCACTACTAATGAAAAGAAACGGACGATCAAAAAATTCTTTCTATTTTCTACACCATAAGCCTTATTCATGGCAATTTGTAAAGCGTTGATACTTTGACTGGCAGACCACAAAGCAGCTAAAGCAGATAACGACAACAAGCCACCGGAACTTTGCGTTAACAAATTTCGAATTGCAGGACCGATAAACTGATAGACCGTCTCAGGGATGATTTGCCGCACATAAGTCAATACTGTCTCTTGATCGATTTTTAGAAATGGCAAAATATTACCAAACGCAATAATTAGGGGAAATAAAGACAATAATAAATAATACGCCACAACAACTGACGTGGTACCCATTTCTGAATCAGTGATCCGTTTTTTTGTTGTTGCAATAAAACGCATTAAATTTTCGTTTTGCTTTATTTTCCCTAATAATTTCATCAAATTCTCCTTATTGATCTAGCTTCTCAATACGTACCTTCTTCACCTTGAGAAGTTAAGATTCTTGGTCCATCTTTCGTAATTGCCAGTGTATGTTCATATTGGCAAGACAAGCCACCATCTCTTGTATAAGCAGTCCAGCCATTTGGATCCATTTTCATTTTCCAAGTTCCAGTATTAACCATTGGCTCAATGGTAATAACCATCCCTTCTTTTAACCGTAGACCTTTTCCTGCTTCACCATAATGAGGGACAGCAGGTTCTTCATGGATCGTTGGACCCACACCATGCCCAATAAAGTCACGGACAACCGCTAAGTTTTCACTTTCAACATAAGTTTGGATAGCATGACCAATGTCGCCAATTCGGTTCCCAACTTGCGCTTGTTCGATTCCCAGATACAAAGCTTTTTTTGTCACTTCCATCAAGCGGTCAATTTCCGGTGTTGACTCTCCCACTACATAAGCCCAACAAGAATCAGATATGCCGCCTTTTAAATCGATACACATATCCACTTTCACTAAATCGCCATTTTTCAGCGGTTTTTTACGTGGAAATCCATGACAAATTTCGTCATTGATGCTAATACAAGTCGCATACTCATAGCCTTCAAATCCAATTTGAGCCGCAATCCCACCATGGCTTTCAATATAGTTACGAACAAAAACTTCAATATCCCAACTCGTCACGCCTGGTTTGATAAAATCTCGCAGATTTTTATGTACATCCGCTAACAACGCGCCAGACTCAGCCATTGTTTCAATTTCTCGTGCTGATTTCAATGTAATCATATTTTCGTCTCCTTTTTACAAATCTTCCTCATTTTACCATAGTGTCCGGTCGTTCGCCAAATCAGATTCTCTTCACATGACTTGTTTTCTTTTAGTAAAGGTTTTGGTATAATCTGTAAATGTTAGAGGATCATATATCAATAAGTAGGAGGCAACCCATGGCTTTAGCAAAAATCGTTTACGCAAGTATGACTGGCAATACAGAAGAAATTGCTGATATCGTAGCAGAAGCTTTTGAAAATTTAGATATTGATGTTGAAATCAATGAGTGTACTCAAGTGGATGCAGATGAATTTGAGGATGCAGATATTTGTGTCGTCGCAACTTATACATACGATGATGGTGACTTACCAGATGAGATCGTAGACTTATATGAAGATTTACAAGAACTTGACTTGTCTGGAAAAATCTATGGCGTTTGTGGTTCTGGAGACACTTTTTATGATGAATTTTGTAAGTCCGTAGATGACTTCGATGCTGCCTTTGCGAAAACAGGAGCAGTCAAAGGAACAGAAAATGTTAAAGTTGATTTAAACGCTGAAGAAGAAGACATCGAAAAACTCGAAGCATTTGCTAAGGCGCTTGTTTCAAAATTATAGGCCAAAGCAGTCAGCTCACAGCTGAGAACTTTTGGCAAAACTTCAATTATTTGATAAAAAGAACGTGTGATGCTGGAGAGAGTTAGCATCACACGTTCTTTTTATCATGTTTTTAGAAGCTTTTTTAATTTCAAAAAATCAATGTGTATGTTTGAGAAAGACTTTCGAGAAATACTTCAAGTAGTTTGTTTAATTCACTTGGATCGTTTCTTTCGTATTTAGCGTCGCATTGATGCTATCTTGGATCATTTTTTCAATTTGTTCCTTGGTCGGATGAATGATACTTGAAGACATCAGTGCCGCTAATCCTGTAGCGATGATCCAAATTGTGTTATGCAAAGACTCAATTTGTTCCGCAGATAGATCAGCATACTCTGGATCTTTCTTGACCGTCTCGACAAAATAATTATAAGAGAAGTTTTGCATCTCCCTTCCCCCACCATATTCTTCTAAGTACAGAGAACTGTATAATTTTTTCTCTCGATTGGCAAAATCAATATAGTTTACAGCTAAATCGATAATGGTATTTCCTGTATGTACAACTGGGAACACTTCATGCTTCAAGTACTCGTAAATCTGAGCAAATAAGGCTTGCTTCAGATCATCCATGTTTTTGAACTCAAGATAAATCGGTTGAGTCGAACAATTCATTTTATTTGCAATATTCCTTGCCGTAAATTTTGAAAATCCTTCTGTGGTAGCCACTTCAAAAGCGGCTGCCAAAATCTGATCTTTTGTGATCGTCTTTTTTCTTGCCATAATTTTTTAATCTCCTTGAAATTATTTATAACGCTTCCACCATTGATTAATTTAATTGTAACATGATTATTTTGTTATGCACAACTTGTTTTTTTATTTTTAAAAAATTACTTTAAAAACAATCAATTTTATAAATTTTAGACATCATTTAGAAGAACACCCATTTTTTATTTTACGATTCTGGCAGATTGTCTCTAAAAGAATTAAATGTTATCATACAAATAGCTATTGGATGAAACATTAGGAGGAAATGGATTATGTTAGAAAATTTTAATGAGAACCTCGAAAAATATGCACGATTAATTGTTGAAACCGGCGTAAACGTCGAAAAAGACCATACAGTTGTTTTACAAATCAACGTCGATCAAGCCCCATTAGCTCGCTTGATCACCAAAGAAGCCTATCGTTTAGGTGCAGCTGAAGTGATCGTACAATGGACGGACGACGTGATCCAAAAAGAATTTCTTTCTTACGCTGCACAAGACCGTCTTGAAACTGTTCCACAATATAAAATTGATCAGACTGATGATTGGATCGCTAAAGGTGCTAGCCGAATCAGTGTTGTATCTGCCGATCCAGATGCTTTTGGTGGCGTAGATGGAAAACGAATCGCTACGTATCAAACTGCCGCTGGCAAAGCAATGATGAATCTAAGAAAAGCGACCCAAGCAAATAAAGTAAGCTGGACTGTAGTCGCTGCGGCTGGTAAACAATGGGCAGCTAAAGTTTTCCCAGATTTACCAGAAGAAGAACAACTGGATGCGTTATGGGATCAAATTTTTAAAACAACTCGTATTTACGAAGAAGATCCTGTACAGGCTTGGAAAGAACATGATGAAAAATTAGCGAAAAAAGCCGATGAATTAAATCAAGAACAGTTTACTGCCCTGCACTATACTGCCCCTGGCACAGATATCGTCATTGGCCTACCAAAAAATCATCTTTGGGAAGGCGCAGGAAGTTACAACTCCCGTGGAGAAAAATTCATGGCAAATATGCCTACTGAAGAAGTGTTTACTGCACCTGATTACCGACGGATCGATGGTTATATCTCTAGTACAAAACCATTGAGCTATGCAGGTACGATCATCTCAGGGATGAAGTTTACTTTTGAAGCTGGAAAAGTCATTGATTTTTCTGCTGAACAAGGTCAAGAAGTATTGGAAACCTTGCTCAACACTGATGAAGGCGCACGCTCATTAGGGGAAGTAGCACTCGTTCCCGATCCTTCGCCAATTTCTCAATCGGGTATTATCTTTTACAATACGTTATTTGACGAAAACGCGTCGAATCACTTAGCTCTAGGATCTGCGTATGCCTTTAGTGTCGAAGGTGGTACTGAAATGACCGATGAAGAACTTGTGCAAGCTGGTCTTAACCGTAGTCAAACCCATGTTGATTTTATGGTTGGTTCTGACCAAATGAATATTGACGGTATCCGTGAAGACGGTTCTACTGTTCCAGTATTTAGAAATGGTGACTGGGCTTAATCTGATAAAACGATGCAAAAAAAGAGGAGAAATCTTAAACGACCTCCAAAAGTTAGATTTTTGGTCTAACTTTTTGGGGTACTACAGACTTCTTCTCTTTTTTGTGATGATTATTTCTATTACAGACAACACTTTTCCCCGCTACTCACTGAAAGATGGTCGAATAAGCGATTTTTTGATCCTGTTGTTCAAGTTTTTTATAAAAATTATTTATACTATCTATCACGAAATTCGATTAATACATTTTCTGTTTTTTGATAAGATTGACAAAAACAACATTCATTATTAAAAATTAGAAAAAATGATGGAGAGATAGTATGCCTTTTATTGTTTATTTTTTTGTCTTACTATTAACACTTTATATCCCTCTGCCGACTGTATTATTATTTTTTCATCGTTTAGCTAACCAACATGATATGCTCACGACTATTCACAAATTCATTTTGCTATTTTTGGTTTGTTTAGATTATCGGTTCAGTTTCTACTGTATTTATCAATGTAAAATAAAGAAACAATACTACTTGTACCTTATCTTGATTAATATTATCGAATTAGGTATTCATTTTTATTTACTGGTCAAGTATCAAACTGTTTGTTTAACTATCATCACTTTGAGCCAATTGTTGTTGCTTATTTGTATGTTTACTTTTCCTTTATCAAAAAAATTTAGAAAAGCTGTCTTTCACTCACCAGAAAAATCGAATGTAGCGTAGAAAACTATCTTGGTCCCACACAAACAAAAAAACCTGAACCACAACGGTTACAGGTTTTTAACGTTCCTGACTGGAATTGAACCAGCGACCTATCGCTTAGGAGGCGATTGCTCTATCCTACTGAGCTACAGGAACAAGTTCTCAATAGTATTATTTTAGCTTGTTTAGGAATCACATGCAAGCTTCTCTTAGAAAAATCATTTTTCTTCCTAAGCAAAACGTTTCCACTAGCTTTTGACGAGTGATAAAATAGAGTTATCTAACAAGTGATGAGGGAGGTTTTATTTATGAAAGACAAACCAAAAGAAGAAATATACGCTGAACGCTTTGATGCTTCTAAACAAGAACGAGAACAACTATCAAAAGAAGCCATTAAACAGCATGAAGATGAAAAACCTTAGAAAAAAGAAAGTCGCAAATTCAAGTTTACTAAAAAAGAAGATTTGCTGTAGAGAAATGAGATAAATCAGTGGCAAAAAAGCAATCTGATTTTCAGAATGATATCGAAAAAATTTCAAAATAGCTTTTTATACGATAACGCCCTCCAAGAATTCGTCGAAAACCTTGGAGGGCGTTATATGCGTTGAGCAACAAATATTTTACGTTCATTTTAAAAATAATCATTTAGAATAGGTTGCTGACTTGGAAAGCATGGCGCCATTTCTAATAGAGCTTCAGTTGACAATTGGATGTGATTGTAAAAAACAAGTTCTTCCATCTGACGATACCCCATTAATAATTGAGTCATGCGTTGAATGGTTCCACTGATGGTTGGTAATTTTGTTTCTGTTACTTTTTCAATTTTCACCTCTGCATTTGATACAGTGATCTCAAAGATCCCTTCATTCCACAGTGCGTAAGGATCTTCTGTTACTTCTAAAGCAAAAGTGAGCGCTTGTTTTTTGAAAGGATAGTCTTTCAGAAACAACTCAAGATCAACAATTCTGCCCATCATATATGGCGTAATCGTCATTTGTGCAAAAGGATTTTTAAGCAAATAATTTTGATCACTACCTGAATAACCACAAGCATAGTCAAAAGAAGCAAACGCCCCACTATGGGAACTAACAAACCTCACTAATCCTTGAAAGGCTTCATGATTCAAATAGCCCCATTCCACTACTACAAATGTTGGTGCCGTTAACTGGTAAACCACATATCCCGCTGCTTGACCAGATTCATCGTAATACAGCGCATAATGATTATCTGTCTTTTGCTTAAACTTATAGGTATACCACCAGTCTTCTCTACTTAATCCACCACGCTGATTCACTGGCATTTGTTTATAAATCATTTCTATGACTTCTTTTGCTTGTTCAAAAGTCACTCGTTTCATTTTGCCAGCCGTCTTTTTCACGTTCGGTACATCTCGACTATCCAATTGATAATTGATTTTATCAAACAATTGCTCATAACCGTAGCGACGATAAAATGGGTAAGAAAATGGAGCAAGATAAGAAAGACTTACTTTTCTTTCACGGCAATCTTTTAAGATTTTTTCCATGATTTGATTGATCCCACCTTGTCCCCTAGCTTCAGGATAAGATGCTACATAACCGATTCCTGCCATTAAATACTGCTGCCCATAAAATTCAACAGAAAAAGGCGTCGCCATTACTTGGCTAGTGAGTTGCTCTTCCTCGTCAAAAAAACCATAATTCCATGAATTTTCAACGATCAGTTTGAATCGTTCACGTCTTGCAGGTGTATCCTGCGCATTAAATGCATAGGTTGCTAGTTCAAACATCGCTTCTTGATAAGCAACACCAAGTTCTTTTACTTCATTTGCCATTTTTGTTACCCCTTCCATCAAAAACAATAAAAAATTGTGTCAAGTTCAGTGATCCAACCATAGTCACTTTATCAAAATAAAAATGTTATTTCAATAAATCACTATTTAGCTAAATCAACTGCTTCTTGCCACAATTAGTTTTTTACTAGTAAGTTTCTTCGATCATTACTAACATTTTTTTGAAGCGACGTTTTTTAAAATACATCAACATCGTTCCTAAAATCATATCATTTAATTTTTGTAGCATCCCATATGATTTCATTTGTTCCGTATAACGTACTTCGCAGATTTTATCATCTAACGCTTTGATTTGATAATGGACGACATAATCATTTTTTGTGGTAGATGTTCGAAATTTATACGACTGATTTTCAATAACTTCCTCGATCTTGATGCGAGCGCGGCTATTTTGTGAGAATTGTTTGACGTATTCAAGGTTTTTAAGTTGTTTACGAGTAACCGATTTTCCAGTCGCTTTACGTACATCAAAAAGGACAGAGTCCATCACTTTATCATAGAAAAAGGATGCTGGAATATTTAAAGTTTTAACGATTTCCATTAGCTATTTTTCCCCTTTGCTTCTTCTCTTTTTTTCCCTTTTAAAAAGAAATGTATACCTAAACCTGCCAGAAATAGTCCTGTAGCCATACTATACAAATCATAGTTTTGCGAACTAGGATTTAAACAATACAATACGATCAGTGAACCAATACTACATAAAAATAAGCCGTTTTTCATCATTTTGAACCCTTCCTATCTTACAACCAGTTAAACTGCTGTTGCTTGAAAATATAAAACAGTGCCCCATGGTTGTGCTTTGATTAATGCTTTTGCTTTTTGTGCTGCTGCTTCTTTATCTTGTGCGCTCGTCTCAAAAAACAATTTGATCCCTTGTTTTTCTTTAAATGTATATGAAAAGCCATCTTCATTGTAACCTTCTAATAACTCTTTGATAGCATCTTGTTGCATGGCACTTGCGATTGAAATCATTTTAGTTCCTCCTAGATTATTATTTAGAGAGCAGAAACAAAAAATGCTTCTGCTCATTGATTTTTATTGTTCGCCTGCTGCTGGATCCATCTTATTCGCTGAGATAACGAACGGTGCCCAGATCAAGAAAGTAACAACCATACATACTAATGTCACGATTGGCGCACGCCAGTCTGCTCCGGTAGCTAGGAACGAGAGTAAGAATGGTGGAACAACCCATGTGACTTGTTGCGATACTGGGGCGACCAAACCAAAGTAAGTTGCTCCCCAACCTATAGCTGTTGCAACAACAGGTGCTAATAAGAATGGGATGAACATGATAGCGTTCAATACAATCGGCAAACCAAACATAACTGGTTCATTGATGTTGAAAATACCAGGTCCAATCGACAATTTAGCAACTGTTAAATAATCAGCACGTTTAGAAAGGAGTAAAATAGCAATCAATAGAACGATCGTACCACCAGAACCCCCGAACCAAGCGAAGGCATCAAAGGATCCACGAACCCACATATAAGCCTTACCATCTTCAATTGCATCTAAGACTGCAGGTGTTCCTGTTTTGCCATTGTAACCTTTTTGGAAAATATCGATATTGATCAATTGTGCTTGACCCCAAATTCCTTCTAAAACTGGAGCTAACACGTTTGGTCCATGAATACCAAAGAACCAGAAGATCTGAACAAAGACCGTAACGATCAAAACAGCACCGATCCCTTGAGATAATCCCAAGAAAGGTTCAGCGATATATTTTTGAACTAAATCAATGATCAATTGTCCGTCAGCGATACGGCCAACGATATAATTAATAATAGCAATGACATATAAAGCGATCGTTGCTGGCAGAATTGCGGCAAAAGCCTTCGATACTGCTGGTGGTACAGAATCTGGCATTTTGATCGTAATGTTGGCTAACATTAATTTACAGAAAATAATGACAGAAATAGCACCCATGATCATGACTGTGAAATAAGAGTTTCCATTTAAATGATCAAGTTTTAGCCAACCCCAAAGACCAACAGATAAATTTCCATCCGCGATTGTTGCCCCTAATTCTGTTCCATTGATGGCATCAACGATATTTTGCGGAACATTCACGTTCAAAGCGGCTGACAATGAAGGACCAAAAGAAATTCCTTGGATCAAAGTTGCCAGACCAACGATCCCTCCGGCTAGGTCATTGACCCCATATGCTCTCGCAAGATTGTATCCCCAAGAAAAGGCAAAAATCAAGCCGGCAATTGCTAATGTTCCATTCCATACAAATCCATTAATTCCAATAATAACATTTAATACTGCAAAAATTCCTTTGTCCGCTGCTAAACTATCTGCATACGTACTATTAAATTGCTGTGGTAAATCTCGAATAATTGCATTGATCATTACAGCGACTGATCCCGCCATTGTTGCAGGTAAAGTACCGATAAAAGCGTCACGCAAAGCAACTAAATGTTTCTGCGCACCAATTTTTGCGGCAACCGGAAGGATGTATTTCTCCATCCAATTTGTTAATCCGTTCATTTTTATATCCTCCTATAAGTTGTTTATATAAAGAATTGCTTCCTCATACCAAATTAAAAAAATCCGTTCAAAATTTTTTCTTCTTCCGTTCAAAAAAGAAGGTTCTATTTTCGTTCATCTGTCTTTATTCGACATTGATTCTTCGGTAAAGTTCAATAAGTTCTTCTGCTAAATCAGTAAAAGCAATCGACGTCATTAAATGGTCTTGACTGTGTACGGTCAATAACGTGACCTGAACATGGTTTCCTTGTGCTTCTTGTGTCAACATTTGCGTCTGTGAATGATGGGCTTGGACTAATGATTCCTTTGCATCCATTATTTTTTGATCCGCTAACTCGAAATTACCTTTTTTAGCCGCAGAAATCGCTTCCATTGCATCGCTCTTGGCATTACCACCAAACATGATGAGTCCCATGATGGCTTCGAGATTTTGTTGATCTTCCACATTTTTTCCTCCATTTCCTATAGATTTATTGCATCAAATTTTCGGCTTGTTCTAGTACTTTTGCACCATTCATCATGCCGTAATCTTGCATATTGATTACATCTAGCGGAATCCCTTTCGGTGCTAATTTTTGCTCAAATTGAGCTTTCATAAACCGTACTTGAGGTCCTAAAAGTAAGACATCGACATTTTTTGCTTCAAGATTATTATCAGCATCTGAAGCTGAAACAGCAAAAATATCTGCCTCCATTCCTTTTTCTTCTGCAGCTTTTTGCATTTTCGTAACTAGCAAACTTGTACTCATCCCCGCAGAGCATACTAACATAATCGTTTTTTTCGCCATTTTCTCCACTCCTTTTAATTTGTTTTACACATTTTTATAATGCAAGAAGCATGCCAAACAAAAAAAGAACCAAAATAGCGTTTTCATAGCCTTTGGTCCTTCTTTTCTGTGCGCACACTGATGTTATCTGTGTAAAAAAATAGATTAGTGTGTTTTATTTTTTAATTTTATTTTCAATAAACATTTGCGTTAAGAAGGCAATCTCATTTTCTGGGATATTCACCTGATATTTCCGTTCCAATCCAATAAGATTCGTTCGAACGATGTCCATTTCTAAACGATAAATTTTTGAGAAAGTAGACAGATTCTCAAATTCTCGGGTCTTCTCATGCTTGATCAGTCCATCCAGTAAAAAGGCTAAATGAATCACGATCCCAATGTCTACTCCTGGCTCTACTATAATTGAGAGATCCGTTTGGATTTGCTGGATGTTTTTTTGTAAAGAATGGATCAAAATCTCTACCGAAGAAATCGAATTTAAAGAATCTTTTAATGAATCAACGATTTTGGCAGTTGGAACTTCATCATCAGCGATCCGCTTGAGCATATTCAATTTCTCATCGTTGAAGACATCATACGCTGAGAAAAACGGAATATTTTGGTAATCCACATCTACCGTGCCCGCAATTGCTTTGATCTCATATTCTTCTAATAATGCATCAATGTGTCGCTTAAATGATTCTCGTTCTAAAAACTGCATTTGGATCACTTCGACCTTTTTCTGGTCGATTACAGGAACAATCCGCTGGTATAATTTAGCTGCTACACCTTCCCCAGTAAAACAAGTAACGATCACCGCTTTTTTACGTTCATAGGTCTCAGTTTGTTCTTCTTTGAATTGGTCCTTGACGATCGTTTCAAAGGAAATCTGGATACTTTGATAGATATCTTCCAAGCTCCGCCCAACATTCGCCATCCGTAATGCCTCAATCACGATCATCGTACTACTCATTGTAATTGCTTTCGTTTTGATTCCAGTCTCTTCAAAAATCAAGTCACCAAAGGTATTTAAAGAACCCATATCCGTCAGTAAGATCAATCCATTCGTCAGACTTGCCTGACGATTTTGAACATAAGCCAGCACTTCTTCATACATCGTTTGGACTTCCATGGCTAACGGCATATTAAATGCTGTACCTAATTTCGTTCCTAATAATTCTTGCGCCATTTCCAACATACTTGAGGCGGTTTGTCTGCCGTGCATCAAAACTAAGACCTCAACTTTATTTTCTTTTACTGGTTCACTTTCGCCAAGATTAATGGAAAGAAACATACTGATAAAACCAATTTCGTCAAACGGAATTTCAATTTGTTGTTCTTCTTCAATGATCGTAGATAAATCAATGGCTACTTGAAATTCCTTTTTAAAATTTTTGCGTACGTTGTTGAGATCAGGATGAACAATCATGTGTCCTTCTTTGACCCGATCCAATGTACTTTGCAAATGAAGGGCAAAGGCAAATCGAGCTTTTTCATTGTAGATTCGATCCAATCTAGCTTCTGCAACATCGTATAACTCGTTGGTTAACCGCCAAATATCATCTGGCAACAGATCTTTTGGAATCGTACTCTTTGTCAGCTCTTTGACATAAGTTTGGAAATAAGCATCCACATCTTTCGAGATCAAAGTTTCTAAATCAATACTTTCGACACCCGTTTCTGATAAAGAAAGCATTTTTTCTTCGATATCATTATAGACCTGCATGTTTCGTTCTGGATCTTGTGACCAAACAACATCAGCAAAACCAGGCTCAAAAGTCAGGTATTGACTCTTACTATCCATAAAGCGATCCAAACGTTCAGGTACTTCTTTGATTTTCAACAACCCTTTTTGTACTTGGAGAGACAGTTCTTCTTTACGAATAATCAGTTTTTCTTCATTATGTGTCCGATAATGTAAAAATGACTTCGCACATACTAATTTCAAATCACGCTTGACTTGTCCGATATTTCCTTCTGCATCATAAAGCATAAATGCCAAAATGGCTTCTTTTTCGATATCTATACGTTGATTCAAACGATTGGCTTCTTGTTTGATAAATAAAGAAATGATTTCATAACGTTCATCTAATGAACGAGAAGCCAGATTTGGTAATGTGATTGCCATAGGAATTCGGCGATTAAAGGTTGTCAAAAAACTTTCAGATGACTCGGTGGTTGCTCCAATGATCTGAACAGATGCTTCATGGACGTGGGCGCTTTCTCCCAACGGACGGTAGACCCCTTTATCAATAAAAGTAAACAACATTTCTTGTCCTTCCGGTGGTAAACGATGAATTTCATCAAGAAACAAGATCCCACCATTCGCTTTCGCAATCAACCCTTGACTATCTTGCGATGCCCCAGTATAAGCTCCTTTTTTGATTCCAAAAATATGTCCAAACAGTAACTGTGGATTCTGCGCATAATCCGCACAATTAAAGGAAACAAAAGGTGCATCTTCTGAGAGCATTTCAGAATCAATCGCAAAATGATACATACATTCTGCAAACATCGATTTACCCGTTCCTGTCTCACCAAAAATGATTGTATGCAATCCTCGAGGAGGATATAATATGGCTGCCTTAGCTTGCTGGATGCTTACTTTCAAAGAATCATTTTCACCAACTAGTGTATCAAACGTCACTTGGGTCGATGCATCAACGTGAACTTTGTCAGAGGCTGTTTTTTGCGGAGGCAATGAATAGACAACTGGTCTGCCGGAACTTTTGATAATATAGCGGTCTTTATAGAGATCGCTGAGATATCGACTTGCATTACTTCGATCGATTTTTAGATGTTTTGCCACATCACTTGCCGTCAATCCTTGCTGTTTCTCATGCAATAGATCCAATATTTCTTCTTGTCTTTCGTTCATACAATCCCCCACTATCCTCAAATAACGCTGATTGCGTTTTCAATATAATAACACAAAAAGGCGCTTATTTGCGCCTTGCTCCTTTATTTTTCTGCTTTTTTTGTTTGTTTTTAAGCTTTTTCTTTGGCGTACTATTTTTTTCAACTTGTTCTTTTTTCGAAGGACCAAATGGAGCAGTTTTTTTTGTGTTTTTGTCATTGGCTTCTTCTTTTTGTGAGAGTTCTTTTTGTGGCAATTCTTTGACTAATTGTCCACCATGAAGAAAAATCTCTTCCATATCAATCGCCATATGACGTGTTAATTTTTTCAACTCTTTAACAGTATGATCTTGCACAAATGTGATCACGGTTCCGTCTTTCCCCATCCGTCCGGTTCGCCCTGAACGATGCAAATAAGCTTCTTCCGTTAAGGGAATTTCGGCATTCACAACATAAGGTAATTGTTCGATATCTAATCCTCTGGCTGCTACGTCAGTCGTGAACAACATCGTGATTTTCTTATTCTTGAATTGATCAAGTGCTGCTTTACGTAACAATTTATTTTGATCGGAAGCTAAGCTGCCAACTGAAACACCACGAAATTGTAATTTTTCTTCCATTGTCCCTAATTCATTGAGTTGGTTGAAAAAGACTAGTCCATGAAAATCTGTGACATAAGCAAGCCGTCTCAAATATTCTTCTTTTTTACGAGGTGGTATCCTTAAATAGTAATGTTGCTGACCTTTTCTAGAGTCATCGTCTTTTGTGACATCAACAACTGGGATGGAAGCCTTTGTGATTTCTTCAATTTTACTGATTGAGCGATCAGCTGTTGCTGAGAAGAATACTAATTGATAGTCCACAGGGGCTTGTCGCACAATTTGTTCCACTAATGAACGATTCCCTTCATCAAACAATTGATCTGCTTCATCAAAAACAATCGTTTGCAACTGATGAGCTTTTAATTTTTTGGTCTTCATCAATTCCAGCACCCGTCCAGGAGTCCCTACTAAGACTTCTGGTCGTTTTTTCAAACCTTCGATCTGCCTTTTGACGTTAGCTCCGCCCACAAGTGATTGGACTTTTAATGCCAATCCTTTTGACCACTCACGAGCCACTTCTGCGACTTGAATTGCTAATTCTTGTGAAGAAACAAGGATTAGTAAAGTACTTCCCCCCTCTTTAGGGACATTCAGCAGCAAAGGTAAAAGATAAGCTAATGTTTTGCCTGAGCCGGTTGGTGAAATACCAATAATTGATTCTTTTTCTTTAAGCGGTTGAAAAACAGCCTGTTGGATCAGAGAGGGTGTTTGAAATCCCTTTTCCTGCCATTTTTCTTGCCAAGCTTGTGGAAAGTTTTTTACAAATTCATTCATTTTAAAAATCGTCCTCATTATCGGCATCAAATTTGATGCCACCATTTATTCTAAGATCGTAAACTACTTGGTTCACATTGCGAGCAAGTTCGATCCATTCTTCATATCGTAATCCCCAAGCTGGATCGTTTGGATGATTGATCACATTGGCAAAATCAGCTGCCTCTTCTGCCATGGGATTTTCAGCTGCGGTAATTGCTAATGCATCAATTTCCTGATGTTCTCGATCATGGAACTCTGCCTTTTCAATCGCATTGACCCCATTCATGACTAATGTTCCTGAATTAAAGTAGATTTCTGAAGGTAAGTAAGAATCCCCGATTTTACCAGGTTGAATCGTGACATCAAAGGTCTCATAACGCAAGATCCCCCAACCTAATCCATCAACACCAGTTGAGATCTTTCGTGGGAAATAGTGAGCTTCTGAAGGCATCCCAAACCATCCTATCGTAGCATAAACGAGATAAACGCCCAGATCCATCAGCGCACCACCAGAAAAACGGGTAGAGAAAATATTTGGTACTTCTCCTGCTAGTACTTGATCGTAACGAGAAGAATATTTCATATAACTAAAGTTGGCACCGAGGATCTCATCTTTCAATGGAAGATAGTCAGCAATTTTTTTGAATCCTGCTTCATGGATGTTTCGTGCAGCTTCAAAAAAATAAACATTTTTCTCATTCGCTAGATGAATGATTTCGTCCATTTCTTTAGGCGTACTAAATGCCGGTTTTTCAACAATGACATTTTTTCCTGCTAAAATGCCTTGTTTTGCTTGTTGAAAATGCAGGCTGTTAGGCGAAGCAATGTATACCGTATCAAGATGTTCCAGACCAAAAAAAGTTTCTAAATCTGTCGCATAGGCAATATCTCCCTCATACTTGGCGCCAAATTCTTGTGCTTTTTCTAAATGTCTCGAATAAACTGCTGTTAATTCATATTGTTTCGTGCTTAATGCTGCTTGCACAAATTGATGGGTGATCCAGTTGGTACCAATAATTCCTAAATTGATCATTTCATTTACCTTCTTTCTATTTATTCGGGTCTTCAAACGATGCCTCTACATCAAATGGTATGGCTTGTTTCAAATTGACACAATCCGCTGTTACCTGACAATTATAGGCTAAAACATTCACGCCGTTTAACTGTCCGTAGCGTATGATATTGGCTAACTCCGGTTGCATTGCTTCGTTGATTGTTGCCAGATGAAGGTGTTCAAACTGTGCGATAAACAACACGTAAGTTTCATAGCCTTCCTGTCGCGCTTCCACTAATTCTTTCACATGTTTTAAACCTCGTAACGTTGGCGCATCAGGAAACGCCCCAATTCCTTTATTTTCTAAAGTCATTCCCTTTACTTCGACGAACACTTTTTGTCCTGAATCTGTTTCTAAATAAATATCAAATATGGACTGTCGATAGCGGACTTCACGCTTGAACTTAACGATTTTTCCGATCAACGATGGCAACTGGATTGTTCCAGATAAAATTCCTTCTAATGCCAAACGGTTGGGAAGTTGACTATCGATATTGAACCAGTTATCCCCTTTTTTCACAGCAATTAAATCATAATCTGTTTTCCGTTTTAAACTAGGTGTATATGCAACCGCTACTTTCGCTCCTGGGAGCAGGACTTCTTTACCTCTTCCAGTGTTTTTCACATGTGCTACGATCACTTCTCCTTGTTGGTTCAAGCAATGAGCGATGAAACGATTCGGTCGTTCAATAAAAAAAGCGATTTCTACTTGCTGGTACTTCAAAAACGGTCACCTTTCTTCCTACTATGTATCCTACCATAATTTCACAAAAAACTCTTGAAAAACCAGTCGAAAGTCCTAGAGAAATCTTTATTTTTTTTAGGTACAATGAAACTGACAGAAAATGATCGTTGGAATTAAAAGAGGTTAGGAGTGACAATCGTATGATACGTAAAAAAACACTTTATGGAATCCTTGCATTTTTTGCTATTTTATTTGGAAAATTCTTTCTGAAAAAGAAACAGCCAACCACCAAAGACTTTGATCCAACGCAATATCATGGAACCTGGACCTTTATAGATAAAAATCAACAAAAACAACAACTACTGGTCACAGAAACGTTTGATTTATCTATCAACGGTCACTCCTTAGTAACGGAATTGGTCGAACTAACTCCACAGCAACTCGTCTTGCGAGATCAATATGGTTTTTATTTGATCCTATCATACAGTGATACGACCTTTTATGATGAATCATCCGATACTTCTTATACGTTGACAAAACAAAATAGCTCCTCAAAAGAGGGTGTGACAAGAGCGGCTAACTCTGAAAAATAAGTCGAAGAATTTCCAAAAATCTCCTCCTGTTTTTGGAATTCTTCGGCTTATTTTTGATAGAGCCACTTCTTGAACGACTTTTAGAGCAAGTCCTGTATCCCAAACTCTTTTCATTCCCTTAATCATTGATTTACCTTTCTGTATTTCTTCGTTTATTTTACGTTTTTTGTCTAGAAAAATAGTCATTTGATGTTTTTTTTGATAAACTTACTAATGATGGTTTCATACCATGAAAGGATGATTAAACATGACACCAAATCGAGAAGATTACTTGAAAATCATTTTGGAATTAGGCGGAGACACGACAAAAGTAAATAATAAACAAATCGTTTCCAGTCTTGCTGTGTCCCCAGCTTCTGTTAGCGAAATGATTTCCAAACTTGTGAAAGAACAACTCGTTGAGCATTCTCCTTATCAAGGAGTTCAACTTACGGAGACTGGCTTACAAAAGGCAAGTAGTTTGATTCGCAAACATCGTTTATGGGAAGTTTTTTTAGTCGAACATTTAGATTATAGCTGGAACGAAGTCCATGATGATGCTGAGGTGTTGGAACATGTGACTTCAGAACAACTTGCTGACCATTTAGAAGACTATTTGAATCATCCTATGCACTGTCCACATGGTGGAATTATTCCTAAAAAAGAACAAGTGGTTCATGAAGAACGTAGACAAACATTAGAGTCTTATCCAGTTGGTTCTAAAGTTCGCATCGCTCGAGTGTTGGATGAAAAAGAACTATTGGACTATCTTGTGACGATTGACTTAAACATTGATGAAGAATATGAGATTGTAGATGTTGCCGCTTATGAAGGACCGATCACAATCCAAAATCAACAAAAGAAAATCCCTGTCAGCTTTAAAGCAGCCAGTACGATTTTTGTCGACAAATTATAAAGGAGTACACCCATATGGCTAATGAAAAAAATGTCTTATTTACAATCTTTGGTGGTACAGGTGATTTAGCACAACGCAAATTGTATCCTTCCTTGTTCCGCCTTTATAAAAAAGGAAATCTAGGAAAACATTTTGCAGTAATCGGTACTGCTCGTAGACCTTGGAGTGATGAACATTATCGTGAAGTGGTCGCTTCGACGATCCAGTCCTTGAATCCGACTGAAGAAGAAGCAAAAGAATTTGCTAGTCATTTCTACTATCAATCACATGATGTAAATGATTCTACCCACTACAATACTTTAAAAGACCTAGCTGACCGCTTAGATGAAACCTACCAATTAGCTGGCAATCGCATCTATTATTTAGCCATGTCTCCAGAATTTTTCGGTACGATCGTTTCTCATCTTAAATCGCAACATATCGTTACTGAAAATGGTTATAATCGCTTGATCATCGAAAAACCATTTGGTTCAGATTATCAATCTGCATTCGAGCTGAATGAAAAGATCCGTCAAGTCTTCCCTGAACAAGATATTTTTAGGATTGATCATTATTTAGGTAAAGAAATGATCCAAAATATCTCAGCAATTCGTTTTGCTAATAACATTTTTGAATCACAATGGAACAATCGCTATATCGATAATATTCAGATTACATTCGGTGAAGCTTTAGGTGTTGAAGATCGTGGTGGCTACTATGATCACAGTGGTGCTTTAAAAGATATGGTCCAAAACCACATTCTACAAGTACTAGCACTTTTAGCGATGGAACCTCCTGTCGCCTTTTCTGAAAAAGAAATTCGTGCAGAAAAAATCAAGGCACTGAAAGCTGTGCGAATCTATGAAAAATCTGAAGCATTAAAAAACTTTATCCGTGGGCAATATGCACCTGGTGAGTTAGATGGTAATACATTTAAAGGCTATCGTGAAGAAGATAAAGTAGATCCTGAATCTACTACCGAAACTTTTGTAGCTGGGAAGTTTGTCATTGACAATTTCCGCTGGTCAGGTGTTCCCTTTTATGTACGCACTGGGAAACGTTTGACAGAAAAAGGAACTCGGATCAATATCGTCTTTAAACAAGTCCCAGTCAATGTTTTTAAAACTTCGGTCGAAGATGAACCTTGTGAAGATAGGACATTACCACCAAATGTTTTAACGATTTATATCCAACCAACGGAAGGTTTCTCTTTAACATTAAATGGAAAAGAGGTTGGACAAGGGTTTAACACTGAATTTAGAAGATTAGAGTACCGCAATAGCGCTGAAATGGTTGAAAACAGTCCTGAAGCTTATGAGAAGCTGCTTTTAGATGCTTTAAAAGGTGATGGTACAAACTTTTCACATTGGGAAGAAGTTGCTCAATCTTGGCATATCGTCGATGTCATTCGTAAAGCTTGGGATCAAGTGGAACCTGACTTCCCTAATTATAAAGCTGGAACAATGGGACCAGAAGCTGCATTTGAATTGCTGGAAAAAGATGGGTTTGAATGGATCTGGCAACCAGATGGCTGGTACCGTGATCGTGGAAAGCTAGAAGACTAGCTGTGTGTAACGTTTAAAGTAAAAATTTACTAACATTAAGAGTCTGGGATATTAATCAGTTATGTTCTGATTAATATCCCAGACTTTTTGGCTCCTCTCGACTCTATATGGATAATGAAATCACTCTATTAAAACGAAAAACATCAAAGCTAGTAACTCTTACTAACTTTGATGTTTTTTAGATAACTTTCCTTTAGTCACCAAACATGACCAAATTTTTATTCAAATCCTTCTGCCACTGCTTCTGGATAGTTTTCTTCAACGATGTGCGCACAGCGTCCACATAAGTGTGGTAATTTTTCATCAACGCCTACGTCTTTGCGGATTTGACGACAACGATCGCATGTTTGTCCGTCAGCTTTTTCTACTAAAATGGCTACGTCATCAAATTTCACCGCAGCTTCTGGTACTTCTGCGTTAGCTGACATCACTTCATAGTAATCTGGTGACACGATCAACAATTGTGGAATATCCGCATCCACAGCTGTCAGCAATCCACGAACTTGTTCATTTGGATAGATCGTCAACTTCGCTTCCAAAGATTTACCGATCAATTTATTGTTTCGTGCTTCTTCTAAAGCTTTTAACACTTTATCACGGAAGTCCATAAATGCTGCCCAAGTATCCATCAATTCTTCTTGATTTGGATACTCTTGGTAACCTGGAAGTTCACTTAATTGAACAAACTCTTCTTCTTCTTTTAAGAAAGACCAAATTTCTTCTGCAGTATGTGGAATAATCGGTGTTAATAATTTTGTTAAAGCTACTGCTGTTTGATAAAACACAGTTTGCATACAACGGCGTTGGTAATCATTTTCTGATTCGATATAAACAACATCTTTAGCAAAATCCAGATAGAATGCAGATAGATCTACTGTTAAAAAGTTCATTACGGTACGATAGATGTGCATGAAGTTATATTTCTCATATCCTTCTTCACGAATTTCTTTAATCACTTCGTTCAATCGGATAGTCATATATTTATCTACAGAACGTAATTCTTCAAATGAAATCGTATCTTTTTGTGGATCGAAGTCTTCAGTATTTGCAATCAAGAAGCGCATCGTATTTCTGATTTTGCGGTAAACTTCTGCTACTTGGCTTAAAATATCCATGGATACACGTACATCTGCTTCATAATCCACACTAGCTACCCACAAACGTAAGATATCCGCGCCAAATTGTTTGATCACTTTATCTGGCAAGATCGTGTTACCTAACGACTTACTCATCTTACGCCCTTCGCCATCCAGAGTGAACCCTTGAGAAAGGACAGATTTATACGGTGCAACCCCATTGATTGCCACACTTGTAGTAATAC
This sequence comes from Enterococcus sp. C63, assembly GCF_040887215.1. Classification (NCBI taxonomy): domain Bacteria; kingdom Bacillati; phylum Bacillota; class Bacilli; order Lactobacillales; family Enterococcaceae; genus Enterococcus; species Enterococcus sp. C63. Next base: position 421,959 of record NZ_JBFOFI010000002.1, on the reverse strand, counting down.
TTGAATTGAACCAGCCACGGTATTGATCAGAACCTTCTAAATACATATCAGCTGGGAATGATAGTTCTGGACGTTGACGCAAGACTGCTTCGTGAGAAGAACCTGAATCAAACCAAACATCCATGATATCTGTTTCTTTCGTAAACTGTCCATTCGGTGATCCTGGATGCGTAAAGCCTTCTGGAAGAAGATCTTTCGCTTCTTTCTCAAACCAAATGATTGAACCATGTTCAGCAAACAATTGCGCTACGTGTTCAATCGTTTCCGGCGTAATGATTGCTTCCCCATTCTCAGCGTAAAAGATTGGCAATGGCACACCCCATGCACGTTGACGTGAAATAACCCAGTCGCCACGATCACGGATCATATTATAAAGACGTGTTTTCCCCCAAGGAATGATCCAATCTACTTTTTCTACTTCCTCTAAAATATTTTGTCGGAAATCGTCGATTGATGCAAACCATTGTGGTGTAGCACGATAAATCACAGGTTTTTTTGTACGCCAGTCATGAGGATAACTATGCGTAAAGAAGTCAAGTTTTAATAAAGCACCTTTTTCTTGTAACAAATCAGTAATCATTGGATTCGCTTTGTCGTAAAAGACCCCTTCAAATCCTGGTGCTTCTTCTGTATAAACCCCTTTTGAATCCACTGGAGAAACTACTGGCAATTTATATCTGTTTCCTGCAATATAGTCATCTTCCCCGTGACCTGGTGCTGTATGGACTAATCCAGTACCAGCGTCTAAAGTTACATGGTCACCTAAGATGACTAATGATTCCCGCTCATAAAACGGATGCCAAGCAGTCATGTATTCCATTTCCTGACCAGCAATCTCTTTCAACACCTGAACATCAGACCAACCGATTTCAGTTTGAACTTTTTCTAATAAATCTTTTGCAACGACAAATTTACGTCCATCTGCTTCGATTAAAACGTACGTATAAGTTGGATTTACTGCAATTCCTTGGTTTGCTGGTAATGTCCATGGCGTAGTTGTCCAAATAACGAAAGCTGTATCTTCATCTAACAACCCTTTGCCATCTTTCACATTGAAAGCCACAAAGATAGAAGGAGACTTCACATCTTTATATTCGATTTCTGCTTCAGCAAGTGAAGATTCACTTGACGGAGACCAATAGATTGGTTTCAATCCTTTATAGATATAGCCTTTTTCAGCCATTTTACCGAAAACACGGATTTGTGCCGCTTCGTAAGAAGGATCCAACGTGACGTATGGATGCTCCCAATCGCCTGCCACTCCTAGTCGTTTGAAATCTTCTCGTTGTTTGTCGACTTGTGAAAGGGCATATTCACGACATTTTTCTAAGTACTCTGACATTGTCATTTCTTTTCGTTTGATCCCTTTATTGGCTAATACTTGTTCAATCGGTAAACCGTGAGTATCCCAACCTGGAACATAAGGTGCACGAAATCCTGACATTGATTTTGAACGGATAATGATATCTTTACTGATTTTATTTAATGAATGTCCTAAATGGATATTTCCATTTGCATAAGGAGGTCCATCATGTAAGATGAAACTTGGCTTTCCTTCATTTAATTCTTGTCTTTTTTGATAAATTTTATTTTCTTCCCATTCTTTTTGCCAATCCGCTTCACGATTAGGCAAATTACCACGCATTGGAAATTTTGTTTTACCTAGTTGTAAGGTTTCTTTCATTTTCATAAACCAGTTACGCTCCTTCTTTCATCATTTTAAAGAACACAAAAAAGCATGTTCATCCAAAGGGACGAACATGCCGTGGTACCACCCAAATTCAGTTACATGATCATGTAACTCTTAAAAACCAATAACGAGGTCAACCGTTGTTTCTTACTCCTATTTCAGAAACAATCTTCGTAGAGGATCTTTCACTTTGCAGGGTCTTGCCGAACTTCCACTATCATCGGCTCGCTGAAAAGAATGACAAAATGCTTTTCTGTTCTACTCTTCGTCATCACCAGGAATGATCGAAATATCGATCGCCTGTGTATCAAATGCAGTCATTGGTGCTTCCATGATGCCTGTGTCTGAGTTTACATCAGTTTGATTTTCATTGTCAAGTTGTTTTGCTAAAACTTCTTTGATCACTTCATGACTATCTGACACATAGCTTGAGAAAGGTTGTAAAATTTCATCCCATTCTGGACTTTTTACTTGTTCTAATTGAGATTCTAACATCAAGCTGATTCGTTGGTGGAAAACTCGTGTTTTTTTCTTTAAGTCTTCTGTTTCAACTGCTAGCTGTTTTGCTTTTTCAGTTGCATCTGTTAGGATTTGTCTTGCTTTTTCTTCCGCATCTGTCGTTAATTGGTGCGCACGTTTTTCAGCCGTAGCCACTAATTCATCCGCTTTGTTTTGAGCAGATGTCACGATTACTTCGGACTCTTTACTTGCACTTGTTTTAACTTTATCCGCTGTGTCTTGAGCAACGATGATTGACTGATTCAATGCATCTTTTAGTTCATTGAAATATTCTAATTTTTCTTCTGAATGTTTCACTGCTTTTTCAAGTTCACGGTTTCGTTGCGTGATTTCTTCATAGTCACGAACAACTAAATCTAAGAAATCATCTACTTCGTCTTGATTGTATCCCCGCATTTTTGTGGGGAATGTTTTGTTTTGGATATCTAATGGAGTTAAAGCCATGTGTAAACCACCTTTTTGTTTTATTTACGTAATACACCAAATAATACCCTGTATTTTTCTTTTTTGGTTTTTCCTTCAAGTTCTTGAATTTGGATTCGACCAAATCCTCTGATCGAAACGATATCTAATAACTCAAGTAAAAAATCAGGGCGTGTATTTTCTGTCCAATTTACTTTTACTTTTCCAGACTCAATCAGCTGCTTCGAACGCTGTCTGGAAATATTATAAATCTCCGAGATCACGCTGTCTAGTCTCAATGAAGTCACTGTACCTCTTTCTTGTGTCCAACCATCTTTTGGCACAAGTAATTCCGTATACTTGATTGGCTCCATCCGAACAGAGACTTTGCCGATTTTTGTTACTTGCGTTGCTACAAACTGTTCAACTTCTCTTGCAATGAACACTTGCCAGCGATCACCATCAGAAATGATATCACCAAAGTAAGCTCGTTTGATACCTGTACCAACCAATGTACCTAATACTTTTCCATGAGTCAAACTAGCAAACTTACTCGGATAATGGATTTCATAAAGTGACACCTCAAAATCTTCGTCAGTAGGCTCATAATAGTCAGGAAAAATCAAACATCGCTTCCGTTCTGCTTGCTCATAACCGCCATAAAATGAAAAGTGTAATTCACTATCTTGACGGATCAGCGTCTCTAGTATATAGGATTGTCTTGGATCAAGAAAGTCAGTAAGATAAGGTGCATATTGCCCTTGTACCTGTTCGATCCAATCACCTACTGAATCGATGAAAGAACGTTCATCTGCACGGAAATGCTGATAAACATTAGCATCCATATTTTCCCCTCCTATCAGCTACTCCTTTGATCGTTTTAATAAATTGCCATGACTATCCATAAAACGATATGTTGAAGACCTTGTATTGCTAAGTTTAAAATCAAGATCGCAGCTAGAATCGTAAAATCAATTCCACCAAATCGAAGTGGAAGTCGATCAAATAACTGGATATACGGTTCACAGATTTTTGCTAAAAAGCGACCAATCCCTGATTGATATCCTCCTGGAAACCAGGATAAAAGTGCATAAACCATTAACAAAAGACTGTAAAAGTAGGCTGCTCGTCCCAGCAGATTAAGTAATATAAAAATAATATAAATTGTCGTTCCTCCTCTTATAGGTCAAATAGGTTCACGTCTGCAAAAGATTGTGCTGTTGAACTATCGATTTCCATTCCAGTTGGCGTGCATAGAAAAATCTCGTCACCTACTCGCTTAATGTCACCATCTAATGCATAGACAGTGCCAGTTAAAAAATCAACGATTCTTCTCGCTTGTTTTTCTTCTACTAAATGGAAATTTACTAATGTTGCTTCACCAGCAATGATTCGTTTAGCAATAGCCATTGCTTCAGAATAAGCTCGTGGTTCCATGACCGTAATTTTTCCAGCTAAATTTGTTTTAGGTGTAAAAGAAGTTTTTGCTGTTTCTTCTTTACGTGTTTTTTTAGCTGGTGTTTGATGTAATTCAATCACTTTTTTTGTTTCATTTGCCGCTACACTTTCACGAGCAACAGGACGTGTTGTTTGTTGCGCACGTGGCTTTGAGACAGCTCTTGGCTGGCTCATTTGAGATTGTGTTGGCTGTATTGGTTTCTTTTTTGTTGTAGGCTGTGCTACAGCCGGCTTAGATGTTTCAGGATACTCCTCGTACTCTTCCTCATCAGCTAATCCGAAAAAATTAGCAATCGCACCTCTATTTAAAAGTGGCATTATTGTTCCTCCTCGTCTTTGAATAGCGCTGTTCCTACACGGATGAATGTGGCACCTTCTTCGATTGCCAGTTGAAAGTCCTGACTCATTCCCATGCTTAATTCCGTACATGGTGCATGCGAAAAACCTTTCGAATGAACAAGATCACGCAATTCTTTCAGCGTTCCAAATACTTTGCGAATTTGTTTAGCAGAAGCCTCTTTAGGTGCCATCGTCATTAAACCAACAACCTTTATTTTAGACAAAGCAACTAAAGATTCGATAAAAGGAACCAGCTCTTCTGGCGAAAAACCATGTTTGGATGCTTCACCAGATACATTCACTTCCACAAAACAATCGAGGGGTTTTGTTGCCCTTTTTTGTATTTCTTCTGCTAATTTCAAACTGTCTAATGCGTGAAAGCAATCAATTTCATTTATAATCAATTTTACCTTTCTACGCTGCAAATTACCAATTAAATGCCACTTTACATCAGGATAATTAACTAAATCTTGTTTTTTTTGTAACAATTTATCTACGCGGTTTTCTGCGCAGTTTTTTACACCCTGTTCAATCAATTTTTCTGCCGTAGCAGAATCCACTGATTTGGTGACAGCGACTAGTGTGACTTCTTTCGGATCACGATGAACAAGAGCACACGAGTCCTGAATCTCTTGCTCGATTTTTAGCAAGTTGTCAGCAATCATGTGCTCTTCCTCCTTTATTTTTTACGACGGAAAAATGGTGGTGTACTTAATTCATCGTCACCTTTTGCTTTTGTTTCTTCACGATTGAATGTATCAAATTCTTTTTTTTCGATAGGTTCAAAATTCGTTTCTTCAACTCTAGGACGGACATTTTGTTCACGTCTGATGTCCCAGTCACCAAAACTGCTATTTTCTTCTTCAGCAGAGATTGGTTTTGCTTGATCCATATCTAAAACTGTTTTTTGAGTAGATGATTGCATTTGTGTTTGTCTAGCCGGACGACTAGACTTGCGTTCCTTTTTTGATTCGTCGATACCCGTTGCAATAACCGTTACACGGATTTCATCGCCCATTTCTTCATTGATTGATGTACCTAGAATGATGTTAACATCGCCTGTAGCAGCATTTGCTACGATATCTGAAGCATCTTGAGCTTCAAATAAAGTCATGTCTAATCCACCAGTGATGTTAAGCAAGACTTGCTCAGCTCCATCGATTGATGTTTCAAGAAGTGGAGAAGAAATAGCTTTCTTCGTCGCTTCGATCACACGTTCTTCACCGCTTGCTACACCGATACCCATTAACGCTGTTCCTTGGTTTTCCATAACAGTTTTCACATCAGCAAAGTCAAGGTTAACGTAACCAGGGGCTGTAATCAAATCTGAGATCCCTTGAACCCCTTGACGTAATACATTATCAGCTTCACGGAAAGCTTCTAACATTGGTGTTTTCTTGTCAACTACTTCAAGAAGACGGTTGTTTGAGATAATCAATAATGTATCGACGTTTTCTTTCAAACGTGCGATACCTTCAGCAGCAAATCTGCCACGTTTTGGTCCTTCAAAAGTGAATGGTCGAGTTACGACACCGACAGTTAAAGCACCAAGTTCTTTAGCAATTCCTGCTACGATTGGAGCAGCACCTGTACCAGTTCCGCCTCCCATACCTGCAGTAATGAAAATCATGTCAGCGCCATCTAAGGCTTCGCGTAAAGCTTGTTCACTTTCTTCGGCAGCTTTTTGACCAACTTCTGGTTGAGAGCCTGCACCTAGTCCGCGTGTATATTTAGGTCCTAATTGGATAACTGTTTCAGCTTTTGAATTTTTCAATGCTTGGACATCTGTGTTGGCAGTGATGAACTCAACACCTTTTACATTTTCTTCAATCATACGGTTAACAGCATTTCCACCGCCGCCACCGACACCGATGACTTTGATTACTGCGCCGTCATTGATATTATTATCAATTGAGAATTCCATATTTTATTCCTCCCAGGATGAATTAATCAAAAATTTTTGAAAAGAAACCTTTAATTTTAGTTGTTACATCTTCGTCTGATTTCTTTTGTTCAGGTTCGTCGTAGACCGTTTCTTCTGGAACATCATAGCTATCATTATCATATGATGTCACTTCTTGTTCTACAGTTGTGTGATGCGCGACCACTGTTTCACCTGTCACAGCAATTTTAGCCAATTGATAGACTTCACTCAAGTTAGCTGAGTAATCCACGATGCTGATTACATTAGTAAAGACTGGATTACGAAGTCCCATTTGGTTAGGTACATATAGCTTAACATTCACACCAAAAATCTCTTGTGCCAGATCAACAACACCTGGAAGGCTTGCAGCACCACCAGTTAGTACGATACCACCAGGTAACTCTAGTGCTTCGATTTGGTCTAACGCTTCTTTGGCTTTATTGAAAATCTGTTCCATACGGGCTGAAATCACTTCTGATAAATAGCGTTCATCCACTTTGACAGGTTCAGATTGACCGATCACATCTACTGGAAACTCTTCATTTGCAGAAGTACGTTCTGGATAAGCATCCCCATAATTGATTTTTAACGCTTCAGCATTATTGAATGACGTATTCAACACAATCGAGATATCTTTTGTGACGAACTCGCCACCTTCTTGATCTAGACTAGTGAACTTCAATTGTTTGTCATGCATAACAGCTGTTGTCGTTTGTCCACCGCCCATATCAATCACGATCGTTCCAAAATCTTTTTCTCCATCTGAAAGGATTGTTTCTGTTAAAGCTAATGGTGTAATGACTAATTCATTGACAACCAATCCTGCATTTTCTACACATTTACGGATATTATGAACAATCGTCTTTGGCCCAGTAAATAACAAGCCATACATTTCTAATCTGACACCGATCATTCCACGAGGATCTTTGATTCCTTCGAATCCATCAACGGTAAAGTCTTGTGGCAAAATTGATACGATTTGACGTTCAGGAGGAATTGAACGAACAAGGGCAGCTGAAGCCACGTTTCTGACATCTTCATCGGTGATTTCTTTCGAATCCCCGTTTACTGCAATCATTCCTTGGCAATTTTCCACTTCAAGCAAGTTTGCTGGTAGACCAACACTAACCCCTTTGATCTGTATTCCTGCTTTTTCTTCTGCTTGTCTTACTGCTCGTTGTATCGCTTGGACCGTTTTATCGATATCAACGATAATGCCGCGGTTAATCCCTTCTGATTTTGCGTTTCCTACTCCAATAATATTCATTTGGCTGTCGATATATTCAGCCACGACAACTTTGACAGATGTCGTTCCAATATCAAGGCCTACATACATTCCTGTTTTTGCCATGAACGGGATTCCCTCCTACTTACTATTCCATATACAAGCGAACAACTAACGTCCGTTTTTAAATATACTTTAATAGATATATTCACTGCCTTCAATTCTACCATAAATTACCGGTTTTTAGAAAGTAGATTATCACTTTTTAAAGCTGTTTTATTAATTTTCGGTTAAATCTGAAGACGATGAACTTGAATTGTCATCGATTTGGCTAGATTCACTTGTATTCTCTGACTGACCTGCTTGATTTGACTCAACTGATTCCGAAGATTGGTCTGACTGATCACTTGATGCTCCCGATTGTCCTGTGAGATTTTCGGTAGAACTTGTCTGCACAGATGGATCTGTTACTCCGCCATTCTCCTTCTTGCTTTCACTGTAAGGATAAGAGAAAATCCCTACCTCCATATCAATGACGCCCTTTTCCTTCATCTCTTTAGCGACTTGTGGATAATATTTCATTTGACTGGCTAGATTTTGAATATTGACGATCACTTGGTTCCCATCATTCATATTTAGTTGGATCAAATTTTTATTGCTCTCTTTTGGTGTATATTTGATTTCTGAAATTGCTTTTTGTAATTCTGAAGTTAATTGATTATATTCTTTAACCAATTGACTAATTTTGGCGTTATCTGTGAAATTCTCTAGAATTGGTAAATTCTTAGTCGGATTTGCTACTTTTTCCTTTAAGACTTTCCCATTTTCGATTACAGGAAAATATTCGCCGTCCTTCATCACTAAAGCAATCTCTTTGTATTCTTTGATAGCCAACTCAAAAGTATTGATTGACTTAAAATGCAATTGTGCGCTCTCTACTCTTGGTTGTTCTTTTTTCAATGTATCAAGATATTGGTTTTTATGGAAATACTGACTCCAAACATTTCCATCAATTGCCAAATGAGAGTCGGCAATGGCTGTTTGACTCGTAATCATTTGGTTCCCTGAAACTGTTATCCCTTGCAGTCGACTATAAGGGGAAACATAATAAATCAAAAAAATCAGTGGGATCGTTAGGATTGAAATAATAAAAGTCAGTCTTCGATAAAGAACTTTATTTCGTTGATTTTTCAGATTCGGTAGCCGATTTAAAAAAGAGCCATTATAAGGACTACCAATTTTTGGTTGTTCAATTTTTTCAAATGGCTCAGAGTCTCCTTTTTTCATTGGATCAGAAGCGGTTGCTTCTTGCTTCTCACCTTCCGCTGAGTCTGCTTCTTTAGTAGCGGAAGTGGATGCTGCCGGCTCATTTGTATTTTCATTTTTTTCTTCTTTTTGCTCTTCTTTTTGTTCTTCCTTTTTTTCGTGTTCTGCCAAATATTTCCGGTTGGCCTTTTGCCAAGGAGTTAGATTTTGTTCACCCTCAGATTCATTTGGCAGCTTGTCTGGCTTTTTTTTCTTACTCACTAAGACCACACCACCTTTATTTTTGAATTAATGATTTTACTAGCTCGTACATTCTTTCTGATGCGTCTGGGATTCCTTGCTGTTTAGAAGCTAAAGACATTTGTTTTTGTAATTGATCATTAGTCATGATCTCTTCAATCGCTTGTTTTAGGGAACGTCCATCTAATTCGTCATCTTTGATCATCTTCGCTGCATTGTTTTTGACTAAGCTCATTGCATTTTTTGTCTGATGGTCATTCGTCACATAAGGACTTGGAATTAGAATAGCTGGCAAACCTAAAGCTGTTAATTCAGCAATCGAAGTCGCACCTGCTCTACCAACCAATAGATCGCTTGATGCCATTACTTCTGCCATTTTATTGATATAAGGCTGTATGCTGACATTGGCACAAGCAGGAACTTTCGTTTGGATATCTTTATAATAGCGTTCGCCTGAGGCATACAGAACCTGGTATTCCTGATCGAACGACATTAAAAATTCTGTCACTGCCTGATTGATTTTTAAAGCCCCTTGACTACCACCAAAAATCAAGACTGTTTTTTTCTCTGGATCAAGTCCATAAGTGGCTAAAATTTTCGATTTATCCATATCCGCAACTTCTTGCGCCCGAGGATTACCGATCAAAGACGATTTTTCTGCAGGAAAAAATGGAGCAGCATCTTCAAAAGAAAGTGCGATTCGATCCACATAGCGACTTAAAAATTTATTGGTGATGCCAGGCACACTATTTTGTTCATGGATGATCGTAGGAATCGCTAACTTAGATGCCGCATAGACTACTGCACCCGACACGTAGCCCCCAGTCCCAATCACCACATCTGGTTTAAATTCTTTTAAAATTTTTTTTGCTTCTCGAATACTTTTTAAAAAAAGTTGGATAGTCTTCAGATTATCTAGCGAAAGCCTCCGCTGAAATCCTTGTATTTCTAGCGTACGAAAAGGCATCCCGGTCTCAGGAACAATCTTATTTTCTAAGCCTCTTTGCGCTCCAACGTACATAAACTCAGTATTCGGCTCTTTTGTTTTTACATAATTGACGAAGGCTAGTGCTGGATAAATATGCCCGCCAGTTCCGCCACCAGTAACCAAAATTTTCATTCATTCTCGCTCGTTTCTACTTTTGTATAGTTAGTTTATTGACAGCTTCCATAAACCGTTCGCCTCTAATTTCAAAATTAGGGTATTGATCCCAACTTGCATTTGCTGGGGACAATAAGATCGAATCACCCTCTTCACTCAATTCAAGGGCGATCGGTACAGCGGCTTCTGCGTTTTCAGCTGCCTTGATCACAGGGATACCTGCTTTCTTGCCGGCATCCGCTAATCTATTTTGAGTTTCCCCAAAAGTGATCAACGCTTTGATGCCTTTTAAAGCTGGTATCAACTCATCAAATGAATTTCCCCGATCCAGACCTCCAGCGATTAATACTAATTGATCTAACTGAAAACCACTTAATGCCATTTTAGTAGCTAAAATATTAGTTGCTTTTGAATCGTTATAAAACTTCCTTCCTTGAAATTCCCCCACATACTGTGTACGATGCGGTACTCCATGGAAATGGTGTAAAGCATTTTTGATCGCTTCATTTGAGATACCATATAATTTAGCAACTGAGATGGCAGCTAGTGCGTTCTCAACATTGTGTGAACCAGGAACACCCAATTCTGTAATATCCATGATTTGTTCTTGGTTATAGTAGATACTACCATCTAAAGAATAGGCACCTTTAGGTAGTTTTTGTTCCGTCGCAAAAGGTAACACCGTTGCTTTAGTCTTTTTACTGAGTTCTCTTAGCTCTTCTTGATTCCAATTCAAAATCAAATAATCTTTCTCTGTCATATTCTGTTGTAAATGCCATTTTGCTTTTACATATTCTTTTCTCGTTTTGTGGTAATCGATATGAGCCTCATAAATATTGGTTACTACTGCTACATGGGGACGAAAATCAGTGATTCCCATCAATTGGAAACTAGATAGTTCCATAACGATTTTATCGTCAGCTGTTGCTTCTTGCGCCACACTACTAGCTGGATAACCGATATTCCCGGCTAGGCGAGCTGTTCCTGGCAAATCACCAGCGTTCAATAACAAGCCTGTCATAGTTGTTGTTGTAGTTTTACCATTCGTTCCTGTAATCCCAATAATCGGACATTCCGCTACCTCGTAAGCTAATTCCACTTCCGTAATTACCGGAATACCCAGTTCTTGTGCTTTTTGAACAAATGGATGACTATACGGAATCCCCGGATTTTTCACCATCAAAGAAAATTCTTCATCCAATAATTCAATCGGATGGCTTCCAGCAATCACTTTGACTCCCAGTGATAGCAACTCTTGTGCTTCTGGATTTTCATCAAACGGCTTTCCGTCATTAACAGTGACAAGTGCGCCCAACTCATGTAACAGTTTGGCCGCACTAAATCCACTTTTCGCTAATCCAAGAACAAGGACTTTTTTGTTTTCATATGTTGAAATTTTTTTCATTTCCTGTCATCTCCTACCAAATGAACCATAGTGTTATTAAAGAAGTTACAATACTTACTAACCAAAAAATGATGTCGATCTTCCATTCCGACCAACCACACATTTCAAAATGATGATGGATAGGAGACATTTTGAAGATACGTTTTCCTGTTAATTTGAAAGAAGTAACTTGAAGCATTACACTTGCTGTCTCCATAACATAAATCAAACCAACTAATAACAATGTCCACTCTTGGTTTAGCATAATAGAAATTGCTGCCAATAATCCACCTAATGCCAGAGAACCAACATCGCCCATGAATATTTTGGCTGGTTTACGATTATAAGCAAAAAAGCCAAGTAACCCACCAAGCACACTTAAACAAATAATTAAGACATCATATTGTTGCTGATGCCAAGCAATGATCCCGTACGTTGCAAAAGAGATCGTTCCTAGTCCAGCAACTAATCCGTCAATCCCATCTGTCAGATTAACCGCGTTTGAAAAACCAACAAGCCAGAAAATAGCAAATACCCCATAGAATAGTCCAAGTGGCAACTCTATTCCAAAGAAATTTAACGTACCAGGATAGCCTTCTGAACGATAGACAAGATAAAAAATGATCCCGCCAATGATCTGCCCTAGCAGTTTTTGTTTAGAGTTTAGCCCCATGTTTCGTTTTTTAAAGATTTTAATGAAATCATCTAAAAATCCGATCACACCATATAAGGCTAAAACAAATAGTAGGATGAAAAGAGTAGGCGTCAACTGATTTTGCCAAGCGCCAACCCAAATTCCGGTTAATATTGCTGCAACTAAAAACACCAATCCACCCATCGTTGGAGTTCCGGCTTTTACATTATGCCATTTTGGTCCTTCTTCACGAATCGCCTGCCCTTGTTTTTTCATTTGAAAATACCCAATAAATAGTGGCATTGCTGCAATAGTCATTGCACAACTACTAACGATAGGAATCAATGCTTGTGTCCACTCCATACTCTTTTTCTCTCCCAATTCTATTCTTATTCTTCTAATGTAAAACTTAATTTTTTATCAGTGATTTTTTCATAGGGTGCTAAACTTTGCTCCTTACAGTAACCATCGCCATGGAAGGTGACTTCAACCCCTAAGATTTTCCCTAACTTCATAATATCTGCTTTGGACCAATCGGTGACATCAGGCATTAGTTTTTCTCCACCTGTATACAAGATCAGTTTTTCGCCAGAAATCAATTGATCACCATTTGCAGTAGATTGTTTCTTCACTTTTTTCCCATCACCTACAACGATAGGTTGCAATCCACTTTTCTGTGCATCTGCTGCGGCAACGTCAGCACTTAGATTACGGTAATCTGCTACAGTGATTTTTTCTGTTTTTGCTTCTGGTGAATTTTCTTCTTCACTTTCTTGGAAGTCCATCGCACGTTTCATCAATGGATTAGCGATTTTAGCTAAAGCCATTCGATCGTAAGTCTTAGGATGTTTCATCGTAATGTATAAAACATACTCTGGATCTTCAGATGGAACCATTTCGACGATGGAATATAAGTATGCTGTATCGCCAGTTTGGTACCCACCTTTATCAGAAGCAATCTGTGCCGTACCAGTTTTAGCTGAAACATTATAACCCGGCACACTATATACCCCATATGCACTACCATAATTTTCGCTTTCAACTACGTCACGCATATATTCTCGTACTTTTTCGGTCGTTTCTTTTGAAAATGGTTGCCCCAATACTTCCGTTTGCGTTGTACGCTCTTCATTCGTTGCAGGATCTACAACTTTACTGATGTAGCGTGGTTGGATCATCGTTCCATTATTTGCGACGGAAGTGAAAGCTTTCATCATTTGGAAATTTGTAACACCAATCGCTTGCCCATAAGAACTCATTGCGCGGTCAACGATATTTTCTGTTGGCAAAGCACCATTTACTTCATCATCTAGACCTGAATGAGTACTTTGACCAAAACCTAATTTTTGTAGGTAGTTGTACCAAGTACCGCCCATTCGTTGCTCTAGCATTACCATCCCAACATTACTTGACCAAGATAACGCTTGTCGCATCGTAAGAACTCCTTTTGCTCCAAAATCGTGGTCGTTGATCGTCGCATCAGCAACTTTTATTTTCCCAGATTGGTACGTTTCATTCTCATTGAATTTCCCTTCTTGGATCGCTGCTGCAGTCGTGAAGACTTTCATAGTTGAACCAGGCTCATAGCTATCTTGCACTAAGAAATTACGCCAAACAGCATCCTTGCCGGTTAAGCCTTCCATCGTTTCAGGATTAAAAGTAGGTCGTTGACCCATTGCTAGAATTTCTCCAGTTTTCGCTTTCATCAACATGGCTGTTAATTCTTCTGGTTGGTATTCTTCATTCACTTGATCCATAAGCGTTTCAAGATAACTTTGTAAACGACTATCCAACGTCGTATAGATATCTTGTCCGTCAACTGCTTTCACTTCTTCTGCCACTGTTCCTGGTAGAGGATTTTGGTAGTTGTCTTTTTGGTAAACGATCTTCCCATTTTTACCACTTAAAATATCATTATAAGCAGCTTCTAGTCCGAGCTTTCCAACTAAGCCATTTTCATTTTTATCTGGAACAGCATAGCCGATAAAGTGGGAAGCAAATTCGCCGTTAGGATACATCCGTGCGGGATGATCTTCAAAATACAGACCGACTACTCCTGCTTTCTTCATATCGTCTTCTATATTCTGTTTGGTCTCTTGACTGATATTTTTTCCATAAGAACCAAATTCAACTTGATATAGATTATTTTTGGCGCCATCTTTTAAGATTTGTAAGGCATCGTTCTTTTCTATAGAGAGATTTTTATTTAGTATCTCGGCGATTTTGTCAAAGTTCTTTTCTTCGGCATACAATTTTTTGTCACCAGAAGTATAAGTTTTTGAAAGGATTGCTTTGATTGAGTAAGAAGTGGCATCTTCTGCCAAAGCGACCCCATTCCGATCATAGATCGTTCCACGTTTTGCTTTTACGACCTCGCTCCCTTTGTAAAGTTGTTCGGTCTTTTCTGCCAAAGAGGTTCCTGCCACGTGACCACCGATCACGATATAAGAAAAACGAACGGCAAATAAAAAGAACAATCCAATACTCGTAGCAAATAAAATGATACCTACTTTTTTGCGATTGTTCGTCGGATTTAGATTTTTCTTTTCCATAAACCGCCGGAATTTATTTTTAAGACTCATTTACTTCACTTTCCTTAAATTGTCGTCATTGATTGACAACCCTTTTTCTTCTGCGATTTTTTTGATTCGTTCAGTACGTGATAATTCATTTTTTTCCTGTACTAAACTAGTTTTTTCTTGGTTTTTTTGAGTGATCTCTGTTTGAATCGTTGTGATTGCTTTTTCGACACCACTGATATTTGTTCGTAACATGACTGTTAAGACACATAGTGCGATCACTGAAAAAATAATACTTACTACTGCTAATTTTTCTAAAACAGAAATATGTTTTAGGCGTTTAGCCGGTGATTGAGGGCGTACGATTTCTTGATTTGAATCTGGCAATTGTTGTTCTGGTTGATCAACCACTTCTGGTAAATCATATGGATATTCTTGGACTTTTTTTAATTCTGCCATTACGCTACTCCTCTTTCACTCGTATTTTTTCAGCAATCCGTAATTTTGCACTACGTGATCGATTATTTTCACTTAGTTCTTCTTCTGATGGAAGAATCGGTTTTCGATTAATCAACTTCAGCTCTGGCTGAAATTCTTCAGGAACAACCGGTAATCCGGGTGGTAAATCTTGAACGGTACTGTATTCTTTGAACATACTTTTGACAATTCGATCTTCTAATGAATGGAAGGTGATCACACTGATTCTTCCATTGATTTTTAATAGCCGAATCGCCTGTTCTAATGAAGCTTCTTCTGCACCTAATTCATCATTTACTGCAATTCTTATTGCTTGGAAAATTCGTTTAGCTGGGTGTCCACCTTTTCTTCTTGCTGGTGCAGGAATCACATCTTTAATGATTTCTACTAATTCACCAGTTGTTTGGATCGGATGGATTTTTCTTACTCGTTCAATTTCTCGAGCAATTTGTTTAGAAAATTTTTCTTCGCCATAACGAAAGAAGATTTTTACTAATTCATTATAGGAATACTCATTAACAACGTCATACGCTGACAGAGGTGCTGATTGATCCATACGCATATCCAAAGGAGCATCCTGATGATAACTAAAACCTCTTTCAGCTTCATCTAATTGTGGAGAAGATACGCCTAAATCATACAAAATACCATCGACTTGAGGAACATGCTCTTTTATCTTTGCTTCTAATTCACGAAAATTCGCTTTGATAAAAGTAACCATACCTTTTTCAATGTATGGGGCTAACCGTACTTTTGCATGATCAATGGCTTTTTGATCCTGATCGAATGCATAAAGGTGCCCGTTTGTATTTAATTGGCTCAAAAGATATTCACTATGTCCGGCACCGCCTAGTGTACAGTCTACATAAATGCCATCTGGTTTGATGTTCAAGCCATCTACCGTTTCTTTCAACATGACTGTATAGTGTTGAAATGTCTCAGTCATTAGTCAGCCTCTTCCTATTCTTATAGTCCAAAATCAATCATATTTTCAGCAATTTCATCAAAGTTTTCTGCTGCCACTTCAGAAAATTCTTGCCATCGTGCCTCATCCCAAATCTCGATTCGATTGGATACACCAATGACAACACATTCTTTCGTTAAAGCAGCGTAGTTTCTTAATGTACTGGGAATGTTGATCCGTCCTTGTTTGTCTAATTCACATTCAGTGGCCGCCGAGTAAAAAAAACGCACAAAAGTTCGAGCATCTTTTTTCGCTAAAGGCATGTCGTTCAGTTTTGTTTCTAAATTCGCCCACTCTTTCATTGGATAGCCAAAAAGACAGCCATCTAATCCACGCGTGAGAACGAATTGTTCACCTAACTCTTCACGAAGTTTTGAAGGTACGATCATACGACCTTTTGTATCAATATTATGCCGAAATTCGCCCATGAACATTGAAACTACCCCCATCTCTCCACTAACTAAAATTAGTCTACCACAATCCCCCACTTTCTACCACCTTTTATGGGAAATCAGAGAATAACTTTTTTATTAGTAAAAAAAATTTTAAGAATCAAGCTGTAAAAAGTCTTTAAAAAGTCTTTTTACAGCTTGATTGGCTTTTTATCAAAGATACGAGAGAAGATTTAAGACGATTAAAACGACATAAAAACCACTTGTTAACAAGAAAGCTAAACGCCAAGTCATTTTAAGATAACGTGAATAGATAATTTCATCATAGTAATACGCCTGGAATACAGCGATACAAATCGCCATCAACAAAAGTGAAATCATAAAGAAAGGCAGGAAGGAAACTGTCGCAGAATTGCGTGACAATGCATGCATCCCTCCCCATAAAAAAGGAACGGTAAGATCAGGCGCTTTGATTTTAAAACGACGATCTAATGAAAAAATTTTCACTAAAAAATTACAGCCAAACAACACGATGGCTGGAAAGATATACCAAAATAAAACAAGTGGCGTAAAAGTGCCCATCTAACAAAACTCCCTTTCATAGTTGGTTCAAGTATACCTGATGTATTTTACACAACTATTTCATTTATTTTAAATTTATAAAGTTTTCTACTATTTTTACTTCTTAGATAAAGATCTAATCCAAATTGTATGAGTCCACTCCTTTAATACTACCTTTTTCCTGTTCCTAGCCAATCCCATTTTCCAAGCTCTTTCACTGTGTTCTATTCTGATATTCGTTATAATAGATGAAAGAGCGTATTAGGAGGTTCAAAAATGATCAAGTATTTTTCTATCGAGGATCGACAATTGGTCAATACTCAAAAAGAAACAGCAGATACGATTTGGTATTGCGTCGAACGTCCAAGTGAAGATGAAATCCAACAAATCACACACCAATTTCAAATTCCGTCTGATTACATTACTTCTATTTTAGACGATGCTGAAAATTCACGAGAAGAAGAATTTAATCAGACCAAATTAACAAAACCAGCGTTATTATTATTGCAATACCCGTTTCCAAAAACAAGCCCAAGTGGCTATTTTCAAGTAGATACTTACCCTTTTTCTATTATTGTGACACCTAAAAAAAAGCTTATCACAATTACGAATCATGAACCACTCTTTTTGAAAAAAGTATTTAGTCAAGCTTTTACTGAAAATGATTTACCAGCCAACTTAAATATCTTCATGCAATTATTGTGGCAAATTACTTTTTCCTACAATACTTATCTCAGCACCTTACAATCACAATGCGATGTCTTGGAAAAACAATTGCGTGTCTCAACAGAAAATAGTCAACTGTATCAAATCATGGATATCCAAAAAAGCTTGGTTTATTTCAAAGAAGCAACCACGGCTAACTTGACCACTTTAAAAACCTTAGTAAAAAACAAAACGATTCAAGAAAACCACGCTTTAAAAAATCATCTCCATGATGTGATTATTGAAACAGAACAATCACGCACTACCGCTCGAATTCAATTAAAACTAGTTGAACAAATGAATCAAACCTTTTCAGCGATTGTTTCTAATAATCTAAACAATATTATGAAAATTTTAACTTCTCTAACGATCATCTTAACGATCCCGACCATCATTGGTAGTCTATATGGAATGAATATCAAGCTTCCTATTGCAGGAAGGGACGATGCGTTTTTATGGATTATTCTACTGATGATTTTTATCAGTATCGCTACTGCTTATTATTTAAAAAAGGGAAAGTTTTTGTAACCGTCCCCTTGTGAAGAAAAGTAAAAGGAGTTAAACTAAAGACAACTAAAAAATTTCGAGGTAAAAATTATGCGCGAGAATAAACAAACAAGTACTTTTTCAAAAATCACTAAATTCGTTGTTTGGACCATGTTGATTTTAACGATTGGTTCAGTTGTCTTGACTGCAGTTATGAGTGTCATGTAAGAATGGCTTAAAAACCAATAAGTCCCGCACTTCCTAAAAAGAAGTGCGGGACTTGTTTTTTACCCTGCTAGGAAAGAATGTTCGCTTGCTAATGGTTCGTTTTTTATAAGAAAGCCAAGTGTCGTTTTAGTTGCTGCCATACAAGTAGCATCTCTGAGTCAAATAACTGTTCATTCTAAGATATCCTCTTCTCTTAGACTGCTCAGGCTTCTACCTATTTTTCTATTTACTTGCTAAGCGTAATAATTCTTTGGCATGCTCGACTGTTAGTGGGGTAATTTCACTTCCTGCTAACATTCGGGCAATTTCGGTCTCTCGTTGTGTGGGTTGTAGTTCGGTAACCGATGTTTGGGTACGTCCATCAATGACTTCTTTTTGAATATAGTATTGAAAATCGGCAACTGCAGCGACTTGCGGTAGATGGGTGATACACAAAACTTGTGAGTGACATGAGATCTGTGAGATCTTATCTGCAATCGCTTGGGCAACTCGGCCGCTTACTCCTGTATCCACTTCATCAAAAATGATACTAGTCACACCTTGTTCTGAAGAAAAAATAGTTTTTAACGCCAACAACATACGTGATAGTTCCCCACCCGAGGCAACTTTTACTAATGGCTTCAATGGTTCTCCAGGATTTGTGGTTATGTAAAATTCCACTTGGTCCAATCCATTAGCATCTAATTGTCCATTTTTTTCAGATGAAAAACGGACTTCAAACTCCGTGTTTTCCATATATAGACTTTTTAATTCCGTTAAGATTGATTTTTCTAGTTCTTTAGCGATTTTTTTTCTTGTTTTATGCAGTGCTAATGCTTGTTCTTGCAAGAACGTTTCTTTTTTAGTTAATTCCAGTTGCATTTTTTCTAGTTGACCTTCTGAGAAATCAGAAGAATCCAGTTCTTTAGTGATTTCTTCGTAATAATCAAGGATTGCTTCCACTGACTCCCCATATTTGCGTTTCAACTGACGAATCAATTCAAGCCGTTGATTGACTTCTTCTAATCGGTTTTCATCCAATTCCAGCAGATCGATTTGGCGACTCATGTCACCAATGGCATCTTGAAGTAAATAATAAGCACTTTGAACATTCTCAACGATTGCTTCATATTCATTATCTAGATGAGCAATGCTTTGTAGTTCAGAAACAGCTAAACCAACGTTATCCACACTACTGGGTTCTCCCGCACTCAATGCACTATAACCACTAGCAAAACTATCCACGATCTTTTGATAATTGCTTAATTTTTCTCTTTCCTCGCTTAACTGTTCCTCTTCGCCAACTTGTAAATCAGCTGCTGCGATTTCTTCTTGTTGAAAATGAAGCATGTCGATCCGTTGAACAAATGATTTTTCATTTTGTTGGACTTTCCGCATTTTTCGTTCGAGCTCACGATAGATAGCATACTCTTTTTGATATTTTTTCTTTTGTTGTTGAAAAGTACGATCACCAAAACGATCCAATAAATTTAAATGGGCTTCTGGTTGTAATAGCTCCTGGTGTTCATTTTGTCCTTGAATATCAACTAGATAACTTCCGATCCTTCTAAGGTTTGCCAGCGTAACAATATGTCCATTGACTCGGCAGACATTTTTACCCGTTAATGCCATATCACGACGAACAATCAAGTTATCACCATCTGATTCGATGCCCAGTTCTTCCATCAATTCAGTAAATCCTTCTTGACTTGGCCATTCAAACAACCCTTCTAAGATACACTTATCGGCTCCTTGTCGAATATAATCACTGGAGCCTCTACCACCAGCCAGTAATCCAAGGGCATCAATGATAATCGATTTACCTGCCCCGGTCTCGCCAGTTAGAGCTGTCATTCCTTTATGGAAAGACAAATGCAATTCCGGAATAATCGCAAAATTAGTAATACTGATCTCTTGTAACAAGGCAACCACTCCTCAACTCAAAGGTAATGTAAAAAATCCATTTTCAATGCAACTGCATCTTCTTCTGTTCGTGTGATCATCAACACATTATCGTCATCATTAATGATGGAAAACAATTCTTTTTTATATCGTTTATCAATTAAATTAGCCGCAGCAGAAGCGTTGCCTGGTAAAGTTTTTAAAATGACAAATTTTTCCATTTGATCAACAGCCACAAATGCATCTTTCAATAACTTTTCTAATTTCGTACTAACGTCTTCAGTAGTTTCTGCAGGAAGACTATAGCGATAACCTCCATCAGCTGCAGGAACTTTGATGAGTTTGAGTTCTTTGATATCTCTGGAAATCGTTGCCTGCGTCACTGAAATCCCTTTGTTTTTCAGGATCTCCACAAATTCTTCTTGTTTTCTGATATCATTTTCATTTAGTAGCCGGGTAATCAAACGATGCCGATCTTTTTTTCGCATACGTTCTTCGCTCCTTTACGTATTCTTCCTTACTATGATAGCTTATTTCAAACGCTTAATAAAGAAGAATCCGCTGTCTTCTTTATTGCTTGCCCGTCATTATTTGTGGTTAAACTGGTTGTGGGCTTCTTGGACGATCTTTTCAGGTGCCACATCTGGAGATAACGTTCCTTGATCAGAAACTTTTTTCAAATGGGCTAAAAATTCAATGTTCCCCTCTCCACCGGTTATTGGCGAATAACTTAAATCTAATACATCATACCCATGCATCGCAGCAAAGTGTAAAATATCCTCAATCACTTGTACATGTGTTTGAGGGTCACGAACGATCCCATTCTTGCCAACTGCTTCTTTCCCCGCTTCAAATTGTGGTTTGATCAAAGCAATCACTTCGCCACCGTCAACTAAAATTTCGTGTAATGGCACTAACATCAAACGTAAAGAAATGAATGATACATCGATGACGGCAATCTCTGGGGTTCCTTCTTGAAAATCTTCTGGTTTGGCATAACGAAAATTCGCTCTTTCCATTACTACAACTCGTTCATCTTGTCTGATTTTCCAAGCTAATTGATTATACCCAACATCCAGAGCATAACTCATTTTTGCACCATTTTGTAAAGCCGCATCGGTAAAACCACCCGTTGATGCTCCAATATCCAATAATATTTTACCTTCTACAGATAAATCAAAGACCTTTAGCGCCTTTTCTAATTTCAATCCTCCACGAGAAACATAAGGTAATTTTTTGCCTTTGATCTGTAATTCACTACTTACAGGGATTTTTTCCCCTGGCTTATCGAAACGTTCATTTTTTTCGTTATAGATCAAACCAGCCATAACTGAACGTTTGGCTTGCTCTCTCGTTTCAAACAAGCCTTGTTTGACTGCTAAAACGTCTACGCGTTCTTTTTCCATTTTTTTCTCCATTTCTATACACTGAATTGCTGAACTAATTGACGTAAAAGTTGTCCATCGAATGAATATACCGTTTGTTCTAACTGATCAATCATTCGATTCGCCGCATCAATCTCATTTTCAAGTGCGCTTTTTGTTTCTTCGATACCTAATAAACCTGGATAAGTCGTTTTTTCCATTTTAGCATCTTTACCAGCTGTTTTACCTAATACTTCAGTCGTGCTAACCACATCGAGCAGATCATCACGAATTTGAAAAGCAAGGCCTAGATGACTGGCTAATTTTTGTAGGCTAGCTAAAACTTCCTCCGATTGGTTTGCTAAAACTCCTCCCGCTAATAAAGCGTAGTGCATCAAGCGACCAGTTTTTCTTTCGTGGATAAACATTAATTCCTCTAATGTTAATTGTTTTGTTTCTCCCTCGATATCCGCTGCTTGACCAGCAACCATCCCTTGGGTTCCCGCATTGATTGCTAATTGTTGCAGCAGTAAAAGTTTTGGTGAGTTTGCTAAATGAGCCATACTGATTAGTTGAAAGGCACCTGTCAATAACCCATCTCCTGCTAAAATAGCCAGTGCTTCCCCGTAGACTTTATGGTTTGTTGGTTTCCCGCGGCGTAGATCATCATTGTCCATTGCCGGAAGATCATCGTGAATCAACGAATACGTGTGGATCATTTCCAAAGCAGCTGCTACTTGATAAGTTGTTGTATTGATCGATTCGCCAAACGCAGCTACTGTACTAAGTAAAAGCAAAGGACGAATCCGTTTGCCTCCAGCACGAATGGAATAAAGCATACTTTCTTTCAACTGTTCATCAGAAGTGTAGTCATTTAGAAAAGAAACAATTTCTTCTTCTACAGAAGATAGATGGATCGTTGAAAAATCAGCCAACTTCATTATGCTTCCTCATTTCCTTCAAAAGTAACTTCTTCATTTGCCTCTGACATCATTTTCGTCAAGGTTTTTTCAGCTTTAGTTAAAGTATCTTGGCAATGCTTACTTAATTCCATTCCTCGTTTAAAAGCATCTAAAGCAGATTCTAAAGGTACATCACCTTGTTCTAATTCCATGACAATTTTTTCTAATTCTTGTAATGATTCCTCAAATGTCGGATTTTCCATATTGATCATTCTCCTTCTTCTACTTCTTGTACCGTAGCATTCACTTGTCCGTCTTGGTAATGGATCGTGATCGTATCCTCAGGCTTCATCTCTGTCACACTTTTCACGACACGACCTTCGATTGTTGTGTAATTGTATCCTCGCCCCATGATTTTCAACGGACTAAGCAAATCTAATGATTGAATCGCTTGTTGGAAACGTTGCTGCTGGCTCTGCATATATTGTTCCATTTTTTCAGCTAACCGCTTCTCTAAGTAGTCTGTTTCTTGCTTGGCAGATTTCACTCGATAAGTCGGTGCAACTTGTGCCAACTGATGGTTCAAACGAACCGTTTGTTTTTCTTTCAAATGATAAATTTGTTGTGTCGCTTGGAACAAGCGCTGTTTGAACTGATCAAGCTTAATTGTTTGTCCTTCATACAAACGTTCCGGTTGACGGAAAACATATGATTGTTTTGCTCGTTCAAAACGTTCTTGTTTGCGTTGAATTTGACGCAAAAAGGCCTGTTCAAGCCTTGCTTGCCGTTCTTTCAGCTTCAACAATACTTCAGATAAAACAGGAACAGCTAATTCAGCTGCCGCCGTCGGTGTGGCTGCTCGTACATCTGCTGCTAAATCAGCAATAGTAGTATCCGTCTCATGCCCAACTGAAGAAATCACAGGTGTTCGTGCCTCAAAAATGGCACGTGCTACTCTTTCTTCATTAAATGGCCACAAGTCTTCAATCGATCCGCCGCCACGTCCAATGATCATCGTGTCGAAATCTCCCAGTTCTTCAACACGACGGATATTTTCAACGATATTGTCAGCTGCTTGATTTCCTTGCACCACCGTTGGGAATAGGACGAGTTGGGCGATGGGGTAACGCCTTTTGACAGTTGTGATGATATCTCGGATAACTGCACCGCTTGGACTGGTCAAAACTGCAATTCTTTTTGGAAAACGTGGAAGAGCTTGCTTATGTTCCGGCTTAAAAAGACCTTCTTTTCGCAATTTTTCTTTTCGTTCTTCTAATTCTTGATATAGCGCTCCTACACCATCAGGTTCCATGTGTTCGACGTAAATCTGATAAGAACCAGAAGCTTCATAAAGAGAAATCCGTCCGACAACTAATACTTTCATCCCTTCTTTAGGTTGAAAACGTAATTTTTGAAATGCACCTTTGAACATGATTGCTGAGATTTTCGCATGGTCATCTTTTAAACTAAAATATTGATGTGCATTTGCTCTCAAACGAAAATTCGAGATTTCACCTGTTAAATAGACCCTTTCAAGATAAGGGTCTACATCAAATTTCCTTTTTAAATACTTGGTTAATGTGGTTACTGTTAAATATTCTTGTGTCATCTACTCACCTGCTTCAGCAGCCAGCACGGTTTGATACATCAGCATCGTAATCGTCATAGGTCCTACTCCTTTAGGCACTGGAGTGATATAGCTTGCTAAAGGTTCTACTTCATCAAATTTTACATCACCGATCAATTTCCCATGCTCATCACGATTCATACCAACATCGATCACCACTGCGCCTGGTTTGATAAATTCCTTAGTAACAAAATGGCCTCGCCCAATCGCTACGACTAAAATATCAGCTTCTTTTGCAAGTTCAGCAAGGTTAGCCGTTTTTGAATGAGCAATCGTTACTGTAGCATCTGCCATCAATAATAATTGTGCCATTGGTTTCCCTACAATATTGCTACGTCCGATCACCAGCGCCCGTTTCCCTGCCAAATCGATATCATAAGCTGCGAACATTTTCATGATGCCATATGGCGTACAAGGAATCTTATCCGGGTTACCAGCTAATAATCGTCCTAAATTCATTGGATGAAAACCATCTACATCTTTTTTAGGATCAATTGCTAATAAGACTTTTTCTTCATCAATGTGTTTTGGCAATGGCAACTGAACAAGAATCCCGTGAAAATTTGGGTCTTGATTATATTTTTCGATTTCAGCTAACAACGTTTCTTCAGAGATCGTGCTTGGGTAACGTTCAACTTTTGAATGGATCCCGATTGATTTTGCGGAACGTTCTTTATTACGTACATAAACCTGACTGGCTGGATTTTCTCCTACTAATAAAACGACCAATCCGGGGGAGATCGATTTTGTTTTTAATTCGCTCACTTTTATCGCAATCTCTGCTTGCATTTTTTCAGCTAGTTCTTTTCCATTAATCAATTCTGCCATACGATCACTCCCAGATTTTTTTGTGCTTTCATTCTACCATAGATAAACAAGCTTTTAGAACCCGTTTCCTTGTTTTCATAGAAAAAAGCTGGGACTATGCCCCAGCTTCAATCTCTTTTAAAACATTAGATAATACACCGTTGACAAACTTACGTGATTGATCATCACTAAAAGTTTTGGCTAATTCAATGGCTTCATTCAATGCGACTGCGGATGGTACATCTTCAATGTACTTCATTTCAAAGATGGCGATACGCAAGATGATCAAATCCATCTTAGAGATACGATTGATGCGCCAGTTTCCTTTGAGGTGCTTCTCAATGGTTTGGTCTAATTCGCCTTTTTTCGCACACACACCGCCAACCAATGTATCTAAATAAACAGGAACAAACTCTGACTCCTCTTCATTGATCATTTCTTTGTGATCCAACTCAATTGCATGGAAAATTGCGTCTTCTTTGGTCAAATCAGCATTAAAATCTAATGGAAATAATGCTTGTAAAGCCATTTCACGAATTTCGTGTCTTGATAATTCTTTATTCATTTTCTTCCTCTTCGTCTTCAAAAAGTTCTTCAATTGCTGGTTGTTCTAGTTTTTCCGGTACGACTGCTACCACATGAACATTGACTTCTGCTAAAGCAATGTCTGTCATGAAAAGAACTTGCTGATTCACGCGTTCTTGCATTTCCATCGCTACTCTGGGAACAGAAACCCCATATTCTAAATAGCAATAAAGATCTACTTTTAACCCATCTTCATCATTTACTAAATAGACACCTTTACCATGCGCTGCACGCCCTAATAATTCCGTTACGTTGCTGGCAAATGTTCCACGCATCCCATAAACGCCTTCTACTTTTGAAGCAGCGATACCAATAATCACTTCAATGACTTCTGGCGCAATGACAATTTCACCAAGCTCTTGAGTCGCATTCAAAACTAAATTTTTGTCCTCTGCCATTTTATCTATTCCTCCTTTTGCCTCTACACAGATTGTTGCCTACGAATGAACCGTTCTTTCACTTATTCTTCATTCGAAACGTATAAAGGTAAACTGTTCACTTGCCTATTTGAGAGTCTTTTTCTCAAACAAATTACGCTTTGTTTTCAAAGCTTGCTGTCTTCTATAGTGTATCATTAAATCAAGTGATTTTCTATAACAAAGTCTGAGTGAATGATGCTTTAGGCTACGCTCATCATAAAATAATCAACTCTTTTGGTGAATGCGTCAACACGCGATTTCCATCAGAAGTAATCAATAAATCATCTTCGATTCTAACGCCACCGATACCTGGTAAGTAAATGCCTGGTTCGTCGGTAATAATATTTCCTGGAACAAATTGTTTCTCAGCTCGAACTGAAACATTGGGTCCTTCATGGATCTCTAAGCCAATTCCATGTCCTGTTGAGTGTCCAAAAGCTTCGCCATAACCATGTTTCGTAATGTAATCTCTAGCTACAGCATCTAGTTGCTTACCGGTAACTCCTGGTTTAGCTACTTCCAGAACTGCTAGTTGGGCTTCAAGAACGATTTGATAAATTTCTTTTAATTGTTCTCCTGGGTCACCAATCGCAAATGTTCGTGTCATATCAGAAACATAACCTTCATAGTAGCATCCAAAATCTATTGTGATCAAATCGCCTTGTTCAATGATTTTTTTGCTAGCAACTCCATGTGGCATAGCTGAGCGTAAACCACTAGCAACGATTGTTTCAAAAGAAACACCTGACGCTCCAAGTGAACGCATATAAAAATCTAATTGGTTGGCAACTTCGATCTCTGTCATTCCCGGTTGAATCATCTTGAGAATATGGTCATATGCCAAATCTGCAATACTACAAGCTTTTTCAATAATCGCAATTTCTTCTTCGTCTTTGATTTCTCGAAGTTCTTCAATCATGCCCGAAATAGGAATCAGTTGCGCATCAATGATCTCTTCTAATACCGAATATTCTAAGAAGGAAACAGTTGTTTCTTCAAAACCAAGTTCACGTAGTCCTTCTTTTTGAACTAAGTCAGCTACTTCTTCAAAAATCGGTCCTACATTTTTGATGATCTCAAATCCTTGAGCTTGAGCTGCTGCTTGCTCGGTATAACGAAAGTCAGTAATAAAAAAGGCTTTTTCCAATGTGATGACCGCTAAGCCTGTCGTACCAGTAAAATTAGTCAAATAACGAAGATTGTATGGACTAGTGATCAAAAATGAATCTAAATTTTCTTCTTGCATCTTTTTACGCAATTTTTCTACTCGTAGCATCATAAATGAAATTCCTTCTTTCTTTGCTCTCTTTTTTCTATTATAGCAAATTTTCTTTCTGACACAGCAGATAAAACAAATTTTCTTAATAAACTTAGTAAAACAAAAATAGTTAAGACAAATCAGTTTCAGATCTGCCTTAACTATTTACTTCTATCTGCAAAACTATTGGCTAAGCGTTAATCTATTTGATTATGATCGTTTCCCAAAAAAGAATGAAACAACTGCCACTAAAATAACTGCGCCTAAAATTGATGGAATAAGTGCCATACCAGCTGCATGTGGTCCCCAGTTACCAAAAATTGCTTGACCGATACTTGAACCAATCAATCCAGCAATGATATTTGTGATACAACCCATAGAATTTCCTTTACTGGTAATTGCTCCAGCAATGGCTCCGATGACTGCACCAACAATTAAAGTCCAAATCCAACCCATACTAATAACCTCCTTCTTTACAGTTTCATTCTAGCATAGGAAAATTATTAGGAGCAAATGATTGAACCAGCGTTGAAGCTGACCTAGATAATGACACCGCACACAAAAGAAAAAGCGAAACACAAAACAAAACACGAATGACATGCTGCGAAGAGCATCCATTCGTGTTTTTCTACTTGCGTTTGAAGATACTTTTGACACCACGTTTCACTACATCAAAAAAGCTCAAGGATTGAACCATACGACTAGGATCTACGTATTTTCTGATAGCGCGAAGTACTTTTTTGGGTTCTTTAGAAGAAAATGTATATGTACCATTTTTCTTTGTTTGAATGGCATAGCGCGGAATCCATTTTCCTTTGAACATAACGGATGCGATGACGTAATCAATCTCTTCCCAAGGGATTTGAACAAATTTCCGAGTGTCTCTTGCATGATAAAATTCGAATCCTCGGTCTCCAATCATGATTTTCCCATAATCAGTCAAACCAGTAAACGCAGTGGCATCAATTACCAAATCAACTTTTGTATTGATTGATTGAACCATTTAATCACTCCTATTATTTTATCTATCTAGTATACTATCGTTTCAATGTTGAAATCTCAAGCAGCATCCACTTTTTGATAAAAAAAGCTCGGGGCTACGCCCGAGCTAGATTCTTATTATAAAAGACCAACAACATGGCCAACTACACCGACAACGAATAGACCTAAGATAATGACAATTGGAGAAACTTTTTTCTTCAATAACCACATGCATAGTAATGTCAATGCTAAAGCAGCTAACCCTGGGATCAATTGATCTAAGTTATCTTGTAAAGTTGTTACTTTTTCAGGACTAAGTGCTAGACCACTGTTTACTTGTTCAAAAGCACTCTTGATTCCTTCGCCACCAGCAGGTAATTTATCCCACTCAATGTAAGCACCTTTATCTAACTTAACAGTTGATACAACTGGCAAGAATTTAATCGATACCCACCGCTGTACTAAGGCGGCTAATACGAACATCCCTAAGATAGATGCACCTTTTGTTACGTCTTGCAATAATCCACCAGATAAATCATCTGTGATTTTAGAACCAGCTTTGTAACCAAATTCTTGTGTATACCACATGAATGACCAACGAATAATGTTCCAACCTAAGAAGAAGATGATTGGTCCAAGAATATTACCACCCATTGCTAGAGAAGCACCAAGAGCTCCTAACATCGGACGAACAGTAAACCAGAATACTGGGTCACCAACACCAGCAAGAGGTCCCATCATACCAACTTTAACCCCTTGGATCGCTACATCGTCAACAGGAGCGCCATTTGCGCGTTCTTCTTCTAATGCTAGCGTAACACCCAAGATAGGTGAAGCAATATATGGATGTGTGTTGAAAAATTCTAAGTGACGTTTAAGAGCTGCTGTGCGCTCTTCTTTCGTTTTGTATAATTTTTTGATTGCTGGGATCATTGAGAAAGCCCAACCACCATTTTGCATACGTTCATAGTTCCATGAACCTTGAATGAAGGTAGAACGCCATGCAACAGCTAAACGATCTCTTTTAGATAAAGTAATTTTTTCTTCTGCCATTTTTATTTTCCTCCTTCAAGATTAATAGTCATTCAAAATGTCGCCTAGAGGGTCACCTGAGTTGCTTCCTCCGCCACCATTTGAAGAGCCTCCCATTTTAGAAAGGTTCAAGTAGATAAGAGCTAAAGCAACACCTAAAGCACCTAGGGCAATCAATGTTAATTGAGTAATTGCAGCTACAACAAAACCGATAACGAAGAATGGCCATACTTCTTTAGTTGCCATCATGTTGATTACTAATGCGTAACCTACAGCAACAACCATTCCCCCACCAATAGCCATACCGTCTGTTAACCATGCAGGCATTGATTCTAAGAAAGATTGAACAGTTTGAGCTGGGATGAATAATAATGCTCCAGCAGGAATTGCAATACGGATACCTTGTAAACATACTGCAATGATGTGCCACATTTCAACTTTGCGGATGTTACCTTCTTCAGCAGCAGCATCCATCAAGTGAACGATAGGAACAGCGATTGTACGTACGATCATTGTTAAGAACAAACCAGCAACAGCAAGTGGTACTGCGATAGCAATAGCTGATGGAACGCCTCGAACACCTTGACCACCTAATACTAAAATAATTGCAGATGCAACTGATGCCAATGCAGCATCTGGTGCTACAGCAGCTCCGATATTTGCCCAGCCAAGAGCGATCATTTGAAGAGTACCACCTAATACGATACCTGCTTCAAGGTTACCTGTTACTAAACCTATTAATGTACATGCCACTAGAGGTTGATGAAATTGGAATTCATCCAGAATCCCTTCCATCCCTGCTAGAAAGGCAACGAATACGACTAAAATCATTGAAATAATAGACATGATAAGCCTCCTATAAATATTAGTTTTTTGAATTATGCTTTAGATAATTCAGACTTAGCTTTTTTAAGAATTTCGTCCATATTGTCGCGAGAGTCATTTGGTACTTTACGTACATCAAATTTAACTCCTTTGCTTTCTAGTTTTTCAAATGCCTCTACGTCTTCAGGGCCCATTGATAAAACTTTACTTACGACAACTTTCCCAACTGAGTGGGCCATTGAACCTACGTTTAATTCTTGGATGTCAACGCCGCCTTCAACAGCTGTCAACACGTCTTCAGGATTTTCAAACAATAGCAAAGCTTTTGTATTCCCAAATCTTGGATCCTTAGCAACTTCGATCATTTTAGAAATTGGGATAACGTTTGCTTTAACCCCTGGAGGAGCAGCTTGTTCGATCAATTTCTTACGTAAATCATCTTTTGATACAGCATCTGAAACAACGATGATCCGATTTGGTTGAACAGCTTTTGTCCATGCAGTAGCAACTTGACCATGTAATAAACGTGAGTCAACACGTGCTAAAACATATTTAATCTTACCGTCGCCAACTACTGTTCCTTCAGGTAATGCACCTTTAGGTTGTCCATCAGAAACTTCTGCTTTTGGTGCTTCTTGTGGTTCAAGCTCTTCTGGCTTCACTTTCACACCATCTTTTGCTGTTTCAATGATATGTGCTGCAATTTCTTGAGCAGATTCCATTGAAAAACGTGACGCATAAGCTTCGATCAACATAGGCAAGTTCAAACCACTAACAATTGCCCATTTGTCTTTGTGTTCTTCAAACAATGTGTTTGATTGATTGAACGGTGTTCCGCCCCATAAATCAACTAAGAACAATACTTCGTCTTGATTATCAAAAGAAGCAACAGCCTCTTCTAATTTGGCTCTCAAGTCATCTGGACCTTCGCTTGGTTTTAAAATGACTGCTTTGACGTTTTCTTGTTCGCCAAAAATCATTGAACCTGATTGCAAGATACCTTCAGCAAATTGTCCATGACTTGCAAGGATAATCCCTACCATATTTATACCTCCTACTTCTTTTTGTTGTAACAAATCAAATATTAAAATAATTGCTAACCATTACAACAGATGAATTTGACCATTTTCCAACAACAATATTATGCCTTTTTGGCTTTTGCTAGTAATTCCATCAAAAGGATCTTTCTATCTGCGGGTACTTTGCGAATTTCTAATTCTACACCTTGCTGATTCAAGAATTGGAACGATGCAATATCTTTATGGTCGACTGACACAAAATTTGTAATCATCGTCTTCCCCTCAGAAAAACTCATCCCACCGATATTCAATGAATCCAACTGTACACCACTTAAGACAATTTTCTCAACGTCTTGAGGATTAGTGAATAAAAGCATCACTTTCGTCGTTGCTAGTAAACCGCTTTGATAAACTTGAATCATTTTTTTCACCGTGATCACATTTGCGATGATTCCCGGTGGAGCAGCTTCTTTTAAAAGAAACTTTCTCAATTTATCTTGGGCTACTAAATCACTAATAACAATGATGCGTTCCACGCCGGTCAATTTTGACCAGACCGTTGCAACTTGTCCATGGATCAAACGATCATCTATACGCGCTAACCGAATATCCATCAGCAAATCTCCTTTTGTTAAACTACTTCACAGAAACCCCTCTCATTTTCTGTGTGTATAACCATCTATTGGCACATTTATATAAAAGCAAGAACCGTGCCAACTTTTTATCGATACACTAAAGGGTTTTAAGGCGTTTCGAAGCAATACACAAAAAAGATACACTAATAACAGTGTATCTTTTTTGTGTATTTTTCATTTAGTGTATTCATTTTTTTGCCAATTCATTACGAATCAGCTTTAATGAATAATAAACTTCAGATGAAGGTGTTTCAAATCTGATGGTCTTTTCCAACGGGGATAACAATTGTTGGATAGACGAAAACAAAGGATCTTCCATCGCTTTTTCCAGTTCGTCTGATTCAACATTCAATGGCTCGTTTAATAAAATCCGTTCAATCATCCCCACTGTGTGTAAAACTAAATTGATTTTAAAACTATATCCATGATTCTCAATCGATAGCTTCTCAGACACTTGATCACTAAAATTCCATAAAGGATCAATCAATTTGGTTCCATTGATAAATGTAAAATTTTGTTCAATAAATTTCACACAAGTCTGTTTTGCAGTTTCTTCACTCAATGGCACTTCTTCTGTTTCATCTAATTCTGCCTCAAGTAATAATTGATCTAAAATCAACTCGATATTTTGATCGATAAACCGCTCCAATGGAATAAATGGCGCAGCAATCTGCGGATCTGTAATTCCAGTAGTCGCAATGACTTGGTAATTTTTGATTAATTTAGGCAATTCTTGTTCCAATTCTAAAACAGAGAGTGCCAAAACAGTCAACTCGACATCTTGCCGTTTACTTATAGAACGTTCGATCAATTCTTTGATTCGTTGTGCGGTTCCTTCACCAGATGCACAAATAGCTAAGATGGCTTTTTTTCTGAGTGCGGTCGGTTCAGGTGTTTTTTCCATCGAAATTTCTGCATAACCACGGAAATTTTTCAAGGAATCGTATAACATATCTAAATCCGTACCTAACACAGAAACTTTGCGAACCGTCTCTAATACCAAAGAGGTCGTCACCATGTCAACTGTCCGCACAGGAATTCCTGTATCTCGCTGAATCTGAGAATTAAATGAAGCAAGCGACCCCATATCCACTAATAAGATCGTTCCACTGCCTTCATCCACCTCTTGCACCATTCGTTCAATCCGACTAAGCGCCGTTTTAGGATCCATATCCAATGGCATATCGACCGCTCGTACATTGTCTGCATCTAATAATTGTTGGACCACTTGAACCATGCTGCTTGCTGTACTATTACCATGTGCTGCCACGACTACCCCAATACGACCGCTTGCTTGATTTGCCCTTAGCGACACAAGCAAGACAGTGAGATAGTAATCTTCGCTATCTGGAATCGTTACTTGGAAATACTCCTCAATATACTTTCTAACTTCTTTCGCTACTTCATATTCCACCGGAAAATCAATTGCCATTTCACGTATATTATCATTCGTATGGCGCTCTTCACCGATATTGATTCTTTTTAAAAAAGAACTGATATGCAGACTCATTGCGTAGATAAAATTTTGCTGAAACTCATATGGCAAAGCATTTTTTACCATTATATATATTTGATTGGTGACTTCGATGATTTTAGGATCAACAAACTCAGCTAGTTTATTATCGGCATTGAACGAGAATCCATGATCCTTGTAAAAAGATTTCAAATGGATGTTGATATCCGTTGAAATAAAATGATTGATGGCTTCTTGATCTAATCCGTCAGACTTTAATAGTGCTGCTTTGTCCCCAATAATGTCATAAAGGTTATAGGGTAGTTCATAAGAATCAGATTGAATCTTCATGATTGTGTCGTTAGGGTACACCGTAATTTTAGGCTCCAATAGCTTCGATAGTTCGGACATCGCTACTCGATTACTTGCTAATTGGATCAATCCACTTCTAATCCCTTCCGTCAAATCATCGATCGTAATCGAGATTTCAGGAGAATTGATATGATTTAAAAAACCACGAGCGCAAATCAATTGGATATTCGATTTTAACTGACCGATGTTCCCATAGGTTACACTACCGATCAACGCTTTAACAACATCTTCAGTTAGCGAAATTTGCCGTTGGATACGGTTGGCTTCATGGGCGATCATAATTTTAACTAGGTCGATTTTTTCATTTGCAGGGCGTTTTTCAAAAGATGGCAACTTGATATTGATCGGTATTCTTCGAACAAAGGTCTCTAATAGAGAAGAACCAGGGTCCTCAGTTGTTGCACCCACGATCCGAACATTTGCTTCATGAGATTTTGTTGTTTCTCCTAATCGACTATAGGTACCATGATCCATGAAGTAAAAGATCATTTCTTGCCCTTCAGGTGGTAACCGGTGAATTTCATCTAGGAACAACATTCCTCCATCTGCTTGGTCAATGATTCCGGTTTTTTCCTCTTCTGCTCCAGTAAAAGCACCTTTGACATACCCAAACAAGTGACTCATCAATAATTCCGGGTTATTAGCGTAGTCGGCACAGTTAAAGACGATCAACTCGTTGTCTTCGCTAATGACGTGATTGGCTTTGGCAAAATGAAACATCGCATGTGCAAAGTAGGTTTTCCCCGATCCAGTTGGTCCAGTGATCAAACAATTCAGACCTCTCGGCGGATATAAAATGGCGGCTTTCGCTTGCTCAACCGAGTTTTTCATACTCCCATTTGCGCCAATGATCTTAGCAAAAATATCTTTCGTATCAATCTGAATCCTTGCTTTTTCTACTGGTACTCTTTCTTCTTTATAGCTTATGACATGTTTGGCGGTCGGTTGTTCATAGGCAACATTTTTTTGATATATGTAACGTACAGGTCGTCCATCGGTTTTCAACAATTTCCCTTCACGTACCAACTGATTCAAATCTTTACTACTATTGGTCCGTTGGATTCCTAAAACCTCAGCTATCTCTTTCGTTGTGACCCCTTGATCATATTCAATCGGTTTTAGATGAGCCGTTTTTTCTTTGACATACGTATAAATTCGATCAATGCGCTTCGCCATTTGGTTTCGCCCCTTTTTCATTAACTGGCTTCAAAACATAATACTATAAATTTAATTCCATTTCGTCAACTATTTACAGTAAATATCTCTTATTAAAAGAAGTATTGACTGGATCAGCTACTCTTTGCCTCATTAGAATTATCCAAAAACGCCCCCTTCAACTTAAAGCTTTTCTTTAAAATGATCGGATCGAAGTGCTTGCGCCGATAAACCATTTTATCTATTGTAATGAAACACAGAAAAAAAGCTCTCCTCTTAATCAACAAGAGAGAACTTTTTTCATTGAGTTTAGTTCATTGTTTATTCAATTTATTCTGTTTATTGAGTGCTCGGATAAACAATCACTTCCAATCCAATATTTTCTAGTGAACTTTTATTAACTCCGATCGTATAACCGAAACACTTGTCTTCTATAATAATACGCTCATCATACCATCTAATTATTCTTCATTTTTACTATCAAGTATGGTCAAAGTACGGTCATAAAAAAAGCTTTTAAAATACCCATTTCCTTTTACCAAATTATCTGTTTTTTCAGGAACATTAAAATAGAGAATTTTGTTTAACGGCTTATGAACCCACTCCATTCTGCACAAAAAGAAAATACATATAGTTACTATTAGAATCGTAATACTCTGCGGTACACCAAAACTTTTAATAAACAAATCCAAATGAAGTTTATCATTCACTATTCTGACGATAGGTATATGCAACATATATATGATCAAGGATAATTCTCCAAAACTCGTAATAAACAGTCGTTTATTACTTATCAAAGCAACCAAACTACTGATTATAAGGAAGACTGCAATATAGTAAATAAATCGGAAAAAACCACCATAAAGACCTACTAATTCGCTTACATTCGCATAAGCATTTCTACCGGTCAAAAATCCCATCGTCAGTGAGGTGCCATATAACTTAAAATAAACGACAAAAAAACTTCCTGACAAAAGGAACAACGCGCACAACTTGATTTTAAAATTGTTTAGATAATTTGACATTTTTTGATAATCAATTAAGTATCCAGCATAAAAAAATGGAAAGAAAGTTAAGATTCTTGAAGAACATAGAAAATCTCCCAAATTTGCATCATATCCTGCCAAACAACCAATTACAACAGCTATGCCTAGCACCCAGTATTTGTCATATCCATCAATAACCATGCTGATTAATTGAAAAGCAAAAATAGCAAAACAATACCATGGCAGTCCGCTTTCTGTTAAAAAGGAAAAGCTTAAAGAACCTGAAGAGAGAAAAGTGCTAATCAAAAATATAATTTTTAAAATGAAAAACCATTTGAGATATCTAAAACTTTTACGGAAATCCTTGTTACGAATTGTATTCTTGCTGAATAGATCAGAAACAAAGATGAATGCTGGCATATGAAACATATATATCCAATAGTTAATTTTCATTAACAAGTCGCTCTTTTGATTCGCCCGATCAATTAAATGACCTACTACAACCAGGAAAATTAATAAAGCCTTTAAATTGTCCCATTTGTACAAACGCTTTGAAACGTTATTTAAATTCATTTTTTCATTCATCACTCCTTTTTTAATCCCAGTATACAATACCACATTCACAAATAGTAGTGATTTTTTTCACTCATATATTGTTATACTTCAAACGGGAAACGTTTTTTATTTTTTTAACCGATCATTTAGAATGACGTTCGTTTTTTAATATGTAATTTCCATTTTAACTAATGATAAGCACAGGATTTTGAATAAAAAAGTAAAGAATGGTATTGATTTTTATGTTTAAGCACCTTTTTTGTCAACCGTTTTCATTAAAAGTCATAAAAAAAGCTCTATCCTTTACGTAATAAGGGATAGAGCTAACTGTTCATTAAGCTTCTTGAGCTACTGGATAAACAGACACTTGTTTTTTGTCGCGGCCTTTACGTTCGAAACGTACTACTCCGTCAACTTTAGCAAATAAAGTGTCGTCTCCACCAATACCCACGTTCACACCTGGATAAATTTTTGTACCGCGTTGACGGTAAAGAATTGATCCACCTGTAACTGTTTGTCCGTCAGCGCGTTTAGCACCTAGACGTTTTGATTCTGAGTCGCGTCCGTTAGATGTAGAACCGCCACCTTTTTTGTGGGCAAAGAATTGTAGATTCATTGATAACAACATGGTCTGCACCTCCTATTTATCATTAATTGTTTTAATTTGGATATATTCTGAATTTTCAGCTTCTATCGATTGTAATCCCAACAAGAGATTTTCTAATAGAATCTCGGCAATATTGTTTTGCTCTTGTGTCAATCCTGAAGTGACTTCGGTATATAAATAACCGCCCTCTTCTTCATTCATTTCGACAATCGGTTCAAAACCAGCTAATGAGGCAATCCCATTGACAGTACTGATCGCTAATGCAGAAACTCCTGCACAGACGATATCACTCCCATAAGGACCAGCATCAGCATGCCCTGTCAAAGTAAATGAAACGATTTGACCAGCGTCATTACGTTTAAATGTTCCTTTGATCATTATTCAGGCCTTCTTTCTCAAGCGCTAATTAAGCGTTGATCGCGTCGATAACCACTTTTGTGTATGGTTGACGGTGACCTTGTTTACGGTGTGAATGTTTTTTAGGTTTGTATTTGAAAGTAACGACTTTCTTTTGTTTGCCGTGTTTTTCAACAGTACCTTCAACAGTTGCACCAGAAATAATTGGAGCGCCTACTTTTGTAGTTTCGCCACCTACTAAGATAACTTCGTCAAAAACAACTTTTTCACCTGCTTCAACGTCAAGTTTTTCAACGTAGATTGCTTGTCCAACTTCAACTTTTACTTGTTTACCACCAGTTTTAATAATTGCGTACATGCTATAAAGCACCTCCTTATAATAGACTTAGACTCGCCATCCAGAGTGACAGTTACCTGTACTTACAAACTCGTTCTGTGCGGTTGTAGCTGTGGAGTCCACAATTACAACAGTACTAGATTACCAGAAACTAGCGCATTCGTCAACTCTAGATTCTAGAACTTTTCTTAAGTCAATCAATCGCAATTTTCACTTTTGCTAATTATAATGTTAGTGAAGACGAAGGAGGTAAACGAATGATCTATCCTGATGAATTGTTTCAAGAAGCAACGATTCGTATGCAAGGTCGTGCGGTAGAAGGTTTCGTTGCTGGTCAAGGCCCACTCCACCCAAAACTCATGCTGGTAGGTGAAGCTCCTGGCAAAACAGAAATCGATAATCATATTCCTTTTAGCGGACAAGCAGGCAAAGAACTAATGCAAACTCTTGCTCTAGCTGGTTTGACAAGAGAAGATGTTTATATTACTAGTGCGGTCAGAAGTCGACCTTATCGGACAGTCCAACGACTCAATAAACGAACTCAGCAAGCAGAAACTGTTTATCCGAATCGGACACCAACGAAAGCGGAAGTATTCGCTCATGCGCCGATCCTAGATTATGAAATCGAACATGTCGAGCCCCATTTGATTGCTACATTAGGCAATATCGGTTTGCAACGGTTATTAGGTTCTGCTTATACGATCTCTAAAAATCATGGTCAGCTTTATACTGGGCCTATTTTAAAACTGAATCAACAAAAAGATGCTTACGAGTGGAGTGATAAAAGCTACCAGATCCTCCCGCTTTTCCATCCTGCAGCTATTTTTTACAATCGAACATTAGCTGACGTGATCCGCAAAGACTGGCTTACCTTAGCAAACTATCTCGAGAAAGATCCTAGCAATCAATAGCCACAGCTTCCATAGTAAAAAATCCCGAAACAGAAAAAAGCTGTTTCGGGATTTTTGAATTTTTATAGCTTATTTTGATTAAACACTGCAAAAAACACTTTGTTTACCCTGCTTCTCAAAAACATTTCTCCTGCTCATGACTGATTACGTATATTGTTCATGCAGCGCTGAGAGTGCATGCGCTACTGTTTGGTGTTGCTCAAAGCCAGCTTTTTGCCATAAATGCTGTAGTTGTTTTTCTACTTCTGGTTGTAGCGAGGTGTAAATAATCGTTTGTTCTCGCATTTCAGCTTTTTCTTGAAACTCATCAAAAACAGCCCGGGCAGTTAAATCAATACTTGGAACGCCACGCATAGAAAAAATGATCCCCTCTTTTTGATTTAGATCAGCTAATGTATTTTTTAATTTTTCAGCAGACATAAAAAAGAGTGGTCCGCTAATATAGACAACTGTCCAATTATCTAATTTTTTCGTTTCTGGCAAATCCATTCGTTCCCAATCGATTGTTTCAACCGAGATCGTGATTGCCGCACTTTTGATCACAAAGAAAATACAGCCACCGATAATGCCGATGACGATCGCAATACTTAAGTCAAAAATCACGGTACATCCCATAGTAATCAAAAATAATAAGATGCCAGACCAATATCTCTTAGTGAACAAGACGTTGATCGTTTCCCATTCATTCATGCGCCAAGCAGTAACAATCAACACTCCTGCCAAAGCTGGCATAGGAATGTTTGACATAATTGGTGCAAAAATAATCATAGATAAAAACAAAACCAAAGCATGAATGATACCAGCTAAACGAGTCTGTGCCCCTGATTTAATTGCCACACTTGTTCGGGCAATCGCAGCTGTCGCTGGAATGCCTCCAAAAAATGGTAAAACTAGATTTCCGATTCCTTGCGCAACAAGTTCTTGGTTACTGTCCAATGGTTTGTTTGCCATTCGTCCAGCAGAAGCACCACAGAGCAAACTTTCTACCATACCAAGCAAGGCAATGCTAATCGCTGGCACCATCACTTCTTTTAAAGAATCAAGATGAAAGGCTGCAAACGTTAAGCGATCGCTACTGATCAACGTCTGTGGAATTTTTCCCACGGTTGCTATCGGCAAGTGAAACAAGAACATCGCAACCGTTGCAAGAATAATTGCCATCAAAGAACTTGGTATAGTTTGAGCCCATTTTTTGGGGTAGATAATCATTCCGATGATCACTAATAATCCCATAATAAAGGAGGAAAAATTTATCGAAAAGCCAAAGGTCTGATAGCTGAGAAACTTCTCAATCACATTTGCACCTTCTGAATGGACACCAAACAAGTTATCCACTTGACCCAAGGCAATGATAATAGCAATTCCCGAAGTAAATCCAGTAATCACTGGAGCTGGAATAAAAGAGGTCAATGTTCCTAATCTAAAAATGCCTGCCACTAGCAATAATAGTCCTGCTAAAAATGTCGCCAGTAACACCCCAGACATCCCTTGAGTAGCTGCAATCGACATCAAGATCGCAGCCATTGCGCCTGTTGGTCCTGAAATTTGATAAAAACCACCTGACAAGCCACCAATAATAAGTCCAGCAATAACCGCTGTAATTAATCCTGCCGCAGCATTTGCACCACTGGACACGCCAAACGCCAACGCTAAAGGTAAAGCTACTGCAGCTACAGTAATACCAGCTAATAAATCTTTTTGGAATTTTTGACGATCATATCCGTCAAATTCTTCATTTAGTAAAAAAATATACTTTTTGAACAACCTAGAGACTCCTTTTTTATAAAAATTTTACGAAACACGCAACTACTAGAATAGCATATTTTTCTAACTCATGTCAGCTTTTTCACAAAGTTACAGGCGTTTTCATGAAAATTTTTATAAAATAAGATTAACTCAAATCAAAAGAGTCAGTAATCCAATGATTGCCAGACCACCTTGTTTCAAAATAATTAGTTTGTCACTAGTGATACTACCGTAAGCTGCGACCAATACAATATAAATCAATAACAAACTTGCCATTTCTTTTGGTGCAGACGAAATATAAGTGGCATACAATAAACCAATACCTAACAATCCATTATAAACACCTTGATTCTTAAATAACGTTTGTACCGACGAATTACTTAATTCTTTTTGACTCATTTTAAATACTCTGCCAGTTGCTTTAGAAGTTGTAGCAAAGGTTTCTAAATACATGATATAAAAAAATTCAATTGCAACTAATGTAATGATAATTTGTGAAATAATCGACATATTTTCTCCTCCTATTCATTTCTGCCTATCGGCTTAGAATAAGTATAGCCGAACCGTTCAAAAATAAAAAAACAAACACACTTGTAGCGATTATATTATAAGAACCTTGGCCCCCCTGATATCAAACATCATCCACCTATAGAGGATGGACTGATTTCTGCTTAAACGAAGTTAAAATACACGAATGTATGAATTTGTAGAGTAAAAATTTTACCTACTCCTTTTACTTAGAAAAACATCCAATATATTCTTTTTTAACACATACCTAGTAAGTAGAAAATCCTACCTGATTAGACTGCGTATCATAAGAATACTTGCTACGTACCCATTTGGTCCAACTACCAGAACAAAGAAAAACCGGTAGAAACTTTCGTTTCTACCGGTTTTGGTTTTTTTTACGTCACAGGAGGGATTCGAACCCCCGACCGTCCGCTTAGAAGGCGGATGCTCTATCCAGCTGAGCTACTATGACAGCTTTTTCGGAACAAAAATAATTATATAGAATCATTTTGGTTCTGTCAATATGAAATGGTTATTTTATCAATAAAAAAGATTGCTCAATAGAAAGCGTTCCTCTTTTACCTAGTGTCCGACAAAAAGCAAGCTTTTTGTCGTAACAAGGTAAATACTCTTAAGGTAGATGAATTTGCTCTTTTTCTTTAGTTATCAAGATCACACCATCACCTAGCGGCACTAATGTGGAAGTCAAGTCTGGATGGGTCATGACGACCTGTAAAAATTCATTTAATTTACGATGAATGGCACGTTTGCCTCTAGGAATCTCTTCATCAGGCAATAAAATCGTTCCGCCTTGAAAAATATCATCAACCATCAATACGCCACCTTTTTTTAGCAGACGTAAACATTCTGGTAAAAACTCAATATATTTCGATTTGGCACTGTCCATAAAAATAAAATCATAAGGCCCAGTTAGTTCTGGTAAAATATCAGCCGCTTGTCCTTCTAGTAAAGTAACTTTTTCGGTTAAGCCAAGTCTTTCATAAGTTGCCTTGGCCTTTTTGATCATAACATCAAAACGATCGATCGTCGTGACGTGACCTTTTTCACTGATTAATTGAGCCATCAAACTAGAAGAAAAACCAATAGCTGCACCAATTTCTAAAACATTCTTTGGTTTTAATTGCCCTAATAAAAACTGCATGAATACGACTGTTTCATGGGGAATGATCGGTACTTCCGCTAAATGGGCTTCTTCTTCAATCAAACCAAGCTCTCCAGACAGTTTTTTCTGTTTTGTCCGCATAAAATCAACTAACTCTTCTTTTACTACCGGACGATGCATCATTTCATTACGCATAATCTGCCTCCTCTTCCAAATTATTATACGAAGAACCTGACAAATCCACAAGTTGCAAACAAATTTACACTCACTTTCCTTTTCGTTGGCTATGAGTAAAAAACCGATTGAAACTTTTCTTTTTTTCAAATTCATCTAGCATATTCCAAGCTGTAATACCGGTCAAACAAAAGGCGATGGTAAAAAATAGCCAGCGCATCCAAGTAAATGCTGACTTTGATAAAAGAATGCCAATATAGGGAATCTGAAAAATGGGCGTTCCAATGATGTATCTTCTCCCCACTACACCGGATTCGGTCTGCTTAGAACTATCTGCTTTAGTATAAAAGTCTTGATGGTCTTTTTCCACTGCGATCACTCGTCGGGTGGTTATTTGCTCTCCTGAGTTCTCATAGTACGTAATCACGTCACCAACCAACAATTCTTCTGGTTTCTTCGGACGTACATAGATCAAACTTCCTTGGCTATAGTAAGGACTCATACCACGATCTTCAATAATATGGGTTGATAGACCAGCTATTTTAGGAAGTAAAATAATGCTCAAAATGATCGCTAAAATAACAATCAGTGTAATTGAACTAATATAGGTTATTTTTTTATAAAATGGCACTAGTTTCCACTCCCTTTACTCATTTCTTATTTCCCATCATATAATAACGATTTAATTTTATCAATTTTAACTCTATTTCTTCTACAACGAATTGAAAGAATTTTAAAAAAAATCTAAAAAATAACTCTGGTTATCTAGCTTTATGCAGGTTTATGATTGACTAGAAAACAAAAAACGTTTACCCTAAAAAAAATGTTACTTTTAGAAAGGACACATTATGAACTTTTTTAATAACATTGAATATTTTAAAAAAGCGAACTCATTAAAGATAAAATGGTTTTTCACTATTCTATTATCAACGTTATTTTTAATGATAACAGTATATTTCTTTTATTATATTTTTACTCCTTCTGATAGTGGAAAGGTCAAAGAAATAAAAAATTCATGGGAATTTTACTTAAAAAATGAACCTGATTTTCGTTTTGATAGTCATTATATTAGTTACCTTCCAACAGTTGAAAGAAATGAAACTTTTGTGATGGAAACTATATTAAAAGAAGAGATGGACGATTCGAACTTAGTGATTCGGGGAAACAACCAATGGATAAAAGTTTATTTAAATGATCAACTTTTATATGATCGAACAAATGAACAAGACCAACTTCATCCTGGTTTATCTTTGGCAGTTATTGATCTGCCTACACATTATGCTGGTGAACACTTAAAAATCGAAGTTACTTCACCATATGAAAACTATTCGGGTATTCCACCAAAAGTTTATGTTGGAAATACGGGACCAATCATCAGCTTTATTTTTTCCCAATCTGTTCCTCAAGTAGTTACCATGATCATTGCCATCTTTTTAGGAATTGGGATATTGGTGTACGCCATTTTTAAGCTTTACAAAAAAAAGAAACTAGATATTTCACTGATCATTCTCAGTTGTTTTGCGTTAGTTTTAGGGTTTGAATCAATCTCTGAAGATATATTAAGCGGCATCCTTTTTGAACCAATCGTCCATTCGATTTTATCTGATACATTTACTATTTTAACTTCAGTATTTCTGGTATTGTATTATTTATCCCGAATGAAACATTATCAAAAAATATATGGTCTCTTTTGTTTTCTGCAAGTCTCCATCCAAATAGGTGTCCTTATTTATTCATTGATGACAGTAGGAGAATTAACTGAACTAATGCCCATTGTTAATGCGGTTAGTGTAATCAGTACATTAGTTACTTCGCTTGTCTGTGTTGGGGAAGCCTATCGGAATAATCGTTTTTTCATTGCTTGTACACCGTGGATTGTGCTGATTGCCATTTTCCATTGTATGCTTTATATCCAACCATCATTAGGTATTTATAATGCAAATATTAATTGGTCTACTATTCTATTTATGATAATTCTGATTATTATCATTTGTTATAATATTATCGAGTACATCATCAGCTTTGATAAGCATCAGCGAACTGTTAATTTCTTGAAAACAAAATCGGATTTACTTGAACAACATTATGATCAGCTACGTGATCACATTCAAGAAATCAGTACATTAAGAACTGAGTTTATCCAAACTATGGAAAACTTAGAACATTTGGTCAAGGAAGAAGAAACCGATGAAGTACAAAATTATGTGCAAACTATCTTAACTAATGCTCGAAATTTTGAATTTATTTTCTCTTACTCCTCTCACCAACTCACTAATCTTATTTTAGCTCGTTATCAAGAGATTGCATCAAAGCGAAATATCAAGGTGAAGTTTCAAGCCGAACTACCAGAAGTATTGACCGTCAATGATGATGACTTGACCCAAATACTGATTCATGTCTTAGAACATTCTTTTAGAGAAACACATGCCATTGAAGATCCAACACATCGAAAAATTTATTTATCGATGCAGGAAAAAGAAAATCAACT
This sequence comes from Enterococcus sp. C63, assembly GCF_040887215.1. Classification (NCBI taxonomy): domain Bacteria; kingdom Bacillati; phylum Bacillota; class Bacilli; order Lactobacillales; family Enterococcaceae; genus Enterococcus; species Enterococcus sp. C63. The sequence goes on along the minus strand of NZ_JBFOFI010000002.1, from coordinate 377,335 downwards.
ATTGATTCGTTGTGAACATAGCGCAAACTATGAAACAAATCTCTTTTCACAAGGAATTACCGAAAACTTTGCTGAACAAGAACAGTTTGATTTAAAAATAATCCAAGATGTGGCGGAACGTTATGCAGGAACGTTGACTCAGGAAAAAGATAGTCAGGTTGATCGTTTAATCATCCAATTGACTAAAACAAATCCCAAGAAAAGCGTATAATGTCTTTGGCGGATTGGAAAATTGATTCATTGAATGAAGGTTTGAGCGGACAAAATAATATTCGTTCTCTTTCTCAAAAAAAGATAAAAAACAGGGAACACCAATCATTGGTGTTCCCTGTTTTTGACTAATGACTAACATTCGATCAATATAAAAGAGCAAGAAAATCTTCAGCTTCGATCGCACCAAAATACTTTTTGATATCAATCGTTTTTACTACATCACTTAAAACTGATTTATCATATCTTTGTCCAATCAGTTTTTCTTCGACGTCCTTTATCTCTCCTAACCCAAAGAAGTCACCAAATATTTTCACATCATCAATCAAACCATGTGACACATTCAGATGGACTTCGATCGAACCAATCGGATACCGCTTTTGTCTCGAAAAGTTAAAATCAGGTGATTTCCCATAATTCCAATCCCAATTACGATAATAGCGATCAGAGATTTCGTTGATTTTGATCCAGTCTTTGTCTGTTAGCTGATACGTATTAACCTCTGCCAGCGTTGCTACTCCGAATATTTTTAATAGAATTTCATCACGAAATTCTTCTGTTAACATTTCTTGTTTTTCTTTAGGTAAAAATGGTTTGATATTGGTCACACGAGAACGAATCGATTTGATCCCTTTGGACTCGATTTTATCTTTTTTTACTTTTAACGCATTGACCACTTCATTGATGTCAGAATCAAACATGATAGTTCCATGGGCAAACATTCGACCATTCGTTGCATACATCGCATTACCAGAAAATTTCATACCATCAATCACTAAATCATTTCGGCCTTTTAATTCTGCTCCAGATACCCCTAATTCGTGAAGAGCTTGAATAATTGGCTTAGTAACTTTAGCAAAATCACGGAAAGAATCGCCATCATCAGGCATGATAAAACTAAAGTTTAAATTTCCAAAGTCGTGATAGACGGCTCCACCGCCACTTAAACGACGAACGACATGGATGCCCTGTTGTTCAACGTAATCTCGATTGATTTCTTCGATCGTGTTTTGATTACGCCCAATAATGATAGATGGTTCATTGATATAAAACAATAAAATCGGTTCATCAACAGGCATTTCTTGGAGTAAAAATTGTTCAATTGCTAGATTGATACGTGGATCATGCTTGTCATTCGGTACAAAAATCATTGTCTTCCTCCTAGATATCAAATACTTTATCGACTTTTGCTAGTGCTACTTCTACTGTATCACCCGCAGCTTGTTGCGCTTCGTTCTGTAATTGTGTAAGATCCCCAAATTGAGGTAAATGGGTCAATACTAGCTTTTTGACTTTTGCTGCTTTCGCAAGTTCCCCCGCTTCTTTTGACGTAAAGTGCGCTTTGTGTCGTTCATTACCAGCAAACAGATAAGTATCTGCTAGAAATAAGTCTACATTTTCAGCAAATTCTACAAAACTTTCCAAATAGCCGGAATCACCTGTAAAAACAAAGACTTTGCCAGTCGCTTCTTCGACGATCCGCATGGCATAGCACACCACTGGATGGATGGTTTCCATAAACGTGATTAAAAAAGGACCTACTTTCAATTCTTCTGCCTCAAAATAGCCACGTCCTTCTGACACGTTCGGCATTGTTAACTCATCAAAATGAAAAGTATCTTTAGTATGACCATAGATTGGCAAGATAGCTCCTGGTTCTTTTTCAGGATGTAGTTGCCAATAATATTGCAATACACCTAGATCAGCGATGTGATCATGATGGTAATGGCTCAAGATAACCGCATCAAGTTCTAACGGTTCAAGATGCTCTTGTAATTTTATCAAGGTGGCGCTACCAGCATCGATCAGTAGGTTAAAGCCAGCTGACTGCAATAAATAGCTAGTCGTTCCTTGATTTTTATATGGATAGGCGCCTAAGCAACCTAATACAGTTAATTTCATGATCGTTCTCCTTTCAGAATCAATGTAATAGAATCCTGTTTTTTCTGTGAAACCTCTCTCATGTTTTATGAAAAATAAGTAGCTGGGGGTTCTTTTTCAAGTCTTGCTTGCTCGTAAAAACCTGCAATGGTCACATTGACATAGGCGATAACCCACAATAAACCAAAGAACAAGGCTAGGGCTCCAACAAGGTACCACCCGATAAATGAAAGTTGTAATAGGATATAAGTACCTAAACGATCTTTTAATAAATACCACGCGTATTGCAAACACTGGATGATTGAAAGTTCTGGGTAATCAAATTTAGTCCAAGCCGCAAATTGAAACAATCCGCCCACAATACTCATCAACAAAAGAGAAACAAAGGTCATGAGCAGGGTGGTCAAAACGTAACTAATGTCCAAAGCATTCCCTGATAACACATCTGTTGAAATTGTGTTTGAATTAAATAGTAATTGTGTATAAGTATTGACACCACCAATCAAAAAACCTGGTAATAAAACAAGGGCATTAATGATCCAATTGATCACAACATTGATCAAATTAATCACTAAAATAGGTCCAAAATATTTTTTTTGAAAGACGGCAAACAATAAATTACTTTTTGCTCTGCCGCCACGAACGACTACCAGCGCAATGTAATATAAGGCATATGAAAAAGCAAATAAAAGGAAATTCTCTAGTAAAAAGCTAACTATTTGTTGTTGCGTGCTATCTACGAAAAAAAATCCCTCAAAAAACATTTGGATCAAACCCGCAACAAACATCGAAAGAAAGACTAGCCAAGCATTGATTCCCCATTGTTGCGCAAGGCTAGCTCGAGCTTTTTTGCGATAATCTGAAAGTGATAACTTTGTTTCCATTAATCATAACTCCTAATCTTTTCAACTGTTTTGTGGTCTAATCGCTTCACTAATTCCGTCACTAATTTCACAGTATTCAAATAATCATCTTCATGGATCACTGAAGTATGTGAATGCAAATACCGCACCGGAACAGTAATCGCCACAGACGGTACCCCATCTCTTGTCAAATGCATCTGTCCTGCGTCTGTCCCACCACCAGTAATGACGGTGTATTGGAATGGTATATCCATTTCTTCCGCCACATCAATCACAAAATTCAACAGTTTTTTATGTGGAATCATTGAAGCATCAAAAATCAAGATTTGTGGACCTTTACCCAAAATCGAATCCGCTTCTTTTGGCGTCATCCCCGGTGTATCTCCAGCTGTTCCTGTATCTAAAGCAAAGGCGATATCTGGATTCACTAAGTGTGTACTTGTGCGTGCCCCTCTAAGGCCAACTTCTTCTTGCACATCGCTCCCTGCGAATAAAACATTGGGATGTCCTTCTTTTGCTAAATTCTCAAGAACTCGTAATGAAACAGCTGTACCGATGCGATTGTCCCAAGCCTTAGCTAGTAAAAATTTACCGCCATTCAACCGTTTATACTCAATATATGGGGTTACCATATCGCCAGGGCGAATACCCCATTCTTTTGCTTCTTTATCGCTTGTCGCTCCAATATCAATAAACATATCCTTGATATCATACGGTTTATTTCTTACTTGTGGGGTTAAAACATGTGGCGGTTTCGAACCAATCACGCCATGGATCACTTTCCCAGCTTGTGTTTTGATTTCCACTTGTTGGGCTAACATCACTTGTCCCCACCAACCACCTAATGTTTGAAATTCCAAAAAACCTTTATCAGTGATCTTAGTCACCATAAATCCCACTTCATCCATATGACCGGAAATAAAAATCTTAGGTCCACCACCAGAACCATGTTTGGCGATAATACTACCTAAACCATCATAAAAAATATCTTCCGCAAAGTCTTTTGCATACTTTTTATAGACTTGTCTCACTTCTTCTTCATTGCCTGGTACTCCTTTGGCTGAAGTCAGATCAATCAATAACTGTTCTTCTTTTTTATCCAAAACGTCTCCCTCATTTCTCGTATTGATAGCTAGATTATACCATTTATTAGGTGTGCTTTTCAGCAGAACGATTTTTTCAGTTAAAAAAAAGCCAGGATTCCTCGAAAGTTTACCGAATAACTTTCAATAATCCTGGCTTTTTTGCATAATGCATACGATAGCAATCGCTATTTTCTCTTAAATGGACTGACAGCAGTAAACGAGCGTTTCTTTTATGCACTTCGTGTTCGAAACTCCATTACTGTTGGTTTTCTTTTAAATCATTTGGTGAATGTTTTTGCCAGTCTTTACTATAAAATGATGGATCCAATTGATAGTGACTTGGTTGTTGTTGGTTTTCTAAAAACGGTCTAATCCGTTGATCTGCTGCTAGCCACCCTTTCCAACCTAAATGAATGGTGTCTTCCATGAAATAAGGTTGATCAGCCATTTTTGTAAAATCTGCGATCCGATCAAAGCCTTGACTCTGCAATTGAAATTTGATTTTCTTTGCAAATCCTTGAAGCATTTCTTGAGATAACCCAGTATAATCACTCCATTTTTGATTCACAGGTGGAATGATGAATAATGCTTCTGCCTGTTCTTGGGCTAATTGCTGTAGGACTAATTGAAAATCTGAAAATTCAGGTGAAAAACGATAATCCCAATTTTTTTGAGAATTTTTCAGCTCTTTTAAGTGGTGACGAATGCGCTCTTTATAAAAATCATTTTTTAACTCAAAAGAATTGTCGCTTGTACTTTTTCTCCCAATATTTTCCGCTAGGTTTGCCAGAACTTTTTCTTGATAATTAGCAGGCAACGGCTTCATTGCCTGATCAATTTTGTCTTGTTTACTTTTCAGACCAATATTGCTGAACATTTCATCTTCTCTTTTTAAAATATTCCAGTTCAAGCGCAATTGATTTCGTTTTTCGTCAGAAGGAAGTTGACCTTTTTTGATCATTTGTAACATTTCCGTCAATTTTTCATCTTTTTTAACGATAGAAAAATGTAAAAGTCTTCTAGCTAAATAACGGTCAGCAGGAGTGATTTTTTTCAACGAGAACAGCCAGTCAAGGGTTTGTAACTGTGAATAATACGTATCAAAATAATCTTTTTTTACGCCATCTTTGACAAACCATTGTGGAGAAATGATAAAAACGATTTTCTTATTTTTCAAATCATCTCCTGCAGAGCGCATCATCATATACTGACTTAATGATTGTGTCCCAGGTGCCCCTAATAAGAAGGGACGATAATCACGATGGTATTTCTCCGCCAAGACGGATGGGTGAAACGGACTGATCCGACTGAGTTCACTTGAACCAAAAAAAGGAACATATTTTTTTTCAGCTAAGGCTTCGTTTTTGATGGTATCTCCTTTTAACACATTTTCGGACATGGATGTAGAAGCTTTTTTTATGACTGTTGGGTCGGTTAGATCCACACGATACGAAGAAGTGAAAAAAACTGCTATCAATCCAAAAGCTAAAAGGATTGGACCGAAAATAGCAAATAATTTCTTTTTCATTCTCATCCCTTCAATTCTTGTACTTGTGCAATGATTTTATTCGGTGTGCCCCACTGTTCACGATCAAATTCAGAAACAGGGACTTGAACATCTAATTGTCCATCTAATTCGACTAATAATTGAACAGAAGCAAGTGAATCCAACAATCCTTCACCAAACAAATCAAGCTCTCGATTTTCTCTTATTTCATCTGTTCCTGTAATGTCTTCTAAAATAGTTAAAATTTGTTCTTCCATAATATAATCTCTCCTTAAATAATCATAATGTAAAATAAATCATTTTTAAGTCTTAGATAATCATCTGCTTTACTTAAACAATAGTTGGTCTAAAAAGCCCGAAAATATCAATAAACTAAAACAAACTGCTTGGAAAGTCATAAAGACAGCAAAAGCGTGAGTAAACCAATTGGATGGTAGTTGTTTTTTATGTTTTTTCTTGAATCGTAGCCAAACGTCGGTTAAGCAAATCAAAGTAGCATGATACAACCCATACACGATGTAATACCAAGTTAGACCATGCCAGATTCCCATCAATAGGAATAATGCATAATAACCAATATTCGAGGTTACAATTTTACTTTTGAACCATTTTTTCTTCATCAAGAAAAACATCAAGCGCATATAAACATAATCTCGAAACCAAAATGATAACGTCATGTGCCAACGATTCCAAAATTCTTTGATATTCCAAGACAAGAATGGTTTGTTAAAGTTGATTGGTGTTTGGTACCCCATCAAGTAACTCGTTCCCACCGCAAACAAACTATAGCCTGCAAAGTCAAAAAACAGATATAAACTATACACATAGGTATATCCTACTAATGACCAAGAAAAACCACCATGTTGCAAGGCAGCTTTGGAAACGATTGGTAACAACACTTGACCCAAATAATAGCCAATAATAAATTTGTATAAAAAACCTAGAAAAATATTTTGGATACCTTTTTCTAATAATGTCAGATATTTCTCAGTTGCAGGCGGCTGACATTGATCCTTTTCAAATCTTCTATAGCGATCGATTGGTCCAGATGAAATCGTTGGAAAAAAGAGTAAAAATTGAATATAACGAAAAGGCTGATAGTTCTTGATCAATCCATCCCTAATTTCCATGATCATCTGAACAGATTTAAAGGTTAGATAGGAGATCCCTAGAAAAGCTAGAAAAGATTCTTTCCCATGGGCAAAAAACGGTGTGACTTTTGTTAAAAATAATGGGAAAATCGCTAGGATCACCGCTAAGTAAAACCAAATACCTTGATTTTTCTTTTGACGGTAAACGAAGTAAGCCCAAACTAATAATGTCTGCCAAACAACATATGCAATCAAGGCTACACCTTGTTGCCAATAGACACCACCAAAACTGATGAATAAGAAAAGCAAGGTGATGAGTGTTTGATAAATTGGCAGTCTTTTCCCTCGAATCAACAATGATAGCACGATCGGTACTAAACCGATGATTAACAGCAGAAAATAATAAGGTTCTGCGTACGGGATCATATGTGGAAAGGTCATTGAGGATTCACCTCAGCTATTAATTTTTTCCGATCGATTTTCCCGTTCACCGTTTGTGGTAAAAGATCAATGTAATTGATTTTTTGAGGGACCATGTAATCCATGACCGAATGTGCCAATTTTTCCTTAATTGATTTAGAGAGTTTAAAACTTGGTTCTGACGAATTTTTTTCTAATACAATAAAAGCAACTAGTTGTTGAACTTTGGTTCCTTGGTATTTTGGAACAACTATCGCTTGTTTAATCCGTTCATCTAACAAAAGCCCGTGTTCGATATCTCCTAATTCGATACGATACCCATGAAGTTTTATCTGTTGATCCATTCGTCCCTCATAGAACAAAAGACCTTCCTCATTAAGAAACCCAGCATCGCCAGTATGATAACTTTGTTGATCCTGTTTCTTGAAAAAAGCAGCTTTGGTTTTTTCTGGATTATTCAGATACCCCTTGGAGACACTAGGACCCAAGATAATAATTTCGCCTGTTTGATTGACCGGTTGCACTTTTTGATCATTCACAATCTGAACCTCGGTATCTTCTTTGATATAACCAATCGGTAAACGTTCATAGCGATCTAAAATACCTTGAGTGATTTGGATACTTGAAATAGCAACCGTGGCTTCCGTTGGTCCATACGTGTTATAAATACGGGCTTCAGGGAATCGTTTTAATAATTCTTGCGCTGTTTTTTTGGTTAATTCTTCCCCACAGAACAAGAAAGTGGCTAGATCTGGTACATGTTCCGCATCAAAAGTGGGTTCCATCAAACAGATATCGATAAATGAAGGAGTTGACACCCAGACATCTAATTTCAACTTTGCTAAAGTAGAAAATAATTGTCTAAAGTCTTGAATAACCGCTTTTTCTAAGGGTTTTAACATTCCTCCTGTCACAAGTGCTGGATAAATCGAAAAAACAGATAAGTCAAACGAAAATGGTGCTTGTGCTAAGAAACGTAGACCCTGTTCAAGATGAAATTCCTGGATCGTCCAACGAACAAAGCTCAATAAGTTATCATGACTGATTTGCACACCCTTGGGCTCACCTGTAGTACCAGAGGTAAAAATAATGTAATAATTTTCGTCACCTTTAACTGGATGTGTTGCTTCGTATTGACTCTCTTTTTTCGTGATCGTTGCTAATTCTTCCCGAGAAATCACTGGGATACCATCTGTTTCCATCTGCCAGTCACCGACACTAATGATCAAAGCTGGTTTTGCTACTCGAAGAATTGATTCAATTCGCTCATTCGGCGTATGTTCTTCAATCGGAAGATAGGCATGGCCAGCTTTGATGACACCAAGAAAAGAAACGATCATTTCAAACTCTAGATTTCCAAAAACCACGATTGGTCCCTGTTTCTGTAGATTTCTGTCTAAATAAGCTGCTAAAGCATCGGACTTTCTTTTTAGCTCCCCATAGGTATGCTCTGTGGTTTCTGTCTGATAAACGACCCGATCTGGTTCCGTTTGACCAAAAAAATCAATTGATTCAACGATTGTTTGAATATCCATCGTCTTCCTCCTAAAATTCATTATAGATAAAAGATCCGCCTTGGACATTTTTATAATGGTACAAATAAATCAACATAAAAATAATTGCACTATACAATAATGTTCGTACCACAAACGTGCCCCAGTACCTAAATTGAGGATTATTCCACCAATTTTTCAATTTAATTTCCCTCCTAATCGAATCTCAAAATAATTTTACCCATTCTTTTTAAAAAACAACATTTGTTTTCCTAACAGTAATCGCTTTTCTGCTAACAATTTTGTCACAATTTAGATTAACTACAAAAAGACGGTTATTATAATATAAGCATCACCTCAAATAAATAAAGATTTTTTTTAAAAAAAGCTAAAAAGACTTAAACGATCTATGTAACCAATCGTTTAAGTCTTTCTTCATTCAAATTAAAAAAACAGAGTACTACCTTTTGCTCATTTAAATATAGCTTGATTTACTCCTCAATAATCCTGCAATATAAGACACTTGTGATGTAATAAAACAAGATATAGATCAAGACAAGTGAGCCACAAATCAGATATGCTAACCCATAATTTGCTGTATCGACATATTGAGTAAATACTTCAATGGCAAAAAAGGTATGCATACTCCCCAAAATAATTGGTGGGAAAAACATGATCGCATTTTGCCCAAAGATGACTCGCTTCACTTTTTTTCGAGAAATCCCTAATTTCGTTAATAATTGATAATTCTCTCGTTCTTCTTCTGCTTCTGCTAATTGACGAACCATCAGCATGCTTCCAGTCGTGACAATAACAATTATTCCAATAAAGATCGAAACATACGCCATTAAACCAATTCCTTGTTCAACTGTTCGTTTAAATGGGAAACGTGCAGAAAAGTTAAGACGTGAATCTTCATTATTGTATTCATCAGAAGATTGATCTGAAGCTGCTTTTTCTTGGTGCGATTCATTTTTATGAATCGTTCCAGTTATAGCCTCTCCTTTGATTTCATAATCATAATAAATGATGTTCTCATAACTTGTAGGAATCTCTTTGGAAATACGTTCAATGATTTTTTCCTGATCTCCCCCTTGCACATTCCAATTGACCACTTGATAGTTTAGTCCAGATGCTTTAGCAAAATAATCATCACTGACAACGAGTGTCGGACCGAAATACCTCAACGAACCATCTCCTAAAAAATTAGGTAAGGTTGCTTGAATATCTAAAGTTTGATCGGGCAAGTAGAATGTTGAATCATACATTGAAAAATTTCTAAAGATATTTTTCATACTATCTAATACCACAGTGCTGTTATCCGATGTTAAATCAATTTTAGGCATTTTAGGATTGAATTGTCGAAAGGCATGATATTCTTTTTCTGGAATCAAATTTACCAATTGAAATACTTTTTCCTCAGAAATCCCGTCTAACTTATCATTATAGTAACTTCCAATCACTTTGTAATTGATCGTCATTTCTTTTGTGATCGTTTGCCCTTCACTTGCAAGAAGCGGTCGCAGCTTGTCGGCTGTTGCCTTATCCATTTGATAAGATACCGGTGAGACCATCTCCACATTTCGAGACATGATGACAGTCGCACTCATCATTGCGCCAATCATCGTTAAAGCTAGAGCCATGATCAGTGTGATCAACGAATTGATCCGCCAGCTTTTCAGCAGATGGATCTGCGTATTGCCGATCAGCAAGAAGTTGATCCCTCGATACTTAATTCGAGAACGACTCACCAAATCAATTAACACACGTAGGGAAAAACAAAAGAACAGATATGTCCCGATCACACAAAACAGCAGGATCAGAACAAATAATAAGAAAGGAAAGCGAAGATCTTGCGTAAAAATAAAAAGTTTAGCAGCAAATTCCCGATAGTGGACCGCAAAGAAATAACCACTAGAGATCAGCAATAAACCCAATGTTCCTAAAAAACGATGGCGTGTCCGAACTCTTAACTTGCTACTTTCCAAATGATCGTATTCGCCAAAATTTCGAATCGTCGGATAGCGCCAGATTTTCCATAATGAATACAAAGAAACAACAGATAAAATCAAAAAAAACAACAGGAAGGTTTCAAAAATCGATGGCACGGAAATGAAGAAAAGACTCGTGATTTGCAAGTTCATCATGCGAATCAAGATCATAGAAAATAATTTTGAGAAAATGATTCCTAAAATAATCCCTGCTGTACAGGCGAATAATCCAATAGCCATTGTTTCCAATACATAGATCAGTGAGATTTGGGTTTTCTTCACACCAAACAACTGATAGATCCCAATCTCTCTTTGTCTGCGGTTAAAGAAAAAACGATTTGCACTAATAACAAAAAAAAGTAATACGATTAAGATAATCCAACTACCCATACCAAAAAAAACATTGAATAAAGAATCTTGCTGTGTCCTTCGGTTCAATAATTGATCATAAGAAATCGTACTAAAAGAATAGTAGATCATCGTTGATAACGTTAGACTAAAAAAGTAAACGAGATACCCTCTTGACTGTCGCAGAAAACTTTTCGCAGCCAACTTATAAAGCATTGAGTTTTCCACCTCCCCCAATGGTCGCCTGCATATCAATCACCCGTTCAAAAAATTCGTTTCTTGAACCTCTGCGAACTACTTCAGAGAAAATCACCCCATCTTTGATAAATAAAATCCGATCACAATAACTGGCTGTATACGGATCATGTGTTACTAATAAGATAGTTGATTTTTCTACTCGGTTCATCGTTGTTAAATAATTTAGTAACTCGGTGGCTGATTTCGAGTCCAGAGACCCGGTTGGCTCATCAGCAAAAATGACTTGTGGTTGAATAACTAATGCTCTAGCAGCCGCAATCCGTTGTCTCTGACCAACTGATAATTCATCTGGATAACGTTTTAAGATTTCTTCGATCCCTAATAATTGAGCAACATGCAACACACTTTTTTCCATCTCTTCTTTCGAGATTCGTTCCACCGCTAATGGTAGTAAGATATTGTCCTTCGCATTCAATGTATCGATCAAATTAAATTCTTGAAAAATAAATCCTAATTTTTTGCGACGGAAGTCACTCAATTCATTATTTTTCATTTTAGTGATCTCATTTCCTTGGATCAACACACTTCCCATCGTTGGTAGATTGATCGTCGAAAGAATATTCATCAAAGTCGTCTTTCCAGCACCACTCGGACCCATGATGCCAACAAATTCTCCTTTTTCTACTGTAAAAGAGATATTATCAAGTACTTTTACCGGCGAAAGCTTATTTCCATAGCTTTTACTTACATGTTTTACCTCGATCATTTTATCCATGGCTTTCCTCCTTGGGTTTTGCTTACTCGCCACACTGACACACTTACCAGCATATTAGCATATTCTTTGGTTTTTTTCTCTGATCTTTACAGCATTTGAGCATTTCTTTTTAGATTTTTATCATTTCACAGACATAACTTTTTTTAAAAAATTTTTATTCATCTATTTTATTCACGAAAGCGATATATTCAAAATAAAAATCCTATAAACTTACGTTTTCACTTTTTTTCACAAAGAAATATATACAACATATAGTATAGTTGTTCGTTTATACACCTATTTGCATACTATATATAGCTAGTATTTAGTTGCTCCTTCGTGGATTTTGTTTTATGATAGACAAGAAGAATTTAGCAGGAGTTGAATAAAATGAGTGTACAAATTGAAGAAAAAGTAACAGATCCCCTTCATTCAGAAGTATCAAACATAACAATCATTAAACGAGATGGTCGACGTGTCGAATTTGATGAAACAAAAATCAATGAGGCTTTAGTCAAAGCTGAAAAGAAAATTCATGGCTCATTGTCTCCACTTACTTATGAAAAAATTCAAACGATCGTGGATTTAGTCGTTCAAGAAATCAAACGACGCTTTACCGACAACGTTAAAATATATGAGATCCAAAATATCGTTGAACACATTCTTTTAGAAAAAAACGAATATGAATTAGCAGAAGAATATATCAATTACCGCACAAAACGTGATTTTGCCAGAAGCAAAGCGACAGATATCAATTTTTCGATCAAAAAATTGATCAATAAAGACCAAACAGTTGTCAATGAGAATGCAAATAAAGATAGTAATGTCTTCAATACTCAAAGAGATTTAACCGCTGGTATCGTTGGAAAATCCATCGGTTTGAAAATGTTGCCCCCACATATCGCAAATGCGCATCAAAAAGGCGACATCCATTACCATGATTTAGATTATCATCCATACACACCAATGACAAACTGTTGTTTGATCGATTTCAAAGGAATGTTGAACAACGGATTCAAAATTGGAAATGCTGAAGTGGAATCACCAAAATCAATTCAAACTGCTACTGCTCAAATTTCACAGATCATTGCAAATGTAGCTTCCAGTCAATATGGTGGTTGTTCTGCTGACCGAACAGATGAATTACTTGCTCCTTTCGCTGAACTGAATTATCAAAAACATTTAGCGGATGCAGAAGAATGGATCGAAACACCTGAACGTCGAGTAGAGTATGCGAAATCAAAAACCAAAAAAGATATTTTTGATGCGATGCAAAGTCTAGAATATGAAATCAATACTCTTTTTACTTCAAATGGTCAAACACCATTTACTTCTCTTGGCTTTGGTTTAGGAAAAAACTGGTTTGAGCGAGAAATTCAAAAAGCAATCTTACAAAATCGGATCAATGGCTTAGGTAGCGAAAAGCGGACAGCTATCTTCCCTAAATTGATTTTCACATTAAAAGATGGCATAAACTTGAACCCAACTGATCCTAATTATGACATTAAACAATTAGCTTTGGAATGTGCAACTAAGCGGATGTATCCTGATATTTTAAACTACGACAAAATCGTTGAATTAACCGGTAGTTTCAAAGTACCTATGGGTTGTCGTTCATTTTTACAAGGTTGGAAAGATGAAAATGGCCAAGAAGTGAACGTTGGTCGAATGAATCTTGGTGTGGTCACACTAAACTTACCTCGTATTGCCATCGAAGCGAAAGGCGATCAGGAAAAATTCTGGCAAATCCTCTCTGAGCGCTTAGCCATCATGAAAGATGCTTTAGTTTATCGTGTCGATCGTTGTAAAGAAGCAATCCCTGCTAACGCACCAATCTTATATATGTATGGTGCATTCGGTAAACGTCTCTCAAAAACAGATGCTGTCGATGAATTATTCAAAAATCGTCGTGCAACGGTTTCTTTAGGTTATATCGGTCTTTACGAAGTGGCTTCTGCTTTTTATGGTGGGGAATGGGAAAACAATCCCGAAGCAAAAGATTTTACCCTTGATATCGTGAAGGAATTAAAAGCCAAAGCAGATGCTTGGGGTGACGAATATGGATATCATTTCAGCGTTTACTCTACACCTAGTGAGAGCTTAACTGATCGTTTCTGCCGTTTAGATACAGAAAAATTTGGCGAAGTCGAAAACATCACTGATAAAGAATATTACACGAATAGTTTCCATTATGACGTTCGTAAAAACCCAACTCCGTTTGAAAAACTAGATTTTGAAAAAGATTATCCGAAGTATTGTTCTGGTGGTTTTATCCATTACTGTGAGTACCCAATGCTTCAACAAAACCCAAAAGCATTAGAAGCCGTTTGGGATTATGCTTACGATAAAGTTGGCTATTTAGGAACGAATACACCAATTGATCATTGCTACAAATGTGGCTTTGAAGGTGACTTCAAACCAACCGAACGTGGCTTTGAATGTCCCGAATGCGGCAACCATGATCCAAAAACTTGTGACGTCGTTAAAAGAACCTGTGGCTATTTAGGTAACCCACAAGCACGTCCAATGGTTCACGGTCGTCACAAGGAGATCTCTTCACGTGTCAAACATATGAAGTAATCTTTCTCTACTATTTCGTTCTAATTTACTCTAAGAAAAAAGATAGAGCGATCAGTTATTCCTTAGAAAACAATCCCCTTTCACAGCGTGACTACGATAAATCGAACGGTGTGTGAACCGTGACCGTTCGATTTATTTGCATTTTTTTGAGGCTAGTCCATTATCTTTTCTGAGACTGCTTGCTGTGAAACTGGTTTGAGTTTTAAGTAAATTTTTCATACTTTGATGTTAGAAAGAAGTTTTTTTATGCGAAATCCTAAACCTAAAGAATGGCTGGCACAAGATTACAGCCAAAATTACATTGCTGATTACAAACCATTTAACTTTGTGGATGGCGAAGGCGTAAGAAATAGTCTTTATGTGAGTGGCTGCTTATTTGCTTGTGAAGGATGTTTCAATAAAGCAGCGCAAAACTTCCGCTATGGTAAACCTTTCACACCAGAGCTGGAAGAACAAATCATTACCGATCTCCGCCATGATTACGTTCAAGGACTGACCCTTTTAGGCGGGGAACCTTTTCTAAACACGGACGTCTGTCTCCAAGTCGTTGAGCGTATCCGACAAGAATTTGGTCAGACCAAAGATATCTGGTCGTGGACCGGTTATACTTTTGACGAACTACTTCAAGACTCCGAAGACAAGTTAGCTCTTTTAGCAAAAATCGATATCTTAGTTGATGGACGTTTTGAACTAAGTAAAAAGGATTTAAAACTACAGTTTCGCGGTAGTAGTAATCAACGCATCATCGATGTCAAAAAATCGCTAGCCGAAAATAGAGTAGTAATTTGGGAAAAATGCAGCGATGCTACAGAATCGTATGAACAAATCAAAAAACAGGAGTTCATTTAGGTCCTCCCACTCCTTATTGAATAAAAAACAGTAGAAACGTATGTTGATTTCCAACACGTTTTCTACTGTTTTTTCATTCCCACAAAGGTAACACAATATTCTCATAAGTCATGGGAGCTAAATTCGTTAACGTGATCCCCAAGAGACGTATGCCTTGTTCAATCCCTAAAATTTCTTCCCAAATCAAACTTGCTTGATAAAAGAGCGCTTCTTTCTTATAGATATACTCAGGTAAAGTGACTCTTTTCGTGACTGTCGTATAATCCGTATATCTCACTTTTAACACTACGGTTTTTCCATGTTTCTGGACTCTTTTCAACGACTCTTCGACTTTCTCAGCTAATTGTCGTAATTGTGCTAATACCGCTTCTTCCGTTTGTAGTGGCTGACCATAAGTATGCTCTTTTCCTACAGATTTTCTTTCTCTTGTCACATTGACTGGTGCATCATGGACACCTCTTACTTTTCGATAAAGCGAATAGCCCATCTTTCCAAATTGTTGGATCAACATCATCTCTGTACAATTATAAAGATCTTCTCCAGTGAAAATACCAAGTTCATGCATCTTAGGGACGGTTTTTTTTCCTACCCCATGAAATTTATCAATAGGTAATGCCTTTAGGAACGTCAATGCGTCTTGAGGTGCAACGATAGTAATGCCTTTAGGTTTTTGAAAATCTGAGGCTAATTTCGCTAAAAACTTATTATAGCTCACACCTGCCGAGCAGGTCAGTTTTACCTCTTCCCAAATGTCTCTTTGGATCAAACGAGCAATTTTGATTGCTGATTTACAATTGCGTTTATTGTTCGTCACATCAAGATAGGCTTCATCAATACTGACAGGCTCAACGATATCCGTATATCGGTAAAAAATCTCACGAACAGTTTGTGAGATCTCACTGTATTTTTGATGGTCGCCTGGTTTAAAAATGGCTTGCGGACATAATTCATATGCTTTTTGCGCACTCATCGCTGAATGGATGCCATACTTTCTTGCTTCATAATTCGCTGTAGTAACCACTCCTCGACCACCAGTGTCACTCGGATGTCTGGCAATAACTAAGGGTTTCCCTCTAAATTCTGGATGATCCCGTTCTTCGACAGAGGCAAAAAAAGCATCCATATCGATATGAATGATTTTTCTAGATGTATCATTATGTAAAGGAAACTGTAATTCCATCTCACTCACCCCTATCATGATTATATAGGAACTTTTGTTCGGTGACAAGAAGATGGTTACCACCGAACGGACCACAAAAAAGAGCCGAAATTTCACAAAAACTGAGACATCAATTTCGGAAATCACGACTTCTAAAATGATCATTCATCACTTGAGACTGTTTAGTAAACCAACCAGGTCATCTGAATCATTCGTTACTCAGTTTCTTCAGTCGCTTGCAAGGATGCATCAGAATGAAGAAAATAAATCAACGTTTGTAATTCATTCGTTAAGTCAACATTTTGAATCAACACGTCTGCTGGCGCATTTAATCGAGCAGAAGTAAAATTCAAGATACCTTTAATGCCCGCTTCAGTCAACCGATTAACTACTTCTTGTGCTCGCTCAGCTGGTATCGTCAATATTGCTACTTCGATTTGTTGGATCTTGATTTGCTCAAACATATCTTCCATAGGGTAAACGGGAATCCCATCCACGATCCGTCCAACAATTGCTTCGTTGACATCAAATGCACAACTTACACGGATACTGTTACTTTGATGGAATTTATATTTTAAAAGGGCACTTCCCAAATTACCGACACCGATCAACGCCACATTAGTCAATTGATCATCATTCAATGTTTTTGCGAAAAAATGCATGAGGTCTTCAACATCGTAGCCATAGCCTCGTTTTCCTAATTCTCCAAAATATGAAAAATCACGGCGAATCGTTGCACTGTCAACTTGAACAGCCTCACTTAATTCAGTTGATGATACTTTTTTCTTACCAGCATTATTTAAGATTCGTAAATAACGGTAATACAAAGGTAGCCGTTTGGCTGTTGCCTTTGGAATAACATGATCTTTCACTTAATTACCTCCACTTTTACTTTAAGTTTACTTTGATTTATCCATCATATCAGTATATATAGGAAAAAATCAATTTGATTGCTTGGATATTGTGAAATTTTATTCTTTATTCATTTTTTTATCATTTCTTTGAACCTCGCAGTATCAAGGAATTTATGGTAGACTACTAGTTGAAAAAGAGATTTATTCTTAGAGAATTCACAAAGTAGAAAAGAGGATTCCATGATATTATTACAAGCCAATCAAATTGCTCGTCACTTCGGTGCAGAGATCTTATTTGAGAATATCCATTTAGAAATCAGCACAGGGGCTCGGATCGCATTAGTCGGCCGTAACGGAGCAGGAAAATCAACACTTTTGAAAATCCTTGCTGGAATCGAACGCCCCGATGAAGGAACAATTGCTAAAAATAAAGCTGCTACTTTAGGCTATCTGGCACAAGATACTGGGTTAGATTCAGCAGAAACAGTCTGGAATGAAATGCTTAAATCATTCGAAACAATCCGTCAAATGGAAAATCGAATGCGCGAACTTGAAATCTTGATCAGTGAAGGAACACCTGATACACCTTCCTATGAATCACTTTTGAAAGAATACGATAAATTACAACACGATTTTTCAGATAGAAACGGTTATGGCTACGAAAATGAAATACGCTCTGTTTTACATGGCTTTAAATTTGATCCGTCTTTTTATGATCAAAAAATCAATGAATTGTCTGGCGGACAACGCACTCGCTTAGCGTTAGCAAGAATGTTGCTCCAACATCCAGATATCTTGATCTTAGACGAACCAACCAACCATTTAGATATTGAGACTCTCTCTTGGTTAGAAGGCTACCTGCAAAGTTATACTGGTGCCTTACTGATCGTCTCCCATGACCGATATTTCTTAGATAAAGTCGCAACAGAAGTTTACGAATTAAGTCGAAAAAAAATGCGCCACTATAAAGGGAATTATTCGAAGTATCTTGACATGAAAGCTGAACAATTAGCAACTGAATGGAAAGCTTATGAAAAACAACAAACTGAGATCCATAAATTGGAAGATTTTGTCGCGCGCAACTTGGTACGCGCTTCTACGACGAAAAGAGCCCAAAGTCGCAGAAAAGTCCTTGAGAAAATGGATCGGATTGACCGTCCTCAAGGAGACGAAAAACAAGCTCACTTCCTTTTCAATGTAGCAAAGCCATCAGGAAATGTCGTATTACAAATTGAAGATGCTGCGATTGGTTATCATAATGAAGTTTTGTCTGAACCGATCAATCTTGATATTCGGCGTCAAGAAGCCATTGCACTGGTCGGTCCCAATGGTATTGGTAAATCCACGCTTTTAAAATCGATCATCCATCAGTTGCCTTTTATCCGTGGAAAAGAACATTTAGGAACCAATGTGACGATCGGCTATTACGATCAAGGTCAAGCGGACTTACACACTAACAAAACTATTTTAGCTGAATTATGGGATGAACATCCAACGACTCCCGAAAAAGAAATTCGTAGCGTTTTGGGTGCCTTTCTATTTTCTGGTGAAGATGTAGAAAAGACCATCCCCTTGCTAAGCGGTGGTGAAAAAGCCCGAGTCGCCCTTGCAAAACTCGCAATGAATCAAGAAAACTTTTTGATTTTAGACGAACCAACCAACCACCTGGACATTGATAATAAAGAAGTATTAGAAAATGCCTTGATTGATTATGATGGTACTTTGTTATTTGTCTCTCATGACCGTTATTTCATCAATCGGATTGCCACAAAAGTCATCGAATTATCGGAAAACGGTAGTAAAGTTTATTTAGGTGACTATGATTATTATTTGGAAAAGAAACAAGAAGAAGCGGAGATAGCAGAGCTGTTAGCTGAAAAAACACCAGAAGAAGAGCATATTTCTACGAACAAGAAAACCTATTTCCAAAGTAAAGAGCAACAAAAGCTGATACGTAGTTTACAACGTAAAATCACTCAAATTGAAGAAGAATTAGCTATTTTAGATGAACAGATCGAGTCACTAGAACAACAAATGGTGTCCCCAGAGAATTTGGATGACCATCTCAAATTAAATGAATTGAATCAAACACTCGAAGCAACTCGCCAATCTCAAGAAACGAAACTTTCTGAATGGGAAGATTTGAGTATTGAGCTTGAAGAATATGAAAATGAATAAAAACAGATAAATAAATATTCATTTCTGCACTAGAAACGCTCTCAAAACAGTACCCGCTGTTTCGAGGGCGTTTTGTTTGTCACAGAATGCACTGTCAACATAATATCAGAATACTTGTTTATTCCCTAACTGGATTTTCTTGAACTTTTGCCTTACTATGCTGTGCCTTATCTGTGCTTACCCTACCTAACTTCACTTTCTCGTTTACATGTTCCATCGTCTGACACTCATTCATTTGAGCTTTTTTGTTTCTCTGACTCTCTATCTGATTCTTCCACTCATTCAATACTAAATCAGTAATCTCCTTTTTTTCTTGAAAATCAAGTACCACTTTATTTCTTTGACAGCCTTCAGGATGTATCCGCCCGAACATTTCTTGATAAGCTTTTTGATTTAACCGATAACTAGGAATTTCCCCTTTCAAACATCGCGTTAAAATTTCACTGTTTATCTTTATCTCCATCGCTAGTTCTTCTTTGATTTGCTTTAAATTCCCCTTCTTGTACCTATTATCCAGTTCAAATTCCTGTAACTTTTTTGTTTTTAGTTGTAGCCAGATATTTAAATAATCTGTTAAATAAATCTTTTCTTGACTATGGACTTGTATTTCTTTACGAAATGCTTCGGTATGAGACTCATAACTGGTATTCCCTCTATTTATTTCTTTTTCTTTTTTTTCTCGGTCATACAAGCGGATTAAGGATTCCTTTGGCGAATAACGTTCATTCGTTTCATGCATTTTTTCATTTAGCTTAAATAGTGTTTCATTGACTTCTTTATCTTGATTATTTGAAGCTCGATTATTTGAATTTCGATTGTTTGAAGCTCGATTATTTGAATTTCGATTGTTTGAAAATTTTTTTCTAAGCCATTGATAAAACCCCATCATAAACACTCCTATCTATCGTTCTTTTACAAGAATTATATCTGTTATCCTTTTTATTAATAGGTCACTTTATTCCTTTCAACCTAAAAAAAACGACCATTACTAAAAAAAAACCGCAGGGGTTAGCTGCGGCTCAGGAGTTTATTTTTACTTGAGGAGTAAAAATGAAAAAAGCATGATAGGGTTTGTGCTTGGTCTATTTATAGAATAGTGAAAATTTTTGAACAATCCGCTATAATTCTTTGGCTTTTTTTTGAATAAATCTATAAGAAATTGACACAACTCATCCAAAAAAACGGATTGGATTCCCTACAATATGAAGTGATTCAGCTTTTTAATACTTAGGTAATTTGAACCGTATCAACTGCATAGTCACTCTTGATACTTGGAACGACGAAAATCAATTTTCTGTCGCGAATGTCTCGTTTGATACTGTGCCGTTTATACCAATCCCTTTAAACAAACGGTCATTCCAATAAAAATGTTGCCTTCCTTCATGCTGTTTTCATTCACTTCCTCTTCATTCGTACTAGCTACACCGAAATTCTGTTTGTTTAAGACACTTGATTGAATTCTTGATTTTTCAGTTCATACACCACATCGCAGCCTTTAGCGACATCCTGTTCGTGGGTGACTAAAATAATACATTTCTTTTGCTCATGGGCAATCTCTTGGAAAAGTTTAACGATCTCGCTGGAAGTTGCTTCATCCAAGTTTCCAGTCGGTTCATCCGCAACGATTAGATCGTGTTCACAGCATAGGGCTCTAGTGATTGCTACTCGTTGCTGCTGTCCACCAGATAACATCGTAACTTTTTTATCTGCTAAATCCTTAGTGATTCCAACTTTTTCTAAGTTCGCTAAGGCGTAGGCTTTTTTATCTGTCTGTTGGCTTTGAGCAATCTCCATCGCTGTTACCACATTGTCTACTGCCGATAAATACGGCAGTAGATTATAGGCTTGGAACACAATTGATACATCTTTACGACGATATTCCCGCAATCCAATTTTTTTCAACGATTTGTCGTCATAGAGAATTTCTCCGCTTTTTGGTGTATCTAATCCTGCGATCAGGGATAAAAAAGTCGTTTTCCCTGAACCGCTCGTACCTAAAATTGCATACATTTTGCCTTTTTCAAAAGTTAAATTAACGTTTTCGAATAATCGTCGGTTGTCTTCATACCAGTAGCCTAAATCTTTTGTTGATAGTGTCATTAAAAATTCCTCCATTAATTAGGAAATCAATATTTTCTTCGGATTCAGTCGTAGAATTCCTGCTGATGAAAGGACAATTGAGAATAAACTAATCCCCAGCCCAATTCCTGCAAGACTTAAAATCTCGGTTGGCTGCATTGAAATATTTAGTTCTTGAATTTCTTTTGATTGTGTAAATGGATTGCTTCCCATTTGACCACCACTAGGACCACCGTTTCCGCCACCAGGTGCTTGTCCTTGGTTACCTTGATTTGGACCGCCGTTTCCTGCAGTATTCGCTTCTTGTCCATCTGCATTTTGCGAAGTTGTTTGCTGACTCAACAACTGATTGCCGACTGCATTGCCAACAACATTTCCGCTAGCTGCAGCGATCCCTAAAGCGAAGATCATGCAGACAAAAATCTCAACGAAAAATTGTGAAATAACTTTGACCCGTGATTCACCTAATGAAAGTAATACACCGATCTCATATTTACGTTCACGAATCGACAGCATAATAATCAATGTCAAAATAATGACTCCGGCTACTGCTACTAAAATCACGATATTCTTCGCAAAGCTTGATACATTATTCAATGGTTGAAGCATTTGCTGATACATTTGATCATTGGTTTCTAAGCTGAATGTATCCGTATCGATCAATTTATTCGCTGCTTCTACAAAGCTGTCCATGTCTTTGGGATCATCTAAGTTATAAACTGCCGAATCGATCGTTTTTCCTTCCGATCCAGTTAAGGTGTTAACCAGTGTAGAAGAAGAAAAAATCGTGTTCGCTGGATTCATAAAGTTGAAGCGAGCACTCATACTGTTGCCAGAATCACTTGTTTTGTAAATACCTTTAATAGTAACTTCAACATCTTTATCATCGGTATCTTTAATCTTAAATTTGTCCCCGACACTTAGATCGTTTGCTTCCGCTAAACTTTGCTCGATCAGTACATTATTCGTCCCTTCATCATCCGAAGTGATTGCCTTTCCTTCAACTAGGCTAGCTGTTCCTGATGAAAAATCACTGTAAGAATTACTTTCGGAAACACCTTTAATTTGGAAATCCCCTTGACTCATCCCACCAGGTGCTTTCTGTCCACCAAATCCAACAGCTTGTTCATCCGAAGATTCCTCTTCACTGTCACTATCACTCGAGATCGGTGTAATCCCTGTGCCTTTATCCGCTGAAGTACTTGCTTCAAATGAATACGATTTAACATTCGCTAATTCTGCGATTTTTTTTGCATCACTCAAGTTGACGGGTGTCTGTTCAAAGCTACCTGGATCTGGACGACTGCTTTCATCATCTGAATCTGAATTTGATTGCTGTTTGAACATTGCCTCTCGGTTCGTTGATAAGGTGACGGTCGCCCCGACACTTTTTTTCGCATTCGTGGTCGCCAGTTCAGCGCCGCTGCGGATCGTTAACCCTGCTAATACAAAAATTAATATGGCGGAAAAGACGGTGATCATAATGATGCTGCGTCCTTTTTTGGCCCAAAGGCTTTGAATCGCCCGTTTGATATAATTCATTTTGGTTCCTCCTTCATTTGTCTGTTTATAGAATAGGCAAATTGGCTTAACCGAAGCTTAAACGAGATAAAAAAGTTTTTAAGGTTGTTTTAGGAAAGCGTGGTAAACTGAGTAAGTAATAGATGATAAAGGAGAAAATCAATGATAAACCTTTTAATAGTAGAAGATGAAGCGACACTTTCAGATAATATAAAAGAAATCTTGTCGGATTTAGGTGAGATCACACAGATCTATGATGGGGAAGAAGGCTTATTTGAAGCAGAAACTGGTGTTTATGATCTAATATTGCTGGACCTGATGCTGCCAGGGAAAAACGGCTACGAAATCTTAGCAGAATTACGAAAAAAAAATATCCAAACCCCTGTGCTGATTCTAACTGCCAAAGATGGCCTAGAAGACAAAATCAATGGATTTCAAAAAGGTGCAGACGATTATTTGACGAAACCTTTTTATCGTGAAGAACTGATTATGCGGGTAAAAGCGTTATTGAAGCGTTCGTTAGGATTGTTTTCTGAGAATCAAATCGTCTATAAAAATATTACCTGCAACCTTGCGACGAAAGAAGTAACCATAGACGATGAGATCCTATCAATTCAAGGAAAAGAATTTGATCTCTTGGTTTATTTCATCCAAAATAAGGGCGTGATTTTAACAAAGGAGCAAATCTTCGATCGGATTTGGGGATTTGATTCCGATACGACCATTACAGTTGTAGAAGTATATATGAGTCACTTAAGAAAACATTTGAAGCCGTCAGGTGCAGATCAGCTCTTTAAAACACTGAGAAATGTCGGCTACATCTTACAAAAGGATTAATGCTATGAATACCGAAATATCAAGAAAACAACGATTAAAATTTTTCTTCTTAAATGTAGCCGCTTTTGCAAGTATCTTCCTATTATTAGGATTTATAACTCTACAACTGCTGCAAAGCTCGGCCTACCGCCAAACAGACCTGTCACTAACTCAAATGGCGGAAAATGAACATCTTATACAGATGGAAATCAACCGGTACCAACAAAGCAATCCCTTTCTGGCACAAATGCCGGGCGATCAGCTGAGAGAGAATGGACCAGAAGGCAATAATCAGTTCAATACTCAGATCATTTTATGGTCAAAAGAAGGAACGATTCTCAACAAAGACACGATTGGTGGACGGTTCACTGAACTGGAAAATTTAACCTTAGATAAGAAAAATCTCGATTCTGTTCAAGCATTAAGTTTAAAAAATGCAGGCTATTCTAGCCAAAAACTTTCCTTTCATTCGTATACAATCAAAGCAGATAAAGGAGGAGACATCGCCTATATTCAATTTTTAGCCAATACCAATCAAATCGCAGACTCCATGAAAACCTTCAAGACAACACTGATTATCTGTATGGTCGTTTTTTGGCTGATTTCGATTGGAATAAGCTTTTACATTTCAAAAATGAATATGCAACCCATCATGCTCTCATGGCGCAAACAACAGGAATTTGTTGAAAATGCCTCTCACGAATTACGCACGCCACTAGCAATCATTCAAAACAGCCTGCAGCAATTGTTCACCCGTCCCAATCACACCATCTTGGAAGAGTCTGAACCAATTGCCCAAGCCCTGAATGAAACACGGCGAATGAAAAGCTTGACTGAAGACCTGCTAACCTTGGCACGCAGTGATTCCAATCAGTTGCTTCTGCAGAAAGAATCAGTTAATCCCAAAGACTTTATTCGTCAATTAGCCCAGCCCTTCCAGGAAATCGCAGAAATAAACGATCAATATTTTGTCTTGGAAAACTTTGCCGATCAACCAGTGATAGTCGACGAAAAACGTATCCACCAAGTTCTAGTTATTCTGCTGGACAATGCGCTAAAATACACAGAAGCTAAAGAAAAAATCGTCCTGCAATCTGAAATCTCCAACGATAATTGGCTGATTGAAGTCAAAAACAACGGGCCATCTATCAGCGATGAAGACAAAAGACGAATTTTTGAACGCTTCTACCGCGAAGACCGCTCTCGTTCTAAAGAAACTGGTGGCTATGGTCTTGGTCTCGCAATTGCCAAACAAATCATCACTCAGCATAAAGGCAAACTGTCCGTAAGGGACTGGGAACCTAGAGGAGTCGTTTTTCAAATACAATTGCCAATGAAATAGATGACAAAACGACTAAATTGTGATCAGATGATAGATTTTTATACCTGTATATAATTCCTTCTCTTTTGTTTCTATACTTTGTGTGACTGAGCCAAAACTTGTCTCAGTCTCTTCTAGTATCTCTAAAAACGAATAAACGGTGAAAAAAAGACACCTTGAATTCCTTTAGAATTAGTTTAACGAACCAATTCATAGGAGGATTCAAGATGTCTGATACTCAGTTTATCAAACATATCCTAAACATTCTAAACCTGATTATCTATTTCGCGGAAAATTGTTTAACCAAATAAAAAGAACAGAAAAAAGTATTTCTTCTTTCTCTTAGATTCTTCGCATTCTTTCAGTAAGATAAAAGGATTCAGCTTTTTAACACTTAGGCAATTTGCAATGTATCAACTTTAAATTGTTCGTCTACGTATTTGGCATAGGTTTTGTGTTTTTGAACAAGCTCAGCGTGTTTTCCTGAACCGGTTACTTTTCCTTTTTCGATAAAGTAGATTTTATCAGCATCCACGATCGTTGATAGACGATGTGCGATCACTAATGTTGTCCGACCTTTCATCAGATTTGTCAAGGCTTGTTGGACTTTTGCTTCTGATTCAGAATCAAGACTTGCTGTTGCTTCATCCAACATCAAGACCTTTGGATCTCTTAAGAACGCTCGAGCGATTGCCAGTCGTTGCCGTTGGCCTCCAGAAATTTTCGTACCACGTTCGCCCACTTCTGTATCTAAACCATTGGGCATCTCTTCCACAAATTGACGTGCATAGGCTAATTCTAACACTTCCCAAAGCTGCTCATCTGTGTAAGTATCCGCTAATCCATAAGTTAAATTATAACGGATCGTTCCTGCCATAATAGCAGAATCTTGGGAAACATAGCCAATTTGACTACGATAATTGGACAACTTGATCTTTTGGATCTCCGTTGTGCCAAATTTGATCGTACCTGCTGTTGGCTCATAAAAACGTTCTAATAAACTGAATGTAGTCGATTTCCCTCCACCAGAAGGACCCGCAAAAGCAATGATCTCGTTAGGTTTAGCTTCAAAAGACACATTCGTTAAAATCGGTTCCTCAGGTGCATCACTATAAGCAAAGTCCACGTTAGAAACACACAATGTTTTGTTCGATAAATCCACTTCTTCACCAGATTCAAAGTCTTCAGGTACTTCATTCAATAATTCTTGTACACGGCGTGTCGAACCAGCAGCTTTTGCCATTTCAGAAAACAATGTGGCAATCGTTGGCATCTCGCCGATCAGATTGAAGAGATACATGAGAAAACTCATCAATACCCCGATCGTCATCGCTCCAATCGCAATACGATGCATTCCATAAGCTAACAAACCAAAGACCATGCTCATAAAAACCATCATCATGATCGGTTGCATTGCAGCATCAAAGACTGCTTCTTTTTTACCAACGCGAAACAAACGATCGACTTCATTTGCTGCTCGTTCTTGTGCTTGTTGTTCGGCATTCGACGTTTTTACTAAACGAATTTCTGACAACGTTTCTGTTGCGATTCCATTGAAATGACTCATAGCATCCTGACGGATATGACTGATCTTTGAACCAAAGGTCATCACAGGAATCATCAATAGGATAACGACGGGAACAGCAATAACCATGGCTAGCGACATATGCCAGTCCATTCGGATCATCATATAAACAGTCCCGATTACGGTAATGATGCTCGCAATCGTTTGTGGAAATGTCACAGCCAACAGCTGTTTTACCTGGGACGTATCATTCGTTACTCGGCTGGACATCTCACCCGCCTTCACTGAATCAAAATAGGTGACTTTCAGTATCGTTAATTTATTCCATAAACGTTTTCGCATATTTTGAATGACGTTTTCGCCAAAAATTCCTAAAACCGTCCCACCAATCGCTGAAATTACAGCTGAAAAAACGAACATCCCCACGACTCTTCCTAATAAAGCATAATCGATCCCCTCTTGAAAATGATTAACTAAATTAGCAGCCAATTTAGGAACATAAACTTGCACAGCTGATGAACCTGCTAATAAGATCATCCCAATCGCCAGTAAGGGATAGCGCGGTTTTGTTTGTTTGATTAAACTAAGAAATTCTTTCAAAGAAAATCTTGTATTCGTTTGTTTCATCGAGATACTAACGGGTCTTCCGCCTCCACCTTGTGCCATTATTTTCTACGCCCTTTCTTCCATCCTTCAAAACCACCGTAATGTCTATCAAATCGTCCATCGAAGGCATCTCGATCAAAACCACCTCGACCAAAACCACCGAACCCACTGCGATCCATCATCTGTTCACGTGCTCTGCCAAAATGCGCACTCATCTTATTGAATCGTTCCCAGCGTTGATCATCGCCGAAAACTTCAGCTAATTTTTCTTGAAATTCAGGACGATTGATATTTTCATTCATTCGTTCAAGATAGGTATTCAATTGTGCTAACTCTTCTTCTGCAAAACCTTTAAATAAGACATCTTTTAACGTTGTACTGATTGAACCACGCTCTTGCAGACTTTCTCGACCTTTATTAGTAATCTTGACCAAAGTCACTCGGGAATCCGTTGCTGATTTTTCCCGCATGACCGCCCCAGCCTCTTCTAATTTTTTGATGATTTGTGTCACACTAGACGGTTTAATATCTAGCACTTCAGCTAATCGTCCTGCCGTCACATCGTCCTCAGCCACTAAAATTTTTAATGTTTCAAAAGCATTGTCTGTCTTTTCTTCCACTTGATAGGCAAAAATCAAAAACGGTTGATGCGCAATTTCTAACAGATTTTCTAAGATTTCATGATGATTCATAAGATGACCTCCAAAATATTTACTTAGTTTATATCGATATCAACAAAATAAATGATAAACTATTTATTTTGTTTGTCAACAACTAAACTAATTAAATAGTTAAAAAAATAGTTAACCAAAAAAAATCTAAAATTGACTAACACTTGATAAGTGAGTTGGTTTGTTTTTTTCAATACGCATTATCCCTTCTATTTTTTTATTTTCAAACAAAAAAATAGACTCAGTTCTTTTTGGATTTTCAAGAAAATAACTAAGTCGATATGCTATAATCCTTTATGACAGTAAAGTTTAATGACGGTGGCTTTCCATTCTGAAAGCGAGGTGGTGCTTATGCACATAATCCCACACTTTAGAGAAAGGAGATGCCTTTTTGTCCGCATATGAGACAATTCAAACCATTCTTGGGTTTGGTATGTTTACCATTTCTTTGATTGGCTTGGTTGTATCTATGCTTAAACATGACAAAAAGAAATAGCCGTCACTTTAGCGAGCAGACTGGCTATTTCTTTTTGAAATACTATTAAATTCGCCACCGTCTTTAGCGGTGCTGTCAAAAGGGAACTGTTGACGCAGTTCCTTTTTTCATGTTTATTATAGCATACCTCTATTCTTCTATTCAATAAAAAACAAAAGAACGATTGTTTTTTTAAAGCAATGATCCCTGAGTCAATAGGCTACGATCCTTTGTGACAGTAAAGTTTAATAACGGTGGCTTTCTTTTCTGAAAGCGAGGTGGTGCTTATGCACATAATCTCACACTTTAGAGAAAGGAGATGCCTTTTTGTCCGCATACGAGACAATTCAAATCATTCTTGGGTTTGGTATGTTTACCATTTCTTTGATTGGCTTGGCTGTATCTATGCTTAAACATGACAAAAAGAAATAGCCGTCACTTTAGCGAGAAGACTTGCTATTTCTTTTTGAAATACCATTGAATTCGCCACCGTCTTTAGCGGTGCTGTCAAAAGGGAACTGTTGACGCAGTTCCTTTTTGCACGATTATTATAGCATGCCTCTATTCTTCTATTCAATGTTAATTTCTAGCATTTTGATTAAAATTGACTTCTATCAATTCATATAAACACCAAAAATTCTGATATAAAGGCATTTTTGAGTAAATAGCTCACTAGCAAATCCTAACTGATCACAGTAGTACGATAGTCAAAGAGGATATTTTTAACTAATTTGATTTATCGTATAGTGTGATAGATGGAACTAGTTCTACTTACTTATGCAATAAAACATATCTAAAGAGTTTTATTTGAAAAAAATATATTGACATTTTATACTTGAATTATCAAATAAAAAGGACGTGAAGATAAATGTCAAATTTAGAACATAAAGAAGAAAAAACTTTAGACAAAATTATTGCTACGGTTAATAAACTGGATAAAGAATTAGACGAACTTGATACATTATCTGAAAATCCAGAAAAAAAACATAACCTAAAAAAATGGTTAGTTGAACGAAAAGCGATTCATGAAATTAAAAAAATCCTTCATGAAGCTGGTAAATATGAGAAATATGATGAAAAAGAACTTGATAAAGAATTTAAAGAAATTAATGATTTATTACAATAATTGATTTATACGACTCATTTTGAGTCGTTTTTTATTTATAATAAAGCATTCCTTTCAAGAAGATAAAACAAATGAGAGTCATTGTTTAAGTTTAGTTTGTATATAAAGTCTATAGCTATTTTTAAATTCAATATCTGCTATTTTCATTACTTTTTTCATTGCTTCATCTGAAGAGCCAAAATGGTACCTATTCTTTTCGAATCCATCTTCAACTATAGTGTATTGATCTTGGTCATAACAAATAAATACATAGCGATCTTTTTTGAATGTAAGAATTTTTAAAGCGAAACAGTTCTTTGACTTAAATGTTTTTTTCAAACATTGTTTTAATTGCTTTTTATAAATCATGTTCATTTTACAGCACTTCTACTTTCTTCATCGACTAGCCATTGATTTTTGTTGAATCGATTAACCAACTTATTTACTTCCTTATCAAATAAAAATTTTTTCAACGTTCGACTAATATAAAAAACTTGCACCTTTTTGCCATCTATTCTAAAAGCAATTCGAAAATCTTCCTTTCCTAAATGGATTTTCATTTCATAAATAGAGTATTTTGCAGATGAATGGACAGGTTTGATGCGATAAAAATTATGTGTCAAATACTCATTCACTTTATATACGATTATTTCTTGATATTTTTTTGATTGATTCTCAGAAAATACATCGGAAAATTCCTTGCTGAACTCTACAGAGTACATAACTATACCTTCTTTGTTAGATGATTTATGTAAAGGATAGAATACAAATACAATAGAATGTCTCATACATCACAATATAATTATAGTTGATAAAAAAACCTATTTCTATTCATATTCATTATATCAACTATAAAAAATAGCCACCAAAAGGCGACTGAAAAATAGGCTTTTATTTGTAAGTTACCTTACAGGCATTAGACTAATCCAACCAATGCCTATCAAAAACATATCATACTTGTTGCATCACTATTTCGTCTATTTACTCTGGTAGAAAAGATAAAATAACACAAAAAAAGCGCCTAAAAAGACGCTTTTAGTAGAAAATTGGAAAACTGAGTATTAGAAAGTATGTGAAATAGACTATTTTAAGCTTGATTTTCTCCCAATTTCACTAAGTTTTACCAGCTTTTCCGATACATCTTGAACTCTAAGAACAAGTCGTTATAGATTCCTAAAAATTTAGGTCCAAGGTCTTCATAAACTTCTAGATGAGAGATGGTTTCATCAGAGGGATAGAATTGTTCATCTTGGGAAATTTCTTTTGGTAAAAGAGCTTTCGCTTTTTTGTTAGGTGTTGAGTAGCCAATGTATTCAGCATTTTGGGCAGCATTTTCTGGTTTCAACATAAAGTTGATGAAATCATACGCGCCTTCTTTGTTCTTGGCTGTTTTCGGCATCACAATATTATCAAACCATAAATTCGAACCTTCTGAAGGGATCACATAATGAAGATGTTCATTTTCAGACATCATATCTGCTGCTTCTCCAGAAAAAGTTACTGCGACGGATGCTTCTTCATTGATCATATACATTTTGATTTCATCAGCTACGATCGCTTTGACATTAGGGGTTAGTTTGTTCAGTTTATCTGCAGCTGCATTCAATTGATCCATCTCTTTGCTGTTCAACGAATAGCCCAAACTGTTCAACGATAGCCCCATCACTTCTCTGGCACCATCGATCAACATCAAACTATCTCTTAATTTCGGTTTCCAAAGATCATTCCAGTGCTGGATTTCCTCTTTATTGAAAACTTTATCATTATATACGATCCCCAAAGTTCCCCAAAAGTATGGAATCGAATAGGTGTTTTGGGGATCAAAGTCTAAATCCAAAAAACGCTCATCAATGTTCGCTAATCCTTTGATCTTAGAATGGTCTAAAGGAAGCACTAATTTTTCTTTGATCATCTTTTGGATCATGTATTCACTAGGAATGGCTATATCATAATTTGTGCCACCTTGTTGGATCTTAGTAAACATGGCTTCATTGGAATCAAACGTTTCATAATTGACCTTATACCCATATTCTTTTTCAAATTTTGTGATCAAGCTAGGATCAACGTAATCGCCCCAATTATAGATCGTAACGATTTTTGCTCCACTCATTCCACTTGCTTGTTCTAATTGCCGTACACCAAAGAGCAAGATCAAGATGATCACAACGATACCCACAAACAGTGATTGTAATTTTTTCATCTTAAGCGTGCGACCTCCTCACGTCCTCGGCGATTTTTCCTCAGTTTTTTGGAACGATTTTCTTTACTAATGAAATAATAACCGATCACTAAAACCATCGAAAATAGGAACACTAATGCACTTAACGCATTGATTTCTAAACTGATTCCTTGACGAGCACGAGAATAGATTTCTACTGACAACGTAGTGAATCCATTCCCTGTCACGAAAAAGGTCACCGCAAAATCGTCTAATGAATAAGTAAATGCCATAAAGTAGCCTGCAATGATGCCAGGAGACAAGAAAGGTAAAATAATATTTTTTACGACTTGAAAATTATTTGCACCTAGATCTCTAGCGGCATCAACCATCGAATCATTCATTTCTTGTAATTTAGGTAATACCATCAATACAACGATTGGGATACTAAAGGCAATATGAGAAAGCAAAACACTTTGGAAACCTAATCCAAAGCCTAAAAAAGTAAAGAAAATCAAGAAACTGGCACCAATAATTACATCTGGTGAAACTAATAAAATATTATTCATACTTAGTAATGTCGTTCTTGCTTGACGTTTTTTAGTATAGTAAATCCCCATTGCCCCAAACGTTCCGATAATCGTTGCGATCAGTGCCGATAAAAAGGCTAACATAAAGGTGTTCAATACAATAATGATCAATCGTGTATCTTCAAAAACTGCCTGATAATGATCCCAAGTAAAACCGGTAAAGTTGTTCATGGTACCACCGTCATTAAAGGAGTAGAAAATCAAATAAAAGATAGGCAAATATAATAGTAGAAAAACAATAAAGAGGTAAAGGTAAGACCACTTAAATTTTTTCATCATGCGCGGCCTCCCTTCTTCTTCTCACCCGTCAGCAACATCACAATAAACATTGCAATAATCAAAATAACTCCGATCGTCGAACCCATCCCCCAATTTTGAGTCACGAGAAAATGTTGTTCAATTGCTGTTCCTAAAGTGATCACACGATTTCCACCAATCAGTCGTGTCAACATGAACAATGACAGTGAAGGAATAAACACTGCTTGAATCCCACTTTTTACACCATTCAATGACAATGGGAATACTACTCGGCGAAATGTTTCAAAATTATTAGCTCCTAGATCACGGCTAGCACTGATCAATGACGGATTCATTTCTTCCAATGCATTGAATATCGGCATAATCATAAATGGAATCTCGATATAAGTTGCCACAAATAAAAAACTAAAATCGGTAAACAAAATTTGTCTTGGAGCAATCCCTAAAAATTCAAAAAATTGATTCACACTTCCATGGATACTAAAAATACCAATAAACGCATAAGCTTTTAGTAATAAATTCACCCATGTTGGTAAGATGATCAGCATCAACCACAGCTGTTTATGTTTTAATTTAGTTAAAAAATAAGCAGTCGGATAGCTGATGATTAATGTAAAAAAGGTGATCAAAAAGGCATACCAAACAGAATTTAACGCCATGAAAAGATTCGTTCTAGACGTCAAAAAAGTAGCATAATTATTTAAAGTAAAGTGTCCATTCATATCAAAAAAAGATTGGTAAATGATCATCAAAACTGGTGCGATCACGAATAGACCAAGCCAGAGTACATAAGGAACAGAGTAGATTCTACGCATTGCTTTCATTGACTATTCCTCCTTACTCTTCATAACTATCAAGTCGTGCATCAAATTCTTCTTCTGATTCATTAAAACGCATGACATGGATATCTTCTGGATCAAAGGCTAGACCAACTTTGCTACCCTCTTTTGCTTTTTTCGTTGAATGAACCGTCCATTCATTTTGTTGCTCATCGTAACAGACAATTTCATAGTGGACCCCACGAAACAGCTGCGTGTCAACAGTCACAACCAGTTTTCCCTTATCAGGGGTAGTAATCGTTAAATCTTCAGGGCGCAAGACGACTTCAACTGGTTCATTGGGACGCATTCCACCATCAACACATTCAAATCGTTTGCCAACAAACTCTACAAGATTATCGTCGATCATCACACCATCAACGATATTGCTTTCACCCACAAAATCAGCCACAAAATGATTGATCGGTTCATCGTAGATATCGACAGGTGTTCCACTCTGCACGATTTTCCCCTTATTCATCACAAAGATTTCATCGCTCATTGCTAAAGCTTCTTCTTGGTCATGTGTCACAAAAATAAATGTAATTCCCAAACGTTGTTGCAACTCTCTTAATTCATACTGCATATCCGTTCGCAACTTTAGATCCAGCGCAGATAGAGGTTCGTCTAACAACAATACTTTAGGTTCATTAACGATAGCTCGCGCGATAGCCACACGTTGTCTTTGTCCACCAGACATTTCGCTAATTTCTCGATTTTCGTACCCAGGAAGTTGCACCATGCGAAGTGCATCTTTGACTTTTTTCTCAATATCGACTTTATTCATTTTTTTGATTTTCAATCCAAAAGCGACATTGTCGAATACATTCATATGAGGAAATAAGGCGTAATCTTGGAAAACCGTATTTACTTGCCGTTTATTAGCTGGCACATCATTTAATCGTTTTCCCTCAAAATACATTTCGCCTTCAGTAGCATCTGTGAAACCAGCAATAATTCGTAAAATCGTTGTTTTTCCACAACCCGAAGGACCTAATAAGGTATAAAATTTCCCTTGTTCGATCTCAAAACTCACTTTTTTCAAAATCGTTTCATCATCATAGCGTTTGACCACCTGATCAAATGAAATAATTGGTTTTCCCACTTTTTAACCCCCTAAAATTACAAGTACGATTCAGTAGCGACAATCAATGCCCTCGTACGTTTTGATTGATGATTTTTCAATTGGTGGTGCTTTGTTGCTTGGTAATAGATCGATTGACCCGCTTTGGCGATATATCGCTCTTCACCTAAGCTTAACTCTAATTCCCCCTCTAACACAAAAATAAACGTTTCTGATAAAGAAGGTTCAAATAATTTATACTCTCCTGCTTCATTGAATGTCAGTAAAACAGGTTCCATTTCTTTTTCATTCGAATCAGAGACCAACCATTCAAGTTGATAACCATTTTCTTCATCTAAATAAACGGTATGATCTTCTTTAGAATAAACAACTTGTAGATTCACTGTTTCTTGATGAAAAAATTCTTCAGGGGAAACACCTAATACTTCAAGAATCGAAAAAAATGTTTCCATGGATGGCGAACTCAAGTCACGTTCTAATTGAGAGATATAGCCTTTTGATAAATCCGTACGTTCACCTAATTCTTCTTGTGTCAAATTTTTCTGGATACGTAAATTTCTTAACTTCTCACCTATTTCCATCTCATTCCTCCTCCATGAAGTTTTCTAATAGTAAACATCAAGTTTACTCTCACTCGTACTAGTATACAAATTTTGATTAAAAAAACAACCCTTTTTATTTTAAATTTCAAGAAAAACATCTTTTTTATTTGAAAGAATAAGTTTCACTTTTTTTAGTCACTAATCATCAGCGAATCACCATAAAATAGATTGATTTATGGTATGATAAAAGAAAAATTTTGAGAGGAGTTCTGTTTTTACATGAATAAATTTAAAGCGTTTCAAGTAAATAATGTTCCGCATTTTCATACTTCGATCATTGACCAGGAAATGCCTCTTTTATCAGCGAACGAAGTGTTGGTCAAAGTTGCTTATTCTGATGTTAACTATAAAGATGCACTAGCTAGTAGTGAATCTGGTGGTGTCATCCGCTCTTATCCTATGACACCTGGGATTGATCTTTCAGGAACCGTTGTCGAAAGTCGAGATGAACGTTTCAAAACAGATGATTCTGTTCTCCTAACTGGTTATGGCTTGGGCGTCACTCAACCTGGAGGCTATAGCCAGTACCAGAAAGTTTCTGGTGATTGGTTGATCCCACTTCCGAAAACCTTGTCACTTCGTCAGGCAATGGTATTAGGAACTGCTGGCTTTACTGCACTTTTATGTGTGAACGCCCTCATAACAAAAGGGATGAAGACGAGTGACCGTATTGTTGTAACCGGAGCATCTGGCGGAGTAGGCAGTACCGCTGTAGCAATTTTAAAAAAAATGGGTTTTACTTCGATCATCGCTCTTTCACGCAAAAAAGAATCGGTGGAATGGCTGAAAAAATTAGGGGCGAATGAAGTCCTATCCCCAAATGAATTTCTTCCTGAAAAGACAAAACCTTTAGGAAAGCAACAAATCGATTATGTCATTGATACGGTTGGTGGGGACTTATTGACCCAACTCCTTCCTTTGATCGCCTATGATGGTGCTGCGGCATTATGTGGAAATGCTGGAGGAATCAAATTGACCACTACTGTATTACCGTTTATTTTGCGCAATATCCAGTTGCTCGGTATCGATTCAGTCAATGTTCCGCATGAAAAACGTTTCTCTTTATGGCAACAATTAGCTGATCTTGCTATTGCTGATGATCTTTTCGTTAAAGAAATCGCCTTGGAGGAATTGCCCGAAGTGATTCAACGATTGTTAGCTGGGCAACATCAGGGAAGAACACTAGTTAATGTAGGTGAAATGAAATGAAGATATTGATTACGGCTGGTGGCACAAGCGAAAAAATTGATCAAGTCCGTTCAATCACAAATCATTCGACTGGGCAGTTAGGTAAAAAGATTGCTGAAACATTGGTAACTGATTCAACAGTAACGATCGACTATGTCACGACAAACAGTGCTGTCAAGCCAACGTCACAGGACAATATTTGCTTTCATCTAATCGAGTCCACTCAAGATTTATTTGAAACTTTGGAAAGATTACTGACAAGTGACTCTTATGATGCCATCATCCATAGTATGGCAGTGAGCGATTTCACTCCTGCTTTTAGCCTATCTGAAGAACAATTGGCACAGAGCATTGACCAAACACCGCTAACGCCAGAACACCTTTCTTCATGGTTCCGAGACCATGAAATAAATCCTAATAAAGCTGAAAAAATCTCTTCTGACACAGAACACTTGTTAATTGCCTTGAAAAAAACGCCTAAGATCATCAGCTATCTAAGAAAATGGCAACCAGAAGCAACCATCATCGGCTTTAAGTTATTAGTCGATGTTTCAAAAACAGAACTTTTAGCAGTCGCCAAAAAAAGCATCATGAAGAACCAGGTAGACTACATCCTTGCGAATGATCTGACACAAATCGACGGAACAAACCATCACGGCTATCTATTAGGGGCAGACGGCACAATCAAAGAAGCACAATCCAAGGAAGAAATTGCTAAATTATTAGCATCGGTTATAATAGAACCAGTTTCCTTTAACCAATGAAACGCTGAAAAGAATTCTCTGATTTATTTCTTAAAACAAAAAAGTTAAGCTTGATTTTAGCAGGGAATGAAAGGAGTAAACAATTATGAAAAAAATTCTATTGGGGGTTACTGGCAGTATCTCTGCTTATAAAAGTGCGGATATTACCAACCAACTCGTGAAACTTGGCTACCAAGTAGACGTAATCATGACAGAAAGCAGCACTCACTTCATCACGCCACTTACGTTACAATCCTTATCAAAACGTGCCGTCCATACCGATGTCATGCAAGAAAAAGAACCTTCAGTGATTAATCACATCGAACTGGCAAAACAAGCAGACTTGTTCTTGATTGCTCCTGCTACGGCTAATATTATCGGTAAATTAGCAAATGGATTAGCAGATGATCTGCTCTCAACAGTTGCAATGGCACTCCCTGCAGATACTCCGAAGTTGATTGCTCCTGCAATGAATACAAATATGTATCAACATCCACTCAATCAAAGGAATTTAAATACGTTAAAATCAATCGGCTATCAAGAAATCGAGCCAAGAGAGTCGTTGTTGGCTTGTGGTGATTTTGGCAAAGGTGCTTTAGCTGATACCCAAATAATCATTGATCAAACGGTACAAATGATTAATGAAAGAAACGCTTAATATAAAAGGAGTCATTATGAAAAACACACGTACTTTTGCTTTGACTGCTATGTTTTTAGCAATCATGATTTTATTAGCGGTCACACCGCTTGGGTTTATTCCTATTGGTCCAATCAACGCTACGACCATGCATATCCCAGTGATCATTGCATCAATCGTTTTAGGCCCACGTTTAGGTGGCTTTCTAGGAGGGACATTCGGCTTGATTAGTATGATTCGTAGTACGGTCATTCAAACGCCTTTATCATTCGTCTTCTCCCCATTCATCCCAGTGATTGGCACAGACCACGGAAGTTTGAAAGCATTATTGATTGCTTTTATTCCAAGGATATTGATTGGTGTTGTTCCCTACTTTGTCTATAAAGGAATACTACGGCTAAGTAAAAACAAGTTTCAAGGTGTTTCTTTGTTTCTAGCAGGCTTAGCTGGTTCTTTCGTGAATACGATCCTAGTGATGAATATGATCTATTTCTTATTCCAACAAGATTATGCTCAAGTGGTCGGAAAAAGTATCCATGCGTTATATACTGCTATTTTAGCTGTTATCTTTACGAGTGGTGTTCCAGAAGGAATCATCGCTGGAATTGCTACAGTCGCTGTTGGTAGTGTCTTGCTTCGTTTGATGCATGCGACACCCCAACCTAAATAAGACAATTAGCTGATAGCGAACATGATCTTCTTTGAATCAAAACATCCATCCCAATTTTTGTTGAAATTGGTAGATGGATGTTTTTTACTTAAAAATCATCAACAGTATGAAAGCTTCTACTCCTTGGAGCAAGCCTGAATTTGTCCCACCTAAGTTCCCCATGCTGTTTATTATCCTATCCACGGCGTTCTCAGAGCTGACCTTCGGAAATAAGCCTGAATTTTTCAAAATATGTGAAGCTATTTAAAAAAATTCTTTCTTATTGTCTTCTAAGTCCTCAATGCTGTTCACAACCTTATCCACGGCGTTTTCAGAGCTGACCCTTCGGCAATAAGTCGAAAAATCTCAAAACATGAAAAGCTGTTTCGAGATTTTCCTCCTTATTGCTCCTGCGATTACTCGTCGCAGTTTCTACTTGGTGAGTGCTCAGGTCAGAACGCTCTGTTCACGACCTTATTTATAATCAGTATTCAAGCATCAGCTCCTTGAAATAAGCCTGAATTTTTCAAAATATGTGAAGCTATTTTAAAAAATTCTTT
Organism: Enterococcus sp. C63; assembly: GCF_040887215.1. Lineage (NCBI taxonomy): Bacteria > Bacillati > Bacillota > Bacilli > Lactobacillales > Enterococcaceae > Enterococcus > Enterococcus sp. C63. The sequence goes on along the minus strand of NZ_JBFOFI010000002.1, from coordinate 338,468 downwards.
CTTATTGTTTTCGGAGCTATCGATGCTTTCATAACCTCTTTCTCGCATTTTTTTTGTTTAGTGTTATGATTGATAGTGATTATTATAAGAAAGGATGATTAAAATGAAAATTTTTGTTGTAGGTGCTAATGGCCAAATTGGTCGGCATTTAATCAAAGACCTTGCAACTACTAGACATCAAGTGACAGCAGGTGTACGCGAGGTTGCAACACAATCTTTAGTAAAAAAAGATAATGTCACTTATGTTTCTTTCGATCTGACTTGGACAATTGAAGAAATGGCAGATGCTTTTAAAGGTTGTGATCTCATTATTTTTGTTGCGGGTTCGCAAGGGAAAAACTTATTGCAGATCGACTTAGACGGTGCGATCAAGTCAATGATAGCGGCCGAATCAGCACATGTTTCTCGCTACTTTATGATTAGTGCTGTTTTTGCCGAGGATCGCAGCAAATGGCCAGATTCTATGATTGATTACTACATTACGAAACATTATGCTGATGAGTGGCTGAAACAACAAACAACTTTAGATTATGTAATCATCCAGCCAGTGTCATTGACAAATGAAGAAGTTACTACAGTCCAACTGGCAAAACCAACCGAAGCCACTGCTAAAACCGTCTCTCGTCAAACGGTAGCTGCTGTTTTGACAGCTTTAGTGGAACAACCAACTATAACTAAAACAACGCTAGTACTATCTGAAGGAACGCAGGAGATTTCAACTGCGTTGCAGCAAATAGTCGAGGAGGAATAAAAAATGCGAGCCATCACGATCAAACATCCCGGTTCTGCCGAAGTACTACAAGAGATCGATGCACCAAAACCAATAGCGGAAAAAGGACAATTACTCATAAAAGTTCACACAGCGGCAATCAATCGAACGGACATCATGCGGCGAGAAACAACGAATCAACAGACTCCTTACCCGATTCTTGGCGTAGAAGTAGCTGGAGAAGTGGTTGAAAACCGAAGTGATAACCCAGATTTTGTACCAGGTACAAGGGTATGTGGGTTAGTCAATTTAGGCGGTTATGCCGAGTACGCAGTGATGCCAGCTGACCGTGCAATTTTACTGCCCGATACATTGGATAATGTTGCAGCGGCTGGTATTGCAGAAGTTTTTCTAACAGCTTACCAAACACTCTATTGGCTAGGAAATTTACAAGAAGGTGAAACTGTTTTGATCCACGCTGGAGCGAGCGGTGTGGGAACGGCAGCCATCCAACTAGCAAAACAACTTACTAAGGCAACCGTCATCGTCACTGCTGGTTCATCAGAAAAACTAGCTTTTTGTCAAAAACTTGGTGCAGATGAACAGATCAATTACAAAACACAGGATTTTTCAACCGAAGTAGCAAGAATCACCAATGGAAAAGGTGTTGACGTGATCTTAGATTTCATCGGAGCTTCTTATTGGGAGAAAAATTTAGCTTCTATTGCTATTGATGGACGTTGGGTATTGATCGGAATGTTAGGTGGAACAATTGTACCAGAGATTGATTTAGCTACCTTGATCACCAAACGAATCCAATTAATCGGCACTTTGTTGACTCCTCGAAGTGATCAGTACAAAGCTCAATTGACTCAAGAATTTATGCAAGTAGTTGGACCTTATCTAGCTGACCAACGAGTCAAACCAATTATTGATCGTACCTTTACATTGGCGCAAGTCCAAGAAGCTCATGAATATATGGAAGCGAATAAGAATATCGGAAAGATTATTTTGACGATAACAGAATAACCAACTTTTAAATGCAAATAGCAATCAAAAAAAGCCGTAGAATCTCAAAAATAGGAGCAACTATTTTTGGATTCTACGGCTTTTTTTATTTAGCTAGTTTATTATGACTGCTTTATTTCTTTCTGTTTAATAGATGCAACTAATTGATTTTCCTTTTTTATTCGTAGATAGAGACAGAGACTATAAGGAAGAATAAAAATAATGAGTGTCACATAGGCGTGAAAAAGAAGCACGACTCCAATCAATTCAGGTAAAATATTTAAAAAATAATTGGGATGCTTGACCCGTTGGAACAACCAATGTTCAATCAATTGATGATCTGGTTCAAAGATCAATTTCACTGACCAATATTTTCCTAATAATTTAATGACCCAAAAGAGCATGATAAACGAAAATAGGATGAGACAAAATCCAATCCAGCTGACCCAATTAATTTGTGTTTTTTGAATGCTTCCCTCAAAGAAAGCAGAAAAATAAAACAGCGTATGTAAGATAGCTAACCATTTCGTAGTTGTTTTTCCATACTCAATCGCTCCTTCATGTAATAATTGGTTCGCATGCTTACTTGAAATTTTTAATACATACAATCGTACGAATGCGATTATCAAAAAGAAATAATATAATTGTTGACTCATTCGTTTCACTCGTTTCTATTTTTATTTATTATCATCTGGAACGACCTGCAAAAGTCACTTATTTTCTATCAAATAATCATTTATTCAAAGTAAAGGAGTAGAACCATGATCGCATGTTCTTCACAGTTTGATAAAAAATATAGGAGAAAACTAACTTTTGACATGCTAGTTTTCTCCTAATTGACCGTCCATTTACTTTATATTTACGTTCTTAATTTTCACTGACGAATTTTGCTGCCTGTTGTCCAGCTTGTCGTCCAAAGATAATAATTTCAGCAACCGAATTACCACCAATCCGATTGTTCCCGTGTAGCCCCCCAGTTACTTCACCAGCAGCATACAAACCAGTGATCGGTTGATTTTCTTTATTCAACACTTCTGTCTTCGTATTGATTTTCACGCCACCCATTGTGTAGTGGATACCTGGGGCAATTTTGATCGCATAGTATTTAGGTTCTGTCAGCCCATTATCCATCGCTGTCGTCCGATTAAAAGCGTCATCCTTTTGAGCATCGACTGCTTTATTCCAGGATTCAAGTGTTTGAGCCAAATTGTCTGCAGGCACATTTACTTTTTCAGCTAATTCTGCCAGATCATCTCCTGAAGTCACGTAACCCTTTTGCTCATAGAAATCAATTGCTTTTGCTCGATCTCTTACTCCTTGATCAAAAATCAAATAAGCAGATTTTTCCGGTAAAGCTGTAATAGCTGCGGAAACTTTGTCTCTTGTATCTAATTCATTCACAAATCGTTGTCCTTCTTGGTTGACTAAAATAGCCCCCTCACCTCGAACAGCTTCACCAATCAAGACGCCTTCATCTTGTTGGACTGTTGGATGTATCTGGATTTTATCCATGTCAACCGTTTGACCACCTAATTTTTCAATCATCGTGATTCCATCACCAGTTGAGCCTACTTGGTTAGTAGTGACATAGCCTGCTAAATCAGGACGGTATTTTTCAATCACTTCTTGATTGGCACCATACCCGCCAGTTGTCACTACAATTGCGTTCCCTTTGATTTCCTTTGGCTCTTCGCCTTGGACTTGTACAGTCACCTCATTGACTTTACCACTATTTTCTTTGATATCAGTTACATCTGTATTCACAAAAATAGGAATTTTACGTTCATGTACATTTTTTAACAATCCGTCAACTAAGTAACCACCAATAGCTGAGCCATCTGAAGGACGGTGGGTTCTTTTTTCACTCATTCCCCCAGTAATTGTTAAATTATCCAATTTGATTCCATTTTGATCCAACCAATCAATCGCAGCGGCTGAATGATCAACGAAGTAGTGGAGTAATTCTTGATCATTGGTGCCACCTCCGCCTTTTAATGTTTCTTCGTAGAACGCTTCATTGGAGTCATTGATTCCGTCAGCTTGTTGGAATTTAGTGGCTGATGCATTCATTCCACTTGAAGATTTTAAGGTATTCCCACCTGCTACTGGCATTTTTTCAAAGATGACTGGGTTCAATCCAGCATCTTTTGCTTCAATCGCTGCTGTCATCCCTGCTCCACCTGCACCAACAATGATAATATCATAAGAATCTTTCATTTCAGCTGGGTTGGTATACATTTGTTCCGATGCACCTGAAGATACCTCTGTTTTTTCAGATGATTTCGTGCTTGTCGTCGTTTTTTCTTTTGAATCTGCACTACAAGCTCCCATTGTTAAAACTGATGTAATAACCACCAAACTTTTTAGCACTTTTTTCATTCTTTTCCTCCTAAATTTTAGTACTCCTTTATTTTAAGTGAAAAAATTCACAATTCCAACTATTTTTTTATTCTTTTTATCAATAAACAATGACTTTTTCATCTAGCATCTCTAGATAACTACTTTTGCTATTTTTTGTTGGCTGTTTTCTTATTCATTTAGGCGTTTTGGTACAAATAATTTTGGTTTGCGCTTTTACCCTAGTATAATCTTTACTATAGATAAAGGAGTTATTTTATGAACTATCTGAAAATGTTTTTTATGAATGGTACCAAAACCGCTGGAAGAATTACCCATGCGTTTTATATTCTTCTACGGGTCATCGTTGCAGTAATGTTAGTCGATCAAATTTTTCAGCAAAATATGGGGAATACTTTTCTCTTATTGCTAACTCTAGTTTTATTTGAAATTCCTTATCTTCTAGAAAAAATGTTAAAGATCGAAATCCCGAATATGTTAGAAATCATTATTATTTCATTCATTTTTAGTTCAACTGTTTTAGGAGAATTAAGTGACTTCTACGGGTATTTCTCAATGTGGGATACTATCTTACATGCTTTAACTGGTTTTTTAGCTGGTGGGGTTGGTTTTTCACTTGTCTACTTACTGAACAAAAACACGAAAACAATGAATCTAACACCATTATTGTTAGCTATCGTTTCATTTTGTTTTTCAATGACAGTCGGTGTGATGTGGGAATTTGTTGAATTTTCAGCTGATCATATATTTCAACTGGACATGCAAAAAGATAGCCTTGTCCAACAAATCAATAGTGTGGAGTTAAGTAAAGATGGCAATACTGTCCACTCGATCCCTAATATCGAGCAAACCATCGTGGAATATAAAGATTCAGCTGGAAATACAGAAAAATATGTGATTTCTGGTGGTTATCTTGACATAGGGATTATTGACACGATGAAAGACCTATTCGTCAATTTTATTGGAGCCTTGACGTTTAGTATCTTTGGATATCTTTATAGTCAGAATGATTATCGGAAGTTTACTTTTATCCGTAACTTCATCCCCAGAAAAAAGAGAGAATCACGAACTGAAAGAAGAAAAGCATCTTCGAAATAAACAAAATTTTATCGTCAATTATTCTTTATGTGATCCTATCGATAACTTTAGAAACCAGTATAAGAAAAATAGTCTACTATTAAAAGCCTGGGACAAGAACGTCCTAGGCTTTTTTGATGGGTATAAAAACAAATAAAGTGTGTTCAGGAATTGTACTACTTACACTTATTAAAGAGATCAGATAAACCAGCTAGAAGTGGTTCCACGCTTCAGGGGATATTTATTGAAAAAATGGTCCAAAAGCGATAGGCGTCGAAGCTAATCCTCGACCTAATTCTTGTTCAAATCGCCCTATCGTAGAAATTTTTAAATAAAAAGCTGCGACTGGTGGTGTCAATTGACTCTTGATCGCTAAAGGGCGTAGTTGATATTCCAGATCTTTCATTACTCTTGGAAAATATTCTTGTTTTTCTAGTTTGTTTTTAGCCTCGATTAATGATACTCTTTCCCTTTCTTTGACTTCTTTATTAAGAATCAAGTCGTATAATTCCACTATAATTTGATTGATTTCTTCTGTTTTCTTCATGATATCGCTCCCTTTAATATCATTTGGCACATCTTTCTCAAAGCTTTAATAAATATTAAATGTATTATAGTCTAGATTTACCTCTTCAGGTCGTTCATTTCCTAAATAACTGTTTTCCATTCATAATTGTATCCTATAGTTATATATACATTCTTACATTTCAGCCTAAACCTATTTGAAATGAAACCAGTAGGTCGGAAAAAAGAAAGCCGAAATAACCATGATCACAGAAAATAGCTGATTCTACTTTCCATTATCACGGTTATTCCACAAAAAGAATGTTAGTCTTTTTTAGCTTTTATATTCAATTTTTCCAAAGTGTCCATTGCTAAGGGATACTCGCTATTGGGACGTCCATCAAAATTCTCAGCGATAATCGTAAACCCTAGCTTTTGGTATAGTTGAATGGCAGGATGACTCCAAGTTTGCGTATGCAGATACACTGGTCCATGAGATGCCAGCTTTTGGAAAATACGCAATACTTCGATCGTTAATGCTTTGGCAATCCCTTTTCCTTGATGCCTCGGATCTACTGCCAGCCAATGAAAAAGCGGATAGCTTCCATCCTTCCGTTTTTTGAACCAAGCGGTACAAGTCGCGATTTTTTCACCTGTATCAGTTACAACGAAAAGCATTCGTTGCTGAAGTTCTTCTTGATAAGGTAAAAAAGCTCTCTGAAAGTAAGCAAGTGCTTCTGTTTCTGTTGCGAACTCTCCGACTGATTGTTCGATTCTTGCCCATTCGGTTTCATCGCCTAGACGGTAGTACTCAAAATGATACCCAGTCGCTAAAGATTGCGTAGGGAGACTGTCACTTAATGGACGAGTCATCCAAATCTCGGCATAAGGAACATGTTTATCTAGCATGAGCTAACTTCCTTTCTAAACAGAATAGCTCTTTCTATCTGTTTTATCACAAAAATTTGAACATCTCACTGTAGTCATTGATGGCTAGTTCATTCAACTAGCAATGGTTACATGCTTGCATCCACTGTTTTTGCTTCGCCAATGATCCGTACTTCTGTTTCCAAAGACACATCAAATTTTTCTTTGATCACTTCTTGGATATGCGCGATCAATTCTGTATAATCCGTAGCGGTCGCATGATCAATATTGACAATAAAGCCAGCATGTTTTTCAGAGATTTGAGCGCCACCCCATTTTAAGCCTTGTAATCCAGCTTCTTGGATCAATTGACCAGTAAAATGCCCCACAGGACGTTTGAATACACTCCCACAAGAAGGATATTCCAATGGTTGTTTCGATTGACGTAATTCAGTCAGCTCGTCCATCCGCCCTTTGATTACTTCATGCTCTCCTGCAGTTAATTGGAAACGTGCTTCTAAAACGACTGCATCCATTTCTTGGATTTTACTATGTCGATAAGAAAACGCCATTTCTTCGTTGGTTAGAGTTTTCAACGTACCATCTGCTAATAAAACATCCACTTCTGCTAATACGTCTTTGATTTCACCGCCATAGGCACCTGCATTCATATAAACAGCGCCTCCGATACTTCCAGGAATGCCACAAGCAAACTCAAACCCGGTTAAAGAAGTATCTAACGCCGCATAGGTCGTATCGATCAATTTTGCTCCAGCTTCAGCTGTGACCATCGTCCCAGAAACTCGGATTTGTTTCATCTCAGTCAACATGATCACCATGCCACGAATCCCACCATCTTGAACAATCAAATTACTGGCATTACCTAAAACCATCCAAGGTACATCATGGGTTCGGCAATAATCCACTACTTCTTTTACTTCATTTTGTGTTTTTGGGAAAACGAGAACATCCGCTGGACCGCCCGTTTTGGTAAACGTGTAATTCATCAATGGTTCATCAAACAATAGATTGAGTGCTGGTAAATTTTTAACTAAGTCTTCTTTATTCACTGAGGATTTTCCTTTCTATATCAAACATCCCCATTATTCTATCACGCTTAAAACAAACTTGCCAGTTTCCCTCACATTTGTTGTCTTGTATGTTTGCGTAGCATTTCTTCACAAAGTGCATGACTTTGCATGATCTCTTGTTGCTTCAATCCTTCCATTGAAGGTTTTTCTTTGCTAATCTCTGCGAAAAATGTTTGAACCATTGGCTCAAAACCGCGTTTGACTAACGTACTTTCCCAATCGCCAAATTTTTCTATTTCGATACCAGATGCTCGTTGGATCGTCATATCCGTTAATTCCGCCACTTCATAAGTACCACTTTTACTAGTGATCTGATAGTTCTCGCTATTTGCTCCACTTAAAAGATCCATTGTTAAAATTGCTGTTTGATGGGCTGCTTCCAATTGTAAAACCGCAAATTCCAAAAATTCTTTTGTTTCACGAATCTGATATTTCGTACGCAAGATCGGTTCGTCCAAAAGATATACCGCCGTATCAACAAGATGTAAAAACAAATCATAGATCACAAATTCCGTTGTTTCCTGAGCGGCAATTCGATTTTTTTGTAACTGGATTAGCCGCTTCTCGGGGACTTGTTTCAAACGTTCGACCATTGGAGCAAAACGTCGATTGAATCCAACCATTAAGACAACTTGATTTTTATCTGCCAGTTCTTGTAATTCGTTGATTTCATTAAGGTCAACACTGAGTGGTTTATCGATATACACATGCACCTGATTTTCAAGACATTTTTTGGCTAATTCATAATGTACCTTTGTGGCTGCATGAATCATACAAGCCTTGATATCCTGAGACAGTAGTTCATCAATTGATTCATATAGATGGTCAAATCCATACATTTCATGGATTCGTTTTTTCGTTTCTTTGTTTCTAGTCGCAAAGTAGAAATCAATCTTTCCTTGATTTTTTGCATAAGTAGGTAAATACGCTTTTTCTGCAATATTACCCACACCAATCACACCAATTCGCATGTTCGTTCCTCCAATCCATTCATTACTCTTATCTTACACTATTTTTTAGTAAAATAAGGTACAATAGAACCACAAATGCTAATCTAAGATCCAAAAGAAAGGATGCGTATTTAATTGAAATTTATCTCCTGGAATGTGAATGGCCTACGTGCAATCGTCAATAAAAATTTTTTAGACGTCTTTCATGAATTAGATGCCGACTTTTTCTGTCTTCAAGAAACCAAACTACAAGCCGGTCAAATCGAATTAGACTTACCTGGCTATCATCAATATTGGAATTATGCAGAAAGAAAAGGCTATTCAGGCACAGCGATCTTTGCCAAAGAACCCGCACTAAATGTCTCTTATGGAATGGGCATTGATTTACATGATCAAGAAGGACGTTTGATCACACTTGAATACCCTGAATTCTTTCTAGTTACTTGTTATACACCTAATTCCCAAAATGAATTAAAACGCTTGGACTACCGTTTACAATGGGAAGAAGCCTTTTACCATTACTTAGAAGAACTAAAAAAACAAAAACCAGTCATTGTGTGTGGCGACTTAAACGTTGCCCACCAGGAAATTGATTTGAAAAATTGGAAAACCAATCAAAAAAATGCTGGCTTTACAATGGAAGAACGAACTGCCTTCTCACACTTGTTAGCAAATGGCTTTATTGATACCTTCCGCTATTTCTATCCTGAACAAACTGGTATTTATTCTTGGTGGAGTTATCGTTTCAATGCTAGAAAAAACAACGCAGGTTGGCGTATCGACTATTTCTTAACTAGTGACGAGTTGAAGCCACGCTTGATAGATGCAAAAATCCATACCTCGATTATGGGAAGCGATCATTGTCCCGTAGAACTAGACTTGAAATAATCTCATTGTTAGCCATCGTCATCCTAGGCAGGGCTGAATATTTTTATTAAAAAGAATGAAGAAAGATCAGCAAAGATGCTTCTTTTTTGAGCGTGGTCTTTCTTCATTTGATTGATTTTTTTTACATATCCATCACTTTCTTTTCTTCACTTTTTATGTTAGTGTTTATTTTTTAAGGAGGTTTTATGCACATGAATTTTGTTGCAATGGACTTTGAAACAGCCAACCATCAATCCCACAGTGCTTGTTCATTAGCATTGGTTATGGTCCAAAATAGCCAAATTGTTGATGAATATTACACACTCATCCAGCCAGAAACACCTTTTTTCTGGAGAAATGTTCAAATTCACGGTATTCATCAAGAAGATGTTCGTACCGCACCCAAATTTCCTGAAGTTTGGCAAACGATTCAACATTATTTCCAAAAAAACCGCTTAGTCGTCGCTCATAACGCAGCTTTTGATACGAAAGTTCTAGCTGGTTGTTTAGATTATTACAATTTGCTCCAACCTCATTATTTATCTTTATGTACGGTAAAAACCAGTCGTCGTTTATTTCCAGAGATGCCAAATCATCGATTGAATACTGTCTGTGAAAATTTAAATATCACTTTAGCGAATCACCATGATGCATTAGAAGACAGTCGTGCCTGTGCAGAGATTTTACTTTATCAAGAAAAACACTTTGGAACAGATCCTTTGAAAAAATTAGTTACCCTAAAATGAGCTACTAAAAAACAGGTAGACAAAAAATCCATGGTTGCTTTTTACAGGTAACCATGGATTTTTTGATCGCCTTTTCTAACCTTTTCAAGAACCTTTATCCCCGTCATTCCAACTACTCACCAATTTTTTCTGATTATTTGAAAAGATGTCCTCGATACAACGGTAAGATATGAGACACTATACTCAATAAAAGTGAAAGGAGTATCATATGCCATACGTTAATGAGTTACACCGTCTCTGTGACATCTGGGCACTTACCTTAGGCTTGAAAGATAATGTTAATTGGATATCAAGTGATGATAAAACCAATTATCCTTTATTACTTTCGATTTATATTGAAACATTGAAACAAGATCACGATAATTTTTTTATTGAAGCAACAAAAAAAGAGAAGTTCATCCAGTCCCTTGAACGAAGTAAGCAATTTTACACATTTGAACATGGTGAAGAACTATCAAATGTCCTTCAAACTATGAGGGATGATGACCCTACAGATTTCATGCTTCTCCCAATTCACTATCTTTTAAAAAAACCGAAGATCGATCTCAACATGGGAGTAATAGATGGATTTCGCGCTTCTGGATTATTGATTTATAAAGCCCCTACTGGTTATAAAGCAGTAATAGTTGATAAAATGAGACCTATTGATGGACTTCCTGTCTCCTACGTCTTGATTCCGCCAGAAAATTTATCCTCTCTTTGCGAAAAACTACTTCTAAACAATCAAGTTAAAAAGTACACAAAAGCAGAATTACCAACTATCAAAAAAAGAGAAATATTAGAGACAATCATTGATCACTCTATATCTAAAAAACTACTTCCTCTTAATGTATATACTGGCTATCAAAAAGTAGCTAATGATACTACCCTTGCAATAAAAGCACCTATCAAAACAGCATTATTTCACTGTCAATACGATATATTTAAATTGAGGGATCCATACTATGAAAAAATCACTTGGAAAAATGTTAGTTCTAATTCTAATTCTAATTCCAATCCCACTATAACCGCTCGTAAATCTTTGTTAGCTACTATAAAAAAATTCAGTGGCGTCTCAAATTGTTTTGATCATTTATTTTCATGGTATTTAACAAAAAAGCAAAGAAAAGTCAACTATGACTATACCGTTGACTTTAACAAAGATCCCTTTATCTACCAAATTTTTACGGGAGAAATCAATGATCAATCATATTTCTATCAAAAAAAGCAACAGTGCATTACAGCTTCAAAGCACATCCAAAAATCTACTGTTTTTCGAAAAATAGAAATAAAAAATGCTAACCCTGTCCGATAAAGTACTAACGGGTCAAATAAACAAATGATTCAGAAAATCTATGTTGCACTCTTTAGATTTAGGAGGAATGAACTGACTATTCCTCCTAAATCTAAGATCAGTCAATCAATAAAGACATCCTATAGACATCCAAAAAGTCCTCATCATCTGTTCGGGCCCCTCTTTTCATAAGCGCTTCGATTTCAAAACCCATTTTTTGATACAAGTGAACCGCTCGTTCATTTCGAGTTTGCACATCTAGTTCTAGTCTAAAAAGTACACCATTTTCTTTCACCCAAATCAATACTTCTTCAAGCAACATCGTTCCTAATCCCAAACCCCAATAGTCCTTTAAGATGCTGATCCCAACCTCTCCCACATGAGAGATGCGGTATTGTTCGCCTGCTTTAACAGAAACAACCCCGATGATTTTTTGACCCATACAAGCTAAGAGTAAAAGATTATTGTTGCTGTCTTGTAGATATTCGATGGATAAAGCTAAGGCTTCAGGTGTTAGCTCCATTCCTTGTTCATCCATAACTAAAAAATCAGTTTCTTCCTCTACTTGTTGCATCATTGCTAATAATTCACTGGCATCATTTGGCTGAGCTTCTCGAATGGTCAATGAGATCTCTTCACTCATTGTTTTGTCTCCATTGTTCCACGATCCGCTGTTTGAAAGCTTCACTTTGCTCTCCATATGCTTGCAATTTCACATATCTATATTCTAAATCTGTATCACTTTTTTCTAAAATCAGTTCCAAATAGTCTTCTGGTAAGGCTTCTTCTAAAAGATTCCCCCATTCAATGACAGATAGACCCTCTCCTTCAAAATACTCATCTAAACCAAGATCCGCACCACTAGCTGCCACACGATAAATATCCATATGATAAAGTGGCAATCTACCTTGATCATATTCCCGAATAATTGTATAAGTGGGGCTCTTGATCATTTGTTCGATTCCTAATCCGCGAGCAATCCCTTTGGTCAGCGTTGTTTTTCCGGCTCCTAAGTCACCAGTTAATACTAAATTATCCCCAGGCAGTGCCACTTCACCGATGACTTTTGCCAATTCTTCTGTCTTATCTAAACCACTTAATTCAATCATTCTAACTTACTCCTTCATCTAGCCTTTTGTGACAGTATATCGTGGATGGAAAATTTTTTAAAGCAAAAAAAAGGGACTGGGACAAAAGTTGTCTCAGTCTCTTCTAGTATCTCTAAAAACAAATAAACGGTGAGACAAAAGTAGCATCTTCGGAAATAAGCCGAAATTTACCAAAAATTTGAGAAGCAATTTTCGGAAATTCCTTCTTATTTCTTGATGCTGAACACTTTTGTCTCAACCTCTTTTTCATATGTGTCAAAATGAATAAATGATTTTTCAATCATCAGCTCCTTGCAATAAGTCTAAATTTTTCAAAACATGAGAAGTGTTTCAAAAAATCAGCGCTTATACGCTCGGAGCTGATCGCTTCTTTCATGAACTCTTATTCATTGAGTCTTAGATCTTAATCTAATAATGTTTGGGCTGCAGTAATGATCGCTAATTTATACACATCTTCTTCGTTTGCTCCACGAGATAAATCAGAAACTGGTTTATTCAATCCTTGTAAGATCGGTCCGATCGCTTCAAAGTTACCAAAACGTTGAGCAATTTTGTAACCAATGTTTCCAGATTGCAATTCTGGGAAAACAAAGACAGTTGCTTGTCCAGCTACATCAGAATCAGGTGCTTTTAGTTGAGCCACTGAAGGAACATAAGAAGCATCAAATTGTAATTCGCCATCAATTACATATTGAGGCGCTAATTTTTTAGCAATTTTAGTTGCTTCGACCACTTTATCCACTTCTGGTGCTTTCGCAGATCCTTTAGTTGAAAAACTCATTAATGCTACTTTAGGATCAATATCGAATAATTCAGCAGTCTTTGCTGATTCTACAGCGATTTCTGCTAATTCTTGGGCATTGGGATTGACATTGATAGCACAATCTGAAAAGACATATTTTTCTTGGTCACGTCCACGTACCATGATCATCGCACCACTTGTTCGGCTGACGCCTGGTTTTGTTTTGATGATTTGTAACGCTGGACGAACAGTATCTCCAGTTGAGTGAATCGCACCAGAAACCATCCCGTCAGCAATTCCCATATATGTCAACATCGTACCAAAGTAATTGACATCTTTTAAGATGCTTTCTGCTTGTTCCTTGGATGCCTTTCCATTACGACGTTCCACAAAAGCTTCAACCATTTCATCCCATTTATCATAACGATTTGGATCAATGATCGTAAAACTTGAAGTTTTAATTCCACGAGCATGAGCAGCAGCTGTGATTTCTTCTTCGCTACCAATCAAAATAGGTTCCACTAATTCTTCCGCTTTCAAACGAGCTGCTGCACCTAAAATTCTTGCATCAGTTGCTTCAGGAAAAACGATTTTAATGCTGCGACGTACAATTTTGAATCTCAAACTATCAAACAATTCCACAAGATGACCTCCAGATATTTTCTATGTATCCATCATACACTATTCCTAAAAAAAAGAACAGTTTATTTTATCTGTATCAGTCAAAAAACCATTAGTAATGAAGTCTTTCACATAACATACAATCTGACGTATAACAGGAAAACGCTGTCTTACTACACCGTTTCAGGTAATTGCCAATCGATCGGTGTTTCCCCTAATGCCATCAGTGCATCATTGGTCTTAGAAAAAGGTTTAGAGCCTAGGAATCCTCGATGAGCTGATAATGGACTAGGATGAGCAGATGTTAAAATGATATGCCGGCTTTTATCAATCATTTTCATTTTTTCTTGAGCTGGTTTCCCCCATAAAATAAAAACGATTGGTTTTTCTCGTTCGTTTAATTTTTCAATGATTTTATCCGTCAATATTTCCCAACCTTTGCCACGATGTGAGTAAGCTTGACCTTCTCGGACCGTTAGTACCGTATTTAATAGCAAAACGCCTTGCTTAGCCCAAGAAACTAAATTGCCATGTTTGACCGGCGAAATACCTAAATCACTTTGCAATTCTTTATAGATATTGTTTAATGATGGTGGAATTTTAACCCCTGGTTGCACAGAAAAAGATAAGCCATGTGCTTGATTGACACCATGGTAAGGGTCTTGACCTAAAATCACAACCTTTACTTCTTCGTAAGGAGTCAATTCCAACGCTTCATAAATATGATACATATCTGGATGAATTTTCTGAGTCGTATATTCTTTTTTTAAAAAGTTTCTTAATTTTTGGTAGTATTCTTTTTCAAACTCATCTGTTAAAATCGTTTGCCAACTGTTATGAATGATTTCTTTCAATCGTTCCACCTCCAACAATCAGGATAACTCACAAATTCTTTCTTAACAAGGGGCAATCTTCGCACGCAGTGTCATCTGGATATGGTAAACTAAGAAGAAGAGAAAGAAAGGAACGATGAGAGTTATGATCAAATTAATCACATCAGATATGGACGGTACTTTATTAGATGCCCATATGAGTATATCACCCGAAAATGCCGAAGCGATCCGCTTTGCCAATGATGCAGGGATTGAATTTATGGTTGCGACTGGTCGCAATTATCAAGAAGCACGTGCGGCTTTAGATGAAGTTGGCATTGATTGTGCCATGATTACGCTAAATGGTGCGCAAGTTTTCGACAAAACAGGAAACTCCTTGTTCACTGTTCCAATACCGACTCTAAAAACTGCAACTGTCTTAGATATCCTTGATCAAAATGAGATTTATTATGAAGTATCGACCAATCGAGGGCTTTATTCTGAAAGCCAAGCCAAAAGAATTGAAAGCTTTGCCTCAATGATCGGTAGTCATCTCCCCCATTTAACATATAAAATGGCGATTGCGATGGCTTCAGCCAACCTTGAACTTTTGCATATCAATTATGTCGATAGTATTCGTGACTTGCTCCAAGACGAAACATTAGAGGTATTAAAAGTGATTTGTTTCCATACGGAAGGTCCGCGAGTATTGGGTCCAGTTGGAAAAGAAATCAGTGAACTTGGTGACTTAGCTGTTACTTCGTCTGGTCAAAACAATATCGAGGTCAATCACAAAAATGCCCAAAAAGGAATTGCTGTGGCTCATGTCGCACATGACCGAGGAATCGAATTAGACGATGTCATGGCGATTGGGGATAATTTTAATGACGTTAGTATGTTACAAGTGGCTGGTGTTAGTTTTGCGATGGGAAATGCTGAAATCGAAGTCAAAGATTACGCAAAATTTGTCACTGATACTAACCTGGAGTCTGGGGTCGGCAAGGCAATCTTACGGGCAATTTCCGAAAATCTATAATTTTCGAGAAAAGAGGGAGAAAGATGTCAGAATTTTTCATTCAAGAAAAGCATCTCAGTCGTGTCACGAGGACTGTTGTTAAAAATGAATCTGGTAAATCCATCTTCTTAATGGTTGGTCGTTGGGGAACAAAAGGAGATGCTTTGTCTCTTTATACAATGAACGGAAATCTTGTGGCACATATTAAACAAACGAGTCTAACTTTCGGAACCCGTTTTGAACTTTATAAGGATTTTAAAAAAGTAGGAACGATGCAAAAAATCTTTAACTGGCCCGGGGATTTTTACTATGTACGTCGTCTTCATTGGACAGTTCAAGGAGATATCTATAACCATCAATATCAAATCCATCATTTTAATCAACGAATCATGAAAATGGATAAAGCAACGCTTTTTTCTGGAGATTATTATGTACTTGATATTCCAATGGAAGAAAATGCGCCTATCTGTATCTGTATCGCAGCTGTATTAGACTACTGGTTATATCGTAAAAACCATGACAAAGATACACCTCTTTCTTACCGATTAGACACAAATTAACTTGCTCCTTCTTATAATCAGAATAACTTCAAGAAAAAATAAGCCATCCTCTAGGAAACAAGACCCGCTAGTCAGAGCAAACGAACTTAGCAGATACGCTTCATGTAGGAAGGCTTATTTTTAGTTGGCTCAGTCAAACACTTGATGAGCCTTTATTTATTCTTCTTATTTATGCTTCTTTCTTCTCATAAATCCCACAATAACAACTAACACAATAATCATTCCACCAACAATTGCTAACCATTTATTGGAAGCACTATTTGTTTTTGGCAAAACTTGCGAATCTTGATCTTGAAAATCCATTGACCGCGATTCATCGGTTACGTTAGTTGTTTCATTTGTGGAACTGTTAAACTCATTTCTATCTAAATCAGTACCCTTCCCTTGTTGTGGGATGGTGCTATTCATTCCATTTGATTGATTAGTTTTATCATTATTATTAGGATACACCTGATTGGTATCCTCTCCGCTCATACTTGGATCAATATGAAATGGAGTTGGCGTGTCAGTATCACTATTACCATTTGTTGGGTTGCTACTGCTGTCACTGCTTGTTGTGTCCGTACTGCTATCACTGCTTGTCGTATCCGTACTGCTATCACTGCTTGTCGTATCCGTACTGCTATCACTGCTTGTCGTATCCGTACTGCTATCACTGCTTGTCGTATCCGTACTGCTGTCACTGCTTGTCGTATCGGTATCACTGTCACCACTTGTTGGGTTAGTGCTACTGTCACTGCTTGTCGTGTCCGTACTGCTGTCACTGCTTGTCGTATCCGTACTACTATCACTGCTTGTCGTATCCGTACTGCTATCACTGCTTGTGGTATCGGTACTACTATCACTGCTTGTCGTATCCGTACTGCTATCACTGCTTGTGGTATCGGTACTGCTGTCACTGCTTGTCGTATCCGTACTGCTATCACTGCTTGTAGTATCGGTACTGCTGTCACTGCTTGTCGTATCGGTATCACTGTCACCACTTGTTGGGTTAGTGCTACTGTCACTGCTTGTCGTATCGGTACTGCTGTCACTGCTTGTCGTGTCCGTACTGCTGTCACTGCTTGTCGTATCCGTACTACTATCACTGCTTGTCGTATCCGTACTGCTATCACTGCTTGTGGTATCGGTACTGCTATCACTACTTGTCGTATCCGTACTGCTATCACTGCTTGTGGTATCGGTACTGCTATCACTGCTTGTTGTGTCGGTACTGCTGTCACTGCTTGTCGTGTCCGTACTGCTATCGCTTGATCCAGAATTATCTGGATTATCAGCAAGGAAAATTTCGTTAGGGTCCCAACGATTGGTTGCTGCATTTAGCGTAACATTTTTTCCGATGATTGTTCCATCCATATTTTGATTGGCTGTGACATCTGCTCGTGGCGCAATAATGGTACCTTGAAAAGGTGCATTTATCGCCAAGTTCGTTACATTACTTGGGAAATTCCATGAAATATTTGCGTCAGAAAAATCTTCCGTTTCATGATTTGCTCGATTATTGTAATGAATTTGTGACTGGATCGTGAAATCAGCTGGTGCATTGATGACATTCATAACCAAAATTTTATTTTCAGAATTTACAATATTCAGTGGTGTATTCAATGATAACACTGAAGCATCCACATTGATGATTACAACATCTGAACTTCCCATTCCTGTTACATCAATCGTTCGATTATTCATATCAGGAAAATCACTTGAAAGATAGGTTTTAGCAGGAGTAATCGACATCAAACTTTCCGAAGCTCCTTCTAATTTTGCAAATTCCGTGTCAAAATCAATATAAGTATTCCCAGGGCGATCTTGATAAAGTTCTGAAGCAGATAAATGGTCGATCCTTGAGCCATTCACCACTGCCCGATCATTTTCGATCCCTGTACTAATTGAAGAACCTACAACAAATTTATTTACTCGGTTACTATCTCCCGAAGTAAAGGATGAGCCAATCAAAGAATCAGTTGCTTGAACATAGTTAATTTCTAGTTGGAGGTCACCTGTGATGATATCTGTCCCAAAATTATTGTTTGCATCTAGCTCTTTTGTTGCAACATTACCATTTGTATGCGCGTTTATCGTCGTTTTTTCTTTTGCGAATATATGGAATTGAGAAGCAATCCCTAATATTCCATAATCACCAGTTAAATCATCATAGATGCTACCAGAATCTTGAGGCGTATAAGTTTCCGCTATTGCAGGTAGAGCAACAAAGAGATTTAAAAATAATAGCATAACACCAAATATATTCCCAATTTTACTTCTTAACATTTCAACGGTCCTTTCCTGTCTCCAAGCCCAGTGACGAGCGATAGAGCATATTTTAATACTTAAAAAAGACCCGTCATTACAGAATAATTGAAAATAAATGAAAAATATTTTCATAAAAAAGAGATTATAACAACTATCATTTAATATATACAACTGACATTTATGAAAACAAAACAAAAAAAGAGTGAAAAACCTTGTTTTCACTCAACATTTTATCAAATAATAGTTACAACAATTTAAATGTCTTTATTAAAAAATAATAAGTTTGATTTAATTAAGAAACCATTAAATTTCCTTTTGCATGTGATCATAAAGATGATCACTGATTTTCCTTTTACCTACTACTTTAAATCCGTGACGTTCATACAATCTTTTGGCGTTAGGATTCTGTTCATCTACACTTAAACCAATAACATTTCGCCCAGTTTTTTTAGCTAATTTAGGTAAAGCTTCAAGTAAGTGTGAACCTATTCCTTGTCCTCTAAAAGCTTCCGAAACGGAAATGGAATCCAAATACCATTCTTTAGGAAATGTTTCTTGATCTACAAATAATTGTTCCTTATCTGTAATTCCATGTTTTTCTAAAATTACTTCTAAGGGTTTATCGATAAATGGCTCTTCTTCATCTGTGTAGCCAAATGCTACACCAGCTATTTTGCCATCAATTTCTTCAACAATTCCTCTTGTATAACTGTAACGATAATCGGGATCCATAATGGCTTCTTCTAAGATTTCAATTGTTTTTTCTTTCCCATACTTTTGTAAAAAAGGTAATTCCATATCATTTAAAATAACTAAAATAAGCGGAGCAATCTCTTGAGCATCCTCTTTTTTTGCAAAACGAATCATTTCATTCTCTCCTTTTTTTCATTCTATCACTGAAAAATAAAGATCAAAAGAGTTATTTTAAATAATCCTCGATTTTTTGGGTAACAAAATAACCATGTGAAACGATGCGAGCAGCTTCTGTCCGGCAATAAGGACAAACGATCGGCATTTCTTTATCAACATGTTCAACTACATTGTTGACTTCTTCATAAGTAAACTTTTTCCCGCAATTTGGGCATTTCATCTTTTCCATAGCAATGACTTCCTTTCTTTTTTACACATTTAGCTTACTCTTATATTGTAAAAAAGAAAAATGATAGCTATTGATTTTTAGGCACGAATCAACAAAACAGATTCTTCATTATCCTCTGCTAATTTGATCTCATAGTATAATTTGTCGCTTTTCATTAGCAAAACCCAACTTCTTACTTTAGCATTGCGCTTTCCACTTTGTTTAACAGCTTCTTTCATTGCCTTTTGAGGAGATTTGCTTGAGTCGATCTTTTTGATGTCAAAGAATGGTTGGTTTTCGGCTAATTTACTCGAACGAACAGCTGGCTTTCCGGTTGTAGGATTGACAACAAGCGTTTGTTCAGAATCTACGAAAAGATATTGAAAGGTATTGTTTGTTTGTTGTTGGACATCCTCTTTTGGTACAAACTGAACCATCTGAACTTTTGTTTTATTTGTTTCTTTTTTAAAGATTCCCACTGCTTTTTTCAGTGAGATTTGATATTCTTGTTCACTAATATCATCATAACGAAACGTAGCAGTCAATAATCCTAACGAAGCCGTTAGCCCAATAAGTATGAGAATAGCTGACCCAAATAAAATTTTTTTCATCTTCATCAGTGTCTCCCTTTTCCTTTTTTTACTAGCATATCAAGATTTTTTATTAAAAAAAATCGAATGACAGAAAGAAAAAGTGACAATTTTGTTACTTATTCATGTAATTCTAACGGCAAGCCATCTGGATCAAAGAAAAAAGTCATTTTTTTCCCAGTAAATGTATCGATTCGAATTGGCTCAGTTTCGATCCCTTTTAAACGAAGCTCTTCAATGACAGATTCAATCTGTTCCACTTTAAAAGCCAGATGTCTTAATCCACATGCTTCTGGATAACTTGGACGTTTAGGCGCATTAGCTACCCCGAATATTTCTAATTCAGCTGTTCCAAGCTTTAAATCTAATTTATAATCTTCTCTTTCCGCACGATAATTTTCACGGATTACTTCAAAGCCTAACTTATCAACGTAAAATTCCCGTGATTTTTGATAGTCAGATACAATAATTGCGACATGATGGATAGCAGATAAATTCATTTTTTTACTCCTTTAATCTTTTATTCTTTTTCATATTTTAACATTTTCTTTGGTCAAAAGTTTTTTATAAAGAAAAAAATGGAAAGTTCACCTACGTCGGTTGACTTCCCATTCTTTCATCAATTCAATGTAAAGTTTTCATGTTTCCAGAAAACAAAGCAAAAAGTATCATAACACATATTATTTTAAATTGAAAGACTAGAAATATTTTTTGAAAGTAATACAATAGGTTGTGTTAACAAATCGAACACATACTATATTTAGTGTTTAAAGGAGCTTTTATCAATGATAAATTATTTTCGCTTTTTAGCACACCAACTCAAAGGTTGGCCTCAACAAAATTACTATCTTTTCTTTTTTAGTCTTGGGTGTCAGATTATGACCCTTGTGAATAGCCCTATTACTTGGTTAGCGGTGATCACTTTTATCGGTACTACACTTGGTGTCTTGTGTATCTTATCAATCAATGCAGCGAAATCTGTTAATGGTATTTTAGGAATTTTATCAGCTATTTGTTTCATCATCGTTGGTTTTTCTGCTAAAAATTACTTGAGTATCGGCGAACAAATCGCCTATATGATCACCTTAGATATCCCTGTTTTATTAAGTAAAGAATGGAATCATAACATGGCAGCAAAAATCCGTAAGTTCAATGGAAAAACATGGTTAGTCGCAATTTTTGCTACGATCCTGGTTTATGCTATTTCAGGTTTCTTGATTGGGCGCTTAACAGACGATCCACGTCCTTGGATCGATGCTATTGCCTTTTCAATCAGTTTGACAGCTGGTGTGATCAGTTTCTTGCGTTACAATAACCAATATTATTGGTGGTTGGCTTCTGGATTAGCACAGATGGTTCTGTGGTACATCTCATTTAGACATGGTTCAGCTAGTTTAGCTATGTTTGTCAATAGTTCCGTTTACCTATTGAATGATGTCTTGGCTTTCACAGTTTCTCCTTGGTATAACCAAAAAGAACGTGAACGAATGCTAAAAATGGAAAAAGAATATGATCAAGAGCATGAAAAGAGTGTGCTGATTTAAGGCCGTGCCATGATCATTTTGATCTGAATATAATCGACAGTCTTCTGGTAAAGCATGTTTCGATGTTCCCTTTTTCTTGGTACTTATCTAAATAAGCTAGCTGCCGCCAACAATTGATTGGTGGTAGCTAGCTTATTTTTACCCTATCGACTTTCACAATAGTCTTTTTAATAATTGCTTAGTTTTTGAACTTTCTGTTTGCAAAACTTTTTCTAATTGTTGGAAATATTGTAACGCATGTTGTTGTTCTTTCGATAAGGAATAGTCATTTTCATTTAGTTCTGTTAAAATGGTCATCACTTTTTTCGTTTTCAACTCAACAGCAATTTTATCCCATACTTCCTCGGTGACTACCTTTTTCTGTGACACATTTTCGTTGGCTATCACTGTTTGCTTCATTTCTTTTTCTTTTCGTAAGACCTTCAAGAAACCATTTCTCATGACTCTAGGAATACTATCAAAGAAGCCTTCTGTGAAACCATAACGACAATATTGCTGCCAGATGAAAAGATACACCTCGGATTGGATAAATCGCTGATTGCGTGCATATTCGGTCATTTTACTCTGTTGTTCTGGAGTTTGTTGGCGTCCAGTTGCTCTTAATTGCTGGATGAATGTTTCAAAGAAGGTCAATGATAGTTGTTCACCCCCGTCAACAGCGATCAACGCCCAGTCTTTTTGCAAAAAAGTTCGGTAATTCGTTAAAAAAGTCTCGACATCTTTCACTAATTCTTCTGAAAAATCTTCAAATAGTTCTTTCTTCCCACGAATTTTTTTAGGGGTTCCCTCTAATTGCGTTGCAATACGTGAGATCTCTTGTTTCAGCGCTTGATAATCAGCAAGATAAATTGGCATATCTGCTTCACGAAAATCCACAACCCTGGCAACTAGTTTTTGATCAGGCAAATAGGGATTTTTTAATTTTCGATTTTGGTAGAGCATAAAACAATATTCTTGCCATAAATCTTCTGGAAACGCCACGTTTTGCTGTTTCAGCCACAATAATTCGTCTAGTGCTAAATCGACTTTAGTCATCCCTTGATTGATAGATGTTGCGATTTGCGGGCTTACGTGTAAATGTTCAGCAAAGTGATTGATCCCTAAAGAAAGGCTCTTACCGGTCTTTGGTGAATGAACGATATATTGCACTTTTAATTCACGACCGCATTCGCAATATAATTTTTGTTGTCGCCGTTTGGTACGAAAAAAAGGATTGATTTTAAAATCGGAAAAAACCCAATCAGTCGCTGCTAAATAATTTTCTTCTATAAATTGGGAATTGATCAAGTAGCGTCGATGTTGATCAACTAATTGACGTTGTTTCGTCGTCAGCTTTTCATAGATTTCCCAACGCTGATTACTTGTATACTGTTTTGATATCTTAATTGGATAGACTTGATTGATTTCTTTGGGATACCATTCTTTAAATACCTTTTGCCAGTCGTTCATTACTTATGTTTCCTTTCAAAAAAAGAATCGACTGGTCTGATTCGACCAGTCGACACAATGATTTGTTTTTCACTACATTATTTGTAAAAATTAGTGAGTTGTTCCTGCATTGCCAGCAATGTCATGATCATTTGTTACGGCTGCTTCTACTGCATAAGTCAAAGAAGCGGCAATATCATCTAATGACATTGATGGTGTGCCTACTGGACGATCAATCACTTGATCAGGTGAAAATGGCACATGGATAAATCCGCCACGAATCGTCGGGAATTTTGTCTCAATCAAGTGAAGCAAACGATACATGATGTCGTTGCAAACAAAGGTACCAGCTGTATACGAAATGTAAGCAGGTAATCCATGTTCATGGACATTTTTTGTCATTGCTTTAATCGGTAAAGAAGTGAAATAAGCAGCTGGTCCATCTGGTTCTAACGCTGTATCAAAAGGTTGGTTTCCTTCGTTGTCAGCAATTCTAGCTTCTGCTAAATTGATTGCTACTCGTTCGAATGAAACAGCTGAACGTCCACCAGCTTGTCCAACACAGATGACGATTTCCGGTTGATGTTCTTCGATTGCTTTTTCCACAACTTGGCTGCTTTTAGCAAAAACCGTTGGGACTTCCACTTTGATAATTTGTGCTCCAGCAATTTCATCAGGCATTTTTTTCACTGCTTCATAAGCAGGATTCACTTTATCTCCACCAAATGGATCAAAACCAGTTACTAGTACTTTCATTTTACATTCCTCCATTATTCTCAATATAAACTAACTATTATTATAGAGTTTTTTCTTATTTAAATAAAATCATATAAACGATTTGGAACACTAACATGAAGATCGCTACGAATAATTGGTTCTTGATTACGCCGTATTTGTCTTTCATCTCTAACATTGCCACAGGCACGACATTGAAGTTTGCAGCCATCGGTGTTAACAAGGTTCCACAGAACCCACAGGTCAGAGCAACCATTCCCACTAGTGCTGGATTTGCGCCGTGACTGAATACAAAGGTGCACCGATCCCTACAGTCATTACCGTAATCGCTGCAAAGGCGTTCCCCATAATCACCGTGAAGATAACCATACCCAATGCATAGATTATAATACCGACATTCACATTACCTTCGGGAACGATTTGCCCGACTGCATTAGAAATAACTGTCCCTACTCCTGCACTTGTAAAAACCGCTCCTAATGATGCCAAGAGCATTGGTAACATACTTAAAGGTCCTACTGTTCCTAGCATATCCGCAGCATCATCTAAGAAAGTAGTTGGTCGATTGTCTCGTGAGAAGAACATCATGATCACCATTGCGGCAAAAACACCGACACCAACACCAACTAATGCGCCAAGCTTAGTAAAGAGTGCGAACAAGATTGCAAAGATCCCAATACTCAATGCCGGAATAAAGATTTTCATTCCTAATTTATCAGACATTTTTTCCATGTATTGTTTAGAAGGTAAGCGACTTTCTCCTTTGCTGACTTTCTTTGCAATCGCTGGAACTGTCATGGCAAAAATCAAAAGACCGTTGACGATCGCAGGTAACCATCTTCCACCAGCAATTACGATTCCTAATACTGTCCAGAAAAAAGCAGAACCGTATCGATGAGGATTCGTTTTATCGTTAATATTTCTGATTCCTGTATAAATCAGAACTAACCCCATGATGATATATAATATTTCTAATAATTTATCCCCTAATAAAATTTCAGGATCTGTAAAAAAGCTCATATTATTGCCCCTTTCCTGAATAATATTTTTTCGCTAATTTCTTTTCTCTTAAGTAGAAATAAATACTTGCAACAATCAGTGCAACGACAGCAACTGGTACTTCAACCAAAGCAAGTTGTCCTAGTGTCACTTCATAACCCAGACCTTTTAAAGTCGATTGAACTAACAACGCACCTGCTCCACCAACGAATAATACTTGACCAAAGAACCAACAAATATTTTCCATCGCAGAAGACATGCCTTTTAATTCTTCCTCATGTTGTGGATCAATTTCCAGGCCTTTTGATTCGACTGTTCCTAAAGCCATTGGCATGATGATTGGGCGAACAAAACCGGCAACTCCACCAAAGCTGACATTGAACGCTGCAAAGATCATACGGAAGACCCCATAGATATCAATGATCATCCCAGCTGATACTTTCTTAAAGCGCTTAATAAGCGAAGCTGCTGATTCTTTCAAACCATTACGTTCCAGTGTACCTGTTGCCAACATAATAATGATAAAAATAGCCATTCCTCGATTATTGACAAAACTTGTTCCTAAAGTTTCTAACATTCCTTCAATTCCTAAACCGCCTGTCAATGCGGTGACAATCAGTGCGACCATTACGATCAAAATTGAATCTAATTTTAGTGCAAAACCGATAATGACGATCAAGACACCTAAAAGACTAAGATAGTTCTCCATTTGACTTCCTCCTTAAAATTACAAGATATTTTTTTATTATAAATCAAAAAGCCATGAAAATATAGATAAAATCCAATTATCTCATTGTATTTTTTTAAAATTCAGTCAATTCAATAAAAAAATTAGAAAAATCACTTACGGTTGAAACAACTCGTTTACAGTTCAAATTTTTTGAGATCTTATTTTTGTTAACTAACAAATGAACAAAAACGTGCTTCATTATCTAAAATAACACTTTAGCGTAGGTGTTTTCCTCCAAAAAACGACTTCTAAATCGAATGGCCGATTCAAATTGGTTCACGTTTTAGCTTATCACTACCCTTATTTTTTATTCTGTGTTATCCTTTCAATTAACAAAATAATGACACAACTATCGCCGGGTAGTATTAAGAGGATAAGCATTCCATTAGGTCTTTGGAGGAATGCTACTCCTCTTTTTTGTGTAAATGGAGTGATTAATATGGCATGGTTTGAATTAATCTTAGCGGGAATCTTGGAAGTTTTTTGGTCTACGATGATGAAATGGAGTGATGGTTTTTCTAAATTGAATTATTCTTTCTACACAGTCATTGGCATGATCGCCAGCTTTTATCTCTTATCAAAGGCGATCAAACAGTTACCAATGAGTTTATCCTATCCTATTTGGACCGGAATCGGTGCCGTTGGTTCAGTGATCATTGGTGTCGTCTTGTTTCATGATAAACTGACATTAGCCACTTGGTTTTTCGTTGGCTTATTATTGATTAGTCTGGTCGGAATCAAAATAACGAGTGGACATTGATCCTACATTATCAGGAATGGTTGATCAGACCAAAACAATAGTAGGTGCATGAACACATCAAAAAAAGCCAGATAACCGGTTTTGCTAACGATTCTTTTATTAGAATCATGAATTACCGTTTATTTGGCTTTTTTAATGACTTAATTTAACATATTTGTGTATTTAAACATGTAAAACGCCTGTAGCAAATAGAATCATTGCTGTTAGTCCGATCATTGTGACACCGACTAATAAAAATTTATCTAAGTGAAGATGAGGGATTGGCTCATTTTGTTCTTTCCGGGCTCTTAAATAAAAGAAGATCCCAGGTAAGAAGAGTACTAACACTAACATCACTTCATTGAAAGCAACCACGAGCATTGCCCAGACTTGAAATGCACTGGCTAAAAAGCCGATAAAGAATTGCCCCCATTCTTTTCTTTGATAAGATAGTTTCATCTGATAAAGACCTAAGAATAACCAAGTAAAGAATATCGCTGCTGTCCCAAGTGTGTAAGCAAAATTATACGCACTATCCGTGAACAATAAAGAAAGTAAGAAAACATTAGTACAAATCGTCGTTAAGACAATAGCATATGTTGGCGCACCTTTTTTATTGACTTGACCCCAGCGTTTCGGTAATAAGTTAGCATCTGCCATATTCCTCATGGTTTCAATCGGTAAAATCGTCCAAGATAACCAGACACCGACAAGCGAAATGATCAAACCACCGTTGATCAAGATTGCTCCCCATTTTCCTACCATCATTTCAAACACATAGCCCATCGCTGGCTGTGTTTGGATTCCTTGCAATTCTTTCATTGACATTGTCCCATAAGGTAACATCGAAACTAAAACATAAATGATGATTAAACCAAAAATACCAAGGATCGTTGCTTTCCCTACATATGATTTTTTCTTTGCACGAGAACCAACCACAGAAGCTCCTTCGATCCCAACAAACACCCATAACATCACCATGATACAGCTCAATATCTGACTAGAAAATGGCACGGGCTGGCCATTCGCACTCAATATGATATCACTAGAAAAATTATCGATAAATTGTTGCAGTGAAAAGGTACTGATTGCTACAACAATAAATAAAAATAGTGGGACAAGTTTACAGATCGTTACAATAGCGTTCACATAACTTGCATTTTCGACCCCACGATTGACTAGCCAAGCATATCCCCATAAAAACAAAGTGCTCATAACGATCGAAGCGATATTCTGACCTCCGTCGAATACTGGGAAAAAGTAACCTAAAGCACTCATTAGCAACGTAGCAAAGGCTACGTTCCCCAACCAACAAGTAAGCCAATAACCCCAACCACTGATAAATCCAGCAAAACGTCCGAAACCAGCTTCTGCATAGCTGAAAATACCACCTTCCAGCTCTGGACGTTTTTTATTGATATTATTGATTGATAACGAGAGCATCAACATAGCTGTTCCAACTAGCACCCAACTAAAAATAGCTGGGGCACCAGCCGATCCGGAGATGTCCGTCATAATACCAAATACGCCACCTCCTATCGCTGACCCAATCACTAAGGCCGCTAGTGGAAACAACCCTATTCCTTTGTTCTGTTGCTCTGTATCCATTTTAAGCATCCTCCAAAATAAACCGCTTTTACCAAAAGTATAACAAATCTTCACCTGTTTTACTTTATTCATAAAAATTCTAATAGAAATATAATTGTAACTATTTTTTTCTAATTATACAAGAATCTTGCATATTCATTTAGGGAAAACCTTTTCCAAAAATTGATAAAAAAATGCTATACTGGAGACAAGAATTGGAGGAAATGTAATGAACATTCTATATATATCGATCTCTGGAAACACACGAGCTTTCGCTAAAAAACTTGCTGAATATGCTGCGAACCAACATGAGTTAAATCCTCAATTACCAGAAATCACGCTAAAAGAAATTCATGAAAATAGTGACTTTCAACAAGAGAGTGAACCTTTCTTCACTTTTGTACCCACTTACTTAGATGGAGGAAATGGGTTAGATAACGGTGATACAGAAATTTTAACAGAAACCATGCGTGAATATCTGGAATACGAAGACAATCATACGCTTTGTCTGGGTGTCGTAGGGAGTGGAAACAAAAATTTTAATAATCAATATTGCTTAACCGCTAAACAATACGCCAGCCAATTTGGCTTCCCTTTCCTCGCCGACTATGAATTACGGGGAACCCCAGCAGATGTTGAGCGAGTATATCAAAAGTTAGTCGAAACAGCTAACCAATAATTTCTAAAAAATTCGATCAAAACATAGATTAGAGAGGAAACTTACCAACTAAGTTTCCTCTCTATTTTTCTTTTTTAGGCTTTATACTCATTCAGTAATCCGCTTATCGAATATCCTTCATCCATCACTTGCGATTATTGTACATTACAATAGAAGTAAACTGTGCCACCTCCAACACTGTGATTTATTGTGTGAACTTGTTAGGAAGCTCTGGCTAAGATAAAACACTCGTCATCCACATGATGCCCCATTCATAGACTTCCGTTATAAAAAGTTATCGTATCAGATTCTAATTCTATTTCAATGGATCTCCCCTTCATTTAGATTACTTTTGTCAGAAAAATTTGTTATCAAAAACTTAAACATAGACAGTTCGAAAGAGAATCACTAGTCAAAATGGAAGAAATAAAATTTTCCATACTCTTTTTAAAGCTATTCAGTTCAAATAATCTTAATATAACCAAGCATACTGCAAACGTTAACTTAACAGAACAAAAAGGAAAAGGTATAATAAAAATAGAAATATCCAGATTTTTTATATGTTATTTTATATTTTTTTGACACTAGATTATAAACAAGGTGGTGAAAAAACATTAAAAAAAAGAAATTTCTTGTTGTGTTATTTTCAATGTTTTATTTATTATTTTTAGGTGCTTGCAAGCAAAAGAATGATCCTGTGGTTTCTTTAGAAGAAGTCGATAAAGCAGTGATTTTTGTTAAAGATGACGAAGGAAAAGAAAAAAGTTGGAAAGCTACAGACCCCAATTTTTTAAAAACATTAATAGGAAACCTTAATGTTCTGTTTAATAAATCGGATCAACATGCTCAACGTTATGATATGAAACTGACATCAAAGCAAAAAAGATTCAACTATCAAATAAAATTTTATAAAAACAATAATGTTGTACAAGAGATTCAGATTTCAAAAGTAAATAAGGTAACTATAGACAAAGAGGAATTCATGATTGAAAAAGAGAAAGAAAACGAACTAGATAGTTTGAAAAATCATTTATTACTTGTTTCTAAATAGATAGGCGATGTTGGGACAATCATCTACCAAAAATGAAATAAGCCTGATTTTACTTTTAGTACATACCATCAAAATCGGGCTTATTTTACTATTCTAGCCACTTTGTCTTCGTGTATTTCTTCTAATTTCTCCAATTGAACTTTTAGCTTGGTTCACCAGTGATTTATCGTCTTAAATGAATCAAACTGTTTCTCTTACAATTATTTTTCCCTCTTATTAATCATAGAAAAGAGCCTGAGACCGCACTTGGTCCCAGGCTCGAATTTTCTCTATTCTTTATCTGTTTTTACTTCGTTCAATTTTTTGTAGCTTCAACAGTCATGACCTTCGCTTTGGCTTTTGTCTCACCTGTTTTTTCTAAAACGAAATTTTTTACTTTCTCCATATTGGTAATTAAAACCATCATCGAAGTTTCTTTACCGGCAGCTTTGATTGCTGCTAAATCGACTTGAGCAATAAGTGTATCGGGTGTCACCAGCTGACCTTCTGTTACCTTCACCTCAAATGGTGCACCACCAAGGTCAACTGTATTGATCCCCATGTGAAGTAACACTTCTAATCCGTTAGCGGTTGTGATACCAATCGCATGTTTAGTGGGGAACACTGAGCTGATCGTTCCACTTACTGGTGAATAGATCTGCCCATTGATTGGCTCAACAAAGTAACCTTCTCCCATCATTTTTTGAGCAAATACAGGATCACTTGCCTTTTCAAGTGATTCAACTACTCCATCAGCTACAGCAGCTAATGAAATTTCACTTGTGCTGACTGCTCCTGTATTTTCCGTCATTGGTGTCATTTCAGTTATTGTTTCTTCAGCTAATTCTTCTTTCTCCAATTGCTCTTTAGGAATACCAAAGAAGAATGTTGCTAGGAAACCACCTGCATAAGCAGCGAGTAACCCTAAGACATACCCTAACCATTTTCCATCTGAAATCAATGGGATCAAAGCAGCACCAGAAGGCCCGATCGCAATAGCACCTACATTTCCAATCATCCCAACAACAGCACCACCAATACCACCACCGATACAAGCGGTAATGAACGGACGTCCTAACGGCAGTGTCACACCGTAGATCAATGGTTCACCGATTCCTAAGATTCCTACGGGTAACGCACCTTTGATCATTTCAGTCAATTCTTTATCTTTTTTACAACGAACCCACAATGCTAATGCTGCTCCGACTTGTCCGGCACCAGCCATCGCCAAAATAGGTAATAATAGTGTTTTTCCTGTTTCATCAATCATTTGGACATGGATTGGTGTTAAGATTTGATGCAATCCGAACATAACCATCGGTAAGAATAGTGTCCCCAAGACAAATCCTGAAAAGGCCCCACCTACACCTAATACCCAGTTGATTCCGCCAACCATTCCATCTGAGATGAAACCAGCGAGTGGCATGATGAAGAAAATTTCGACTAAGCCAATAGCAATCAATGATAATGTAGGGGTAACAATAATATCAATGGAATCTGGTACAACTTTATGCAATTTCTTTTCAACGATTGCTAATAACCAGACAGCAAAAATAACTCCTAAAATCCCACCTTGACCTGCAGCTAACGCTTCACCAGTGAATAAGTTTTTAAGTGGCGCTTCTGGATTCATGCCTGTTAATAAGACTACCGCACCGATAACACCACCAAGAGTTGGTGTTGCACCAAAAACTTGAGCTGCATTGATCCCTGTATAAATGACTAAGAAACTGAACATACCATTTTTTAGAATGTTCATGATATCAATGTATTGTTGCCAAGTTGCTGCATCTAATGTACCCGCTGTCACTAAGTTTGCTAGTACCGCAGCAATCCCTGCCACGATCCCAGTACCGACAAATGCTGGAATCATAGGGACGAAAATGTTCGAAATATCTTTCAAGATTGATTTGATTTTTGATGGTTTTTGTTTATTTTTTTGAGCAGCTTTCATCGCTTGCGCTCTCTCATTTACCAAATCTTTTCCTGAGGCTGACGACTTATCAGAAGCTCTATTTCCTGAAGAAATCTGTTCTCCTAATTTTACACCTGCTTGATCTACCATCGTTTGTGCTACTTTGTTCACTTTACCAGGACCGATGATCACTTGCAGTTGTTCGTCCTCAACAACGCCTAATACACCAGGTATCGCTTTCAATTTTGCAACATCGACAAGCTCATCATTAATGATCTTCATTCGAACACGGGTCATGCAGTGGACAATGCTTTCGACATTGCCCATTCCGCCTACACCAGCATAGATCCGCGTTGCTAATTCTTCTAAAGTCAATTCATTTTTAGCCATTGGTTCTTCCCCCTCATAAGGTTCCTTTTACAAAGCCGTTTGCTTCAACTAATTTTTCTTCTGCTGTCGCTTTATCACTATTGGTTAAAATCATCACGATCGCTAATTTCACATTTTTATCTGCTTCATTAAAATACTTCTCAGCGGTTTGATAGTCAACCTCTGTTGCTTGCATAATGATTCGTTTTGAACGCTCAATCAATTTTTCGTTGGTCGGTTTCACATCGACCATCAAGTTATTGAACACTTTGCCAATCCCGATCATACTAATTGTTGAGATCATATTCAAAATCAATTTTTGTGCTGTACCAGATTTTAGGCGAGTTGAACCGGTTAGAAACTCAGGTCCTGCATCAACTTCGATCGGATAATCGGCATGTTGACTGATTTCAGCATTTTTATTACAAGAAATTGTAGCAGTAGTCGCTCCGATTGTACGAGCATAATCTAAACCGCCAATCACATACGGTGTACGACCACTTGCGGCAATCCCGATGACCATATCATTTTCAGTTAATCCTAAGTTTACTAAATCTTCTTTCCCTAACTCTAAAGAGTCTTCTGCTCCTTCAACCGCAACTGTCATGGCTGCTTCACCACCAGCAATCAAGCCAATGACCATCTCAGGTTCTACACCAAATGTTGGTACACACTCTGCAGCATCTAGCACACCTAAACGGCCACTTGTACCGGCACCCATGTAGATCAATCGACCACCTTGTTGGAAAGATTTAATCGTCTGTTGGATCACTGGTTCGATGCTAGCCAATTCTTTTGAAACGGCTTCGGCAACTTTATGATCTTCTTGGTTCATTAGCTGAACTGCTTGGGTAACACTCATTTCATCAAGTCCAAATGTTTGTTGATTTCGTCGCTCTGTTGTTAGGTTTTCTAAATTAATTTGCTTCATTTGTTTTTCCTTCTCTTCTGATTATTTTAAAATTTACCCCTGCACGGATTTGCTCAAGTAGCGGTAACTCGGCTTCGCTTATTTGAGCGACCCGATTCACTTTTTCATCTGCTGGTAAATCCTTTTTAGTAATTTGAATCTCCCCCATGTAACGAAGATATCGTTCATTATCTAAAGTAATCGTTCCTTTTGCTCGTTCTTTCGTATCACGAGGAGGAATTTGAGGGATGTTTCTAAACCGTGCATCCGCACTGCGGATAACATCTCTTGCCTCATCTTGCCGATTCATATGGTTTCCTAAAATATACTCGTAAAACTGGGCATCAATTACTTCAGCATGTAGTAAAATTGTTTGTTCTCTTTGATACATGGCAAATTGTTCTTGAACTTCTTCTGAAAGTCCGCCATCACCGATATAAATCAAATCTGTATCGCATGACATCAAATCTAGCGCAGCAGCTAAAGGATGGACATGTCGATGACTTTCTAAAGTAGGTAAACCTTGATATAACGGACCACGTAAGGCTTCGTCGCCTGCCACAAAACCTTGGATTGTAAAGCCTTGTTCTTTTAGCCAATGATTTTTTTCTTGATACCATTTCCGATCTAATCCAGTTTCGGGACGCGGATAGTAATTATGCCATGCTTCAAGTTGAGAAAAATCTGCATTAGCGACTTGTAATTCTGTGACATCTTGTGGAGTGATCGTGCTGGCGTTTAAACTGATTTTGATTTGATGGCTCCAATTCGCAATTTGTTCATTTGAAAGATGATAATCCATTCGTAACCCAGTAACGCCAATCTTTTTTAATGGCTCTAAATCTGCCATCGAAAACCCAGCATGTTTTAAAGCATCTCCAGAAATATCTACCATTAGATCCAATTGATTTTCTTTGGCACATTCGCCTAGTTCTGTTAACCGTTTTTTATATAAACTAGCATCATCTTCAGGAATATGCATAGAAGTAAATATCCCATCAAACCCATTCTTTGCCATCTTTTGGATATAAGCTTTTTTTTCTATCGTTAAAGCTTCATTCATAAAGATCGAAAAACCAAACATCTGTCTCCCCCTCACGCGATGTATCCGTATTCATTTCTATGAACAGAGTATACCTCTTGTGAAATAAAATTTCAACATTTTTATAAAAATAAATTAATTTTATTTCTAAAAGCGTTTTCGTTGATTGATAATGATAGGCGATTTCAAAGATTAATGGCTAATTATATAACTAAAGAAAGAACGACACACCGACTAAAAAGTGTTTCATGCGCTGAATGACAGAACAAAAATACGCATCAATCATTGGTTCATTCTGACCTCTATTTGATTTTATACAACTCATCAGTCCTTATTGACAAAAAGCCACGTAAATAAACGGAAGAATGACAAAAATAGCAAAAACTATTTTTGGATTCTTCCGCTTATCGGTTTCAGAAATCAACTATTTTTTTGATTCATGATACGAATGTTTGACTCCGCTGCTACCCGCCAAAAATGAGTTAAGACTTTATGGTGTTCAGCTCATGTTTACTGGGAAAAGTAACTAATTCCGTATTTTCAACAAAAAAATCAAAGAATGTCTCATTTGGCATAGGATGGAAATAAGCGTTCATGATACGAATCAACGCATTATGACAAACTAATAGATAGACATTCTCTTCATCAGCAAGACATTCTTCGATCAATGGAACAACTCGAGCATAAACATCTAACACTGATTCACCATTTGGAAAACGCACCGCAAATTCTTGTCGTGCTTCTTGAAAGATTGTTTCATGACTTGGCATCCCGTCGTATTCCCCAAAATCCATTTCGATTAATCGTTCATCTACTTTCATTGGCAAGTGAAGTTTATCGGCAACGGCTTGCGCTGTATCTTTTGCACGTTGTAAAGGGGAATGGATAATCTTCGTGACTGGGATTTGTAATTCTGAAACTTTTTCAGCCAATTTCTCCGCTTGTTTTTGCCCTTTTTCTGTTAATGGGGCATCCGCTCTCCCGCAGACCCGTTCTGCTGCATTCCAAGTTGTCTCGCCATGTCTAGTTACATATAACATTATTCAACGCTCCTTTGTTTGTTCTGGCTCGATTGTAACATAACTAATGAGCAAAACAAGTTTCACTACTTATTGATGACAATGAGTTATTTGAGTGAAATGAGTCGATCAGCTATTTTATTTAAGAAGACTTGGTCATGATCCACAACCAACATTGCAGGTTTAAACGATAAAATCAGTTGCTCCAACTGGACTTGATTGAAGACATCTAAATAGTTCAACGGTTCATCCCAAATATATAATTCCGCTTCTTGAGAAAGCGACTTGGCTAGTTCAACTTTTTTGCGTTGCCCCATACTCATCTGTTCAATTCGGTTATGAAAGACTTCTCTTTCCATCCCTAACTTGCGGAGATTATTTAAAAATGTTTGATAATCAACTTTTTGTTTTTCTGCAAATTCACTGAGCGTACCGCGATTATCTTCATAATTCTGACGCACGTAACTGATCGTTAGTTGATTAGGCTTATGGATCGTACCTGCAGTTATTCCATCAAAATCGTCTAAAAGATAATGGATGATCGTAGATTTCCCTATACCGTTTGCCCCTGTCAACGCCACACATTCGTTTTGGTCAATCGTAAAATTAACGGGCGAAAAAAGCAGCTGTTGATACCCCAGTTGTAAATTCTCCACAGTCAGCAATCGTTTATGATGTGTTTTTTTGACATTCATTGTCAAAGGCTCTACATATTCGATATCCTTCAATAATTTTTCTTTTTCCCCGATTTGCGTTTCCATCCGATTCACGATTGCTTTTGAGCGTTTCATCGTTCGAGCGGCATCCGCACCAATTGCACCACGATTCACTCTACGATTTTCAGTATCGATAAACCCAACGCTTTTTTTCGTCTTATCTCCCTCACGAGAGCGGGACCACTCTGCTTTTTCTGCTGCAGTTTTCTTCAAGCGCGTGACTTCTTTTTTGATTTTTTCATTTTGGGCAATCTCAAACTCATTTTTTAACTGCTTTTGCTCTTCATATACTGAAATGTTCCCCTGATACAGTTCTAATTGGCTTTTTTCAATTGCTAATACATGATCGACCACTTCATCGATAAATCCGCGATCATGGCTGATCACGATAAATCCTTGATTTTTTTTCTGCAAGTAATTAGCTACTTGTTTTCTTCCGACTAAATCCAAATGATTCGTCGGCTCATCGATCAAAGGAAAATGCTGATCATCAACAAAAAGCAGTGCTAAGAGTACTTTTGTTTTTTCACCACCAGACAGTGTGTGAAATGGTCGCCACAAAATCTCTGGGTCAGTTTCCATTAATTGTAGTTCTCTTTCGATTTCCCAAAGTTCGACATCAGCTATCTCATTCAACGCATCATAAGTAAATTGTGCTTCTTCTCCAATTTCTTGAGGGAAATAGTTAAATTCTTGCTGATGGATAATCTGTCCTTGATAAGGTAGTTTATCTTGTAAAATGTTCAATAATGTCGTTTTTCCACGTCCATTCCGACCGATCAATCCTAATTTCCAAGTGGTATCAAAATTCAATGTAGCTTGATCAAATAAGGGTAGCACTTGATTGTCATAACCAAAAGTTAAATTTTTAATTTCTATCTTCGACATTTATATCCTCCTATAAAAAAGACCAGTCCTATTTTCAGAACTGGTCGCCAAAGAAGGGATACAAAAAGAGACCCCACCAATGAAAACTCGCCAATTCTGAAAATCTGCCTGCTATTTTTTATTGAGTAAGTGTTTTTCACATTAAATTCTGCGTGAGCAAGCTTCAACGGGCAATCGTTAGACCGTTTCTCTTCACTCAAACATCGTGATTAATGTAATTTATGCACTTTTCTCATTAATAAAATAGCCTTAATGCAGCTTTCAATCATTGACTTAGTTTTTCAATGGCAAGATCCCTCACTTCGTTTTATTTGTCATTAGGTTAACATAATTATTTTTAAACTGTCAACTAAGATAAATCATCTTCCACTAATCGGCTGAGATTATGTGTCATAATCGCTACTTTTTCGAGGGTTTCTTGACGATCTAAGGCTTTTTTCAATTCAATCGGTCCTAGCTGGATACTAAAAACACTTGGCAGAAATTCATCTAATCGTCCAAGATTTTTTTCGCGACTGCCACATAACGCAATAACTTTTTTCCCATGTTTCTTTGCCAGTTTAGCTACACCATATGGTACTTTCCCATTGATCGTCTGCTGATCGATTCGTCCCTCACCTGTGATCACGAGATCTGCTTGTTTGATGGCTTCTTCTAAACTAATCAGTTGAGCAACAAGTGAAAAACCAGAAACCATTTTACCACCGACAAGCAATAACGCTCCACCGATTCCACCAGCAGCCCCACTTCCAGAAACAGCATTTAAATCAATATTAGTCGTTTGTTTTATCTGTTCGGTTAAATTCGTTGCCTGTTTGTCAAGAAATGCTAAAGTTGTTTTTGTACCACCTTTTTGCTTACCGTAAATTTGAGCTGCTCCTTGTGGGCCACTGTAAAAACTTGTCACATCAGCAGCAACTAGCAATTGAACCTTTTTGAATTTTTCACGGCTTTTGCCCCACTCGATTCGTTTCGTCGTCAGCAGTGGATTTCCCTCTGTAGCCCCAACTAACTTGGCTCCCAGCGACTGCAACAGACCTAAGCCACCATCTGAACAGCCACTCCCACCTAATGTGACAATCACCTGATCAACCTCTTGTGTCAAAGCATCTTTCAAAAGTTCTCCCAAGCCAAAGCTAGAAGCTGATCGAATCGTTTGATCAGTTGGCTCCTTTAATAAATCAAGACCGATTACTTCAGTTGATTCAATCACTGCCAGGCGTTTTCCCGCATAAACCGTGAGTAAATATCTGCAACTCACTTTTCGAAAAAGCAGATCTACCCCTTCGATTACCCGCCATTGACCACCTAAAGCATGATAGATTGCCTCTGCTGTTCCTTCTCCTCCATCAGCAATCGGGCGATTGATTTTTTCTCCTTTTTTTGAAAACCAGCCGTTCAAAGCTGCTTGATTTAATTCAAACGATGAGGCACTTCCTTTAAATGAATCAATGGCTGCTAAGATCGTCATTGTCGTTCCTCCTCTGTACGTTGCTCTCATTACTAGTAAGACATGTTTCTCTTTTTTTGACAACCAATACAAGTTGAAAATTTGCAAAAAACAATACTCGGATTGAACTTAGAAACCATTGATGTTGTTTTCTAAAAACAGAAAAGTGACGTTCAAGAATTCACTTCCTTCTTGAACGCCCACTTTCGATTATTGCTATTTGATTCTTGCTGTTTATAAGTGCTTTTTATTTGAAACAACCGACCATGTGGTATTAAGATGCTCATATTTCCTGTTCAAAGAAATTGGTATCACCCTCGTGTGTTCAGTGTCGAATCCACATTGATATACAGTATAATCACAATACACGATTCTGTGCGTAAAATACAAGCATTCATCTGGTAATTCTTCTAACGAATGATAAATCATTGGATTCAGTTCAGTATATTCATTCATTTCGGACATGAGTAGTTCACGATAAAAAATTTGCTTTACAACACTAGGAGCCACAATGAAAATTTCAGTAGGTTGTTCTTCTTTTTCGTCTGTAATCAAGGTCATACTTTTAACAAATTTTCTAATCAAGTTGTGATTCCAT
Organism: Enterococcus sp. C63; assembly: GCF_040887215.1. Classification (NCBI taxonomy): domain Bacteria; kingdom Bacillati; phylum Bacillota; class Bacilli; order Lactobacillales; family Enterococcaceae; genus Enterococcus; species Enterococcus sp. C63. The sequence continues at coordinate 299,884 of NZ_JBFOFI010000002.1, read as the reverse complement.
CTTACTTTTGGATAGTATGCTTCCTTCCAATCATTGAGAATAACTATGATATCCTCATACAGTTTTTTTCTGCAGTAGTTAATAAATAGATTTGATCAGGGAGAAATACTTGACCATCTGCCCAGATCGTACGAATAAACTGTAAAAATGATTTTTTTAAAATAAAATCATTTTTACAATTTTTGTCAATTCTAGTTACAATTTTTTCGATTAGCTCATGGAGACAAGGCGTGTTTTCAATGAAACTGGTATAAACAACTTCAAAATCTTTTTTCAATAATTCCATATTTTCGTTCGTATAATTTCGTGTGTTAAATAACGAAAAAATATAATACACGTCTTCTTCTTGTATATCTAAATATTCTTTTTGTTCAGCTAATCCTTGGCTAACAATATGAAATAAAGGCTTTTTTTCAGCTGACTTTTTATCTTCTTCATCAAAATAAAGAGGGTATTCTTTACGTCCAATCGCTATTTCAATTCCTCGAACAATCAAAAATCTATCTTCCTCAGAATATCTTCGTTTGAAAAAATGTGTTTCGACAAAATCAATCAATTGGTGACAAGCATCTATTACTTGATGATTTTTATTTTCATACCCTTCCCAATTAATGTATCTCACTAAGGAAAGTAAAAGATTTCGCACGTCAAATTCAGGAATGATAATTTGTTTATTTCTTAAATAGGAATTAGCTTTAAAGAAATCTAAGACTGTCTTTTTGATCGTATAAACTTTACTTAAAGAGATAAACTCAAGATCTGATAATTCCGTACTAGTGAATTGCCCTCTAAAATAATAACTTAAAAATTTTAAAAAATACGATTGTCCATATAAAAACTGTGTTAATTCTGATAATTCAATACCATGTTTAAATATGACTCTATAGATATGCTTTTCTCGCTTAATGTCTTCGATACAATATTCTAAACATTCGGTGATACTTTCAAGATCGTGTAACACAGTAGGCATTGTCACACCTAACATTTTGGCAATATATTCGATATCTATTTCTTGAAATTCAAATAATTGCTCACAAAGATAGACTTTTCTCGAAATATTCCGCTCAATGTAATTTTCCAACATGCCTTTTTCGCTCCTCTAATTTATATATATACTTATTTAAACATATTACTTAAAACCCATTTTTTTTATTTCCTTAAAAGGAAAACGTTTACAAAAACAAAATAAAAAAGTCTGAGCTGGGAAAAAGCTTCTTCCCAGCCCGAACAAACCAATCATTAACTATAAATAAATGACAGTGAAGCATTTTTTGCATCGAGTAAAAAAGATTCAACTAAGGAGGAATCTGTCTTTCATCATTCTGCTTAATACTTTCTCGCTAATTTTAGTCAAAGATATCAACATCGAGTTTTTCGACAACATCTTTTAAAAGTTGGATTCCAGCTGCGCTATTACCAAAAGCATCTAATGCTGGGCTGAAAACACCCATGCCATAATAATTAGGAACAGCTACCATTAGGCCCCCACCGACACCACTTTTAGCTGGAACACCGACATGAACAGAAAATTCCCCTGATTCATCGTACAATCCTGCAGTTGTCATAATTGATTTGACAATCGTTGCGCTTTCTTCTGTAATGATTTGTTGTCCACTCCAAGGAGCAATACCTTTATTCGCTAAGACAGCGCCTAACTTGGCAATCCCTTTAGCAGTCACATTTACTGAACATTGTTTAAAATACACATCGAGGATTTCTGATACATCTCCGTCGATCATTTGATTACCTTTCATGTAATAAGCCAAGGAGCGATTAATATCCCCAGTTCTTGATTCAGAACGATAGATTTCTTCGTTCAATGTAATTTGAGGATCATCACAAATTTCTTTCATAAAAGCTAAAATACGATTGAATTTGTCCTCTGGATCTTTTCCGGCAATCAAAGAAGTGGTTGCAATCGCACCAGCATTCACAAATGGATTCATTGGATGATGACGATGATTGAGTTCCATATTCAAAATCGAGTTAAAAGCAAAACCTGTTGGTTCTGTATTGATCGTTTGAAAGACTTTATCGATGCCATTATCTTGGATGGCTAATAATAATACGGGTACTTTTGACATGCTTTCAATCGCAAAACGAACTTGCGAATCACCCGCTTCGATTAATTGATTTTTCTTCAAATCATAAATTGCCATTCCTAATTGTTCCGGATTTACTTGCGCAAGCGCTGGGATATAATCTGCTACATGTCCTGTTTGATAGTAGTGGAAATTTTTCCCAATCAATTGTTCTAATTCTTTGACATCCATTTTAATAACCAGCTTTCAATTTTTATTTATTATTTGCATGTTGAAATTTATGACGATATGCATAAATCGTAAAAGGAATAACTGCAACAATGAGATATGAAATGACTAAAATCGTTTCATAGATTCCATGTTGGCCTGCAGCAATACTTGAAGGTGGTACAAAAGAAATACAAAAAGCAAATAGTGAAGTCAATAATCCTAAACAAGCGACAATGGTTTTGACAACTTTTCCACCTGGCACTTGATAAGCCCGTTCTAATGAATCATCTTTGTAAACTAATTTTAAATAGCCAATAAAAAACATAAAATACAGCATCAAATAGATAACTACTGTTAGTGACATAGCTGCAAGGAAGGATAAATTATTTCCGCCACCACTTAATGTAAAGACAGTTGCCCAAATGGATGCAACGATCCCATTAGCAATCATTAAGTTTGCCGGTACACCATAAGCATTTTCTTTCGCAAAATGTGCGGGTAATAAACCTTCTTCGGCAGCCACATGCAAGGCTTTAGATGGTGAAGTGACCCATGATGCAATTTCTCCAATAACCCCTAAGCACACTAAGATAGCAAGAATTTTTGCAATCCAAGCAAGACTGGGATCAATGTGTCGCAATAAAAATTCAAGAGATTGAATAACCCCTGTATTGAGTGATAATCCTTGTTGAGGAACAGTTGTTGCCACTGTCAATCCACCAAACGTATCCAAAATAATCGCTAATATAACTAATACGAACATCGCTAGTGGATAATTCTTTTTAGGATTTTCCATTTCATTTGCATGACTAGCAGAGGTTTCTACCCCCATATACGCTAAAATAAATGAAACAAAAACGACTAATGTTGGTAATTTTGAGAAATCAGGTATCAATGTTTTCATTGATAGTGTCGTTTGTAAGGGTGCGCCAGAAGCCACATAGTGGATACCTAATCCGAATAGAACTAGTGCTGGTAACAAGATCCCTGCAATAAACCCGATCCGAGCAATCAATGAAGTATATTTTGTCCCTCTTAATTGAGACAATAAAATAGCCCAAAAAATAATTAAAAGAATCGCTAATTTCAAAAACTTATTATTTTGAATCGCAGAGATTCCTGTTGCATAAGATAATGCTCCTGTCAGGAAATACAGCATCGTTAAGTAACCAACTGTGATTTCAAACCATTGGAAAAAGATAGCAGCAAATCCAAATCTTTTACCTAGCGTGCGACTTACCCAAGTGTAGACACCGCCTTTTTCCCAGCCTTTAACAGTTGCCATTTCAGCCGCGCATAATGCTACCGGAATAAACCATAACAAACCGCCTAACAACAGGAAGAAAACCAAACTAAAGCCCGATGTCGCAAATGTTGGGTACTCATAAAGTGAAACAACCATTGAGATCGTCATGGCTAAAAAGCCAAAAAATGTTAATTTCTTCGCAGGAATTTTCGCTTTGCTTTCTTGCATGAAACTTCCTCTTTTCTACTATATTTAATTTATTTATTTTCAAAAAACGTGAAATCTAATCCTTCTTCTTGTTCTTCTTTCGTCGTCGTGATGATCGTTAGACACATGATGCTCTTTAAGATACCTGCTGTGAGCGCATAAGCGTATAAGGCAACTAGACAAACACCGATGATTTGAACACCTAATAGGAACCAGCTGTGTGAATCAGAGAGCAAATGAGCATTTGTAGCAAAAAGCCCAATTAAGATGGTTCCAGTAAAACCACCCATGCCATGTACACCCCATACATCAAGTGCATCATCCCAATTTTTCTTCTTACGAAATGCAACAGCATACTGACAAACAATTCCGGCAATGATTCCGATTATGATGGCACTTCTTGGATTAATATAGCCTGCACACGGTGTAACTGTTGCAAGTCCAGCGACAGAACCAGTTAAAATGTCGACAAAATCAAAACCATTCCCTCTGATTTTCGCTAAGATCAACCACGTCATCATCGCAAATGCCAACGCAACAAAAGTTGAACCAAAAGCATTGACCGCTTGGTAATCTGCTCGGAGTGCCCCTCCAGCATTAAATCCAAACCAGCCAAACCAAAGAAGACCTGTTCCAATAGCTGCTGCCATCAAACTACTATGTCCTGATCGTTTAGAAGCAGGAATCTTTCTTTGTCCAAGTGTCAAAATACATGCCAACGAGCCGAAACCTGCAGTTGTATGGATGACAGCACCACCAGCAAAATCTCGGAAGCCTAATTGTGCTAAAAATCCGCCTCCCCATATCCAGTGACAAACAGGGAAATAAATCAGAAGATTCCAAAAAATCAAAAGCAAAACATAACCTTTAAGATTCAATCTTCCAGCAAAGGCCCCCGTCATCAATGGAACGGTGATTACGATGAACATCAATTGATATAAAAAGAACATCAAAAAAGGAATCGTTGCTCCATGTAATAAATTAGGTGCGTTAGAGACATGCTTCATTAAAAAAAAGTCAGCTGGATTACCAATTAGTCCACCGATATCTCTACCGAAAGCTAATCCAAAACCACCAAATATCCACATCAAAGTTGTTATTCCTACTGAAAGAAACGACTGTGCCATAATGGTTGTTATGTTATTTTTCCGTGCCAGCCCGCCATAAAAAAATGCCAAGCCAGGAGTCATCAAGCAAACCATTGCGGTACATAAAATCATAAATGCTGTATCACCTGTATTGATAGGTAAATGATTCATTCGTTTTCACCTCTTTTCTATGGTTTGAGTATAAGAAATTTTAACATCTGTTTTTTGTTTATCTTTTTGCGTTTTGTATCGTCAAATCCGAAATAAACTAAAATATTGGTCTAATTACTTCTTAAAAGTCTTACCTTATTTAATATGTATCCGTTTTTTTAATCACTTTATCTAGCTGTCTGATGGATTTCCAGAGAAAATTCGCACAAAAATAATGCTGTTTTTTGTTTTTTTATTTTGTTATCGTTCAACTTTTTGAACAAAAATAAACTTTCTCTTTATTTTTTTCATTAAACTGAATCATTAGTAAACAAAACAAAAAAGAGTCTGGATATCAATCCGACTCTTTCTATGTAATAGATATATAAATGGTGTTCGATTCGCACAAAATTGCTTCACACGTTTAAATTCTATTCAATTGCTTTAGTGTTAATCCAAAGATTGGTCCAATCGCTAGTACACATAGAAGTGTTCCGATACCAATAGGGGCACCTAATAATACGCCTACAACTACCATTAGTGCATCTAAACCGATCCGAATAAAAGTTAAACTGAATCCCGTAAATTTATAAAGCAATTGAGTCAGTGCTTCTAGTGCGGCAGATCCTTTATTTGAAGAAACATATAATCCCGCTCCAACCCCAAATAAAATAGGAGCTAAAAGAACTGCCATGATCGAATAGCCAGTCATGTTAACTGAAAGTTTATTTAGCCATGGTTCAATCTGTCCAATCAGTAATCCCAATCCAAAACCATTAATTAAACTACCGATCCCTAATTCTTTTCGATTGAAGATAGCAACGATTCCTAACACTACTGCATTAAACAACAAACTAGCTACCCAAAAGGGAATATCGATCAACGTCAACATTCCTAATAAAAAAACACTGATCGTATCTGCGCCTTTATGTGCAGTGATCAATAATGTGATCGCTAATGCAATCATACTGGTTCCTAAAATCACTTGTATTATTTTTTTTCGTTCTAATCTATTCATTTTTCCTCCATCAAACCAAAAGATCCGCTTGTTGAACAATCAGATATTAAACAAATGACGATACATTTATCATATCTGATACGCCAACTAAACCTATGGAGCCTATTTTACTATTAAACAGGAAGAAATAACTATCAACTATTACGGCTACCACTGAAATAATTAACGTAAAAGGAAGCGATTTATCTGGTATAATGAGAAAAGGTTTACATCGTTAAAAGAACGACTGTTTTTCTAAAAAATTTTTCCAGCTTTTTCACCCATACATTCTTAATCTTCTTTATGATACTCATATTTTTCAAAGTCTACTTTATCTAGCCATAAGAACCTTTGAGCCCAATTATTGACATCAAAAAAGTTTAAAATGTTCGGATCAACTGGCTGAAAAGGTGAATGCAGGAATTCCGGCAATTCATCCAAATTTCGTTCCTGAAGTAAAAAGATATTTTGAGGATTATAAAAATAGTAGCTTTTAATTGCTTCATTGTCAGTCACTAACTTTTTCTCAAAAAAACTAGATTCAAAAGTTCGTAAAGTGACTCCTTTTTGTCCTGCTCTCATGAGTTCTAAAATTCCTTGTGATTGTGCGGTCAATGCTAAATAATCTGCGTAAGAAAGATAATTCGCCTGCTCATTTCCTCGTGAAGGTAAAATATAATAATTGGTTGTAAGTCCACGCTGTTCAAATTCCTTGCGATAGCTCTCTGCTAGCTCCTTACGACCATTATCAGTGGCACCAAAAAACAAATCAGAAGTGACTTTCACCTGAGGAATCTTCATCTTTTTAGAATAAAATGAACTATTGTGGCGTAATCCAAGTTTTTGCGCCTCTATCCGGTCAAAATGGTATATTTCATCGACGGCCGATTCGTTTTGTGCTTGTTGAAGCATTCGAAAGTGTTCCTCTTCTTTCAAATGATTCCAAAAGTATAAAACGATTTTAGCTGTTGTATAAGGGCGGATCTTCGCAGCTATTTCCGTTTCGAATCCATAATCTAAAAAAACGATCAATTCATATTCTTTCAATTTGGGGTGAAAAAAATTAAAATACACTGGATCTAATAAATCTTTTCCCGAAATGACATCTAATGAATCAATCGAGGGTAAAAAATACAACGCTTTATCTTTTGCAACCAATAAGATAGGCAATTTTGACATTCTGGTTTCCTCACTTTCCTATGACCATTATGGTTCATTTGATTAATTCAATAGTAACATGAAAATTAGTGATTTTTTGCTATCATAATTTCTTCCCTTAGGAAAAGACAAACAAAACGCTCTCTTATTAGGGTTTGCTCCTACTATCAAGTTTTACGCTTACATAGGAAATTTATGACAAACATATGATGTTTTCATTAAAGTAGAAATTTTTATTTACAGAATTGTTGAAATTGTCAGATAATTTGCTATGATATAAAAAGTTATTTTTCTACTTAATATAGTTATCAATCATTTGACTGCGATTGTTTCGTCGTCAATAGTTTAGTCTTAGAAAAGGGGTTGCTTATGGAGAAAACTGAAACAAACAAACTAAAAAAACAACTAAGTTCCAGACACATCACGATGCTAGCACTGGGGGGTGCTATTGGTGCGGGACTATTTAAAGGAAGTGGCGAAGCTATTGGGATTGCCGGTCCTGGTGTCTTGATTGCTTTTTTGATTGGTGGGGCTGTTTTATTCATCGTAATGAATGGTCTTGGTAAATTAGTTTTAGATGACGGGGATACCCAGCATGGATTATCGGGGCTTGTTCGACCTTTTTTAGGTGCCCATTCTGCTGACTTTATCGACTGGGTTTACTATTCATTATGGACGATCAATATTATTGCCGAAGCTGTAGCGGCAGCATCCTTCTTACAATTATGGTTTCCAACGATTCCACCTTGGACCTTTGTCTTAATTCTAGCCGTGTTGACAACGTTGATTAATTTATATTCTGTGCGGTTATTTGCTGAAACTGAGTATTGGTTGGCATTTGCTAAAATCAGCGTAATCATATTGTTGATTATCTTCGGGATATACCTGGTAGGTCATCAAATGTTTGACATTGGGGTCTTTCCTACACTAAACAGTATTACGGATCATGGTGGCTTTGCCCCTCATGGTATGAAAGGAATCGTCAACTCGCTACTCGTAGTTATATATTCTTATGGTGGTTCAGAATTGATTGCGATCACAGTAAGTGAAGCCGACAATCCCAAAAAAGCGATTCCTAAGGCAATTCGTGGAGTAATGGGACGAATCATTTCATTTTATATCATTCCATTGTTCTTGTTGTTAATCATTTTCCCTTGGGATACCTTGGCAAACTCATCTGCTAGCCCATTTGTGATGGTATTTGAAAAAATGCATATTCCATTTGCCGCTGATCTTGTAAACTTTGTGATCATCTTAGCGCTCTTTTCTTCCATCAACTCAGGTGTATATGCTTCTTCACGTTTGCTGTATTTCCGTTTAAAAGACAAAAAAGGTGCAGCAAAAAAACTATCTGTTTTAAATAAACACCATGTTCCACAACGTTCCGTATTATTTTGCGCAAGTGTTTTATATTTAGGCGTTGTTCTTTCTTACTTTGTTGGTGACAAACTATTTGGCTATTTGGCTGGTTCTCTTTCCTACACTGTCTTAGTCATCTGGCTTATGATCAGTATTGCAGCCTTTATCCTTGCATTAAAGAAAGGTTCTCTTTTTGAAAAAGGGGTAAACTTATTAGCAATCGTAGTTTTAGGATTGATCTTTGTGGGAATCTTCTTCACTAATTCAATTGGTGTGACATTATTGACTGCCCTTCTTTACTTGGTAATTTTCTTTAGCTACCGCAAGAAAAATGATATCTTTGCTTAAAAGCCCTATAAATAGCTTGAGTTCCTTAAGCCAAAAACAAGCAACTAAGTTGTACCAAACAATTTAGTTGCTTGTTTTTTTGTAAGCTGAGAAGATAAAAGTTGGGGAAAAAATAAAAGGAGTGTTTTTAAATGAAAAAGTATTGGAAATTTTTATTAATGATTGGGGTATCGACCGTCATCATGTTTGGTATGATGTATTTGAATGTCTACTCGATCGATCATCTTTTCTTTAGTCGTACACGGGTGTTCATGGCAATGATGATGGGCGCTGTAATGGCGATCATCATGCTCTTATTTATGTGGAAAATGTATGAGAATAAAACATTGAACAAAATCATTTTAGGGGTAAGTGTCTTAGTATTTGCCGGTTCTTTGTTTATGGTCCGTAGTCAAACAACAGTCAGTGATGTCGCTTGGATGAAAGCCATGATCCCTCATCATTCGATTGCTATTTTAACCAGTAAACGTGCCAATTTGAAAGATCCTGAAGTCAAGAAATTAGCAAACGACATCATCGAAGCGCAAGAAAAAGAAATCGAACAAATGAAGAAGTTGATTGAAGAACAAAAATAAGTATATCGTAAAAAAAAACGCCCGAAACATTGCTGTTTTGAGCGTTTTTTTGATTCAAATATTCCGAGAGTTTATTCGTTTGTATCGATACCAAGCGTTCCATTCGGCTTTTCGTCTATTTTTTCGATCCCTAATCCAGTAAAGGCGCTAACCATTGAAAAAACTGGTGAGAGTAAACTGAAAAAGACAAATGGTAAGTATGTGAGGGTTGGAATCCCAAAGGTACTAGCTACAAAGCTGCCCGCAATTCCCCAAGGTACAAGGTAATTGATCACTGTGCCACCATCTTCTAACGTTCTACCTAGAACAGTTGGGTCAAACCCAGCTTTCTGGTAAGTTTCTTTGAACGCATTCCCAGGTAAGATAACTGATAAAAATTGTTCTCCAATAAAGAGATTGACACCAATACTTGTCATCAATGTGGTGAAAATCAATTTTGGTGTATTGGTCATTTTCTTAGAAACGACATCCATAACAGTTGAAATCAAACCGAATTCAATGAGTAATCCACCAAGTGATAATGTTAAAATGATCAAAGAAACAGTTGGCATCATACTTTCGATCCCACCACGACTAAGTAATGAATCAATTTGTTGATTGCCAGTAGTTGCAACGAATCCAGATTCAATCACTGTCGCTAAACCACTAAGAGAAGTTTGCGGATTCTGAATAAAGATCATCCCCACCGCCACAGCTATATTTAATAGAATAGTCAAGATAGCTGGTACTTTTTTCCAAGCACATAATAACATTAAGAACAAGGGAATCAACGACCAAAAAGAAATTGTAAAGTTTGCTTCCAGAATATCAGTGACTTCTCGGATAGCCGTTAGACTAGTTTCTCTATTTGTGTGTCCAAGAACCATGAACAAAAAGAAGGAAACGACAAAAGCTGGAACCGTAGACCACATCATATGTTTGATGTGCTTGAATAAATCGGCATCAACGATTGCTGCGGCTAGATTGGTTGACTCTGACAAAGGAGACATTTTATCTCCAAAAACAGCACCTGAAACAATTGATCCCACGACTAACGCTGGATTAATTCCTAATGTCGTACCAATACCGAAAAATGCGATCCCAATCGTTGACATGACAGTAAAAGCACTCCCTACTGCACTACCGACGATAGCACAAACAACAAATACAGAAGGAACAAACCACTTGACACTTATCAATTTAAAACCAATAACCATAAGTGTCGGGATAATTCCTGCTTGGATCCACACCGCAATCAGTGCGCCGACTAATATAAAGATAAAAATCGGAATGATTCCCGGTTTGATTCCATTGATAATTCCTTCATGTAACCACTCTGTTGGGTATCTTTTCACTACAGCGTAAAGCATGATCATTCCAATTGCTGCTAAGATCGTAATGTTTGGTGATAATTTTAATCCGACAACCCCAATTGCTATACTTGCCACAATCACCAATAAGACAAATACAGCTTCTTTAAAACTCGGTTTTCCTTTTTTCTTCATAATCATTCTCCTTTTTTAGTTAATCGAAGTACTAAAAAAGAATAGATATCGAATGACTCCGCCACAATTCATGGGCATTTCCCCCTCTAATCAAACAAAAAGAACTATTTTCAACTAAGGACGAATGACTCCGCGGTACCACCTTAATTAAAAACAGTTCTGTTTTTCACTTTGATTTAACTATTTAGTTTTTATTCCTTTTCATGTAATTCGACATTTCGGCTTGATCGGTTCGCAGCTACCACCGACTTTCTGAACAAAACACCTGAAACGCTACTATGTGAAAAGTTGACTTTCATGAAGTTTACCTTCTGCGAGATTTTTTGTCAATACAAAATGACTATTTTTTTCAAATCATAAATCATTATTTATTTAAAAAGTCGAACCAGTTAATTGACTTTTTTCTAAAAGTTGTTGGTGTTCTTCCTGAATCTTTGTCAATAAAGCTGGTTGTTCGAATAAATCTAAAGCGGTAGCCGCTAATAGTTCTGCTGCAATGGCGATCGATGCCAACCCTTTTTCACTTTTTGCGGCTGCTTTAAACTCTTCCGAATGTCCAGCGATATACTCATCTGAAATCGAAATAGTTGGTTGAATCGTCGGAATCACTTGACTGACATTCCCTACATCAGAGGATCCTAAGCTGGTCTTTTCTGTTACATCGATTTCCGTTTCTGGAACTCCAGCTGCTTTTGCATTTGTAAAAAACAACTCATCGAAAGAAGGTGTCGGAATCATATGATCTACCGCATTTTGAAACAAACCAAATTCATAGCTTGTGCCCGTACTCAACGCAGCCCCTTTCACGATTTGTTCCACTTTTTTAAAGACTATATCTAACGTTTGGCGATTGCCAGCACGTAAATAAAAACGTCCTGCAGCATATTCAGGGATGACGTTAGCAGCAACTCCGCCGTTAGTGATGATCCCATGGATATTGACATCTTTAGGTAATTGTAAGCGTAGTGCGTTGATACCATTAAAAACTTGGATCAGTGCTTCTAATGCATTTACTCCCTTTTCGGGTGCTGCAGCAGCGTGAGAAGCAACTCCATAAAATTTGATATCAACTGGATCATTAGCTAGCGATTCGGTTGTTTTTCCGTAACGGTAAGCTGGATGAGCACATAAAGCAGCCGCCACATCGTCAAATAATCCCTCACGAACAAAGCTCCCTTTCGCTGAACCATTCTCTCCTCCTTCTTCCCCTGGTGTTCCATACACTCGGATCTCACCACCAATTTCGTCAATTTGTTTCTTAATGATACTCGCGGCTAATACGGAATACGTTCCAAAAAGATTATGTCCACACGCATGTCCAATTCCAGGAAGTGCATCAAATTCAGCTAAAAATGCAATCGTCGGACCTGGTTTATCTGAGCGATAGCTAGCAGCAAATCCTGTACGGTGTCCAGCGACCTCCTTTTCAACTGTAAAGCCTTCTTTTTCTAACTGGCGAATCAATGCAGCAGATGAATAAAATTCGTAATTGCTCACTTCTGGATGTTGATGGATATCCAAGGCAAGTGCTTGATATTCTGGTAATCTTTCTTGGATCGCTTCTTTCAATAAACTGGATCGATTCGTTGAAATAGTTGATGTAGTCATAAAAAAATTCCTCCTTGTATGCTGGCTTCCGATAAAAATTTCTAGTTCATTTGAGCTGTACTTTCTGATGATGCTCATTTACGACCAAAGGTTTTCCATGCTGGAACACTCGAACCTTTTGACGTTTCTTCAATGACTTTAGCAGTTGCTTCAGTTTGATAAGTATCAACGATTTTTTGATACGTACGGTTTGTTTCATCTTCTTTTCGGGCAACAATGATGTTGACATAAGGGCGGGCACGATCATCCACTGGTTCTAAGAAAATTGCATCTTTCGTTGGTGTGAACCCTGCATCGACTGCTACCCCACTATTGATGACCGAAAGACTCACATCGTTTAGCGCACGTGCTGTTTGCGAAGCATCCAATTCTGTGAGCTTAAGTTTTTTATCGTTTTCTGTCACATCAGAAATCGTCGGAGTCTGTCCTTTCGATGGATCAACTTTGATCAGCCCCGCTGATTGAAGAAGAAGTAAAGCGCGTCCCCCATTGGTTACATCATTAGGGATGGCTACTTTTGCACCTTCTTTTACTTCCTCAATCTTTTTGATCGTATTGGAATAGATTCCTAATGGGGCATTTACGGTGTTTCCGATTGAAACTAGATTTGTGCCATGTTCTTCATTATAGTTATCTAAAAAGAACTGGTGTTGAAAGGCATTCAAATCAATTGAGCCATCAGCTAAGGCCGCATTTGGTTGATTATAATCGGTAAACTTTACATATTCTAATTCAATATTCTCCTTTTTTAGACGTGCTTTTACATCGTCCCAAACATCTGTATCTTCACCAATCACCCCTAATTTGACAGTTGTTTCTTTTGTTTTTGTATCTGCCTTTCCTTGACTACAGCCTGCCAACCAAAATAATGCGACGAATGTCACTACAGCAAATCGAATCACTTTTTTCATTTTTTCTCCTCCATTAATGTGATATTTTTTTAATTAAAAAATTACTGATAAATTGACTTAAAAACACCAATGCCAAAATCAATAATGTCGCAACAACCGTTACGTCTGTTTGAAATCGATTATAGCCCCGAGAAATAGCTAAATTTCCTAAGCCACCAGCTCCTACAGCACCTGCCATTGCGGTTAAGCCAATAACATTGATGATCGTTAAAGCTGAGACACGAATGATACTAGGTAGTCCTTCCAGTAAATAAACACGAAAAATGATACCCAATGGACTCGTTCCCATTGCTTGTGCAGCTTCGATAACACCGGGATCAACTTCAAGCAAGGCATTTTCGATTTGTCGAGCAAAAAAAGGAACGATGCCGACAATCAGAGGAACTAGGGCTGCCGTTGCTCCAATTGTTGTTCCGACAATAAAACGAGTCGTCAATGCAAGTAAAGAGAGTAAAATGATAAATGGAATGGATCGTACGATATTGATCACCTTATCAAAAAGTTCAAAACATAAGCGGTTTTCAATTAATCCTTTAGGGCGGGTAACGACTAAAACCACCCCTAATATAATGCCCAAGATTCCCCCAATCAAAGCAGACCAGAAAGTCATATATAGTGTTTGCTTTGTCGCTTCAATGAATTCATCTGGGATCAAATAAACATTTGGCAGATAGCTTTTGAGCCATTCGTTCATCTTAAACGCCTCCTTCAACGAGTTTGATTCTTTCTTGTGTTTCATGTTTTTGTAAGAGATTGACTTTGATACCTAATTGGATCAAATAATCTAGAGCTTTTTGTTTTTGAATGCTATCTCCCGCTAAAGTTACCACCAAGCTACCTATCGGTGTTTCTTGCAGCCATTCGATATTGCCATAAAGAATGTTTGCTGTTACTTGGTATTTGCTATACAACTGGGCAATCAATGGTTCATTCGTTTGGCTCCCCACATAACTCAGTTCAACTAGCCATTTATCCGTAAGCTCTTCTGCAAATCCTTGCTGTCCAGTAATCTTTTCCAATGCTTGATCTAAGTGAGTCGCTGTACGTATAAAATCTTTCGTTAGTTCTTCTTTTGGATGACTAAAAATTTGAACACTACTTCCACTTTCGATAATTCGTCCAGCTTCCATCACCGCCACTTTATTACAAATTTCTTTTACTACTTGCATTTCGTGGGTGATCAAGACGATCGTTAATCCTAATTGGCGATTTAATTTTTTGAGCAGCGCTAGAATTTGATGAGTCGTTTTTGGATCAAGGGCACTCGTCGCTTCATCACAAAGCAATATTTTGGGATCATTTGCTAAAGCTCTCGCAATCGCTACTCGTTGTTTCTGTCCACCAGATAATTGGTTGGGATAGGCAGAAGCTTTTTCCTTTAACCCTACTAAATCCAGTAAGTCACTTACTTTCTGACGACGTTCCTGTTTTGATTTCCCAGTATACTTTAAGGAGAAATCAACGTTGTCAAAAATTGTGCGACTTTCCATTAAGTTGAAATGTTGAAAAATCATACCAATCGTTTTCCGTTCTTTTCTTAATTCTTTTGGTGTGAGATCACCTAAATTCGTCTGTTGGATGATTACTTCCCCCTTCGTTGGTTTCTGTAAGAAATTCATCACACGAACTAATGTGCTTTTTCCTGCCCCAGAGTAGCCCACAATGCCATAGACATCTCCTTGAGCAACTGATAAATTCACTTCATTGACAGCTGGGATGTCATTACCTTTTTGCTCAAAATGGACACTGATGTTTTTTAACTCAATCATTCGTTCTCCTCCTTGTTGTATAATAAAAAAGGCATCCTCAAGAAAATGAACTCAATCATTTCCTTGAGGACGCCTTTTTGCGTGTTACCACCTCATATTCAAGCCACATTCACATGTCGCTCCTCTTCAAGTACAAACATACTCTAGCGAGATACCGGTCGCAACCGTTACCGCCTCACAAAATGCTTGGGGTAAAATGCTCAGTAGCCATTTTCCAATCGTTCCTCTTTGCTTCTTCTCAGCTCCCGAAGCTCTCTGTTAAAAGATTTCCAACTGTACTTACTACATCATTGCAAAAAAATATAAAAAAAATCCTCTTACCAACAAAAAATGTTAGTAAAAGGACGACGAATCGTGGTACCACCTTTATTCGGAAGTTTCCTTCCCTCTAGCCAACGTCTCATTCCTGAGAGATTGGGGTTCAGTTTAACGGTTGAACGACGACCGAATTTATCTACTTATCGACAAATTATTCTCCAAGGCCATTTTCAACTTTGCGGATTTGACTCTTTTCACCAAACAGAGCCTCTCTAGGAAATCGTTCAAGTTTACTTTCCTTATCAACGAATATACTTATTTAGTTGTTGCGAATAATTTACCGTACTCATAATTAAAAGTCAAGGAAGAAGTTTACAAAAAAATGATTGAATTATTTTGTTGTTTTTTTATCTAACATTTCAATAACAGTTCGTAAGTCGTTTCCTTCAGCAAGTAAATTTAATTTTTCTTTTTCTTCTGCTGTATAATTTCGTTCAAAACTAGTATCTGGAATTAAAACAACGCCCATCCCAGCTCGGGAAGCAGAAGTAGCTCCAACTAAAGAATCTTCCACTGCAAATGCTTCTGAAGCAACTAATTTTGTTCTTTCTAAAGCGGTCAAGTAAGGAACAGGTGAAGGCTTGTTTTCACTTACTTCATCACCGAATGTCATCGTATCAAAATAATTAGCCAAATCAAATTGGGCTAAGATATCAGTCGCTCTTTTAGTAACTGTCGTTGTCGCTAATCCAAGTCGTAAGTCACGTTTTTTTAATTCAGCTAAAACTTCTTTCGCATAGGGTTTTAATTGTATCCCACCGTTATGAAGCTGTTGATAAAAATATTCTTCACGCTTAGCACGAACTTCTTGAACTTTTTCAGGGCTTCCAGCTGCTTTCACTAAAATGTCAAAACTTTGCTTCCAGTTTTTACCTCCCCAAGCATCTACTACTTCTTTGGGAATCGCTAAATCATACTGTTGGAATCCCCATAACCAACCATCACGATAAGTTTTCTCCGTGTCAACTAATAGTCCATCTAAATCAAATATTGCGCCTTTCATTTTTCACTATTCCTTTCAGAAAACAATATCCATAGTTTAGCATGTTTCATTGTTATTTGCACAGAACGAATCATATTTTCCTTTCATAATAAAATGAAAGGTGTAGAAAAAAATGAGTCCGAGGCACTTTTGAAGTGCCCCGAACTCATGATTAGAGGTGAGAATGGACGGGTAAACGGTGTTCATTCATCACCTCCTTGCAATAAGCCTGAATTTTTCAAAACATGAGGAGCTGTTTCAAAAAATTCTTTCTTATTGTCTTCGGAGCTACCCGATGACTTCACAACCTCTTTTTCACGGTGTTCATTCATCAACCATTACAATAGTTCACCGAATTTTTTAATATAGAATTTTTTGACCATTGTCACTAATATCAAGTAAGCTAAAATCGTTACGACTAACCAAGTCCAGTAAGTTCCTGGTAACGGCATCAAACCTAGTTCTGCACCAAAGCCTGTAAATGGCAGAATCGAACCTACAACGATTCCTAATGTCGTAATCGTAAACATCGCAAATGTCGCATTGCTTTGAATAAATGGAATCTTTGGTGTCCGTAGTGCGTGTAGGACTAATGTTTGTGACCATAATGATTCAACGAACCAACCTGCATGGAACAACGCAATAAATACGATCTTTTGTTGTGCATCTAATGTATGGAAATCTCCACCTACAACTGCTGGACAAATGATAAAGTACATCAATAAGTAGGTAGTGATATCAAAAATCGAACTCGTAGGTCCAAAGTATACCATAAATTTCCCAATGCTTGATGCTTCCCATTTTTTAGGCTCATGTAGATATTCTTTATCCATTTTATCCCATGGAAGTGAGATACAAGACACATCGTAAATCAAATTCAAAAAGAGAATTTGCAGTGGCAACATTGGTAAAAATGGTAAGAATGTGCTGGCAACTAAGACAGAGAACATATTCCCAAAGTTTGAACTTGCAGTTGCCTTGATGTATTTCATGATGTTCCCAAATGTTTCTCGACCAGATAAAAGACCTCTTTCTAAAATCGTTAAATCTTTTTCTAGTAAGATCACATCGGCTGATTCTTTTGCGATATCTACTGCTGTATCAACCGAAATACCGATATCCGCTACTTTCATTGCCGGTGCATCATTGATACCATCACCTAAAAAGCCCACGGTATGGCCATTTTGCCGTAAAGCAGTCGTTAAACGAGCCTTTTGTTGAGGATTCAATTTAACAAATACTTCATGATTTTCAGCAACTTGTGCTAATTCGCGATCATCCATTTCTGAAATCTTTTCGCCAGTGATCAATTCATTAATTTCCAGACCCACTTGACGACAAACCGAACGAGTGACTAATTCATTATCACCAGTTAAGACTTTGACTGCGACACCATGATCTTTCAATGCTTTTAGCGCTTGTTTCGTCGTTTCTTTTGGAGGATCAAGGAAAGCAAGGTATCCAATCAATACCATATCTGATTCATCTTTCACTGAAAATTCGCCAACTACGCTTGGGTTTGTTTTTTGGGCCACTCCGATTACACGTAGACCATCTTCATTTAAATCTCTCACTTTTGCAAGAACTGATTCTCTTTTTTCATTGGTTAATGGACTAACGATCCCATCAATGTCGATGTAATTAGAGATACTCAACATCTCTTCGATCGCACCTTTGGTAATCATTTGTGTTTTACCTGCGGTGTCCTCTACAACGACACTCATCCGACGACGTTCAAAGTCAAATGGAATTTCATCCACTTTGCGGTAATTGATTTTATCGGTTGCTAATGTTTGTTTGGCTTCATCAATAATTGCTACATCCAACAGATTTTTTAATCCTGTTTGATAGTAACTATTTAAATACGCATGGCGTAAAACACGATCATCTTCTTTACCAGAACAATCCATGTGGTATTCTAAAATGATTTTATCTTGAGTCAATGTCCCAGTTTTATCCGTACATAACACGTCGATCGCACCAAAGTTTTGGATCGCATTCAAATTTTTGATGACCGTTCCTTTTTTCGCCATCACGCTAGCACCTTTAACTAAGTTCGTAGTAACAATCATTGGTAACATTTCAGGTGTAAGACCGACTGCTACAGATAAACCGAATAGAAAAGCTTCTAGCCAATCCCCTTTAGTCAACCCATTGATAACGATAACTGTTGGTGCCATTAAAGCCATGAATTTGATCAATAACATGGATGTTTTATGAATACCAATTTCAAAGCTTGATTTGATCGGTTTTTCAGAGAGCGTTTGAGCCACATGTCCAAATAATGTTTCATTACCAACAGATACAATAATACCTTCAGCACTCCCACTGATAACGTTACTTCCCATAAAAGCCAAATTTTCATAACTAGTTTCACTCAAAGTCTCATCATCGTAAACAATCGCTTGCTTTTCGACAGGGTAACTTTCACCAGTTAAGGCAGCTTGTGAAATAAATAAATCTTTGGCTGACAACAGACGCATATCTGCAGGAATCATATCACCTGCTGATAATCGAACAAGGTCTCCACAAACGATTTCTTCCATTGGAATCTCAGTATAATCACCGTTACGTTTAACTGCTGCGGTTACTTTTACCAATGATTTTAATTTTTCTGCGGCTTGGTTAGAGCGAACAGATTGAACCAACGTCATCGTTCCACTGACGATGACCATCGTAAAGATGATAATTACTCCAAATAAATCTTTATCCCCAGGAGCGGCTAACACGTATTCTGTGATAAATGAAATCACTCCGAGTGCAATCAATACCAAGGTGAATGGTGTAATATAAGCTTTTAAAGCTTCTACAATAAAGGGTGTTTTCTTCCCATAAGAGATTGAATTTTCACCATATTTTTCTCTTGATTCTTCAATTTGTTCGTCTTTCATTCCTTGATCAGTCGAATGAAAGAAGTTCAATAATTCTTGTTTTGTCTTTCCTGCAAATGCAGCATACATTTTTTGTGTATCTCTCTTTTTTTCCATCTCATTTTTCTCCTTAGACCCAGTAAATATAAGCAATACTTATTTAAGCTGGGTTATTTTTAGTTAGTTGAGTAATGGAGAAAATACTGTATTTAAAGGGGCTGAAAACAGATAGATAATAGCCTCATCCAGCAATTTCTCTCGCATTATTTTCTTCGCAGGACTGTCATCCATTTGTTCTCATCTCCTTTAACTTGATAGAATTGTTCTTGTTTCTCTTTCGTTTTAAAAGCATCAACTTCCCAACGAAACCACCTCCATTTTTTGTTTGTTAGGATTGTTTCAACACAAAAAGACCTTTCATCAAAAATTCAGCGAAAGGTCGAAAAAGCACATAAAAAAAAGCTTCTTTGATCTCATCGTTGAGTTTTGACACTGTACAACGTAAAAAGCAATTCCTTGCTTTTAGCTACCTTATGAAAAGCCTTGTCTCGACAATTCCTGTTCTACCCATTGGCGTCTCTCGACGTTTTTGGGCAGTAGCCTGTGTTTGTATAGGAGCCTCACCTAACAAATCCTATTTAGTTTTCCTTCGTAAATATAACAACTTATGCACCGATTGTCAAACTTATTTTTTGCTTTTTCCAAACATTTATGGTAAATAAATTGTTTTTGATTGATGGGGTTAGAAAATTCTTATTGAATTTAATAGCCCGCATGTTGATCAGCTTTTTCACTTTGATTGTGGGTTTACTCAGACACCAGTATAATAAAGGTATAACAAAAAAAGGGGTGTATCAGATGGAACGTACATTGGTCATTATCAAACCGGATGGTGTCAGACGTCATTTAATTGGGCGGATCATCCAACGATTTGAAGAAAAAGGATTAGCAATTACTGAAATGAAGTTTGCAACAATGACAAAAGAACTCGCACAAGAGCATTATCATCACTTAAGTGGTCGGAGCTTTTTCGATGAATTGATTGATTATATGACCTCGGGACCAGTAGTCTATCTTGTTTTAGCTGGAGAGGATGTCATCGATATCGTCCGTAAGATGGTCGGTGCAACTAAAGCTGTAGATGCTGTTCCTGGAACGATTCGTGGAGATTATGCCTTACCTGGAACTGAAAATATCATTCATGCATCTGATTCAAGAGATGCTGCAACCAATGAAATCAATCGTTTTTTCCCATTATTCGATACAAAAAAGCAAAAATCTGAGATCGTTCATCCTGAATGACCAAACAGATTTGCTCTGACTGATAGTTGAGTGAAAGAGCAGAAAAGTACCTGACAGTTCGTTTAGTCAATGATTGTTGCAAGGTCTTTTCTACTCTTATTCACTTGTCTTACTTATTCTTGTTCTATTTTTGCAATCTGTTCAAACAACATCATTTTTTTCTCTTCTTCTTTTATCACTTCCAAGAGTTTCTCTTCAAGACGTTTGCGCTCTTTCTTGCCTAGGGTATATTCGATGACCGTAAAAAAAGTATTCAACTCTTTTGAAAGTGGTTCACCTAAGGCTTGTGCAATCAGCTTTCTGTAGTATTCTGTCATCAAACTTTCATAAATGATTGTTGATTTTTCTTTGTGTGCCAAACTGCGAGACATATCGAGGTTGATGCTACGCGCTTTTTTGAAACGTTTTTTATCGATATAATAAAGCGTGAGATTCATTAAAAATGTAAATAAATAGTCTTCATTCAAAGAATCGGTCATTTGTCGCATTCTTTTTTTGATTTTCAAGTAATGATTGTCTAGAAATGAATCACTGAAAATATAGGGATACTTGGAAAGAATGTCTAACTCAAAATGACCATATTCCCTGATTTTCATAAAGTATTCTTCAATCGTACGACACTCATATCCTAGAAATTCTAATTGCAACTCCATTTTTCCATTCGTCTGCCAAAACATCTGTAGATTTAACATTAAATAGTATAAATCAGCTGTTTTTTTATATTGCTTTCGGTTGTTGGCAATTTCCTTATAAGGATCAAAGTTCTCTTCTTGGATTTTATTTAAAAGATGCCGACTTTTCTTCGTTTTTTTGGGTTCTTCAAGCTGATTACGTAACCATTCATATTCGGCCAAAGAAATATTTAAGCGTTCCAAGAAGGCTTTTAGTGTACAAAAAGAGATCTTCTTTACGGTATGATTTTCGATTCCTACTAGAGATGTTTTGGAACAGATTCCCTTTGCTAACTGTGTTTGTGTCAACTTTCGATTCACTCGAAGTTGCTTGATTAATTCTCCATCATACATAATTGATCGTTACCAAAACCAATAACTGAGTGAGTGCCATGTACGAAACAGTTGATCTTTCATCCTTCTTGTAACACTTCTACAACACGTATCACATGACCGTTTGTATGATAAGAAATGTTTAGCCAAAGTGTTGAAAAATAAATTAGCTGCTTGGATCTGTGCTTCTATATGTACATGTTCGTTCATTGCCAGTTGTTGTTTTGATTAAACGTTTCCCCTCCTTGTTGTTTCTGATTTTTATTCTTCGGTCAACCTATAGCTGACAAGTTTATCCTATTTTCCTTTTCTATTTTTATTTGATTCAACTGAATTCAGCCATCATTTTTTACACCTATCCAAATTTCCTCGGATTTTTCACTTCCAAAAGAATCGCTGTAAAAAATTTGTTTCCTTCACTAATTACATACGCTAAAATAAAAAAGTTTACGAATTATATAAAAAAAACTTCCAAAAAAGTGAAAACAAATCGACTTTTTTGGAAGTTTTGTCAACTATTCATTTAATTATTCTCATCTGTTTCTGCAGGGTAAAGGTTAGTCGTTGTTTTATTTCCATTTTTAGAATAAACACTCGTGGACTTGCTTCCTTTTTGTTTTTCAATGGTTTCATTTTTCTCTGCATCATTTTTATAATCATACTTTTTGGGATCAATCGTTTTAAAGTTATCTGGTACATAGAAACGTAATAGATTCTCTTGATTCAACTTATCAGATAAACTTAAAGCCGTTTTGACTTGATTCTGATCTTTTTCCACTTCTTTTTGGATACCAGCTTTTTTAGGATCAATGATTTCCCCTGTTTGGTTATCATAAGTTTTTCCATCTAAAACGGTATATTTAGGTGTCACAAAATTACCATTTCTAAAGGCAACCAACTGATCATGCTGTGGTGAAAGCAAATCTGTACCAAAATGGATATAGTCTTTATCATTGATTCCTACTAAGTGTAACAGGGTAGGTAACACATCAATTTCGCCACCATATTCATGATTGATCTCACCTTTTTTATAACCTGGAATGTGGAACATCAATGGCACTCGCTGCATTTGAGCATTATCAAAATCATCCCAAGTAGCAGGGTCTTTTCCTAAAGCTTTCGCCAAGTCTTTATTATCCGTATTGGATATCCCAAAATGATCTCCGTAGATGACAAACATCGAATTTTGATAGATACCGGATTTTTTCAAATACGTAAAGAATTGTTCCAACGATTGATCTAAATAATGAGCTGTCCGGACGTAATCATCTACTCTGCTATTGCCAGTCTTCAATGATGGGAAATTAAAATGTTTATCGTCTGTATAGTATGGCGTATGATTGGTTACCGAAAGAAACTTAGTATAGAACGGTTGTTGTAAATGTTCCAAATATTTAGCTGATTCTCTGAATAAGTCCTTATCTAAAATACCATATCCCAACGTTTCATCTGAACTATTGAAATAAGAACGATCAAAGAAGTTGTCATAGCCTAAATTTTTATACACATGATCTCGGTTCCAGAAGCTCCCGACATTCCCATGGAAAACCGCGCTCGTATAACCTTGCTGTTGCGCCAAGATTGCTGGAGCAGCTTGGAACGTGTTATCTGAACCTAACTCGGTAAACAAAGAACCTTGTGGTAAACCAAAAGTTCCCGTCTCTAACATATTTTCTGCATCACTTGTTTTTCCTTGTCCAACTTCATGGAAGAAATTGTCAAAGCTGATCGTTGATTGATTCTTATAGATACTATTTAAGAATGGCGTTACTTCTTGACCATCTACCTTCATATTGATTAGAAATTGTTGGAAGCTTTCTAAATGCAGGACAATGATGTTTTTCCCTTTAGCCACGCCAAATGTTGCTGGATTAGGAGCAGCATAATGATTTTCGGTGTATTTTCTCACTTCTTCCACACCATTACTACTTGCATGCGCACGAACACTACTTGTCATCCCAGTTTTGATAGCATCGTAAATAGTATAGGCATCGATTCCCAAATATTTGACGATGTAAGAACGGTCAAACGTCCGTTGCAACAATTGGGGACGATTTGCTTCACTAAGCGCTAAATTTCCTGAAAAAATCAACGCTGACAGACAAGTAACTGCGATCGCCACTGGTTTAGAGACTGCAGGACTTTTTACTGGTATTTTTTTAACAAACATCCAGATGATGAGTCCTACAAATACTAATATATCCAACCAATACAAAATGTCATGAGGTCTCATTAATGCAAAGGAACTTCCTGATAAACCTTGCGAAACTTTAGAAAAGCCTAGAATAGACTTTACGGTCACGAAATCTGTAAATTCTCGATAAAAAATAATATTCAAATAAAGCAAAAGCGTATTTAAAATATCAATGATTAAAAGAACAATCAATGCGGGTTTCAATTTTTTTATATATAATGCTAAACCAAAAAACAACAATGTCGTTGCAATTGGATTAATCCACAGAATAAAGTATTGGATGCTGCCTTCAACGCCCAATGAAAAATCAACGTAATAGGCAAAGATCGTTTTCAGCCAAAAGAAAAAACTAGCTGTCAAAACAATCAGCAAACGATTTTGGCACAATTTTTTCAAATGTGTCACAAGTATCACTTCTCTCTTTTATTTTTTTTTATTCTGCTCCTAAAATATGAAAATTTCCTAAAAAAAGGGTTATTTTAAGATTTTTTTTAGAAATGAAGGGAGCAATTATGGATATCTATGCCAAAAAAAAGAACCCCTCAGACTAAATATGTCCATCCTGAGGAGTTTTTGTTAGCTGTTTTTGTTTTGGTCAACCTGAACTACAATAGTTCTAGTTATCGAATGAAGCAAGAACAATCAGTCAAAGATTCAGCAGAAAACAGTAACTTAGTAAAAACAAATGAGCTTCCATCATTTCAAACGAATGACTATCGTGCACCTTTCAGTACTTGAGCTGGAAAAGACGTGTTGCCCCATCTATTTCACAGTTTGCGTACTCTTACTAAAATACTCGTGTTACTTTGCCTTCTGTTGCTGACTTGCTTTGCTGTTTTTTGTGCTATTTTTAGTTGTACGACTCGATTGCGTCTTGGACTTACTTTGGGTCGTACTTTGAATTGTTTCCGAACGTTCAGAAGAACTTTCCTGAGTCGGCTCAACCTGAGTCGTATCAGAATTTTCTTTGACTTCTTTATTCATTTTTATCCACTCTTTCAGACGGGTACTAACAACCTCACGATTCACCTTATCTGAATAGCTGGTTATTACTTTTCCGTTCTTTAATCGAGCTAGTTTTTCTCCGTCATTGGTTAAAAGTAAGACGGTCAAATGTTTATCGTTGAATTGATATTGTCTTAACGAAATAGCACTTAAGACATCATCAATATTGATAAACTGATTACTTTCCTTGTCTTTTGGCAAATAAAGCTCTAATTCTCCCTTATCATAGTTGGCTACTATCTTGTAATCCTTCCACCAATAAGTAGAAAATTCTTTTTTAAATTTATCTACTGATTCTTTACTTGCAATGATTTTTTCTGTTTCTAGTTGAGCGATATCTGCTGTCATTTTTCCTGAAACTGCGGCTGATAAAAAAAGCAGTAAGAAAAAACCAACTAACCAAAAGAGAAGAAAAGGACGTTTTTTTCTCATACCTTTCTCCACTCCCATTCAAATTTGCCTATTCCATTATATACAAAAAATGAAGAGTAAAGACAAAAAAGTAAAAAAAGATATTAAATAACGAAAATTTTTTTATAAATAACCCATACTGATGTATTGTTTTATAAAAAAGGTTGTAACTAAATTTATAGTAAAGCAAATTTAGAACGTTTCTAAGATCATACTTTCACCAAAAAAACGTTATAAGTACATTGAAAATAACCTGAAACTTACAACGCTTGAGACTGTTAATCATTTACAACAATTACCTTTTGGATTAGTTTTGATAAACAATTTTGTTAATTGCATGCTTCGATTTATTTACCTTCGTTTTGGCTTGCTCTTTTCTTGAATAGACTTGAATAGACTTGAATAGACAGATTTCACTAATTTCTGTCCCTCTTGTTTACTTGATTACCCGAAAGTTATGATTCACTTCAGCATGAATTTGTTGATGTTTTCTTAAATAATCAGCAATCAGTTCAGTCATATCGATTTGGATTTCACGAATGATTTTATCGGCAGAGAACATGTGATAATTCCCACCACCGACCGCTCTGTACTGATTCATGACTACTTCCAGCTCTTCCTCAGGATGGATCGGTTTGCCTGCTCTGGCTAATTTAGTGATCCTTTGCCCTACTGGTTGACGTAAATCGATCTCATAATCAATGCCCTCATACATGTCATAATTATAATACTGTGGTTTAGGTTCAATGAACGCAGGATTAAATACGATCTCGCCTGATTCTATTGCCAAGAAGTTTGCTGTTTGTTCTAAGGCATCTCTTAGATCCTGCCCTGTAATTTTAAGAACTGCTAAAGTATTAGGATAAATATAATTGGTAATAATTTCTCTCATTGTAATAGTTTCATTGAATCCTTGACCTTCATTGTTGAACAGAGCCGTTCCAGAAATCGATACTCCGCTGGCAGCCATTTGCACCCGATTAATAAACTCAATATAAGGATGTTCCACGATTCGTGCTTGCATCGGATCAGTGATTTTCATGTCTCCTTGTACCTCTCCCACTGGTTGATCAAGCCATGTTTGCAATTCATTTTCTGTTTTTTGAACAAGTGAAAGAATGTCTTCATCTGCCTCGTCAGTTACTAAGGAAATCAGTTCTGCTTTTCCGTCCGAAACACGATAACCATTAACCGTTCGTTCCAAGGATAATTCGATTTTACCTAAAAATTCGCCACGATAGCCCGGTTGGATAATCGGCACACTATTTACCTTCGCAGCAATCACTCGATGTTGGTGCCCAGTAATCAACGCATCCATCCCAGCTACTTCTTGAAGTAGTTGGAAGCCTTCATTTTCGCCAGTCAATGCTTCGGTGGGTTCGCCAGTCTCTAAATCTTTCTCGAATCCACCATGATAAGCTACAACCACTACATCTGCTAATTCTCTAAGTTTAGGTACATATTGTTTTGCTGCTTCAACTGCAGAAACAAATTGTAGGTCTTTAATTGTTTCAGGTTGTTCCCAATGAGGAATATATTGCGTGGTCAACCCTAAAATTGCCACTTTGATCCCTTGTTTTTCAATCATCACATAGGGCTGTCCAAAATAAGGATCGCCTTTGCTCGTTAAAATATTAGCAGATAAGACAGGATGATGATAACTAGCGATAGCTTGTTCTAAGTAAGATAAGCCATAATTAAATTCATGATTTCCTAATATACTAGCATCCACATCCATTTCATTTAAGACATTCGTTAATTCTGAGACGTGGTGATCTTGTTGTTTTGCTAAGTAGTAACTAAAAGGTGACCCCTGAATGAAGTCACCGTTATCAATGACATAAAGAGGGTCTGGGCTAGTTTCTCTGATTTGTTTTATCCTACTGGCAATTTTAGCATAGCCATAAGGTTGTTCTTGATCCGTCGCATAGTTCGTTGGATAGATATACCCATGGACGTCACTAGTTGCTAACAATGTTATTTTCATACTTGTCTCCCATTTCATGAGACTGAACCAAAACTTGCCTCAGTCTCTTTTAGTCTCTCTAAAAACGAATAAACGGCGTTCAAGAAGCAACTCCTCAACAATAAGAGAGGAGCTAAACGCTTCTCTCACAACCTCTTGTTCACAGCGAGACAAAAGCAGCATCTTCGAAAAATAAGCCGAAATTGACCCAAAATTTGAGAAGAAAATTTCGGAAACTCCTTCTTATTTCTTGATGTTAAACACTTTTGTCTCAACCGCCTAAAGCAAACAAGCTAACGTTCTGAACGTTCTTTCGTTCGATTGTTTATTGATTCCAAGCATCTTCCAATTGAGGAACGGAATCTTTTATCAGTTTCTTCGTATCTTGATTCGTATTCGATAAAATGTTTTCCATGATCGAACGTACCTCATTATAAGCAGGATCTGCGTTTTCAATCACAGGGATCGAGAATAGATCAGAAGTAGCTGCTTCTAAATATTGTGGTACTTTTGTTTCTGTAGAATTCTTGTATTCATCACTTTCAAGAACCGATTCAACGATTGGCATATAACCAGTCATATTTGCCCAATACAGTTGGTTTTCCGGTTGTGCTAAAAATTTCATATATTCAAAAGCAGCTGTGCGTTTTTCAGCACTGGCACTACTGAACATATAGATATCCGTTCCTTGTTGCAAATTGATTTTTTCAGGACGTGGCGCAACGCCATACTCAAATTTTCCTTCAGTATCTTTTTTCACATAACCTTCTCCAGCAATCGAGCCAACAAACATTGCCACTTGTTCATTTGCAAAAGGACCTGACAAGTACTTATCCGATCCAGCAATTCGGAAATAACCATCTTTGACGCCCTCAGCATAGTAATCGATCACTTTTTGTGATTCTTTCCCATCTAAAGCTAAGTCTTTGTCAAAATCAACACCTTTATTTTTCATACCGATCGCATAGTAGTTATTCAATGAATCAAACCCAGCACCCACCACTTGCCCATCTGATTTTTCATAGATCGTTTTTGAAGCTTCTTTTAATTCTGCTAGTGTCGTCGGCACTTCAACGTTATATTGTTTTAATAGATCTGCATTGTAGAAAAGCATTTCCGTTGATTTGTTAAAAGGGATACCATATTGCTTGTCATCAATTTTAGCACCTTCTAATAATGAATCACGGATTTCTTCCTGATCCTTCCAGCCAATCGTATCATTTTCGATATAAGGGTTTAAATCAACCAACATCTCATCTTGAGCGGCATTCCATAGCCATCCTGGATAAGCTTGAGTGATTGTCGGCAGATCCTTAGGTGAAGGTAATGTCGAATTGATTTTTGCTTGAAGATCCGAATATTGCGATTGATTTTGCAACTCTACCTTGATATTAGGATTTTCTTTCATGAAGTCATCTGTAAGTTTAGTTAATGCTTCTTCTTGCGCACCATTCATCGCATGCCAGAAGTTGATCGTTGTCTTTTCATTGATTTCTGTTACGATATCCTCACTTGAACTATCTACCTTTTCATTCTTTCCACAAGCACTTAACGCAAATACTGCTGCTGCAGCCACAAACACAGAAGCCCATTTTTTCATTTTCATCTTCTTTTTACTCTCCCTTTTCTCTTATAAAATAATTTGTTCGCCACGTTTTGGCAAAATTCTTTCTCCATAAGGATTGACTAATTTCTCAGGTTTTAACGTATGGATCGGCACTAACACTTTTGGTTGTATCTTGTCGATGATTTCAGCTAAATCAGCTGGAAATGCGTGTCCAGACAGCGATAATCGAACAAATTCAACTTGCTTTTCAGCTAAAATCTTTAAAAAGACAGCATATTGTGGATCAAAATCTCCCAATGGTTGGGCATCACTATGAATGTATAAACCTCCTCCTTGCAAGTTTTCTATATTATCAACGACTTGCCAAACAAAAGTTGTTTCATCGTTGCGTAAAACTTCGTAGGGATATTCTAATTCTGACTGAAGAATCGGAATGACTGGACTATCCGTTAAATAGTAATAGGGCACATCCATTCCTAGGACTTCTTTCATTAATGCAGCCATATTCGCTTCTAAAACCATCGTTCGCGGGGATTGTTTCACCAGCATTTCAAAGCGTTTAAGGTTTGCTGGGTACCCATTGAAAGTAATTTGACGATTAGGATATTGATCGACCAGTTCACAAAAGCGCTGCACTAGCTCTTCTTCCGTAGCAATTGGCGTTTGTTCGCTTATTTCTCGGTCAGGAAAACTGATGCTGACGCCTTCCATCATCAATAAGTCAGTCTGAAATGATTTTTGACAAAACGTTTCTGTCATTTGCCGGTCATATCCATGAAGACGCAAGTCACCAGTGTAAGTCAAGAATCGGTCAGGCGTTTTGATTAGTAAAGCAGCTGCACCATACGCATCATGATCGACTGGTAGAATCTCCACACTGATTTCTCCGATCTGGACAGTTTCATAAGGAGATAATCCATTCATTTCACGTATAAACCCTTCTTTTTCAAAAGGAGAAGGAATCAAGAAATCGTTGTTTCGATGAAGGGAATGTAAGATTTGCTTCGTTTCATTTAAAGTGTATAAAGGAATTGCTGGATCAAGATAATTGATCATTTTTGAATGATCCAAATGAGCGTGAGATAAGAAAACGGCTGTATGCTGATACGGCTCTCTTTCTCCTGCTTGTATGTGCTGTACTTGATCAAACAGCCTTGGATCATATAATCCATTCAAGTCAGGAATCAATCGATGTTCAAGCAATGTATTTAAAGATTCATCAGCTAAGTCTAATTCTGGACGGTACTCTGTGCCAAAATCAAAAAAGATGTGTGAATCGCGGTAGGCAACTTCAATGATCGTTCCACCGATCGTTAAGATTCCGCTATGGAAAGTAATCACTGTTTTATCCTTTGATTCCATTTTTCGCCACTCCTCGTATAATTTCTTTTCTAAAAATCAAATAAATAATCAAAATCGGGATAACTGTTAACGTCGCCGCCGCCATTTGTAAATGAACGTCACTCCCACTTTCAGAGGTAAAAGCAGCTAAACCATTATTTAACAGGCGGAATTTTTTCTCGTTCGTCACAAGCAGTGGCCATAAAAATGAATTCCAACTTGAAATAAACGTCAAGATACCCACCGTGACTAATGCTGGTTTAGACATCGGCACTAAAATTTTCCAAATATACTCTAGATCACTGGCACCATCGATTTTAGCTGCTTTATAAAAGGTACTGGAAATACTCTTTAAATACCCGTTCAAATAATAAATATAAAAAATACTGGTCAAGAAAGGAATGATCAATGCACTATAGCTGTTTAGTAATCCCATTCGTGAAATCGTATTGTAATTCGTAAAAATAATGGACTCATAAGGAACCATTAGTAATGAGATCATGATTCCGATAATCAATTTTTTAAAACGAAATTCCAGACTTGTTAACGCAAAAGCCGCTAAAACAGATGTGATGACTGTAGCAATCGTAGTTACTAACGAAACAAAGACGGTATTGAAGAAATAACGTAAAAATGGCGCTTTTTCAAATACCTCCGTATAATTTCCCCATTGAAATGATGTTGGCAGTATGGTTGGCGGAATACTCGTTGCCTCACTATATGTCATCAACCCAGCTAAAATCATATAAATAAATGGAAAAATCGTTACGATCCCTAAAATTCCGATAAATAGCAATGAGAGTCCTGTAACAACTTTTTTCATCATCTTCTCCCTACTTTCTTCAACAATTTATTTTGAATAAATGTGATCAGTAAAATGACGAGGAACAAAATGACCGTCGCCGCCATAGCGATCCCTGGTCGACCAGCGATGTGGAATTTATCGTAAATATAAAAGACCGCTGTCGTAGCACTTTTGGCGATCCCTGGCTGCCCACCAAACAAAGCATAGACTTGAGTATAGACTTTAAACGCTCCGATGATATTGACAGTCAACAAGAAGGTGATCGTTGGGATCAATTGAGGAAACGTGATCCGACTAAAAATCTCCCAAGCATCTGCTCCAAACATTCGAGCGATTTTATAATGCTCTTCGTCAATATTTCTTAAACCAGCCAATAAGATAATGATATTGAATGCGAGACTGGTCCAAACCCCAAAGATGATCAACGTTGTCATACTCATCGAAACATTATCTAACCAATTGATTGATTCAAATCCTAAAAAATTCAGCAAATAATTAATGAGCCCATAGGACCCGTTGAAAAAATAGCGAAAGACGATCCCGATAGCAATCGTACTTGTCACATAAGGCATGAAAAAAATCGTTTCAAAAAAAGTCTTATGTTTCACTTTTTCAAAGATCACCCAAGCGATTCCCAGTGAAAGGAGCAATGAAATAGGAACAACTGTAAAAGCAAACAATGCGGTGTTTCTTAATGCTTTGATAAAGACTGGGTCTGACAACACACGCTGATAATTCTCAATTCCTGCAAATTGTTGATTGATTAAGGAGCCTTTTTGAAAGCTCATCGCTAGTGAACGGAACAACGGATAGATACTGAACAAAACAATAATGACCAATGATGGCAGTAAGAAGAACCAAGCTTTCGGTTGATTTTCTGGATCATATGCTTTTTTGAACATTAGTACACCCGCTCCCCTTCTTCATTGAAAAGAAACATTTTATGGTACTGAAAATCAAAAGAGAGTACCGTATCTTCCTCGATGAGCTTTTCAATACTAACGATCGATTTCAGACGTTTCGCAGCGAGCGAAAAATTCAAAATCTGTTCACGTCCGATCAATTCAACTCCAGAAACTTGTACTTCGAACAATCCGTTAGTCGTTGGAAAAACGTCTTCTGGTCGAATCCCTAAGATATATTTTCCATCCACTAATGGTTTTCTTAATTGAGCGGATTCCAGTTTCGTCAGAGGAATTTGAAAATCCGTATGGCTGATTTTCCCTTCACGAACATTGACCTCGACCGGTAACGTATTGATGATCGGGTTACCGATAAAATTGGCAACAAAAAGGTTAGCCGGGTCTAAGTATAAATTCTGCGGAATATCATTTTGTTGAATCACACCTTCATTCAGTAAAATGATTTTGTCACTAATCGAAAGTGCTTCTTCTTGATCATGCGTCACAAAAATCGTAGTGATTCCAACTTCTTTTACCAAACGACGGATTTCTTCTCGTATCTTTAATCGCAAGCGTGCATCCAAATTACTTAAGGGCTCGTCTAATAATAAAACTTCTGGTTTCTGGACTAAGGCTCGTGTAATAGCCACACGTTGTTGTTGTCCACCTGATAAAGTCCCTGGTTTTTTATCTTGGAGTTCTTCGATATTCGTTAGTTTCATATATTCCTGTGATATTTTTTTAGCTTCCGCTTTTTTGATTTTATTTTCGCAACCGTCAATGGAAACATAATATTCTCAACCACAGTCATATGCGGGTATAAAGCATAATTTTGAAATACAAAACCAATATTCCGATCTTTCGGTTCCGTTCGTACCACCGACTCTCCACTAAAACGAATGTCCCCATGACTAGGGCTTAATAACCCCGCAATCAAATTCAAAATCGTTGATTTTCCACAACCACTAGGGCCAAGCAAACAAACCAAATCCCCTTTTTCGATTTGAAAATCAACAGACTTCAGTGCTTCAAACCCATTATCGAATACTTTCTTCAGATTGATAACCTCAATCATTTTTCATAGCCCCTCACGTAATAAAATTTCTTTTTACAGGTGTTAATAATTTCTACCTTATAATCAATGCTAACGCTTCTATGTGTAGATTGATTTAATTCTGTGTAAATATCTTGAAAAGAAAACCATCTGCTCACACTTCCTCCAAAAAAGATAACGTTCGTATTTTAATCATATAGAAACGGTTACAATTGATAAAAACTAAAAAAATCACTTAAAAAGCATACTTACTTTATAAAGATATCGAATAACATTCTTTATTTATATACATTCAAAAGCGTTTTCATTGTATTCTAATTTTTCAAACAAACAAAAATATTCCTCTTGACCGTTTATTAAACGGAGCAAGAGGAACGTTGACTTTTTTATATTGTAATTTGGTTGGTATCAGATAGTTTTTTAAACCAGTGACCAGATTTTTTGATTGTCCGTTTACCATCATTCGCTAAATCAACGGAAATAAATCCATAACGATTTTTGTAAGCATTGGTCCACGACCAGTTATCCATACACGTCCACATATGATACCCCAAGCAATTAGCACCTTCTTCGATTGCTTGGTGAACATATTTTAGATGTTCTTGGACAAATTCAATGCGATAATCATCGTGGATCATCCCATCTTCTTCGATAAAACGTGCTTCATTTTCAACACCCATACCGTTTTCAGAAATGAAACAGTCAATATTACCATAATGGTCTCGAACATTGATTAAGATATCATAAATTCCCTTTTCATAAATTTCCCAACCACGATAAGGATTCATTTTACGATTTGGCATTTCATAATTATCAAAATAATCTTCTGGCATTGGTCCATTTTCATGATCAATCGGTGTTTCTTTTGCTTTGACCCTTCTTGGTTGGTAATAATTGATCCCTAATAAGTCAATGGTATTTTCTTTAATGATCGCTAAGTCATCTTCTTGCATCGCTGGTACCATGTCTAATTCTTTCACAATGGCGATCAATTCTGGTGGAAACTCACCTTTAACTGCTGGATCAAGAAACGAACGATTAAAAAAGGCATCAGCTAATTTAGCTGCTTTGACATCTTCTGGGTTGTTTTCATCCCGAGGATAGCTTGGTGTTAGATTCAAAATGATTCCGATTGAACCATCTAACGCCATGGAATGATACGCTTTGACGGCTAATGCAGAAGCCAGCGCTTCATGATAGCCTACTTGGATCGCCTTTTTCATATCGGACTCTTCCGGGTAATGCCAACGGTAAAGATACCCAGCTTCAACTGGCACGATTGGTTCATTATGGGTAAACCATTTTTTGATTTTCGTCCCAAATAATTCAAAACAAATCTTAGCATATCTTTCATACGCTTCAACCGTTTCCCGATTGAGCCATCCGCCTTTTTCTTGCAAAGGCATCGGCATATCAAAATGATATAAATTCACAAATGGTTCAATGCCATTAGCGATCAATTCATCGAAATACGAATGGTAAAAATCAACAGCTTGTTGATTCACTTCGCCAGTCCCTTCAGGAATCAGGCGACTCCATTGGATCGAAGTACGAAAACTATTGTGTCCAGTTTGTTTCATTAATTGAACGTCTTCTTTATACTTCGTGTACACTTGTGATGTCTTTTCAGGACCTACTTGATCAAAGAACTTTTCTGGTTCTTGGCTAAACCAATAATCAAAAATATTCTCTCCTTTACCATCGCCAGCAACACGACCTTCTGTTTGCGGGCCACTTGCGGCTGATCCCCACCAAAAATTACTTGGAAATTGATAATTTGTCATCCACTCACACCTTCTATTAAAGAGTTCAGTTTATTTGCTAAATAATACTTGTTCCCTACTCAATATAGCAAACGTTTACACCAGTTACAAGTTAATTTAGCAAACGTTTTATTTAGTTGAAACGACTCGTACACCCCTACTTCATTTGCTGTACTGAGCAAACCAGTCCTTTTGAAGGGGAGTTGACATCTGTAAAGAAATGAGATTGAATAGAAGAGACATAAACACCTTTTTTCAATGGAATAGACAAAAGCTAGTATTCCTAAATCTTATAATAGAAGCTATGCTAATTTATTAGTCACAGTAAACGCAACGACAGAAACCCAGCCAACTTGGTTGACTAGAGGATTCACACCGTTTGTAGTTAAAGCTGTATCATACAATGGAGGAAATATTTTGAAGAAATTAGTCATCATGGTTCTTTCGCTTGTCAGCTGTTTTACTTTATCAGGATGCAGCCTATTCGGTGGCTCCGGTAACTCAGCAGACCAAACGACAGATTCATCGACTCTACAAGCTGAAAAAGAGGATATCAGTAACAGTAACTATTCATTAAAAGTCCGCAAAGACATGAATTTAGTCAGTGGGCAAATCATTTTTAGCGACCATAAAATGGAATGGACACGTACCTATACAGGAACTGAAAAAGATACCGCAAGTACTTCTCAAGAAAAAACAGTACTCAATGATATCAAGATCAAGACCGAAGCAGACACTTATACCATCTCTGGTAAAGAAGTATCCGTTACCTTCAAAAAGATCGGAAACTACCGAATCGAAGATCAGGACGGAAATATTTATAGTTTGTAAAAGACCTAAAAAGACCGACTTGACCTGATCAGTAAAGGAAAAACTTTTAGAACAGCTTTTATTTTTGAAAATACTTGCAACTGTTCTGGCTGTTTTCTTGTCACTTCGTACAAAAAAACGAGAGCTGACATGGCTCACTCGCTAGGAATTAACCGGAATTAAGAGAAATTGTTAATTTCTCTTAATTTTTTTGTTTCTGCCATTTCTTTCTGGTATATTGGGTAAGCACAATGTGATAAAGGAGAAAAAAATGAGTATATTTGATAGTCATGATTATTGTACTTGTACAACCAGTAAAAATATTCATACCGAATTTAGTGATCAAGGAAGCTTAAGTATTTGCGATCACTGTCATAAAACTGTAAAAGATTCATTTAAGTCATTTGAATCCTATACGAAAGAAAGACATGCGGATGTTTTAACTGTTAAATAAAGTCTCGGCCTTATTTTGTATAAGTATGGCAGGATACCAATAGGTCAAAAGATTTGAAGATGTCAAAAGACACGTTCAAATCTTTTGATCTATTTTTACTATCTTTTTCACTTAGCCAAAAACAGCTTTTTCCTTGATAAATTGATTACTATCGAACTGTGTTCTTTCGAATCATGGCTTTTCAGGAACCGCTCTATCAAAAACAAGCTGGAAAACCTCCAAATCGTTTCGACTATCTTGGAGGTTTTCCAGCTTGTTTCTTAAAATGAACGATGTCATCATCTTTTTAAAATGGAACATTATGACTGTTTACTGACCCAGTCCTTGTCCTTTTGCATGTTGATTCTCAGTAAAGTATTTCCCTGCCTCTACATCGCTTAATTCTGCTAATTTTTGTTGGATTTGTTCAATGACCTCTTTTGCATGTTCTGGCTTTTCAACAAAATCGAAGCGGTCACCATCGATTTGAATCTTCGGACAAACATCAAAATCTTCATACCATTGATCATAACGTTGATTTAAAGAGCGATAATAGTCATAAAGTGTCTCATCACTTTCCAGCTGTTCATAATCACGACCCCGTTTTTTGATGCGATCCAACATTGTATCCAAGGACACTTTGATATGAACCATCAAGTCTGGACGTTTCTTAGGAGCAACATCATCTAACTCGTTAAGCATCGTATCCAATAAATTATCATATTGTTGCACTTCAATATCGGTCACTCGACCTAGATCTGCATTTAAATGAAATAGCAGGCTATCTTCATAGATCGAACGGTCTAACACGTTATCATCATCCACTAAAGCATTTTTCATCGCTAAAAATCGTTTATTCAAAAAGAAAATTTGCAATAAAAAAGCATACTGTTCTGGATTTGAATAAAAAAGTGGTAACACTTCATTATCCTCAACACTTTCATAAAATGGTTTTGAGTCGATTTCTTTTGCAAGCATATCTGTCAAACTGCTTTTTCCTGCACCAATCGTTCCTGAAATTAATATCACTGACATGCAATCCTTCCTCTTTCTATTTCTATAAGTACTCGCCTACGTATTTCGTTACTGGTAATGTTTTAAAATCGTAGTCACGTACTTCGTCAACTGTTTTTAAATAAGTATGCAAACTTTGAGTAATCATCAAATTAGTTGGAACAGTCTCTTCTTGGAAAACAATCATTGGTTTTTTCATCATTGTCGCTGCCCCTAATTCATAAGCTGTCCCTGGATCAATGATTTGATGTTCATAATCTAAAATAGCTACTACGTAATCAGCTGCTGTTAGTTCTGCCATATCTTTTTCATAAACTTCTTGTGCCCAACCTGCACTAAACATTTCATAATTACTTTCTTGATGATGTCTTGGTGAATAAAAACCAGTCACCGTTGGATTTTCTTCCAATGCTTTTTCGATACGAGCAACACGCTCGACTTGCTCCTCTGAAAAGAATGGACCTGCTAAATAAATTTGACTCATTAATTTGCCTCCTCTAATAATTGTTGTGTTTCACTTACTTCTGCGCGTAATAAATCGACTAGTTCTAATGGGTTATTTGAAAAAAAGACGTAATCCAGCCATTTGGCATCCATAAATTCTTCTTTGGCAAACGTTTCTAATAACGTCTTTAAACCTTCATAATATCCTCCGATATCTAAAATACCAATCGGTTTCTTCGCTGTTAAATCAATGGCCATCCAAGATAAAAGTTGAGAAAACTCTTCTAAGGTTCCCAATCCTCCAGGAAAGATCAAAACAGCATCTCCTTGTTCAAATAACAATACTTTTCGTTCGTCGATTGTCTCGGTAGGAATAAAAGTTGTTACATTTGTATTCGGTAACTCAGAATCAAAAAGCCCTGTTGGATAGATACCAGTGACTTTCCCATTGTTTTCTAGTAAAGTCTGACTGAAAACTCCCATGATACCCGATTCTGATCCACCATAAACCAGCTCAATCTCTTCTTGAGCCATATATTTTCCTAACGTTTGGGCAATAAATTTATAGCTTTCTTTATTACCAAAACGGGAGCCACAAAAAACTGTTAGTTTCAAAAAAACACATCCCAACTCAAAAGTCTAACTTCATTTTACACTTGTTTTTTTAAAATAAAAGACTAGATTTTGTGATTTTTTAGTGGTATATAGGAAAACAAACACTATATCTAGTGTTTGTTGGCGAATATTTTTTTAATCTTTTTTATTTTAAAAAAACATTAAATAACATAAATGTTTAAATTTGAAACGACTTTCTTAATTAAGAAAGCTTGCTTTCATCGTGTTCTGACAATAACATTCACTCATTTAACGAGAATCTAGCATCATTCTTTTCTCGAAAAAAATTTGATAAAATAATTGTTATGTTTCATTATCTGTAAATGTTTCGCTAAAAATTTTATGTACATGAACTCCCCAATCAAATGTTTTCTTGAATTGTTCTATTTTCTGATATTCATCACATTTTGACAACCAATAAGAAAGACCAACTTTTTATCTAATAGCAAAAAAATAAGCCAATACTTGAAAGAAAATCTACATTCCTTCAATATATCGGTTTTATCTCATGGTACGACGGCTCACTCAATTATTGTTCTGATCTTGAAAAACGATAGAAACAGCCAAATGCTTTTATTCTAAAACATGTGCTTTTTTATGTTCCTTGAAAAAGCCAAAACCAACATTGACACACTTTACTCGCCCAAGTAAACTCTCCCCTATTTGTTGCACTTGCTATCTTCATTTTACTCGTTATCCTCAGGTGTATGTTTTTGGATAAAAAAATGGACTGGACACATCGTATCCAATCCATTTATGGCACAGTAAATAAAACACATGTAGTTCATCTATTTTTCTCATCAAAAAAGGTAGATTTCTCCTTTAAGATTCGATACAATAAACGAAGTTGATGGTTTCCATTGACTATGGCAAACTTGATTGGTCAATGTGGTTGACTTTTTCAAGACCTCTGTTTCTGGCTGCCACTAGAAATGGAGGTGCCTTTTTTTATTTGGCTGTTTCTATCTGTTCCTTATAATACTGATCGCTTACGTGGTAGTCAAGATAAAACGAAAACCTACAAAAAACTGTACTGTTTTTCTCCCAGATTTTTGTCAAAAATATTTTTCCTTCTTTTAGACCCTAAAAACAACAGAGAAAGTTAGCGATCTAAAACGACCGCTACAGTTGCAACTCTATTCAATCATTTCTGGATTTTTACCTTCTGCTTGATAAACTCTTGGCTGATCTGCTATCTACTAAAAGCTAACTTTTAATATTTCAGACGATGTCAAAAAGTCTCGAAACACTGATTCCCGTTTCAAGACTTTCTTAACGCTCCGATGCATTTTATTTCGTCAATTCATCACAAGACTATTTCTTAGCGAATCAAATCGACATCTGGCGCATCTAGTAATTGTTGAACCTGTTTTCTAGTTGTGAGCGGAACATCTCCTTGGATTGCATGAGCCAAACGAGCATTTCCTGTTGCAAACTCGACGGTTCTAGTCATTGACCAGTTTTCCGCATATCCTAATAATATCCCAGCCGCAAAAGCATCCCCTGCACCAATTCGGTCTAAAACAAATAACTCGTAAAAAGGTGTTTCAACGTCTTCTGTGACGGTTATCAAATATCCTTTTAATTGTTTTCTTCCTTCATGGCTGGTTCGTTTCGTACCAGCAAACCATTCGATGTCATAATAAGCTAAAAAGGATTGGATATAGGCGATAGGATTTTTCGTTGAATCGCTTGTTCGCCATTCTAATAATTCCGTCAAATCACGGATCGAGCCAAATAAAATCGTACAATAAGGTAAAATTTCCTCATAGCGTTGTTTCAAGATGTTTCTTTGATCTTGTTCCTGGTTCAATGTTGGCCGAAAGTTGAAATCAAAACATACTTTTTTTCCCTGAGCATGAGCTTTCTTGGCAAGAGAAATCGCTGTTTCGGCACACTGATCAGACAAACTCAAACTGATCCCGCAAATATGCACAAGATCTACTGTTTCAATAAACGCCTGTAATTCATAGTCATTTTCTTGAGACAATCCAAAAGAACTATGTTTTCGATTTTGGTAAGTAACTTCAGTAGGACGAACACCATACCCCATTTCTGCGAAATAGGTACCGATATGTTGTTCTTGTTGGATTACATACTTCGTTTCAACACCGATACTTTTTAAGTTAGCTAATGCAGCACTGCCTAAGCGATTATCGGGCAGAGCCGTCAATAGATAACTCTCCATATCAAAATGGGCTAGATTACCAACTAGATTCACACCTGTTCCGGTATATGCCAGTCTTAATGTATGGGTTTGTTCTAGCATCAAGTGTTCTGGAGGTGTCAATCGCAACATCACTTCTCCGAATGCCCCAAATTTCATTTTCTCACCTTTTTTCATCTTAGCTGACAACTTTTTTCATGATTTGTAGTAATGTCCGGACATCCTCTGGCTTCGTATTGCCCGTTTCAGGGTCAATAATCGAGCTGTAGACATGAGGAATAATCTTTTTCACCTTGGCATCGACAGCGATTTGAAGGATCTCTTCAAAGTTGGTTAAATCAATTCCTCCTGTTGGTTCTAATGCAAAATCATAAGTGGCACAAGCTTGCGCTACCGCCTCATACTCTTTTTGATGTGCTAACCCTTTCATTGGAAAATACTTGATTGATGTTCCTCCCATATCTTGCAGTAAGCGAATCGCTGTTTCAATCGTGACTACGCCTGCTGTACCTTGAGAACTTAAAGGACCGGTTGCAATATTGACATACCCTTCTTTACCTGTTGGTGAAACTAATCCATTGACCACTGTTTCATTTTGACCTAACACAGCTCGTGAAGCACCCACTCCAGTAAATACTTGGTTCACATGTTGTGGTTGCAAGACTTTTGCCAAACGAGTCACCATTTGACTCTGATTTGGATCACCTGCTCCCAAGCCAACTGATAGCGCATTATTCGTTGCTGCTTGATACTTTTTCATGTCAGCAATAGCTGCTTCGTCTGTTTCATAGTTTTTTGAAAGCACCCCTAACAAAATATGTCCTTCAGCTGCTTCATAACACTCCACTGCATTTTCAACAGAATTAGCTAAAACATTCAAACAAACTTGATCGTGTAAATAGTTAGGAATTCGTGACATTTTTTTCTCTCCTTTTTCACTCAAGATAATTTTGTTTCATTCATGATTTCTTGCAGGCGAATAATGATTTTTTTCATTTCTTCTTGATTGACCGAACGTATGTCAAATTCAATGATACCATGATTCGCTTGATAATCTCGTGTATAGACTGCTGGATTTTTTTCTTTTAGTGCCTGAATAACTGAATGTGCAGAACGATCACTGATTTTAACACTCGCTCGATAAATCTCTCGACCAGCTGGATCTTGAACAATAGTTGCTGACAAATGATCAATGTGATTCAACTCTTCAACAAATGGTTGTAAACGGCGCTTCATTGACTCACCAGATTCACTGCCATGTTCAAGATAATCGGTGACCGCTTGGGTAAATCCTAAAATATTCTCTTTACCGATTTTCATCGAACGACCGATCCCTTTTGATTGTAATCGCACCCATGGTATATAAGGATTCTTTCCAATCACCATTCCTGCACTTGGACCTTCGATCGCCTTTGCACCCGAATAGATCACTAGGTCCGCTCCTAGTTTAGTGTATTTGAATAAATCCTCTTCTGCTGCTGCATCAACAATCAACGGGATTTCATGTTTTTGAGCAACTGCTACTGCTTCTTCTACTGACAACATACTTTTTTGAACCGTATGGTGACTTTTGACATAAAGAATCGCTGCGGTATTTTCAGTGATACAGCTTTTAAGATGTTCAGAGCTACACATATTGGCATAACCTGCCTCGATCACTTGCCCCCCACCTTGTTGAATCATTA
Source organism: Enterococcus sp. C63 (assembly GCF_040887215.1). NCBI lineage: Bacteria > Bacillati > Bacillota > Bacilli > Lactobacillales > Enterococcaceae > Enterococcus > Enterococcus sp. C63. The sequence continues at coordinate 258,080 of NZ_JBFOFI010000002.1, read as the reverse complement.
ATTCAACGGATGTGCCGTAATCAACATTGTGTCCTTTGGGTAAAATAATTTCCTTTTTCTTGATAGTTGTTGAATAAGGATGATAAACATGAGTTAAACTTCCTTTGCCAATAACCGCTGCCACTGCTTGAACAATACCAGCAGAAGCACAAGAAACGATCTGAACATCCTCAACTGCTAAGAGATTCGCCAGATAAGCACCCGTTTTTTCACTCAGGTCTGACATTTCAAAAAAATGTTCGCCGCCAAAGCGTTGCGCTGCCAAAACAGATTCCGATACTTTGGAAACACCTAAAATCGTCATCCGGCCTGAAGCATTGATCACTTCTTTTAAATTGAATTTATCATAACTTACACTCATAACTCTTTCCCCCAATAACTACGCTAACTGGTTTGATTTGTTGATCGATCACTTGCTGTTGTCCATTCGAGTCAGTAATCGTCTTTTCTTGGTCAACAAATTCAAATATTGTAAAATCCGCATCAAAACCTACTTCTATCTGACCTTTCGTTCCTAAATGAAAATTTTTAGCCGGCACACAAGTTACCTTTTCTAAAATTTCTGACCAGGAATAGCCGATAAAATGCAATTTTTCCATCGTTGTCGCTAAATCGTAAACGGGGCCGTTCTTTCGATTACGAATATAGATATCCGTGCTAATAGAGTCCGCTTTGATTCCTTGGTCATAGGCTGCTTTTGCCACCTCAAAATTAAAACTGTCGGTGCCATGACCAATATCGAAAATCACCCCTTTGGCTAAGGCATCTTTGACAAACGGTTTAATCTGATGAGTTTCTTTCTCCATAATCCCGTTATCTTTCCCATTAAAACAATGGGTCAAGATATCGCCTTTTTCCAGAAGCTGCAAAATTTCTTCTAAATGTGGTGGGGCAGAGCCAATATGCACCATCAAAGGAATCTGTTGATTCTCTTTTTGAATTTTTTTCGCCCATTCCAGCGGTGTCAATCCATTATTCCCAACCACGGTTTTGCTCATTCTGGCTTTGATTCCCACGATAAATTCTGGAAATTCAGTTAATTTTTCTTTGACCAAATCCGCCTGTATCTTGGTTAAATCAGCTAATTCATCTTGTTCTACGATGCCCCACTTTGAAATATTCAACAAGGCATATACATTGGTTTTAGCTTTTTTTGCTCGTTCATAAAATTGATGGATATTTTCGGCACCTGTTGTTCCTGCATCGATAACCGTTGTTACCCCTTTACTCACACCAATCTGGTCTGGGTAATCATAATATAAAGTCATTTCCTCAAAACAATGGACATGGTCATCGATCCAGCCAGCAGAAAGATAGTGCCCTGGCTGCAACGTTTGTTCTGTTTTTCCTTTTTCTGGGATACTTGTTGCGATTTTCTGGATTTTTCCATTATTGATCCCAATATCCATTGTTTCGCCAGTTAATCTACGAGCATTTCTGATCACTAAATCGAACATCACAACGCCTACTTTTCTATAAATTTGAACTTCGACCATGGGTGGATAAAATCTAGTAAGAGATGTTCTTCTGGTACAATTGCGCCAACTTTATTTTTCCTTGCATCCCGATGTGGTTCTAAAACAATTTGAAGTTCATTTTTGTATTTGCCAAATGTATCATTTCCAATGACTACATCACCAATTTGAAATTCATTTTCATTGTCATGGGCTTCATTTTTTGCATCTTTATATTTTTTTCGAACTTCAGTGGAACGAATAACCTGTTCAGTGATATCTCCTCGACGAACATGTTGTTCTCCTAGTACAATTTGTCGTTCTACTTCATGAGCAGCTGTCTGCCACTCGATCGTAAATACTGTTTGATAGCGATCCATTTCTCCTAACATACGCAGCTCTTCTTCAGATGCGTAGGCATTTCCAATAATGACATCATCGATCAACCCAGTAGCAAACAAATGTTTTGCTGCTACATGGACCGGTAAATGACGGTGCATCTCTAACGTAGTCAACCCATCATTGATATACCAAGGTCCGATTGTTCCTACCTGAGAAGAGACAAAAGCAGCCGTTCGTAACCCTTGTTTTTTAAATCGTTGGCTGCAAGACTCAAAAAATCGGTAAGGTAAGCCTGTTCCTTCTTGAGGATAAAAATTATGACACCCATAGAGAAAGGGTTTATTTGCTTGATGAGACAAAATATTATCCAAATAAGCAACATCATTACTCATATTCAACTCAATCGCTAAATGATAAGGGTTATATGACAGCAAAGCTTCTTTTCCGCCGTCAAATCCTAAATCAAGACGGATTCCATCTGCACCAGTTTCGTGGAAAAAACTTAAGTCGTCATACGAAATGTCCAACTGTTCAAAAATGTTGGGAGCAACATCTAAAATCGTTTCAAATCCCAATTCTTTCGCAAAATGAATCAATTTTTGAAACTTTTGTTTTACAATCAGAGGATCTTCCGTTACTTCTAACATACTCATAAAAATACGGGTAAACCCATAACGTTGTGCTAATTGCAAATATTCTTGATCTTTGATTGGATCACTATGATCTGGGTAAAGTGAAATCCCTAGTGCACGTTTCATAGCCACTAACCTCCATTTTTTATTATGCTTGTTCCTCGGTAACGCCCGTCACCATTGGTGCTTCTTCTTGCGCTTGTTCTTCTGCTTCACGAGCCAGTTGTTGTTTTTCGAATACTTTGAAGAACGGATAATAAATAGCCAATGTGATCAGGAAGTTAGCAATAACTAACACGCCAGCTGCTACGCTCCAGTTTGTACTCATCCAAGCGGCGATTGGCGAAGGAATAGCAAATGGTAACCGAGCCGTCATCATTGGGATGAGACCACTAACCGTTAAGACATATGACAAAGTAGTCGTTACTAACGGTGCAAGAATGAACGGAATCCCTAATACCGGGTTCATTACAATCGGTGCCCCGAAGATCATTGGTTCATTGATGTTGAATAGTCCTGGTAAAATCGATAATCGACCTAAACTCTTTAAATATTTTGATTTGGAGAACATGAATAAAACCACTAAAGCCAAGGTTGTTCCTGCGCCACCGATCCACACGTACCACTGTAAAAACTGTTCTGTAAAAATATTCGGCATATTATGAGTATTCGCACCAGCGTTGAAAGCATCAATGTTTTCAGCAATCGAAATATCCCAAAATGGGCGAATCACTGGTCCCATAATGGCTGGTCCATGAATCCCAAGAACCCAGAAAAAACAAATCAAGAAGACTGTTAATAAACCACCAAACAAACTATTCCCTGCAAGTATGCCTTTTAGCGGCATCAATAACTCACTTAAAAACCCATTCAGATCAAAACCAAGCATATGTCGGATCACCCAGAAGAAAATCAAAATCACCGCTCCAGGAATCAATGCAACAAAAGAGTTTGTCACTTCTGGTGGCACCCCATCAGGCATCTTGATTGTAATTTTCTTTTCAATGAAGAAACGATAAATCTCGACAGAAATAATTGCTGTAACAATGGCACCAAATAATGAACCTGAACCTAGATTCGCAATATTGATATAACGTCCTGCTGTGATTCCTTCCAAGTCTTCTACTACCTGTGTCGGTGGTGCTGCCACGATCAGAAAAGACATCAATGCTAATATACCAGCCGTCAAGGAATCAACTTTATAACTTTTTGCTAATGATGAAGCAATCCCAAATGTTGCGTATAATGCCAAAATCCCTATCGTATAACGAAAAGGAATATCCAAAATTTGCCGATAGGGTTCGATCACTGCTGCCACAGATTCAATCGGAATGTTCAGTAAAATCGTAAAAAATGAACCGACGATCGTTAGTGGCATCGTTGCAATAATTCCTTTTCTAATTGCCGTCATGTGCCTCTGTGTTCCAATTCGGTTAGCTACTGGCATAATCTTTTGTTCAATCAATCCTACAAACTTATCCATTGCCGCTCTCTCCTTTTATAACATTATAATGTTTATCAAAGTGATCGTACCATATTATGCTGATTTTGTAAACGATTTCTATAAATAGTAAAAATTTTTCTACTCTCTAAGTAAGCTTATCCTAAAAATACACAATCCTTCTCCCATCACAAACAACCACCTGCGAATATCTTGACCCATGTATCTGATGGCTTCTGCGGTAATAACGAGCGTACTTACAAAATATGAAAAGCTATTTTCTGGTAAGCCTTTAACCTGAGGCTTTTACCTCCTGATAGACGGTGTTTGAACGATTGCTTCTGCGGTAATAACGGCGAGCCTTACAAAATATGAAAAGCTATTTTCTAAGGCTCGCCGTTATTACTTGAAGCAGAACATCGTTCAAACAACCTTATGTTTCATAGTCTATATGATAAGGATGCAGATTGGTCTCGTAAATTGCTTCTGAATATTCGATTGTTTTCCCCAAGTGAGTCTTTGATTGTCGCGTTCTTTTAATCGCGATCTCTGAGGTAGTTTTTAAAATTTCCCGTTCATCCTTTGTTAGAAACACAGCGGAAAAATCATCGGCAAAGGAGTCGATGGCATAACCCTTTTGGGTCAATAAACGATATAAAGACTCTTCATCAAATACTTTGCGCTTGATTTCTAACAAATCACTTGGCAGATAATGCGTAAAGTAAATATAAGGACGGTCGTTTAAGTAGTATAATCGCTTAAAACAGACAGCCGTTGAACCAAAAGAGGCAAATAATGGGTGATCTTTTTTTAAAGTGATTTTCTTTAATTCCAACGTTTCTTTGTGAACTGTATGTTGTGAGTTTTCTAGAATCTGTGTAAAACTTGCCGCTTTTGACAAACGATTGTATGGACGATTACTTACTACCGTCGTCCCTCGTCCGCTTTTCTTTTCGACATATTCATCTGTTGCTAATAATTCAATGGCCTTACGAACCGTGATCTTACTTACTTGAAACATTTCTTCTAATTCATTTTCTGTAGGCAACATGGTGCCGACAGGATACTTTCCTGAAAAGATATCTTCTTTGATCTTGTCTGCAACTTCTAGGTATAGTACACGTGTCCTTTTCATAACTTCACCTTTCGATTTTATTACTAGAATCATAGCACATAAAAAATAAAAAAAGAATATAAACGCCATGGATTAGCTATGTTGGTGGATTGAGGATTGAGACAATCGTTCTTCTTTTTTATCTATAAAATTATAATAGGAAGAAATTATTTTATCAGTTACAAAAAACACCAAAGTAAGCAAAACGCAAACTTCGATGTTCTTATTAGTCTTCTAACTTATCGATCAACATGCTTATTTTCAATGATGCTTATAGCTTGCATAGTAAAATCCTGATACGAATATTGCACCGCCGACAATATTACCGATATAAACTGGGATAAAATTCAAGAGAAATTCTGTCCAAGTTGCTTGTCCTTCAAAAATTGCGGCTGGGATCACAAAGCAGTTAGCCACACTATGCTGAAAGCCGATGGCAACAAAAATCATTACGGGGAACCAAATAGTCAATACTTTTCCAGCTGCATCTTTTGCTCCATAGGATAGCCATAATGCTAAGCCGACAAACCAGTTACAACCGATTCCCGAACCAAGTGCTTGCCACCAAGAAGCTTCGATCTTATGATCAGCAATATGGATGACTTGGTCCAAATAAACGCCTGAATGAGTCAATCCGACAAAGTGTCCAAAGAAATATGCAACAAAAATGGCACCCACGATATTAGCTAATGTGATAATTGTCCAATTTTTAACTAATTGTGAAAAAGTTACTTTTTTATCCATAAAAGCAATTGCAACCGCCATCATATTTCCAGTAATTAATTCCCCACCACCAAGCAGGATCACCAATAGTCCGATAGGAAACACAGCCGCCCCTACTAAACTAGTTAAACTCGCCAGTGATTCTGGGATCGAAGCTGAAACTCTGATGTAGGCTAAATAACCTAACGAGATCATTGCTCCTCCGATAAAACCTAGAATTAATTTCGCAAGAATTGGCTTTTGGATCTTTTTCGTTCCAAGATGGATACTGATATCCATAATTTCTTCTGGTGTATACATAGATGTTCAAACCCACACTTCCCATATTTTTTCAAAAACAATAGTGATTTATTTCACATTTTCATTTTAGATTATATCATCTTCCATTCCTAATCCCTATGATTATTTTAAAATAACTGATATTTTTTTATCATTCTATGACAGGGCACACAAGTGAGACTTTCCCACATCTCGTGTTTTTTTCCTTCAGCAAAATGAGAGTAAAATGAATCGCTTGATTAAATAGAAAAAAGACCATTTTCGACAGTGATTTGTCAAAAATGATCTTATTTTCTTTATCAGAAATGAACTATTCTTAATTTCTTAGTAAACAACGGTTCTATCATGAATACAGACTTACAGTTCTTCTCCATTGGTGGCGATGACTTTTTGATACCACTCAAAAGATTTTTTCTTTGAACGATTTTTGGTTCCGTTCCCTTCATCATCCAAATCAACATAGATAAATCCATAACGTTTACTCATTTCACCAGTCGAAGCACTTACCAGATCAATACATCCCCATGGCGTATATCCCATGAGTTCCACTCCATCAGCCACAGCTTCTCCCATTGCTTCGATATGCCGACGTAAGTAATCAATACGGTAATCATCATTGATTTGCCCGTCTTCTTCTACCTTATCAATCGCGCCTAACCCATTTTCAACAATAAACAATGGTTTTTCGTAACGGTTGTACAACTCGTTTAATGCAATCCGTAAACCTTCTGGATCAATCTGCCATCCCCATTCACTGGCTTCTAAGAACGGATTTTTAACTCCACCTAAAAGATTACCGGCTGAGGCCGCTGCATCTGGGTCCGTTTCGTTGACTGCAGTAGACATATAATAGCTGAAACCGATATAGTCGACTGGATATGCTTGCAACAACTCAAAATCTTCAGTCGTTTGTTCTAATTTGGCACTATCTACGCCATATTTTTCATACGTGCGGTTTGTGTATGCCGGGTATTTGCCCCGTACTTGAACATCTGCACAGAAGAAATTAAATTCTTGGTTCTGGATCAATGTAGCTACTTGATTGATTGGATTAGCATCTATGCTATACGTCGTTGCATAGATAATCATACAACCCACTTGGCTATCCTCCCGTAATTCATGAGCGATTTTTACAGCTTTACTACTTGCTACAAATTGGTTATGCCATGCTTGGAAGATATTTTGATAATCAGCTGCACCATTACTTTTTACTAATCCTTGACTCAAAGCTGGAAAATGAAAAGCTGAATTGATCTCATTGAACGTCATCCAATATTTGACTTTATCGCTGAATCGTTCAAGCACCACTTTAGCAAAGCGTTCGTAAAAATCAATCAGTTCTCGGTTTTTCCACCCGCCATATTTTTTTGCTAGATTTAATGGCATCTCGTAATGGGAAATCGTGATCACAGGTTCAATCCCATATTTCAAACATTCATCAATCACTTCTTCATAAAACGTTAAGCCTTTCTCATTCGGTGTTACTTCGTCTCCTTGAGGGAAAATCCGAGTCCAAGCAATGGAGAAACGATAACATTTAAAGCCCATTTCAGCAAAAAGCGCAATGTCTTCTTTAAACCGATAATAATGATCGATCCCTTGATGGTTAGGATAGGTATATTTATCTGGTTGGATCGTCCAATCAAAGTCTTCACTGCCAATAACTGCAAATCGTTGTTTCCCCCCAGGCATCGCGTCAGCAACTGAGAGCCCTTTCCCATCTTGATCGTAAGCACCTTCTAATTGATTGGCAGCTGTAGCGCCACCCCATAAAAAATCTTTTGAAAACTTTGTAGTCATCTGCTATTTCCTCCTTATTTGACAATTGCTAGAAAATCTTCACTAGCAATCAGTTCTTCTTGATTTAATTCCAACACATCAGCAAAATGTTCCGTATTTGTAATAACGATTGGCGTGATCACACTGTATCCAGCGGCTTTAATCGCTTCAATATCAAATTGAACCAATAAATCACCAGCTTTTACTTGATCCCCTTGTTTTACAAAAGTCTCAAACCCTTGTCCTTCAAGCTCAACGGTATCCATACCGATATGCATCAAGATTTCAATTCCATCTTTCGTTGTTAAACCAACCGCATGACCTGTTGGGAAAATGGTCGTGATCTCCCCATCTGCTGGCGCAATCAATTCACCTTTTTCCGGATCAATCGCAAGCCCTTTTCCCATCGCTCCAGAAGAGAAAACTTTATCCGGAACATCAGATAATGGCAGGACTTTCCCGCTTAAAGGACTTTTTAGATTATGTCGAGCAGAACTAATCGTGTCACCTGCTGTTGTTTGTTGATTTGTTTCTAGTTTTTCATCTTGGACGGTTTCATCAAATCCAACGATCAGCGTACCTACGAATGCTAAGACAAATGAAAGAGCTGTCGCAAGGATTGCCATGGTCACATTGGATTCAACTGCTTGGTTCGTACTAATAAACGTTGGGATCGTTAACAAGCTTACTAACCCGCTAGAGAAAGCTTTCACACCAGCAAAACCAATCATTGCGCCTCCGATACCGGCTGACAGACAAGCAACGACAAACGGTTTCTTTAACGGTAAAGTTACCCCATAAACAGTTGGTTCCGTAATGCCAAAAAGTGAGGTAATTGTAGATGAAATACCTAATGAACGAAGCTTAGTATCTTTGGTCCGAATCGCCACTGCTAAGGCTGCACCACCTTGAGCTAAAACGGCTGGTAAAAGCATTGGAACCATGACGTCAAACCCATATTGTTCAATATTCAAGAACATGATCGGTACAAAGCCCCAGTGCATCCCAAACATTACGAACACTTGCCATAAACTTCCCATAATCAAGCCCGCAACTAATGGACTAAAGCTGTAAATCGAATTAAATAGACTACCTAACCCATTACCGATAACTGTCCCGATTGGACCTAACAGTAAGAAAGTTAATGGCACCATCACCAATAAAACGATCATTGGTACAAAAATCATTTGTAAAAATTGTGGAATCACTTTTTTCACCAGCGGTTCAAATTTGCTTTGGACCCAAACAGCCAAAATGATCGGAATCACTGAAGATGTGTAACCTGATTGAGCTAACACGATTGGTAATCCAAAGAAATCCACTGCCCCTCCAGCTCCAGCTAGTTGCGTGATTGCTGGATAAACTAACGCCATAGCAATTGCCACAGATAAAAATTGGTTCGTTTTGAATTTTTTGGCTGCAGTAAAAGCTAACATCACTGGTAAAAAGGTAAAGACACCATCTGCGGCTGCAAATAGAACTTGGTAAGCCCCAGTATCCGTAGCCAGCCAACCTAACACCGTTGCCAAAGATAAAAATCCTTTTAAGATCCCTGCAGCTGCCATTGCGCCTAAAAATGGCGTGAAAATACTAGAAATAATATCAATCAAGCGATTCAAAGGATTTTTTGACTGATCCTCTGTTCCTGATTGATCTGTCAGACCTTGCTCATCAACGATTGCTTGGTAAACGTCAGCCACATTACTACCGATAACTACTTGGTACTGACCACCACTTTGTACTACTTGAATCACATCTGGATCCTGTTTTAACTTTTGTGTATCTGCGACCGATTCATCTTTTAATTTGAAACGTAAACGTGTCGCACAATGTACTAAACTATTGACATTCTTTTCACCTCCGACTGCCTCCCATACTCTTTTACCAACTGCTTGATTATCCATCTTATTTTCCTTCTTTCTAGTTGATTTAATCAAATAAAAAACCTAGATTGAAAAAACGGTCACGAAAATTCGTGCCCTATTTTTCAATCTAGGTTTTGCCTGCTTTACCAGTAACAATCCTTAAGATTGGGTACTTTGTTTTTCACTCACTACACGTTGGATGTGAATCGTTAAATAGATTTGTTCTGCGACTCCCATTGGTTCCTGTTGTGTTTTTAAGAGATAGTCATTGATCCGTTCCGAACAGCGAAAGGCTTTTGGATATTTCCCTTGAACGAGCGCATAGAGAAATTCATCCTGCTCATCCGAACTTTCGCCTTTTAAATAGCGTTGTGTAAAAAATTGTAAATGGGTGATGATTCGTTGGTAATTCAATGATTCCTCGTCAAATGTCACACCAAAGAACTTACTAATAATGCTGAGAATATCTCTAACGATCGTCGTTGCAGTCATCGTGACTTGCATATCCCCATTTCCTTGTTGGCTATTCACTAAATGAAAAGCGATAAATCCTGCTTCGTCAATCGGCAGACTGACTCCAACTTTTCTCTGGATCAATTGCAATACTTCTTTGGCCACCAAGTATTCTTTCGGATAAAATTTCTTTGTTTCAAAAAGAAGCGGATTTGGTAACTGGATATTTTCGTTCGCTCGACAAATCGCATAATGAATATGATCGGTCAATGTCAAATAAATATTTGACGACAACGAAACGCCTAATCGTTCTTCCGCCACATCAACGATCTGTTTGACTAATTCTACTTCTTCTAATGGGACATCCGCCATCAGCTGTTGAAATTGATTGGTTGCTAAGGAATCTTTTAAAACAAATTCTTTTTGAACTGCTGTTTTATCAATCCTATCACCAGGTCTTTTTTGAAACGCGAGGCCTTTGCCCATACAGATAATCTCTTCACCTCGTTCGTTTTTTGAAATGACGACGTTATTATTTAAGACTTTTTCAATAACCATTTTCCCTCGCCCTCTCATAAAAAAATAAAAAAACCTAGAATCCCCCTGTACTTTAGGTTGAATTCTGGTTTTGCCTGCCGAACAGTAACAATCCATCGATTATCTGAACCAAGCATAGCACCCTTCTTTTATTTTTGCAAGCCTTTTCAACCTTTTTTTTTTTTAGTAATTGTAAAAATGAGAAATTAAAAAACCGACGAAAACTATTAGCTATTCGAGCGAACTAGCAATCGTCGGTTTTCATTAACTATTTTCCTCTAAAATGTTCGTGTTTCCATATTGAATGCTGCCTTCATTTCTTTCGTCGCTTTTTTCATTGGTGTTACCTTCTCTAATTCACCTTGAACGACTAATCGAGTCACCGCATTCATATCTCCGCACGTAATCAAAGTAACGAGCGATTTTCCTTCTTGGATATTTAACAGCTGGGTCTCCGTCGGTGCCACTTTTTCTTTAAAGGTTGCTTTATACGTATAGACATTTTCCAAATCTACCAAATAGATTTTATCTCCTAATGATAAATTTTCTAGTGGCGTGAATAATAGTTGTGGATTGCTCGAACGATGACTCGCTAAAGCATAATTTCCTTTTCCCATTTGCTGATTAGGATCTAGTGTCCCCGCACCATAAAGCAAGTTCGCATTATCTAAACCTCTAAAAATCGGGATGTTGATTGCCACAGAAGGAACAGCAATACTACCAATAACTGGTAAGTCCGTTCGATTCAATTGGGCACGCAACACACTTTCCGTACTCATTGACTCCACTGCATCAAAATCAAAACTTGCCTCTTTTTCGTTGTTTTTCTTAATTTCATCTTTTGTCACATTGGCAATTGCGTATTTATCTCCGGTATTTTTAACAAAATAATCTTTGATCTGTTCATTAAAAATTAACGCTAAGCCAACCAATAATAGTAAAAATAAGAAAAAATTGGCGATCCATCTTTTTACTCGACCTTTGCTTGGTTTTTCCTTCATTCACTTGCCTCCCTTATTTAGCTAAAATAAACGCAACCTGTAGTTTCACACTTAAAGTTCTGTATATTTCTTTCGTTGTCCTCGACTTGCTTCTACTGGATATTTCAATTTATTTTTTGCTAATTTTTCTTCAATAATTTCATCAAGATCCAACTGTAAATTGTCAGCCATCATGTAAGAATAGATCAAGACATCTGCCAGTTCTTCTTTGATCCGCTCTAATGAAGTTTCCTTCACTTCTTCTGGTTGCTTCCATTGAAAAAGCTCCAGTAATTCAGAAGCTTCTAAGGAAATAGAAATTGCAAGATCTTTTTCGTTATGAAATTGTCGCCAATTTCTTTCGTCTCTAAATTGATTGACTTTCGCCATACTATCCATGAACATTCACCTATTTCTTTATTCGATTACTAATAATCATACCATGTTTTTAATAGAAAATAAGTATATTTACCTAGATAAAATAAAATATACGTATTTATTTAACGATCTTTTTATAAAGCAAAATGATAACGAATGTTACTTATCCACTGATAACTTACACCAATGGATGTTATTCTTGTAAGCTGAATTTTAATTCTTTTACACCAGTAAGTGTCCACAAGACCACTAGACTGACAAGATAAATACTACTTAGAAAAATAATCACAGCAGATAATTGATAATGATCCATCAAAAAGCCAATAATGATCGAAGAAAATCCACCTACAGCTCTACCTAAATTCATAATAAAGTTATTGGCTGTTGCACGGATCTCAGTAGGATACAGGCTACTGATGATTGCACCATAGCCGCCATACATGCCATTGATAAAGTAACCAACAACCACCGCTGCTGCTACTAAACTCCATTGACTACGAGCTAAAACGAGTAAGAAGACCGAGAGCGCTGAACAAATCAAGAATAAAGTAAAGGCTGTTCTGGGACCTAATTTATCCATGATGATCCCAAAAGTCAACATACCTAATGACATCCCCACAATCGTACTCACCATCCATAAAGACGAACCTGAAACGGATAATCCTAGTTGTGCTTGCATGATCGAAGGTAACCAATTCATCAAACCAAAATAACCAGCAATTTGGACAGTCACCATGATACTCAAGCCAATCGTCTGCCAAGTAAGTTGTTTCGTTTCAAATAGATTACGTAACTTTGTCGCCTTTTTAGTTGCTTTCGCAGCTTGAAATGCCTCCGGTTCTTTTAAACCATGTCGGATGACTAAAACTAATAATACGGGTAATACACCAATCACATATAACATGCGCCACCCGAGCCATGGAATGACGATTGCCGCCAAAATAGCAGCGAGAGCCGCGCCTACTTGGGCTCCAATACCAGCAATGGACGAAGCTCGTCCAATTTGTTTTTTTGAAAAAGTTTCAGAGATCAAAGACATACAAGCGCCATACTCGCCCCCAGCCCCGATTCCGGCAATAAACCGAAACAAGTAGACTAAATAAATCGTTGAAGAAAAATACATCAATAATGAAGCAATTGAAAATAAGATAACCGTTTGAGAGAACACCTTTACTCGACCATATTTATCCGCCATCAGACCAAAAAAAATACCTCCAACGAGCATCCCCAGATTAGTGATCGTCGCAATCATTCCCGCTTGCGTTCCACTAATATGAAAAGTTGCAATCATTGAAGATAAAGAAAAAGCTAGGAACATGATATCCATATTCTCTAATGCAATCCCTGATGATGTTGCTAATAAAACCTTCCGTTGATACTTCGTCATTTTTGTTACCCCTTTTCTTTCATTTTTACCCTAAATTGTTAAAATCATATATAAAAATCAAGAAAAAAGCAAGAACTTTTGTTTTTTTATGTCAATTCATTCACTCAACTGATCTACGCTGTTTTTGAGAACTATCACTTGCTCAATAATTACGAAATCGCTACACTTATTTTGTAGTCAAAAAATAAAGCGTTTTTCTAAATCGCTTATTTGTCTGAGCAAGCAATTTATCTTAGATAACCGTTATCTAAGTAATCACTTTTTTGCTATCATTCGCATAGCCTTAGCCTTTTGCGAAACGTTTTTGTGAAACTGAGAAAAACTATAAAGGAGAAAATCAGAATGGACAAACAATTATTCTTAGAAAAAATTGCTGGTGGGCTGATCGTTTCCTGCCAAGCCTTACCTGGAGAACCTTTTTATACAGAAGAAGGTAGTTTGATGCCTTATTTTGCTTTAGCTGCTGAAAAAGCAGGAGCTGTTGGTATCCGTGCGAACTCAGTACGGGATATTATGGCGATCAAAGAAAAAGTGGCCCTGCCGATCATCGGTATCATTAAACGTGATTATCCTCCTGAAGCGCCATTTATCACAGCAACCATGCGTGAAGTTGATGAACTAGTAGCCACAGGGGTTGAAGTTATCGCTTTGGATTGTACTTTACGCAAACGCCACGATGGTCTGACCATCAATGAATTCATTGCTAGAGTCAAAGAAAAATATCCACAGCAATTATTGATGGCTGATATCGCCACTTTTGAAGAAGGAAAGAATGCTTACGAAGCAGGAGTTGATTTTGTGGGGACAACTTTAAGCGGCTATACAGAAGAAAGTGTGAAACAAGCTGGTCCTGATCTCCCACTCATCCAAGAACTGATCCAAGCTGATATATGCGTTATTGCAGAAGGTCGGATCCACACGCCACAACAAGCCAAACAAGTCAAAGATCTAGGCGTAGCTGGCATCGTTGTAGGTGGTGCGATCACACGCCCTCAAGAGATTGCTCAACGCTTTATCGAAGCATTAGATTAAGAGACTCCTTCATTTTTTCAGGAGAAATGCTTTTTCGTCCTTCTAACTAAATCAGCTAAATATAACTAACCAAAAACAGCCAGAACGAGACTGAGCCAAAATTTGCCTCAACCTCATCCTGGCTGTTTTTCAGTTCATTATTCCAACTTTATTCACAGCCTCTGTCTCACCAGATTCTCAGATCCGCTTAAAATCGACATCAGATGACAGGGGGACCTACTGTTCAAAACAAAGGATATGACTCAGATCAACAGTTATAGAAAGCTGATCCTCCCTGGTTTCTCAACAATAAATCATCAGATGTGAAGGAAGAACTTTTAGTGTGACAGGCAGCTTGACACCTTCATCGCCATCCACATTTGTTGCCAATTCTTGGTCTTCATCCAAAGCAATCTGGATCGTTTCACAGGTTTGATAAGCCAGATGATCGGTAGAAGAATCAACACCTTTTAACAAATCAGGCAATGTTTTTAACGTATCTAACAATGAAGTGTCTTTTAAATAAACCAAGTGCAATTTGCCATCATTTACTTTAGCATTAGGTATCAATGTTTCAAAACCACCAATTGAATTAGTTAATCCTACCAGCAATGTACTACTTTCAATTTGTTTTTCCTGCCCATCAATGACTAACTGGAATTTATAAGATTGGGTTCCAGCCAATTGCTTGATTCCTGAGATAAAGTAAGCAAACTTACCATATTTTGTTTTCTTTTCTGGATCTACATCATTGATTGACTCAGGAATGGTCCCGATCGCCACGACATTCATAAAATATTGGTCATTGATTTTCCCAATATCTAATGGTTGTAACGCATCCATTGAAAGATGAGCGATAGCTTCTTCGGGTTCTAACGGTATGCCTAAAGCACGGGCTAAGTCGTTGACTGTCCCTAACGGAATAAAACCAAAATTTGGACGATGTGCTTGTTCAGCGATCCCATTGATTCCTTCATTAACAGTACCATCTCCACCCATGACAAACACGCTGTGATACCTATCCACTGCTGCTTCTCGAGTAAAATTCTTGGCATCTCCAGCTTTTTTCGTATGAAGAACAACGACTTCATCAAACATCGTGGTTAACTTTTGATGGGCCAGTTTTTCATATTCTTGTGCTTGTTCTCCTCCAGAACTTGGATTAACGACCAACAACGCTTTTTTCATCCTGTTTCCCCCTTCGTTTCACAACATGACTTTGACTAAACTATAGCACAAAAAAACTCAGAACATCTAGTTTCAGACATTCTGAGCTACACCAGCTGATTGGCTATCTTATTTTACGAATCAAATAATAACCCACCGATCCGACGATCATCGTTCCCAGAAAGACCAGAATGGATGAAGAATGTTCATTTGTTTTTGGTAACTGTTCCGCTTCAGAATCAGTCGAAGATTCAGAAGCAATCTGGAGCATCGTCTCTTTTTTAGTTGTACTTGGTCCAGAGTTTCTTAAGTCGATGGCGCTTGATTCGGTCATACTTGATTCTGTGGTGCTTGGCTCCGTGGTGCTTGGCTCCGTGGTGCTTGGTTCTGTTGTGCTTGGTTCTGTTGTGCTTGGTTCGGTCGTTTTTTTCGTATTCGTGATCACAAAAGAATTGCCATTATTGGTTACAGTACTCTCAAATTCATCAGGTACATTCACTTCCGCTACTTGATAAGTAAAGTCTTCTCCTTGATTATTGTATTTTGGTAAGACCGCTTTTTCGTTTCCCACTGGCAGTTCCTTGATCGTTGCTTGATAATTATCTTGTTTTCTTAAAGAAAGCACCGCTGAACTTTGCCAACTCGTAGGATCAACGACCGAACTCCTGCGAATCACATAGTCAATAGTCTCTGGGATCTCGGATGCCGCTACATTTTTCCATTTTTTTGCTACTTGGATTGTGGTTGTCGGTGCCTTGATTGAGGGGATTGGAAAATCAAGTAATTCACTTTCATTTGTTGGTGCTAATGTTGTCCGTCCATTACACAAATACCAAGTTTCGCCTTTAAAATGAGTATTTTCAGTGTTTAAACGGACTTGATAGGTACACGTAAGCCGTTCATTTTCCCCTAATGCAATATTTGCAATCGTAATCGTTTGGTTCGCTTCCGATACAACTACATCAGCCACTACATCATTGGCTTGTTCCCAATTTCCTTGTTCATTTTTTCGCCAACCGACTAATTGATAGGAGCGTTCATTAAACTCACCCGCTCCTTGGAGTAAAATGTCTTGCCCCATAGGATCAGCGATCGTACCATTAGGAATCGTTTTATCAATTTGGTTGGCGATCTCTGTTAAGGCAGAACCCAAACCGCTTAGATTTTCATCGGTTGTAAGGTATTGTTGCGGTTTAGAAGCTAAGTTTCGCCCAATATATTCCCCTCGAGCAGAAGGTGCTGTCGCTATCGAATAACAGGTAAAACCCGAATGCTTGAGAGAAACAATCGTTCCTAAGGTCGCATCTGTCACAACTGAACTACTAACAGAAATTGCATTGGGATCAGAAGGGTTACTGTTCGTCGTATAGTATTTGTCAGAATCAGTTTGAAAATCTTGAATATAACGATCGGTATGGTAGCCATTATAATCAATGATCTCTCCCTCATTTGGATACTCTTTCGCTCCTTGTACTGGAAGATAACTACGATTGGCACTGTCATCACCAATATGAATAAATAGTTTTTCCGCTTCTGGCCGACTTTTCTCCAATAATAACCGTTGCCCTGCTAATAATCCTTTTTGCATAAATGTTCCCGAATGTGACTCAGCGGTATATTTCAAGAAGTTCTCTAAGTCATTCATATTACTTGAAAAACCATTTGTTGAATAAACCTCTCGATTGTATGCTACGATCCCCACACGTATATTCCCATTAGCTAACGAATCCGCTAATTCATTGCCAAATTGTTGTAATCCGATTAAAGCATTGGTTAATTTTTCGCCAGTCATGGAGGAAGAATAATCGATCACCAAAACTAAATCAATCGGTGTTCCGATCTGGTTGCCTTTCACATCTAACGTGGCATCAAATAAACCTTGTGTCTTGCTATCTTCTGTGACACTCTTTTTTAAATATGCACGGTCGGCGTAATTAACATAATTTTCTTCGTCAAATACGGCTTCTGGTGCATGGCCATAATCATAATTATAGGTATTCCCTACTGCTGTTCCATTTGTTAAACGTTGTCCCGTAGAATCGGTATAAGCAAAATCAACCGTCTCCGCAAATGATTTTTGCATCCCTATTCCCAGTAAAATACTCATTAATCCTACGAATAAAATCACTATCTTGAAATAGCTGTCTTTTCTCGTTCTCATCATTTCTCTCCTTTTCTACCAACAGATTTCCCCATCCTTATTAAAACCCTAGAATTTTTTCAACAATTGCTAGTATAAATTTTCTGGAATCTTTTCTGAGCTAAAAAAATGTACATTTGGAATACATTAAAATCCTCTTTTTATGATAAGATGGCATCAAGTAACAGCTAAGAATCGAGGGAAATCTTTGGTTAGGAGTTTTTTTATGGAAATATTCAATGATTTTTTTGGAAATGATGTCAAAAAAGAAATCGAACTTTTGCATTTTTTATATCATCAAAAGCGCTTTGTAACGATTGAAGAAATGAGCCAAGCCCTCAATATGGATCGGCGTTCGATCTACAAATATTACGATGTTCTAAGCAATCATTCCCTAATGACAGATGAAAGTCGTGAACCAATTTTTCATACAAAACATGGTCTCGGCTATAAATTCACAGGAACCAAAACAGACTATAAAACGGTGATTCGTAAAATATTACAAGAAAATCCTTTTTTCAATTTATTTGAAACTTTATTGTTGGAAAATGAAGTGAATCTAGTCAAATTCGCCTACGAGAATTATTTATCCGAATCTACTGTACGAAAGCGAAGCTATGAACTAGAAACGCTACTACAGCCATTGGGGTTTACCGTAAAAAAAAATAAAGGAACGCTCTATTTAGTCGGTGATGAACCTCGTATTCGCTATTTTATGGTTGCTTTTTTTTGGAAAAATTTTTCTGGTCTTCACTGGCCATTTCCAGGTATTTCTCAACAAAAATGTGAAATGCTCGCCCGACACTTTTATGAAATCAATGAAATTCCTTTCAATGAGATTGAACTAAAAATTACTACTTATGTACTAGCAGTGACGATTATTCGGTTTAGAAAAGGCAAAAAAATAACAGCTGAAATGATCACTTTAGCTCCTGATCTACTGCCTAAAGACCAAGAAATCTTCCAACAATTGACGGACCAGCATTCATCACTCTTAAAAAAACTGACAGATGAGTTGAGTGAACACTTCTTACTCGAAACAAAGGAGAGCCACTTTATTTTCTTGTGGCTACGATCAAATCTGAATCTCACTTTTTCTAAAGAGCAGTTAGCTGATTATTTTACCGCTCAAGAAGAAGGCGTACAAAATCGGTCTTACTTGCAAGCAATCATCCATTTGTTACTGAAAGATACAGACTCTCAACAATTGTCTACCAGAAAAAAGAACTTGATTTTGCGAACGATTCTTTCTGGAATTTTGTCCGTCGAACTATTTGGAGAGACGATCCATACCTTGACCGGCTATAATCTACAGCACTATGTCTCGCAGAATTTTCCCAACCTTTTGATGCGTTCTGAACAATTGTTAGATCAAATTGATCTTTACTCATCCTCAGATAGCAAACGAAAAGGACTTGCGTTACATGTAGCGGTTGCTTGGACCTTGGTTTCACCACCATCCACCTTTATGAAAAAAATCAACCTTAAACTCGAAACAGATTTACCTTTGGCACTTTCTTTAACAATCAAAGAACGTATCGAGTCTTCTTTTCAAAGCTACTACCATCTGGATATTCGCAGCCATTTTGAAAACGAAGACTATGATCTCTGCCTTAGTACCGCTCCTTTAACAGAAAGTTTTGAAACCGTCCTCGTTTTACTGATCAATGCCCAAGTCACATTAGCCGATCTGCTGGCAATCAAACAAGTACTTGAAGAGCTGGTGTAGTAAGAGCAGAAGAAATGGAATGTTCATTATTTGAACTGCGAATAACACTTCTTCGATCATATTTATACTTTTTCAATTCATAAAAATAGCCTAAGATTTGTGGGAAATAAAAGCAAAAAAATGGGACATTCTTCAGATTTATTTCTGATGAATGTCCCAGACTCTTAGTCAGTACTATATTTCTAAAGTTAAAGATCTTATTTTTTTAAAGCCAGACTAGGTGATAGGTTGACCAATCGATAATTAACAAAACCAGTTATGCCAAAAACTAATCCAATATTTACTAACAACAAAAGCATCCCTAGTTGGAAATTAAACTCTAGATTATAACCAAAGTTCTGGCTATATACAGTATTAAAAATAAGAAGCCATATACTACTAAATAAGACGGATAGTAGACAAAATAGAACGGTTTCTCTTCTCAATATCTTAGAGATATTTCTGGTACTATATCCTAAGCAACTTAGTATACCAACTTCTGAATATCTAGTGATAGAAATTCGATAGATTATAATAAAACTAACAGAGATAAATAGGAGTAAAAGTAAATTGGATAATATGGTGAACAACTTTATAGTATCAGCAAAACTATTTTTAAAAGCACGAATGTCTTTTTCCTTAGTGTATATATCGTACCCCTTACTTTTCAGCAGGCGATGAATTTTGGGAATGTCCTCAAAATTTTTCACACTAAACGCTATAGCAGAAGCCTCACCTTTAGCTACTTCTTTATAAATTTTCTTTTCCAGCTTCGTACTCATTGTAAAGTTATCAAAAGTATCGTTTGAGATACCACTCACTTTCATTTTTATTTTATGTTTTTGTCCCTCCTTATCAAAGTATTCAAAGTCAACGTACTTTCCAACTAATTGATTAATATTCTTACTCAAAGACGAGGCAACACTTAAAGATAGACTGATTTCATTCCTATTATCTTTAGGCATGTCCCCATAAATCATCGAAAGATTGGAAGAAATCAACGTTGGCGATTTAGTATCTAAGTGTTTATTCTTATGATCATATTTAAGATGAATATTTTGAAGATTATATTGGTAATACACATCCTTAACGTTTGGTAATGTTTGTAAATAAGTAAGCCCTTCAGATAAAGGCTTTTTTGAAAAAGCAATTGATCCTTTACTATAGTAATCATTTTTTTCTTTAAATGACTGTATTTCATTTTTTATTGTATTTTTTATTCCTAACGTTGAAATAAAAGAGACCGTTCCTAATGAAATCAATACGATAGCAAGTAAATTTTTTAAAAAATGTATTCTAAAATTCCTGATTGCTATCCAAAAAAGTAATTTTGAGTTAAGTTTTGGGACAATCTCTTTAGCTTTTTTCGCTGTGAAAGTCTGACTTTCCTTACTATAGTCTAATTCATATCGCTCTTTTTCTTTAACTATTTCTATTGTATGATTTTTTAAACAGACTATTTCATCGGCGTACTTTGAAACTTTTTCACTATGTGTAATAACAATCACGGTTCGATTCCTTGCCAACCTTTTTAGTATCTTCATGACACCATCACTATTTAATTCATCTAAAGCAGCCGTTGGTTCATCTGCAAGAATTATTTTAGGATCGTTCATTAAGGCTCTCGCTATAGAAACTCTTTGTTTTTGACCACCGCTTAACTCACGGACCATTTGATTTGCCTTGTTTTTTAATCCCAGTTCCGTTAATAAATTCAATGCTTTTTCGATTTTCTTTTCTTTCGTTAGTTCAGAGTCTAAATGCGCCCCCATTATGACGTTTTCAAGTACTGTATATCCATTTAAGAGATGATAATCTTGAAAAATAAATCCCACATTGTTGAATCTATAATTAGACAAGTTTTTATTTGATAAATTTTTTTCCTTAAAGCATAAATTTTCAATTTCCCCATCATAATCTATGTCTAAGCCTGCTATTAAATTTAATAATGTTGATTTACCAGCTCCACTATTCCCTAATACACAAGTTAACGTACCATCTTTAAATCGATAATTGGCATGTAATAGTATATCCAAATCTTTGTACTTTTTACTGACATTATTTAAGTAAATCATTCGAATCACCTTGTTTCATTTTATGAGTAGGATTAGTTTTAAGAAATAATAAGTAGGATAGGAAACTGATTATTATTGATTGGACAAATGGTAGCAACAATACCAAAACTAAGTTATTAGTAGATACTATATATATACTAAATATTTTTTGACTTAAAAGACTAAGCATTGGGAAAGTTATCAGAAATAGAAGAGAAGACATTATTCCAAGTATAAAATATTCTGAAATGATTAAACTTAAAATATTTTTATTACTGAAACCATTGAATTTGAAAAAACGAAATTCACTTTTCTTTATATAAAAATTGAACAAAGCCAGAACAATACTAATTGTTAGTGACAATAGAAAGAATATCAAACTGATGGTAACCCCTTGCTCCTCATTTTTCTTTCTCAATCGGAGCATGTCTTCAATCATGCTAAAATCTCCAGAAGGTTGTAAACCTGATTGTTGTAGTTTATTCACGATAGGTAAAATATCATCTAATGTTTTTGCTCTTACGTTATAACTTATCGATTTCTCAATGCCTGCTTGTTGGCGCATTTTTTTGATAGCTTCTACACTAAACAACAACGGGCCATCCGTTAGTTTCCCGTCACGTCTTCCTAAAGTGCTGGTAATTGCTCCACCTTTAGGATTATTTTCAATGACTCCCACTACTTTTACATCATTTAATGAGACCTTTGATCCTGTAATTTCATTGCTTCCAATCTTTGGATTTACGTCTATAAGGCCTGTCATATTTAATTTTTTCCCGATTACGTCGGTGGGTTTTAGACCTAGTAAATCCAGTAACCGTTTAGGAACAGCCACTTCTATTTCTCCAATTGAAGGATATCTTCCAGCTATCAATTTCGTAATTGCAGGAAAGTTAAAGCTATCCTTCACTTCATAATTTTTAATCAAATCTCCTACGTTTAGTTTCAAATCACCCACTATTTCCAAGGGTGCCACAAAATCTACTCTGGGATCATCTTTTAATAAATCTACTGCTCCTGAAGTATCTTGTTTTAGAGAACCCGAAGGACCACCACCTGTCGATTCTTTTGACAAATAAATATCTTTGATCGTCTCTCCTCTTTCTTTAACGAGACGGCTAAAATTATCATCTTGTTTTTCTTTTATTTCCCCACTCAAATTAATCAACATAAAAAAGGAAGAAAGTATGAGTAAAATAATCGTTAATATAGAATATATGGATGCGCCTTTTAGAATGTTAAAAGATTGAGAGATACAATTTTTTAAAGATAAATAAGGAGGTTTATTCAATCGATTGTTTTTCCCGTCATCTTTTGAGTGTTGTTTACTTTGCCCTACTAATTTTAGTTGTCCTTGCTCCATGCTATAGACATTTGCGTCTTTTTCAATTAAACCTTTATCATGAGTGACTATTATCACTATTCTTTCTTTAGCGATTTTTTTTAGCTCCGTCATGATTTTATTAGCAGCTAAAAGATCTAATGCTTTAGTTGGTTCATCTGCTATGATTATTTCTGGATCTTTTACTAATGCTCTAGCTATCGCTACTCGTTGTTTTTGTCCGCCAGATAATTTTGCCACTTTCATTTTAGCTAATCCAGATATTCCTAGTTCCTCTAATACCTTTGCTACTTTCATTTTTCGTTCTGCTTTATTTAAGTTCGATAGGCTTAGAACTAAATCAATGTTACATTCTACACTTAAGTATTCTATCAATTGGTAATCTTGCCAGATAAAACCGATTGAATTGTAATAATAGTCGGATAGTTCTTTTTTCGTAAAACGTTTCATCGACTGATTGTTAAAATAAACATCTCCTTCAAAATTTTGATCCATACCACTAATGATATTTAATAGCGTTGTCTTCCCACTACCCGATGGACCGTAAATAAAATTGAGGCCTTTTTGGAAATCTCCTGATAAATGATTCAATACTATTTCATTTCCAAATACTTTTTTTATTTCGATTAAACTTAACATAAGAATCTCCTTTTATAACGAATTTGGGTTATTGCTCTGCTAGAATAAACTGTAACGTTACGTTACATTCAAGGAGGTAATTATGAATAATTATTTAACAATCAGTGAATTTGCAAAATACGTCAATTTAAGTAGAAGAACCTTAATTTATTATGATCAAATTGATTTATTCAAACCAAAAAAAATATCTACTCATGGTTATAGATATTATACTTGTGACCAATGCTTTGAATTAGACGTTATACTAACCTTGAAATTTCTTGATGTACCTTTAGAACAGATTAAATATTTTCTCGATAATCGAAACATGGATGACACGCTGATAGAATTTAAAAAGCGAAAAGAAATTTTAGATGAAAAAATCAATGACTTAAAACATATGCAGACGTTTTTAGAAAATTATATCGATCGGTATACAACATTGAAAAATATAAATTTTGATATAATTACTCATTCTTATAGAGAAGAAGAATCTTTTATTTGTTCTGATTTAATGCATTCTCATTACTACGACTCCATCGATTCTTTATCTAGTTATAGTGATTTTTATTTATCCTTAGATCAAAAAGATTTATTTAATGGCTATCCTATAAATTTTTTAGTAGAAGATTCTATTTTTTCTGACATTCAAAAAACTCCTTTTAGGTCACTAATTAAAATAAACAAGGAACAAAGTCATCTTTACGACGCAGAGAAAATTATAACCAGATCGAATGGAACATATGTCTCTTTCTTCATAGAAGATTCAAATTATAATAAGCAAGAAATCAATCAGAAACTACTGAACTATTTTCAAAAAAATAAATTTATTCCAGAAAGATTTTTTTGGAAAATATTATGGCAAGATGAAATTACTACCACGATTCCTGAAAAACGTGTATTTGAAATCTTGATACCTGTAAAAAAGAATTAATCGTTTACTGAAACTAAGAAAGTTCCTTATTTCCCCTTCTTAAAACAACCTCTTAAAAATGATTCGATTTGTATATATATGCATTATTGTTTTAAAATATACTTAAAAGGTACCTAGGAGATTTTTATGGGTTTGGGAAAACTATGAAAAGATCTCACCCACATCTGTCTTCCTCTAATGGTTGAATCACCAAGCTGATCGTCAGCTAATGATAGACAATGAAACAAAAAAAAGAGATTGGGACAAAAGTTGTCTCAGTCTCTTCTAGTATCTCTAAAAACGAATAAACGGCCGTCATTGATCAGGTCAGTAATCGAATTTGCTGCTTTGGGCTTTGGTCAATTGTTCATGAGCAGCGTCGCCTAAAATTCCACCCAATGCGATGACAATTTTTGAGATAAGCCTCCACCTATCTTTGCGGTTGTTGTTGTGTGATACAGTGAATATTTCCACCACCGTATACGATCTCAACTGTATTTACGCCTACGACTTCTTTATCTGGAAAGAATTCTGCTATTTCCTCAAGTGCCAGCGCATCATTTTTATCTCCATACTGAGGAACGATCACACCGTTGTTCGTGATCAGAAAATTCATATAAGAAGCAATACAAATGTCGCCATCTTCACGTGGCATCGTTCCTTCTACGTAATCGATCTTGAAATCCCCATTGATCGTGACATTCTCTACTGGGCAACAAAGCTTATGAACTTTTAATTTGCGGCCTTTGGCATCGGTCATTTCATTCAAACGCTTGTAAGCAGCTTGAGCCGCTTCATAAAATGGGCTGTTTTGATCTTCAGTATAGATACAAGCCACTTCTCCGGGACGAACAAAACATGCCACATCATCCACATGCCCATTGGTTTCTTCCGGATCGATCCCGTCACCTAACCAAAGTACTTTCTCACAGTTTAAGTAGTCACATAATTTTTGTTCGATCTCTTCTTTTGTCATATGAGGATTCCGACCTTCACTCAATAAACACATCTCAGTCGTTAAAACAGTGCCTTCTCCATCAACATGAAAGGAGCCCCCTTCTAAAATAAAATCCTCCGTTCGATACGAATCCACGTGTTCGATTTCACAGATCTTTTGTGCAATCAAATCGTCTTGATCCCAAGGGAAATACAAGCCATCGACTAAGCCGCCCCAAGCATTGAATCCCCAGTCATTGCCTCGTAATTCACCATTGTCGTTGATGACAAAGCTAGGACCACAGTCACGAATCCAAGCATCGTTGTTCGACATTTCATAGACAGTGATGTCGGCAGGCAATTGACGACGGCAGTTTTGATATTGCTGTTGCGACACGACCACATTCATTGGCGTGAATTTGCTGATCGCTTTTGCGACTTCGGCAAATGCTTCTTGAGCCGGTTTGCCTCCATCACGCCAGTTATCCGGACGCTCTGGCCAAATCATCCATACTTTCTCTTGTGGTTCAAACTCTCCAGGCATTCTAAACCCGTCTTGTTTCGGTGTGGTCTTTTCGATTCGCTTTGCCATGATACAGCACTCCTTCTTTTTTGATTTTTTTGATCCAGATAATGATTTCACCAACGAGGGCAAATATAATTGCTCCAATCGTGATTGGTAATTGCTGACTCAGCGATTCAGCATCAAACTGCAAAGGAATCGCTGTGAAAATCAATGAGATCACGATCATGATCATCGGTAGTGCGACTAATACCTTCAAGAACAAGTCGCTGCCGCTCACCTTGAAAGGTCGAGGTGTTTCTGGATCGATTTTGCGCAATTTATAAAACGCAGGAAAAACAGGTACATATGATAGTAGGAACATTACTAGGTTCAACGAGAAAAATGCCCAAAATAAATCTTGATTTGGTAAAATTGGTGCGATGATGACAACGATAGAAGCAACAATACCATTCATAATCGCCGCACCAGTAGGCATGCCGTTTTTTTTGCTGCGTTTGGCAAATACTTTCGGCATATCGTCATTTTCGGCTGCATAACAAGCAGTATTGTTAACCCCTAACGACCAAGAAATCATATTGCCAAACAATGTTAGTAAGAATAAAAAGGCCATCGAAATAATGAACCAGCCGCCTGTTGATCCTGTCAATAACTTAAAACTATCCATCAATCCGCTGCCTGTACTAATCTGATCCGTAGGAATTGCTACACCGATCCCGAATGCAGAAAAAATGTAAATGGCTGCAATCACCAGTCCACCAGCAATAATCGATTGAGGGATTTGCTTTTTAGGATTTTCCATATCATTCGCGAATGTACAAATCACTTCGAATCCTAATAAGTTAAAAATGATTACTGAAATAAAGGACAAACTATTTAAATTGAAACTTGGCAGCATGGAAGAAAGAGTAAACTCATTCGCCACACCTTTAGTAAGCGCAGTATAGAGACCTAAGCCACCGATCAAGATTGCCAGCAGCATTTTGATGACAGCTGCTCCATTCAAAATCCACACGCTGTCACTGACCGGATAAAAACTGATCCAAACGATGATCCATATAAAGATCAGTTCGATCACGATAGCAGCAGCTGTTGAAAATTCGCTGCCTGTGATCGTCATCAATAAATCAGGGCAGACTACTGCTAGAGAAGCTAACCACAGTGGATAATTGATCCAGTAATACCAAGAAACGCGAGATCCCCAGCGATGTCCGAAGGCTTGTGTCACCCAATCATAGATACCGCCATCACCGATATAAGTTGTTCCTAACTCTGACGAGATCAATCCATAGGGCAAAAGGAATGCAATCAATAAAAAGATCCACCAAAAAAATTGTGAATTTCCGATTGCTGCTACCGGTGCAGCCGCTTCTGCCACAAATACAACACAAATAACAGATAATATAGCACTCATCAAACTAAATTTTTTCTTTTCTCCCATTGTTTTCTTCCTTTCCGGTACAAGGGAATAAGGTTGGACCAACGATTGAACGATCCTTGCAACCAGCGGACTCATCTCACATGAATCCTGGTGCGGCATAAAAGCTGCATTAATGTGAGATCAAGTTTCTGCTAGAAAGAATCGATTTTCAGATCGTTAGCCCCTCCTCTAGAACAGAGACAATCCTCACGCATCGTCATGATACGCAGATTATTTCCTTTCCTCATCTCTTGCGTCTAAAATGTTTCACCTAGCAAAGCTTCCAAGTCTTTTTTAGCCGCTGCTTTTTTGGTCTCATCGATTGGATTTTTTTCCGCATAATCCCGCATCAAGTACACTAAGAGACCGCGAATCGAAGTCAACCGATTTTCTGCTTCATCAAAACAGATCGAGTTCGGTCCATCCATGACTTCATCTGTGACTTCTTCCCCACGAGTGGCAGGCAAGCAGTGCATAAATTTCGCTTGTTCCCCAGCACGTTTCATCAAGTCCGTATTCACTTGGTATTTAGGATAAAAAATACGCATGCGTTCCTCTTCTGATAGTTCAGCTTCATACAGTCCATACCAAACATCTGTATAAACAAAATCCGAACCTTCGATAACATCGATTTGATCGGATATCGTATAGGAGCCGCCAGAATCTTTGCAAATTGCGTCTAGTCGGGCGCGATGGTCTTCGTTTAACTGGAACCCTTCTGGTCCAAATTGAACGAATTCCATTCCCATTTTTGTTGCAATCAATCCTAAAGAGAAACAGACTTGTGTGGCATCTCCAATAAAGGAAACCTTGCAGTCTTCAATTTTTTTGCCTGCTGGAAGATGTTCGATCATGGTGCAAAGATCGCCAATTTCTTGCGTTGGGTGGTTGAAGTCAGACATCCCGTTAATAACTGGGATCGTGGCATTCGTTGCTAAGTCATACACACTATGATGACGTTCCACACGAGCCATCAAAATATCAACTAAACGAGAAAGAACTCGGCTCGTGTCTTCTATCGTTTCATGACCACCCAATTGAATTTGTCCTGGTGCTAGATATTCTGCGTGCCCCCCTAATTGTGTCATTGCTGTTTCAAACGAAACCCGCGTTCTGGTAGAAGACTGTTGGAAAATCATCCCTAACACTTTGTTCTTTAGCAAAGGAGGATAAAAACCATTCTTGATGGCCGCTTTGATTTTCAATGACAGGTCAACAATTTGTTGAATCTCTTCCTTCGTGTAATTTTCAGTTGTAATAAAATCTTTTTTTCCCATAATGAAACCTCCTAAGTAATTTGTTTGCTTTGCATCTTCACTTTAGGAAAAAAAGTGAGAGTTTACGATAAGCTATTAGTTGTAAACGCTATCATTGTCGATCTATACGTGGTACAGGCTGGTTTATTTTTGGATATAAACCAGTTATTTTCCAAGGGTTTACAAAAGTTTAGAAGGAAGTTTATAGGAATTAAAAGTAAAGATAAAAAAATCGGTGTTATAATTAAAATAAGAAATTTGAGGTAAGAAAAAAATGAAAGGGGATTCAACATGATAGCTATTTTTGTTTACAACATTCTATTGATCATTCTATATTCAATCACGATGACTTTTGCTATTTATGCTTATTTAAAAGAAAAAAACAACTTATTTCTCTGGATCAGTTTGTATTTGGCATTCTTCATTTTTGATAACACGATTATTTATATGACGGAGTTCCTCAATTCCTTTGCACAAAGTTATGATCAAGCATTTATGAGTGCGCCAGCAGTTAAAACGATTATTTTTATGGGAAACGCCTTTTTTTCCATTTCTATCCTTGCCGAACTACAAAAAGAAAAACTTTCCCCTCTCCATTATGCTTTACTGCTTGCTTTGGCTGTTTGGATGATTACCATCCCACTGATGGATAATTCAGCCTTTAAAGTCTGGCTCTATTATCTGGGCAATCAACTCTTCCTGTTTTACCTAGGAATTTATTGTTGGCGAGGAACAAAAAAGGATGTACCTTTGCTGAACAAACACTATTTAAAGCAATTGATGTTCATCAATCTCTTCTTTAGTATTTTGATCATTATTGAAGATAGTTTCGTGATTTTCAATGTCGATCAATATAGCTCCTTAGTGACAAAAATTTATAATCGTAGTGTCTCAGAGGATATTTTTTCGATTGTTATATGTGTTTTATTACTGCACTTCTTTATCAAAAAATATCAACCTCAGAAAGAAAAAACACAAAATCAAGACACCTCTCTCTTGATTCAAGACTTTTGTCAGGTTCACCAGTTTACTCAACGAGAAACGGAAATTTTTATATTGCTACTGTCACATCGAACCAATCAGGAAATTGCTGACCAGCTCTTTCTTTCATTAGGAACGGTTAAAACTCATGTCCACAATATTTTTATTAAACTTGACATAAAAAAGCGCACGCAAATTATCCCACTTTTTGAAAAGTATAAAGAAGCCATTGAGTCAACCGTTTAAAAAAGTCCTGGAAGTATCCCTTCCAAGTTCTCAGTCTGTAGACGAGTCTGGGACATTAATCAGAAAAAATCTAATGAATGTCCCACTTTTTTATGAGGTTAATCATAAAATAAAAAAATGGAGAATGAGACAAAAGCGGCATCTTCAAAAATTCGCTGAAATTTATAAAAAATTTGAGACACACCAAGTAGATAATAATCAACACCAAAAAAAAGTATTTATGTTTCTTGTCAAATTTCGGAAATTCCTTCTTATTCCTTGATGCTGAATACTCTTTTCTCAATCTTTCACCAATCATTCTAGAATTTCTCTTTACCAACATCATTTGACAAAGGGTCTCTTTTTTGTCCAAAATTTTGAACAAAACTAGATAAAAAGACATTCCAAACTCAAATTACAAGTTTGAAATGTCTTTTATCTATAGTATGATCAGAGAAATATTTCTTTGGCTTCATCACTCATATATTTTATCTTACTCATCTTCATCATCGTCATCACTGAAAATCCGTCCATTCACATAACAAATGTTACTTGTAGCAGATTCGATTAATGAAAGTTCTGTTCCAATTAATTGACTGTTAATGAAGTCAATGACCATTGGCATGTTCATGCCTGCGTATAAGTCAATTACTTGACCCTCGAGAATTATTTTTGAAACTACATTACACGGAGTGCCACCCATTAAATCTGCTAATACTACGAAATCATCTAAATTGGCAATTACTGTTTCAAACTTTTCACGAAAATCTTCCGCTGATTCAGAAGGAAGAAGGCTTACTGTGTGAATACTTTCCTGAGGCCCCATTATCATTTCTGTACTTTTTTTCAATTCTTCACAGAAAAGTCCATGACTAATTAAAACTAATTGTTTTCCCATTGAACCACTCCTCATCACTAATTGGAATCAGCCTGACTTATTTTGAAATCACGCCTAAAGCTGATAATGCTACACAAACCACTAATACTATGAAAATTGCCTTAGTAGAAGTCATATTCTTTTTGCCAAGCATCCAATAAATTGCTGCAACGATACCGGCTGGTAATAATCGTGGTAAAATCATATCCAGGTTGTTTTGCATGTTTAACGTCACATCACCAATACTTGGTGCCCAAGACAATTTTACATTAATCATGGTAGCGACCAACGCTCCAACCATGAAGACCCCTAACAAAGTTGCAGCATCTGTCAAGGCAGTTAAGCGATGTTGCATCGTGGTAACTAAAGAGATTCCTTCACGATAAGCAAATTCTAATTGTTTCCAACGGAAAATCATAACAGCGATTTGTGCGATAATCCAAATAAAAATTCCAGTTGGGTTGCCATTAATTGCCATATTGGCTGCTAAGGCTCCAAAAATTGTTGGAATTAACGCTGCGAAAATCGAATCACCAATTGCTGCAAAAGGCCCCATCAACCCAGCTTTTAAACCTGAGACAGTGTCTTTACCATCAATACCTTCCTTTTCCTCAATAGCCAAGTCAATCCCGGTAACGATAGTATTGAAGAAGTTTGATGTATTAAAGAATTGTGTATGAGTTTTCATCATTTCTTTTAATTCAGGAGAATTATCACCATAAAGCTTGCGTAATTGCGGCAGAATTGTATAAAGATAGCCTGATCCTTGCATCCGTTCATAGTTCCAGCCTAATTGGAAAGTAAACAAGCTTCTGCGATTGATCTGCTTAAAGTCTTCCTTCGTTAACTTATAATTAGATTTCGTCATCTTCAATCTCTCCTTCATCTGAATCATTCGATGTAACATCTTTAGGGGCTGGCGAATGTGGTATCAGCTGTCCATTTTTGTAACTGATGGCTGCTAAAGAAAATCCAACTAGGGCAATTGCTAACATTGGAAGTGAATTAAATATTCCTTCGAAATTCTTCACAACTCCTGCAACACCCGTTCCTAAAACCTGCATGTTAGTAAAGACGGTTCCTAGTAATGCCGTTAATGTAAATCCTAAAATTAGGTAAGGGAAATGCTTTTTAACTGGCAAGTAACGTAGTAGAATAGCAAAACCGACAGCTGGTAAAACTGCTCCAGCTACTGATAATCCATCGCCTAACCACTTCAAATCACCATTTAGCACGGCTACCACTTGTTCTACTAGTCCTCCTCCAAATGCTAATGCTAGAAAAACGGGAATCATACGAGAAAGTGACCAAGAGAGGGCTCCCATTAAGAAATTACGTTCGATCCCTTTATAGTTCATATCTTCAACTAATTTATCAATGCGATGCGCAAAATACGTATTCGCAAAACGGGCTAATATATCTAATTGAATCATCAAGCTAGCTACTGGTACCGCAATTACGGCAATTGCTTGCTCTGGGTTCATTCCTAGCGCTACTGAGAAAGCTGTCGCTAAAATCGTTCCAGAGTTGGCATCAATTTTTGATGCACCCCCAAAGGTACCAACACCAAGTACAGTCAATTGCATACTACCACCAATAATAAGTCCTGCTTTTAGATCCCCCATCACTAGACCAGCAAATAATCCGGCAAAAACGGGTGCACTCAACGATGAATAAATTTGTAACTCATCTAAAATTTGATACCCTGCGTATAATGTTAATAATAAGATCTGCCACCATAAGATATCCATTTATTTATCCTCCTATTTCGCTAATAAAGCCATAAAATTTTCTGCTTTATCACTTGGAACCATCTGCGCTACTAAGCGAACACCTTTAGCCTGTAATTTGTTAAATACTTCTACATCTTGATCAACCACATTGATTGATTTAGTAATGGACCGTGTTTCATTCGTCTGTGACATATTCCCAACATTAATTTCTTCAATTGGGACTCCTAATTCTACCAACTTCAATAAACGATCCGGCTCCCGAGCAATAATCAATAATCGTTGAGAATCATATTTTCCTGCTAAAATATTATTAGCAGCTTTTTCAATCGGCAATACACTTAATTTAACTCCTGGTGGAGTTGCCAGCTTTAATCCACTTTTTTCAATATCATTTTTTGCAACTTCATCATCTACAACCATAATCCGTGTGATGTTCAACTTGGTTGTCCATAAGTTGGCTACTTGTCCATGAATTAAACGTCCATCAATTCTTACTCCGATAATACTCATTGTTTATCCTTCTTTCATTTCTTTATATAGTGGTGCTTTTACTAATTGGATCTCTGGTTGGAAAGTTCCTTCTGTTTCAAAAATTACTATTTCATTGTTTCCTTTTTTAAATAAGCTTTTCGGAATATATAGCGAAAGTGTTGGCCCAACTTCCCAAAAACGTCCAATATTGGTCTGATTAACAAATACGACACCTTTCCCAAATTTTGATAGATCAATGAAGCTATCCTCCACTTCATCAAGTGTTACTTCATAGCGATAAAAACTTGGCTGGTTAGGATGCCATTCCTTTGAAAAATCAACCTTCTCACATGACTCTAGTGGTAAACAATACTGATTCCAATCAGTGATAAAATGTAGATCAGCCATGACCCCTGTACGAATTCCCTTTTTTTGTGTATCGGCTAATAATTTATGACCATAATTAACACGCCCCATATTTTCAATTAGAATATCTAATTGATTGTCTTCCTGAGGCATTGGAACAATGATATCTTCACCAATTTCTGTCTGATATTGTGTAGCTTGCAGTTTTTGATTTAAAAATAGTTGGCTACGGTCTCTTCCATCGATTACTCTCAGTCTTTCATGTTCTGCATCTTTTTTTATTGAGGTGCGATACAGAATATAACCTGTATTTTGTCCTAACATTTCCATCGTTTCTGGATATTTCATTTTTACTGATTGACTAATTGTATCTAATGTTGAAAATAAACTGACTTTATCAATTAATGGAATATCTTTCATTTCCATTGTGTCTTTTGTCAAAGGTTCCATTTGTTGGATATCAGGGAACGTTTCATGAATCATTGTCTGGATTGCATAATATTTTTCGGTTGGATTTCCTTGCTCGTCTAAGGGTGCTCCGTAATCATAAGAAGTAATCTGTGGCAAATCAATCACTCCTCTAGCTGAGCAACCATTCATAAATCCAAAATTTGTTCCTCCATGGAACATATACAGGTTAATACTTCCTCTCAGCACGACCTCTTTGATTGCCTCAGCTAATTCTTTTGCATCACGTTGTACAATCGGTTCCTTCCAACGATTAAACCAACCATCCCAAAATTCCATACACATTAAAGGCCATTTTTTCCCATGCTCATTGAAGAAAGCTTCCATTGAAGAAAAATTTTCTTCAGCCTTTGAACCAAAATTTCCAGTAACTAAAATATCTTCATCAATCATGCTGCCTGCTCTGAGTGTCGCTCGCCATGGTCCATCCGAAGTGAAAAATGGCACTGTTATTCCTCTGTCCAACATTAAATCACGTATCGAACGTAAATAGTCTTTTTCTTCTCCATAAGAACCGTATTCATTCTCAATTTGTATCATTAAAATATTTCCACCATTTGTCAGCTGATGCGGCACGATTTTTTTTATTAAAACATCATAATAATCTGCCACATGGTTCAAATAAACGGTTTCATTTGTTCGGATCCGAGTTCCCTCATTAAGTAACCAAGCAGGAAAACCACCAAACTCCCATTCTGCACAAATATATGGAGATGGTCTAACAATCGCGTATAGTCCTAATTCCTCAGCAATGGACAAAAAATGTTCTAAGTCCAAAATTCCCTCAAAATGGAAATCTCCTTTTTTAGGTTCATGTAGATTCCATGGTACATAAGTTTCAACTGTATTAAATCCCAATGCTTTCAGATTATATAACGAGTGATACCAATCGGCTGAATCCACTCTAAAATAGTGGATAGCTCCTGAGAGTATCTTAAAGGGCTTACCGTTTAGAAGAAAATCTTCTTTAATCTCAAATGTGTTCAAAAGCTCCCTCCTTAAATAAAAGCGTTTTCAATATATTGATATATCAAATAATTTGAAATAGAAAGTCAACCCTATCCAACATAACAGAACGTGTTAAAATCAAATTATACATACAAAACCAAAGACTCTAACGAAAAGTTTAATTCTTTGATGTTGTTTGAAGGGTTAATTTAGACATCCCAAAATGGCAATAAACTTTATACAGAAGCAGAATTAATATAAATTTTTAACGTAAGCTCTATTACAGTCATTCGCTCCCTGAATGAATAAAGGATGGATTCATAATTCGTCATCAAGGTCGTGACTCATTTGTTTCACGTAAAGAAAAACTGGTCTAGTTTTATCAATCGTTCGAGGGAATGATCCACACTATTTAAACAAGCTTAAACTGCCAGCCTTAGCATTTTATGATTACATCAGACATTTACGAAAAACTAAAAAACTGCATATATCTATCAGCAAACTTATTTGCCCGAACAATATGTGGATCCTAATTGTCAAGAATTGTGTTATTACAATTCCAGCTGTCAGCGCTTTAAACAAGACTACAATATCCACATGAATGAGGAAGATTTTACGGAAACAAATAAAATTATATTTCCAACTCCTTTAAATGTTGCGAAATCATTAAAGATTCTTACCGATGAAACGACCGTTCTGCAAGTCCGAGTGACGAAACGTAGAGATTCACAACAACTACTGGAGTACGTTGAATCCTACAAAAATGGAACTTCTACCAAATTGAGTTGGTCTCAAAAAATCATTGATTTTATCTAGATCGATTTTTTCACTCAATCTTTTTTACAGTTATTTTTTCAATATGCGATTGAATATTCACCGGTGAAACATGACCTGTTTGTCCTTCTTGTGCATTAGCCATACCAGTAGCCATACAAAACTTCAAAAGTTCTATTTCATCCATTTCTTGTGATAGGCCGTAGGCAAATCCAGCGACTGTAGCATCTCCTGAACCAACTGGGTTGACTGCTTTTATCGTAGGGAGCGTAACTCGATAAAAACAATCTTTATGTTTTGCGAGAGCTCCAGCTTTTCCTAGAGAAACAATGATCCATTCAATACCTGCGAAGATAGGTTGAATCAATTCTTCCTGGACTTCTTCTAATCGATCAATCGAAAATGAATGTCTCAGTAGTGTTGATAATTCCTCAAGATTTGGTTTGATTAAAAATGGCTTCTGTTTGCCAGCTAAAACCTGATGCAAGCTTTCCCCAGAGGTGTCGACAAGAACCTTTGCGGACTGCTCTTCTGTCAATTGGACCAACGTTTGGTAAAAATTTGATGGCAATCCTTTTGCAAGACTACCTGAGATTGTGACAATCTTTGCTTTTTTTATTAGCTCCTTGAAGTTTTCTAGGAAATTCTGCTGTTCTTCATAGGAAACTGTTGGTCCCGCTTCCAAAATCTCAGTTTGATTTCCTTCATGCAAAATAGCGATTGAATCTCGGCTTTCTTCTTTGATCTCTGTAAATTTCTGCTTAATACCGGCATGCTTTAATTCATCTGCAATAAACGCCCCATGAAACCCACCGAGAACTCCTGTAGCGAGTACATCCCCCTTTAGATCATGGATTACTCGGGTTACATTAAGTCCTTTTCCACCTGCTGTTTTACTAACTTGATCTGTTCGATTGACAGTATCCACATTCAAGGAAGCAAGCGGATAGGAAAAATCAATTGACGGGTTCATCGTTACAGTTACTATCACGAGCTCTCCTCCTAGTTCACAGCTACTTCTTTTTCAACTTGGACTTTGTCATACCAAGAACTGGCTGTTTGTGCCAAAACGTTGTTCAAGCTTTCGATATTTTCACGACCTTCACTTTTCAGCCAGGCACGAGCAGATTCCTCACCAGATTTGATAAACGGCTTCACACCATTTTTCCAAGTAGCTCTACCACAAAGCACACCATTAAAGGTCGAACCTGAATCTTTAGCAAAAAACAATGTTTGTTGGAATAGCTTCGTAGAAACACCGGCACTCAAGAAAATAAAAGGCAAATCTGTCGCTTGACTTTGTTCCAAGAAGTACTTTGCCGCCTCCTCTTTGGTATACGCTACTTCATCTGTACTGAAACCCTCTACAAAATTCATACTGACAGGAACTTCTACCTTTAAAACATCTACTTTGTACTGTGGTTTCGAAAATTCCTTCATCATGCTATTGACTTTATGCGGTTTTACTTTGGCATATTCAAGTGAATGAACATCTGAAATTTGGGTATCATATGATAGCAATTCTAAATAGAATGGCAAATCTTCTTCGGCACACTCGCTACCTAAACGTTCTACGAAGACATGCTTCTGATGATTGATTTCCGGATCTTCATCTACGTCATAATAAAGTAGAAACTTAATCGAATCGGCTCCTTGCTCTTTTAATCGTAAAACTGACCAATCTGCTAATAAATCAGGCAAGCGTCCCGGTGTTGTTACATCATAGCCGGTTTTTTCATAGGCCAACAACAAACCAGCATCTTCATGTCGTGCACTTGCAGCAGGAAGACCATATTCTGGGTCCAATAAAATAGAAGATGCATAAGGGGTTAATTCACTAGAAACTAACTCCTTGAAACGCTCAATCTGTTCATCGTTTAATTCTACATTTAAGGCTTTGATCATTTTTTTTAATGCTCCGCGTTGATCAATCGCTAAGGCACTGATAATACCATCTTTTGTCGATAAACGATCCATTGCTGCTTTTTTTCCTCTGGTTAATGTAATCATGGTTCTTCCTCCCAGTTTATTTTTACTTATATTTGTGAATCGTTACACCTTTTACAACTCGGTTAACTGTTCCTGTTGGTGATGGTGTATCTGGTTTATTATTCACTTTAATCGATGATAACAAAGCGACTATTTGGGCAACCATGATATAGCTTAGTGCTAAATAGCCATCTGGCAGTAATTCGGCCTCAGTTGTAAACTCGAATTTATCGCCAGTGAAATTCCGTTGCCCTGGTTGAGTAATGGCGAACACTCCGGAAGCGATTTCATCTCCACGCACTTCTTCTAAGACATCCAAGTCGTAATCACGCGTGTAAGGATTATTATTAACAAAACCGAACATGATTGTTTTTTGATTAATAAACGACTTTGGACCATGGCGAAAGCCCATTGATGAATCAAAGATGGTAGCAATTTTTCCGGCTGTCAATTCCAGAATCTTCAATTGCGCTTCCCTTGTTAATCCAGCTAGACTTCCTGAACCAACATAAACAATGCGTTCAAAATCAAGCTGAACGATTTTTTCAATTTCATTTACTCGGGTAATTATTTCATTTCCTAAATTACTTAAAACCTTCAGGTATTGTTGTTTCTTCACTAATACTGTTTGATCGAATGTCAACAAAGCTCCTAAAGTCATGCAGGAAAAGCTACCAGTCATAGCAAAGCCACTATCATTGGAACGTGCTGGCATCAAGAATAAAAAACTATTGGAATCGGATTGACTAATTTGAGCTAGTTTTCCTTCTACAGCACACGTAATTGATAAATGATAGATCGTATCAACCACCTGATTTGCAATTTCAACTGCTGCCAAGCTTTCAGGACTGTTTCCACTCCTCGCAAATGATACAAGTAAAGTTGGTTCTTCTTTAATTAAATACTCTTCAGGTTCTGCGACAATATCAGTCGTTCCAATACTTTCAAAGCTAAATGCTTGGCGATCACCGTTCTTGCGCAAATAAGGAACTAATGTGTCTCCTACATATTGAGATGTTCCTGCACCAGTGAAGATTACACGTGTTCGCTGACCATTTGCCTTTTCTTTAACTATTGCAAGAAAAT
The DNA here is from genome assembly GCF_040887215.1 of Enterococcus sp. C63. Taxonomy (NCBI): domain Bacteria; kingdom Bacillati; phylum Bacillota; class Bacilli; order Lactobacillales; family Enterococcaceae; genus Enterococcus; species Enterococcus sp. C63. Next base: position 219,710 of record NZ_JBFOFI010000002.1, on the reverse strand, counting down.
TATCTAATTCCTTTTGAACTGTTTGATAGTGATCAAGGGTTTCTTCCCAAAGTTCCGGCTGTTGGCGTATTTCGCGAGTCGTGATCTCAGCACCCAGCTGATCCAGTTTTTCTTTTCCTACTGTAAACATGTTTCGATTCTCCTAACTATTTCGAATATGGCGGATCTGATAATGAAATTGATCCGCACGGGCGACACTTAAAGTAAATTCGATAATTTCATTTTTCATATTATAGGTTTGACGTGCTAAATGAAGGACAGGTGCTCCTTCTGAGATTATCAGCTGTTTCGCATCTTCCTTTGAGGCAACACTTGCATATAGCTCTTCATCTGCCAATCGAACGGTCTGATTAAAATCCTCGGAAAAAAGATCATATAGAGGTTTGCTTCTTAAAAGCTGATCATTTAATGATAAGAAAAATTTGACTGGCAAATAGGTATCTTCGATCATAAGCGGTTCCCGATCAGCTATCCGCAATCGACTTAATTTGAAGACTACTTCTCCTAATGAAAGATTCAATTGTTTTGCAATAAATTTGTCCGCTTCAATTTTTTCAAAAGCTAAGATCCGCGTCTCAGCAGTTCTACCTAAACTTTTCATTTGTTCAGTAAAGCTATAGGTTCCTGCTAAATCTGCTACGTTCTTTTTGATATCGGATACAAATGTTCCTTTTCCATGTCTCCGATAAATATAACCTGTATTTTCCAACTCTTTCAAAGCTAATCGAACCGTTGTCCGACTAACTCCGTATTGAGCAGTTAATTCTCGTTCAGAGGGTAATTTATCATGGGGTATCATGTTACTTTCCATCTGATTTTTAAGTAAATCTACCAACTGATGATACAAAGCTTTGTTTTTAAAAGAATTTCCCATAGGTTTCTCCTTCTTTTAAACTGGTTATAACCACAAACTAATGGTAAGATGGTTTTTTTATTTTTGTCAACAAACAATCTGAAAAAAATTCTACAACCGTCTTAAATCGTTGATTTAGCAATGATTATTTTATTGAAATAATAAAACTATCCATTTTTAAGAAATTGTTCCTAGCGAAAATAACAGTCATAAGTGCTGAAATCTGATACCAGTTGAAAAAAATAGGAAATAAAAACCTACTAATCTGAGTATCTTTATTTGCTTAAAAAAGTTTTACCGTGACGAATCAAAATTCGCCGTTTGAAATGATAAAAATTTCGTTTAAATACTTTGATAGGCTTGTTTAAACATCCTAGTGGTCCATTTGAGTAATTGTAGCAGAGGGCATTTCGGATCTGTGTCAGAAACTTTCTAAATGTTCGCAAAGTTGTCGTATAGGTTTCGGTTTCTCTGGTTAAATAGCCCCCAAATAGTGAATGATGTCTTTTCTATACCGTTTAAATCATAAAAAAATGTTGGTAAATTTCGCCAATATCAAAAAATGTAGAGCCTAAAAAAGCTTCTGCTTTCGTATAGGTAGTACAACTCTCCATCCAACCTATATATTCTTCCTATCTGTATTTAATCTAGAAAAAAGAATCAATCCCTTATTCGTTGGGATTGATTCTCTATCCGTATCTTTTTTAACTTCTGTAGGCAATTTTTGTTTTATACTCTGAATCTTTCAGCTAACCTCAGCTCTCATCAAAGAGTTCCCTTTTTTACTTTTTCTGACTAACTAAATTTGTTACAACTGATTCTCTGTATAATTCATTTCGATAAAACTGGCATTATGGTAATTGGCATCTAATTTTCTCTGACATAAGTCAAAAAACTGACGGTTATGGGTGGAAAAGATGATCTGTGTTCCTAGCTTAAATGCAAGGATTCTTAATAGATCAATAAAGGATAATTCATTAAGACTATCTAAGTGTTGGATTGGATCATCCATGAAAATCGTATTCACTTTGTCTGTATTCTCTAGAGCGGTTCCTAGAAAAATACTTAAAGACAATATATTTACTTGGGCAGAACTTAGATATAAAATCGGGGCATCCTCTTCATCCTCTGTTCGTTTGCACATAATATCCAGTCCTAATTTATCGGGATTTGCTTCATTGATTTTAAAACTAATCTTACGAAAATCAGGGTGAGGTTCAATCATTTGAAAAATCTGATTGACGGTATCTAAGTTAAATGTACTTTTGATTTGCTTTTTGATCTCGGTTAATTTACTGTCTTTTAATTCTTTTAGTTCTTGTACTTTTCTACTTAAGTGGTCATAGATTTTTTTTACTTTTGCTTGTTCGCTTCTTTTCTCTTCGATACCTGTTTCAGAGATAAAATCACTGGTAAGCCCAGATAGTTGACTCAACAGTTGATTTTTTTCCGTTAATTCGTAAATAGCTGTGGTCAACTTTTGCTTATTTTTTTCCAATTCTTCTGGTGCAATGATTACTTGGTCAAACAGCTGATAAGATATCTTTTCGATATATTTCCTCCGTACAACGAGCTGCCGAATCTGCTCTGATTGGATTCGTTGTTCTTCTACTAATTCTGTTTTACTTTTCCCATTTACTTGTTCTAGTCGTTGTTCTTTTTCAGCAATAAGCTTGGTTTCTTGTTCATTGATTTTTTCTAACTCGCGTTTACATTGCCTTTTAAAATCAGAGATAACAGAAATACCAAGCGCTTCATAAAACGCCTGTTCTTGCTGATAATATTGATACTGTTCGTTTCCTTTTAAATCATTTAAGCTTTTTTTCGCTTGTTGATAATGTAATTCGATCGTTTTGAGCGTATGAGTATTCTTGACATTCAGCTGTTCATTTTGATTGATTTTTTCTTTGATATTTTGGTACTCATTCGTTAATTTTACCAATTCCTCCTGTAGTGACTTTACTCTTTTCTGGGTTTCTTCAGCAATTTTTTCACAGTCAATCCCATATTTTTGGCTGTATTCATTTAACTTGTGCCAGTGTTTCTCATTGGTTAAATACGCTTCTTCTTGTTGTTTTAATTTTAAGGTTACTTGTAATAGATCCTGGTCAAGTTGGTTGATTTCAGTTTCCTTAATCGTTATTTGTATCTGAATCTGTTGTTTTACTCCAGAAACTACATCAGTTAACCGCCCAGTTGAGTCATCGATCATTCCTTCTAAGTGGCTGCTTTCCTTCGTCAGTTGCTCAATTGGTAAAAGATCTGCCGTACTAGCTTCAATTTTTTGGATGATATGTTGAAATTCTTGATGATCATGGAGACATAATGGACAGACAGACGAAGACGTATCCGTTACGATAGAATAACCTAATTTTTTCAACTGTTCTAACTGACTGCCCAGATCTTCTAAAGAGGAACGTTCCTTCTTCTTTTGTGCTAAATCAACTTCCAATTTTTTTCTTTCTTGCCAAATGTCATCAAGTTGGCTTGTCTGTTCCAACAAAAATGAATAATCAGGATCTTTTGAATAGTCTTTTTGGCTTAACTGATGATCGTCTAAGTTTAGTAATGAAAACAATTTTGTCAACGTTAGCTTTATCTTACCTAACTTGGCTTCCAACTCTATTTTTTTCTTTTTTTGTTGTTTGGTTTCATGATCAAGTAATTGTCTTTTCGCTTTAACATCGGAATAACTGTTTAATTCTTTGATTTCTGTTAATTGATTCGTCCGCAACGCTCGTTTATTTTGACACTCACTTAATGTTACTTCTTGCTCTTGATGCTCCTTTTGTAAAGTAATCAATGCTTGTTCACATTTTTTTCGTTGATTGATCCATTCATTGATTTCTCTATTACTGTTTTGTTCAGCCATTTCTTGTGCCTGAAAATCTGCTTCATGATTGATAAGAAAGTTACAACGCTTGAGATGGTTGCTCAAGTCTATTTTTTCGTCAAACAGTGCTTTCTTTTTTTCTTCGATTGTCTCAATTTCTGTCAAATGGGCTAACTTTTCGTTGACATCAGCAACCTGCTTTTCAGACCATTCGATCTGCTGCGGTATTTGTCGATACTCTTGGGTCATTGTGATTAAATTTTCTAGCTGTTGTCGCTCCTCTTCAAACTGGTTCAATTTTATTTGATTATTGCTTTTTAATTTGTTCGATTCGATATACAATTCTTGTAAACCTAATTGATTATTTAACAATGGATCTTTTTTACTATTCTTTCCGTTTAACTTGGCATAATTTTCTTTTAGCTGGTTGATTGTTTGCCATATTTTTGCATTACTTTCGAGTTTTTCAATCTCTTTTGTTAGCTGATTCATTTTAGTTTCTTGTTGTCCTAATGCTTTATTCATTTCATTGACGAATAAGACTAGATTTTTATAATCCTCAGATACATTTTCTTTGTCCCAAAAATTACTTAAAGCATCATATCTTCCTTCGGCACTCTGTGATCGCAAAAAAGCATCGATTTGATTGTGTGTCAATAAATTTTTTTGTCGTAAAATCTTTAATTCTTTCGCTGTTAAATCAACCGTTTTTTTGGTCTCATTCCCTTCAACGTAATCCGTTGTTTGCTTTCCATTTAACTTTTTCGTTGTTAATGCATAAAAACTGCCATCATCAAATGCTAGTTCCACACTGCCCACTTCGGCTGAGGAATATTTGTTCTTTAAAATATACTTTCGCTCTTGGGAGGCGATATCACGGACATTTTTATTTTCATTCAGTCGACTGATTTCGCCAGTCAAGCTCCATTCGATGGCATCAAAAAAAGAGGTTTTTCCGGTTCCATTTGGCGCATACAAAACAATCAAATTTGATATTTCATTAAAAACAGGATTCACACAATCAAAATATTTTTGCCTTTCAAATGCTCGAAACGAATCAATTTTTATCCCTTTCAATTTAAGACTCATCGGTTCCTTCCTTTACGTTAAGATTTGACAGCTCATGTTTTATATACTCTTGTATTCGTGCTTTTTTCTCTTTTTTAGCCATCGTTTTTAATTCTGCTAACAAATGGATGATTTTCTCATCATTTTGCCGCTCATTCTTAGCCAGTTTCTTTAATGGTTTTGTCTGTTCCAGATTCAATAATAATCTTTCTTGAATTTTATTTTTTTGTGCTTCTTTTTGTGCTTCTTTTTGCGCATCATTAGTAGCAAATTCTCGAAAATTATCCACGATCACCTTTCTGGTTGCATACTTGTCTTGTTCAATACTGGCTTTGATTGGCTTCGCTACTTTGGCTTTGACAAAAAGAAAAAAATAAATATTCCATCGTTCAATCTTCCTTTTTAATTGACTTTGAAAACTGTAGGCAATCTGGTCGTTGATTTCTTCATAGTTGGCTAATAACTCATCTTGATTATCAAATATATAACAAAAAAAATGGAGTCGATACTTTTCGTTTGCTTGTTGGTACGTGTAACAGGTCAATCCCGTCGTTTTTTCTATTATTTCATACGTAGTGATTTCTTTTAATATCTCTACCATTGTTATCTACCTCCATTAGTTTGCAATTTCTTCAAACAAACGAGTTAACTCCTCTGGAAACCTCTGAGAAAACTCAACGGCTGTTAACCCTTTTGTGTCGTGTAAAAACTGATAAATTTTAGATTCGATATAATAGATATGAACAATTGGAAATAACTTTTTTTCATTAGGATCATCAATCGCCAATCTGTCAGAAACTTCGGGATGATCGATGCTTGTTACAATCCCTTCAATTTGGTCTCGCTTGGCGATAAAACTACCGTATATAAAAATTTCTTCGCTAGAAACAACTAAAATATCTTGTTTATCAATCTTGTCATAAAGTGTACTTCTAAATAAACTCCCAATGAAATGGTCAAGGGATAGGCAATCAGTAAGTAATACATGAATACCTGATCTTTCCTTTTCCTGAGTGAGTAATTTGAAACAATCATCGATCTCAAAAGCAATATTTGTTTGTAATAACTTGTAAAGCAAGATCTCCAGCCAAGCGATCCACAAGAATTTATTGGTATAATCCTCATTTTTCTGAGAAGGAAGAAACAGGTAATCACTTAACCGATTATGGATCAATTTAGGCGTTATGTCGGAAAAACATTCACGATAACATTTTTCAATCAGAAAAATCAGCTTATTTTCTTGTCCACCTACTTCTCGTAATTCATTTATGATAGATGTCAAATATCCACTAAAATCATTCAAGCAACGAGGTACCAGCATGATATCAAACTCTTCTAAAAAGAAAGCAACGATATGTGCGATATGAATCCCTTCAACAATTCCTTGTTGCCCCGCTGACTGAAGTTTCGTAATAATCCCAGTCAAATAACACTTACCTTCTCTTTCGACGTACACTCCTGATCCTGAGCAACCTCGTATGTTCTCATACTCCGTGTTGTTAGACGATCCTATTTCATTGTCCAGTACCAATTTAAAAATATCTGGCTTACTGATTTGAGTTGCCTTTCCTCGATAAGGAGTCCCACCGTCTTCTTTCATACACTCTGGATAACCATAAAATACGATTTCTTGCTTATTTTCTGGTTCCATTATAAGCAGTTCAGGATAACCTTTTTTTACCTTCACTTTAATAATCGCTAAATCTAGACTATCTGAGCATCTTGGTGGTTCTAAGATTTCTAGTTCAGATTGGGTATAATCAAATAGTTTGAAGTCATTAATTGTTTCCCCAACCACACAATGTTTTGCGGTGATCACATAACCCGTTTCACAATCCTGCTGATACAACAAACCTGAACCATAAGTATTGGTTCCTCTAATATTCACTGATAACTCTTCAAAATCATTCATATGTCAATCGTTAGTACCCTCTCATTCATTTTTTTCTTGATCAATTGAATCCCGTATTTTTTTATTTCTTCATTTGTAAATAACCCCTCACTCGCATCGGAATAATTAAAATAAAAATTCGTTGGTCGTTTTTTTGTGTAGTTGTGGTAAACAATCCTTGATAAGGCTTCTTTGTGCGGAAAACCATGACGATTCCCCTTATTTGAACTAATCAAATAATTTTCACATTCAATCTGTTTTAATAAATCGTCACTAGTATTTGCTTTACTCCCATGATGAGCCACTTTTACCAAGTCAAAATGCAGCTCTTTTTCCCCATAAAGTTCTTTTAACTTCGCAGTGACAGTACTTGGATGAGCATCTGCTAGCATCAACAGTCGTTTGCCTTCATACTCCAATATAAAGCTAATACTGCTCCCATTTGCGACAGCGCGATCTTCTTGGAAAGCTTTTTTGATCAGTTCTTCTACGCTTCCCTGATGATTGACATTACGACCGCTGATCAGTTGATCCCTGGTTTCTTTTTGAATTGCCTTTTCCCAATCTGTATATAATTTCCTTAGACTTGCTTCATCAGGTGTCAAAATCGTCATTTTTGCCCCTTTGAGTAATTTGGGCTGACAAGAATTGTCAATAACTGTCATCTTTTCAATCATCAAATCCTCCAAATACCGATCGAAAGACTCCCCTTGTTTAAAACTAATCTCTGACTTTTCTTGAACGATCTCCAGTTGATCATCATAAACAACCTTTGTATCAAACTTTTGCGATAACAGCTTTCTAGAATTAAAAAACACTCGTTTAATACATGACTTGTCAAAACTCGACTGAGAAAACAAACTCAAAAATCCCCGAATATGATCGGCATCAATATGTGTCAAAACCAGTAAGTCAATGCACTCGCCTTTCTGGCTAATTGTTGCAATTTCCTCTTTCAACTGCCTAACAACTTGTTGTCCTTGACCACCATCGACAAACAGATTCGTCCGTTGATCTTCTTCTCCATACTGAACGATCAAATAATCGCCATCATAAGCAGGTAAAGCTTTCACTGTAATCATTTCTCTTTCATTGCAGTCCTGTCCCTGCAATCTCCTCCTTCTTCTGCTTTCTTTTCGCTGATCTTGTTATTCTTTACTAACCAAAATCACACACAATAAACTTCTATTCATTTGTTATTGGCGCTAGAATTTAACTGACAAGAAGAGCTTTCAGTCCATTAGTTAATTGCGCGAAATACGCTCTCTTCTTTCTTATCTTACTCCCCATAACATTGTTATTGTAAATAAATTTTGATTTTTAAACGCCAATCATTCTCATAACCAGAAATAATTGCTTGATTCATAACTCTCCAAATAATTGAGAAGGCGACCAAAAAATATCGCAAGCAAAAAAAGCCAGCAAGACCATTTTAAGGCTTGCTGACTTCAATTCTTGATTGTTAAAATTTAGCACTATACAGACAAATGAAGCTCAAATGATCACTCAATTCCCAAAAAATACTGACTCTCACTGGTTCTTGAGTTCAATTACCATTGCTTTAATTCTATCTCTTGTTTTTCTAAAAGCTGATGCTATTTCTGCTTCGGTTCCAACTGCTTGTGCGGGGTCTGTTAAATCCCAATGAATGTGCTGAACACCTACAGGAATCGTCGGACATTTATCTTTTGCATCTCCACAAAGCGTAATAATCAAGTCTGCTTGTGTAAAATAATCCTGATCGATCAAATCAGACGTTTGGTTTGAAATATCAATTCCATCCTCAGCCATAACCTGAACCGCTCGTGGATTCAGTCCATGAGTTTCAATACCTGCGCTTTTAATTTCCACATCCGAGGCAGATAATAATTGACGTGCATATCCTTCCGCCATTTGGCTACGACAAGAATTTCCCGTACATAAAAAATAAATTTTTTTCATTCTTATTTCTCCTCCTGGATATGAGCATTCAATATAGCTCGGTCATTATTTTATTCTCTAACTAAAAGCAAGCATACAGGAATTTTTGTAGGAAAGCATCAAAAAAGAGTGAAATGATTGAAAAGTTACGTCATCAATTATCAGTTTGGTATGTTTTGGCCATCAGTTCTGATCTTCTTTTTACCTGATAATTAATAAATGTCATTATCCATGGATCGCCTAAAATGGAAGAAAATTCATCATATTCGATGTCATGAATCGCTTCCTAAAAGGATTTTTTACTAACGAATGCTAAATGAACGCTTTGTTTTAAACGGCAGTTTGACGAACCTTATTCTATTGAAAGAAGCTAGAATAACCGTAGCTATTAGCACCCCACCCATAATTTCACTACATTTGGTTTTATACTAAAAAAATGAAATAAATTGATTGATTGGACACATTGAAACCTAAACTTGTTCCTTTAAACTTAAATTGTAAGCGAAGATCGTTTACATAAATTATATTAAAGGGAGGAATACCATGAAAAAAAAATTACCATTGGTCAGCCTATTGTTTGGTTTCATTGCTTTAATGTTTTTCTTACCACTAACCAAAACACATGCTGATGTCACTGTAACAAACGATTGTACAGATCCGTCACATTCATTTACAGCTTCCATTAACGCAGATAATGGAAAAGATGTCTCGTCAGACTACTACAAAGTAACAGTTGGACAAACAGAATCTTGGCGCAGAAATGATCCTAGAGGCCATATTTTAGCCATTGTTTATTTAGAACAACTTAGGACCTACTATACTCCAACTAACGCCGCCTACTCTTTTAAAGATGGAAAACTTTATTCCCAAGGTAGCACAACAGAAATCACTCCGTTAAAAGTTGAAACAAATTCGCTTCTTACGCGAAGTATGAACGTTAACATGATTAATCTTTCCACAAGTCTTACAACAGTATCGTTAAGTAAATGGAAAAGTGGCGGATCGACAGACTACTTTACGCTAAACCACCTTGATAGTGAAACTTGGAGCAGAAATGATGATCCAAGAGGCTTTTTAGTTTCAGTCCTATATAATAGCGGATTCTCAAAAGAATACATATATTATTTACCTAGCATACAATACCTAGGCTACAAAAATTTTCTGACAATCAGAAAAGATGCTATCTATGATTGGGATGAAACACAGAAATTAAAAGTAGTTAATGTGATTGACTACTAAGCATGAAGAACCATTAAAGCGATTAAATAATAACTAATGATGAGCCTAGGGAGAAAAGATGCCCTAGGCTTTTTCATTAAGTACAAAAATAAATAACCAGTGTTTTTGAAGTTAAGCTTCACACAATAGAAATACCGTCGTATAAAGTATAAAAAACGTTTATAAAGGCTATCCGCTTATTCACTCATCTTACAATACTTTTTCCAACCTCTTGCTAAATTTCAGCCAGCTCCTCCGCTATTCAAGAACTGATCGATATCCCAAAGAAAATTCCACTATACTTGACTCTAAAATAAAAAAAATGAATAAAATAGTAAATTAGAATCATTGAAAAATAGTCTGCATCCTTTAGACTTAAATTGTAAGCGAAAACGTTTACGACTATATTATATTAACAGGAGGAATATCATGAAAAAAAATCATCACTGGTCAGTTTATTAATAGGAATGGTCGCTTTAGCCATCTTTTTAATCCCGACCAAAGCAGCACATGCTGACATCACTGTAACAAACGATTGTACGGACTTTTCAAGTATTCAGGTTTCAGTTAGTGCAAATTCTACAGGAAAGGGTAACACCGACTACTTCAATATCACACCTGGTCAATCAGACTCTTGGAGTAGACTTTCTCGTAGTGGATTTATCTTGGCGATTGTCCATAACGGAATGCTTAGAACCTATTATACGCCAACAAGTGCTTCTTACTCTTATAAAGATGGTAGCCTTTATCAACGAAACAGCTCAACTGAAATCACACCACTGAAAAAAGTAGTCTACTCTGATACAAAAGGAACTAAAATTGTAAATATGGTCAATCTCTCTGATGGAACTGTTCAGGTTGCATTAAGCAAATGGAAAACTGGTGGATATGCAGATTACTTTGAACTTGCTCGTCCAGCTGTAGAGAGCTGGAGCAGAAACAATGATCCAAGAGGCTTTTTAGTTTCAATGAAAGCCAAAAGTGAAATGAATGAATACATATATTATTTACCTAGCATTGAATATATCGGTGGAAATTATTTAACTATTAAAAACCAAGCAATCCTTGATTGGGATGAAAGAACTCCATTAAAACTTGTAAATGTTATTAAATATTAATTTATAAGCAAATAAACCAAAAGAGACTGGGCCAAAAAATTGACGGCTCTATAATTTATGGGACTGAAGAATCAAAATTGATTCTTCAGCCCCATTTTCATTTTTGCTATAAAAAAACATATCGTTCTCTAGTATGATTAAATCACCATAAGATAAACAACTGAGAGGATGATATGCTCTATGAATGATTTCACCAAAAAAATGCTAAAATTAATAGATAAAAATTTAACAAAATTCAAATAAGAACTGAGCTAGAATGATGGTCCTTTTGATCCAGATTTGATTTTGTATCATTCATAATTTTTAAATAACTTTTTTAGCTGTGATCCTCATCAACTATTGTTATTAATTGTGCTTCATTTAAGGGTTTATACATATTATTTTCAACATCAGATGCTTTAATAAAAACTTTTGTATTTTCATTCAAAAATCCAACTAATTTTTTTCCATACTCAAGCTGTTTTTCAATAAACAACTGAATATTACCATTTAAATCTACAACTCTATAAGCGGAACCACTAATATGTAACTCTAATTGTATTCCATCTTCTTTTCGTTTAATAACGTATAATTCTGTATCTAAATTTGAACTCAAATGTTCAACTAAAAATAATTCATCGCTATATTTCATTTGTTTCCTCCTAAATTAACCAACTTACTTTCCCCCTAGACACCACTCTTATTCATACACTCGTTTAAAAATTTTTTTGTTTTTCTCTCGATGTTTCCTTCAGTTGTCTTCAACCTAAGCAAAGGAATTTCAGCTTTTTCTAAAATAATATTTTTAAGCCTGTCACGTTCTTGCTGCACCTTATCATCATGACTACTTCCATCCACTTCAATCACTCCAATCGGAATCTTGCCGATCTTATAATAAATGACAAAATCACAGCTCGACTTTTGCTTCATGAATTCTATCTCTCTATCAGTAAATGAATTATTTTTAATGGAGACAAGTTGGATTAACTTGATCTGCATATGAAACGTCAAAGAAGCAAATTCATCTGTCCTTAAAATATCCCTCAACAAGGCAGCCATAATCCGCTCAGATTTGAAATATGAGTCCTTTAAATTTAATTGAGTATTTAATTTTTCCAGAGAACGATCATATTCCTTATATAATAAATCGAATGCAGAAATTACTGGACTATCATAGATGTATTGATCAGAGGCATAGTACTTAATATATCTAACTAAAGCTGCCAAACTTTTATTATTCTTTGTAAACACTTGATTACCAGTTACTAAAATGAATTTATTGATGGCTCTAGAAACAGCTACATTCACCAAATGCGGATTATCAACAAAATCAATCGATGCTTGACTGCTTTTTTTCTTATCCAAAACTGTTGAAAAAATAATTTCTTTACATTCTCTTCCTTGAAATTTATGAATGGTTGCTCTAGCAAACTCTTCTGGTAGATACTTCCCAGCTAAATTCACTTGATTGTTATAAGGAGCAATAAATCCGATGTCTTTCTCATCAGACCAGCCAACTTCTACTAAAGACTCAATTTCCCGCAAATTAGTTCGTTTTCTTGTATGGTTTCCTTTAGATGTGGTAATTAGTTCAATGGATGCTTCTCCTTCATCGATAGTCATAGGGATTAATTGATTATTGTAAAATTGCTGATTGCAAAATTGGATAATTTTAGGATGGCATCTATAGTGCTCTTTCAGCAAAGTAATCGGCACTTTCTCTTTAAATACATTGATAAAAGAATCCAGTAAACTATATTTTGTACAGTCGTAATCAATAGAAGGCGCCCTAATATCTGTCTTTTCAGGTATGTGGGGAAGTTGTTTGCGATCACCCACCACAATAATATTCTTTGCACAGCCCAGACTCAAAATCCCCGGAACGATATCTTGCTGTGATGCTTCGTCGATAATGATATAGTCTAATATCGCTCCCTCTGCTATAGAATTAATAATCGAATGTGTACTACTGCCAATCACTGGAAAACGTTTAATAAAATTACTGAACTCCTTTTTATAGCTATCTGCGGTAAAATTTAAATTAGATGGAATTGATTTTGATAATTGTTGCTTGAGAAATTGCATTGATTTATTCGTTAAGTCTTCTAATAATTTTTCGAAATTATCCCTATTCAAATCGTTCTTATATTTTTGTAATTGTTGCTCTTTTTGTTGTAACGTTTTTTCATAATAGTGAAATTGTAGAGAATAAATAAAATTTATTCGTTCAGTATAAGTATTTAAAAACTTAGTTCTAAATATTCTAAACCCTAGCAATAAGCGGAATCTCTCTTTAAAAGAAAATTTTATTTGAGAAAGATAATTCATATATGCAAGTAAATCAGAAGTTTTCTCTGGACTTAATTTGTATCTTTCGACATCCATTAACTCTACAAGTGTATTTTCTTCATGCCATTCTTCTAAGTACTTTTTCTCAACAAGCAGCTCGCTGATTTCTGCGGTCAATTGCGCTACTTTATTTTGTGTAGCCAGACTTGCTTTCACCTTCGCTAAAATATCATCAATTTCCTTTATAGGAGTAGCTGCAGAATTTGAATTATAACGAGGAACTTCTTTTACCCCTGCAAAGAATTCTGTCCTATTAGTTGAACACCCTAATTTCGCAATAAGGTAGTCTAGTTCTTTTTTAGCCATCTTCTCATACACATTTTCAACTGCTGGGTTGTTATTTGAAACAATTGCAACAGATTTTTTATTTATTAAAATATTTGCAATGATATTTAAAATAGTTTGTGTCTTTCCTGTACCAGGAGGACCTTCAATAATACTAATTTGAGAGGAAAAAGCATTTTCAACAGCTTTTAATTGACTCTCATTCAATCCAAAGGGAAAAATCAAATGTTTCAAAGAATTTCTAGCCTCATTTTTACCATAGCAATACGAATGCAACGCTGTTCCTTTGTAAGGAGTGATTTTTTCCAATTGCCTCTTGATGTTTTCGGTCATAGTTTTATTTTCTGGACTAGCATTACGAACACGCTCTTTTACAATTTCAGTAAAATAAGAAAATATATCCTCATTTTTCAAATCAGAACTCGAAATAATACTTACTTTTTCTGACTTCATGACATACTTTTTTTGGTCATTTGGATAGTTTACAACAATATACTTATTCCCGTATTCAGTGGCTTTATCTATTTGTTGATAAACATTTTCTTCTTTAGATAAAAGACCTGCATGAATCTCTTTTTGTGGTGTAATTTTACATAAATCTAATGGCTTCCAAAACGATTTACCTGACGGGAAATAAACAGTTACCATTAGTTTATTGTCTTTTTCCCAGAGCTTCCAATCAATTATTTGATTCGTTTTGTCTTGTCCATTCATAGATATGGAAAACATTTAGATCATACCACCTCAATTTCAGACTATATGCTTATTCTAGATTATTGGAAATAAAAGATTTAACTAGAATTCAGAGCCACTCAACTTTTCTTGATAACTTCTTCTATTGTACTTGAAACATATTCCATTCTTTCAAGATCAAATGCTTTCATCTCTTGTGCATGTTGTTCTGCTAGACATTTTATACTAACAATAATTGCATTTATTTCATTAATATCTTCTAAACTAATTGAATTTACGTCCAATCGATCATAGGACATCTGGCTTAATGCTGAAAGACAGCTACTTAGACTATATGAATCAGCTACTAATTTATCGAGATCTACATTTTTTTCCATGAGAAATACTCTCCATTCTTTTATCTAGTTAAGGAACGAAACATCATTATAAATTTATATTAGAGCTGTTGCTTATCTTAATTAACTAATTCGGTATTAAAACTATTGAATTAAATCTTTACTATTAAATAACTGTATAAGCTATCAAATTACGTTTATATAAATGATTAACGTAAGTTGATACTAGTTCGTATTAAGTGACTTTCTCGTAGAATTCAGAAATATTAAGCTATATGGATACTTTTTGTTCATGTTAGCATATTTCCCTCAATTATTTTCTTCTTTTTTCAACTTATTTCATTTAATTTTTTATTTTATCTTGCAAATAATTGATAAAATATTTCATTTTTTCTATAGCATGTAACTTTTAAAGCTATCTTCTTTTCAAAGATGACTGAACAAACAAAAAAGCTAGAAACACCCTAAAAAGGTATTTCTAGCTTATGGTATTCATTTATTCCATGGAACCTTCCAATGACTCTTTTGGGAATCAGAGAAAAGGGATAGGCTTTGTATAAATAATTAATTTGACAAATTACCATAGACTAACAGTGTATATTATCAGGTACTATCATCGGTAACGTAGCCAATGTCGTATCCAAAATAGCAGGTAGAGAAGTTATTGAGAATTCAAAGTATTCTTCCTCAATAACTAGTTTAAGAACATAGTTAAAAACAGTTGATATTTCATTATTTTTCCAACAAATTTTATTGATGAATTAATGAGATTTAGTAATGATTGACATCATAATTATATTCAGCAACGTGTATGATGTATTTTTGATACGAAAACAGAAAAAAAGATTCCATAATAGCTTATCTATACATATCCGTTTATTTAGTTAGAATTTCACTAACAATCATTTGTACAAAGTGGAGTCTATGACAATTTACTGTGTACAACAATGTAAAAATGTTAAAGAAGACAATAGACTTGCATTCGATTTTTAAGCCATTTTGAGAAACAATTTCCTAAAGTAATTTTCATATGGTTATAATTTCTGCCCCTTTTAATCGTTCACTTCCAGTTTTACAATAGGACTTACTTAATTCAATACCTATATATTTTCTATTGAGACGTTGAGCGACTCTACCAAGAGAAAAAGTACCAGCAAATAAATCTAAAATCACATCATTTTCGTTCGAACTAGCCTTTACAATCCTCTCAAGTAACACTTCTGGTTTTTGTGATGGATGCTCAACATATTCCTTCATCCTGTATCTAACACGCGAAAAATCCCATACATTTCCGGGTACCTTAAATGAATTATATTTTTCTGGTGGGTTTTTCCTATAATCAGTTAAATTTCTTTCACTGCCAGTCTTGGCTGGAATCAAAATATCCCTTCTATTAAATGTGTATTTTGTTCTATGTTTTGTACAAAAAAGAATAGGTTCATATAGTGATCCAAAATGTTTTTTTGCTTGGACACCCGAACTATCGTATGTCCATACAATTCTTGATTTTACGTATATTTTTTCTCGCAAATAAATGTCAATATAAGGCATATTCTGAGTAGTGTTCATAATATATAATGAACCATTCGGACTTAATTTTTCAAGGGCAATATCTAACCATTTATATACCCAAATAATATATTGATCGTCACTTTCCCATCTATCAGAAATATCATCAGCATATTTTTTTTTCAAATTATATGGTGGATCTATAAAAATCAAATCCACTGTACCATCTTGTATCTTTTTTAAACCATCAAAAATATCTCCATTAATTATTGTTATCATTTTTTTCCATTTCCCGCCGTTTCTCCTCAACAGTTTCAATTAAAATTGTGAACAATCTATCAATTTGAAACAGCATTTCTTTAACAAGATCTGCTGAATCATAAGTAATTGTTTCTCCATACTCAATTGAATAGTCCTTAGTTACAACTTCAATACATTTGAAATAAGTATTAAAAAACCGATCTTTATATTGAATTTTTTCATTTTTGTGTGCAATAGCATTTCTTTGTATGATGATAAAGCTAAGAAAATCAAGAAAATATGGAACTATTAATCCATCTGATACATTTTTATCGACAACTTTATCCAAACTAACATTAAAGTTTTTCATAAACTTAGTCAAGTCATCAAAAGTAGGATTACCACGATTGTCTAATATACCTTTCTTCATCAATTTATTGTTATGTTCAGAAAGAGGTTTATTTTCATTATCTCCAATACCTTCAGTAATATTTTTAAACACTTGGTAATTATCAATTTCTCGTAATAACTTTGTCTTAAAACTTCCTGCTTTTTCTTTCGCTAATTCTAAGTAAATCTTATTCTTTAGAGCAAATGGTAAATTCTTTATCAAAGCATCATTATATTTTTCAAATACGACATTCTGAACTTTATGATAACAGCTCTCCCAATATGCATAGGTCAATACTATGAAACTTCGCAACAATAAATCTTTCTCACGATCAGTAAATTCTTCTGGTAAAGATTGTATAATTAGTGCCATTGTTTGAATTTCTTCACGCTTTTCGGTTCTATAATTTGAAAATTCTGATTCAATGTCCATACTATTATGCTTCCCACACTTTTTCACTGAAATACTTAAACGCTTCATCACTTAGCTTGAAAAATCTTCTTGTTGGTGAATATGATCTTGCGGTTAAGTTTTTATATACATCACTTTCAAAAAAATCTCTTAAAATATTTACAGCATGATTATCATCCACTAATTTGAACTCATCTAAAAGTAATCCGATAGCAGGTGCTATAATTGAAGTGTTGGTTATACTATTAAGTTTTGAGTGAAAATGTCTAAATGAATTTTCCCCAAGTAATCTTCTAATGTATGCGTATGTTTCAGTAATATTATCAAATCCCGATACTATTTCCTCCACAGATTTTCTACTCAGATAGTTTTGAATTTCTTTTGTTATAAGTATATCGATTTTCCCATAAGATTCTTCGGATGTCTCGTGTTTCATGATCATCTGACAAATAAAATACCTTAGTATATATTCGTTATCTTCTTGTTTTTTAATTCTATTAGGTTTAAGCTTTATTGCTTCTTTAAAATTAGTATCATTTCGAAATTCATTCATCAACCCATAAAACTCTGGAGATAATTTATACACTAAAAAGTTCCTTAGCTCTTGAGGCGACAAGTCTTCTCCATTACTGTTTAACCTACTAAACAGTAGATATTGACTATACAAATCATCATTATCTTCAACTAATTCAATTCTAATTCGAGCATTTTTGAGATTATTTATTACTCCCTGTGACAAATCGTGCATCGTTTTGCCATTCAAATCTGTTAATATTTCACAGTCAACAAACTTAATAGCTGTTTCTTCATCTTTAAGAGAATTAAAGAAGCGAATCAACGTACTAGTTCTTTGTAATCCATCAATAATTTCCCAATTAAAATCATCGTTTGAAAAAGCAAAAATAGGGGGTAGCGGTATTCCAATTAGTATTGACTCAATAAGTGCTGATTGCGTTGCTTCATCCCACCTAAAGGTTCTCTGATACGGCGGATTCAAGATAACCTTACCTTCATTACATCGATTGACATATTCAGATATAACAATATCAAAATGATCCACTCTAAATTTTTTACGATTTTCTTTTATTTGATCTAACACTGTGTCTGACAATTCTATCATCCTCCAATAAAGTTAATTTGAACTATAAAATAAGCTTTATTCAAATATACCATATAAATATCCAAATTTTAGTTTCCTATACTCTAGTAATCGCACTGCACATTTACTATTATATTTCTATATATTGATAAGAGTGTCCCATTAGATTTTTATCTAAAAGACTTCATTTTAGTAAACCTTTAACTCAATCTTTATGCAAACTTGTAGTTACACCTTCGTTCTTTATATTCATGTCATTTATGATTTAAACGATCATATCACCAATAAAATTAGAATAGACGATATTATACTTATAATATTTAGCTGGAACATCAAAAATTTAAAATGGGTATTTAATAAAATTGTCTTTCCTCACATAGCCCAAATGGTATTTGTCGTATCACACCCAAGTAAGCTCTCAATCTAAAATCAGTACAAACCCACTAGATGTTAATTTTTTAAAAGTCAATCCCCCATGCATGTAAATTATTAGTAAAAACAGATATTTCAGGATTAATACGACTTGAAATAATGAATCCTTTCTCATCTATATAATCTAAAAAATCAATTATTTGGATAGTGTATACTTTCATTACTTATCCGTCCTACTTCAATGTCTACAAGTAGTCAATGAAATAAATCTTCATAACTCACTTGTAGAATTTCCTTAATTGCTTTCAATTGATCCAGTTTAATATGCTGTCTGCCACCATCGATTTTCACTAGTGTTTCTCTTGTTATAGCAACTTTATTGAGTGGTAGTTCTCCAATAAGTTCTGTTTGGCCAATTCCTTTTTCTAATCGTATTCGCCTAATGTTACTACCGATTACATTTTCTTTATCAATAATTTTTTCCTCTTTCAAGAATAACATATCTTTTGGACTACAATTAGTCCTTTTTCCTATTAATCTTAAAGATTTGGTATACTACAATGGAACTATTATTAGTCCATATTTATTTTAAGGAGAATTTTTTTGAAGAAATTTTCAATCATTCTAACCTATCCTTTACTCATGGGAGCTATAAGTGGGTTTGCTATTTCTGTTACAAGTTCTATAAATACTGACACACTAATACAACAAAATCAGAAAAGAATTATCCGATACATTTTTTACGCTTCCAGATGGATTTGAAGCGTATTATCATGTTAAAAAACTAGTTATCCCTTTATGAGAAACTGAATTTACTGAAAAAATTGAACAATTTTTGAAGCTAGAGCTAACAAAATTTCTCTATAATAAGCAATTATTCGGATAACTTTTTAATGAAACACAAGATGAAGTCACTAACTCAACTTTTATGGTAGCGAACATGTGCAATATGATACATAAGCCTACAAAAGAACTACTAAACCTAAAAATAAAATTGATTTTATCATCGAAAAATTATAACAAAGCGTGAAAGACTAATAATGCCTCTTTAATTTATGGGACTGATGAATCAAAATTTATTCTTCAGTCCCATATTCATTTCCGCTATAAAAAAAACATATCGTTCTCCAGTATGTTTGAATCTCCGCAAAATAAAAACTGAACAAAACATATTCTATATGAACGATTCTATCAAAAAGATGGCGAGATTAGTAGATAAAATATAGAGAAAGTAAAATAACGAAAAATGAGACATAATGAGCTTCACTCTGACCCAAATTGGATTTTACACAACTTATCAGTCCTTATTGACAAAGAGCCCTTAAAAATACAAATAAAAAAGCTCGAAACGCTTTAATATCAACGTTTCGAGCAATGAAATAGTTGTTAACCCACAGACCCTTCCATCTCATAACTGATCAAACGGTTGAGTTCGACTGCGTATTCCATTGGGAGTTCTTTGGTGAATGGTTCGACGAAGCCCATGACGATCATTTCGGTGGCTTCGGATTCGGTCAGGCCTCGGCTCATAAGATAGTAGAGTTGTTCTTCTGAGATTTTTGAGACTTTGGCTTCGTGTTCCAAAGAGACTTGGCTGTTGTGGATCTCGTTGAATGGGATCGTATCGGATTTGGAGTATTCGTCCATGATGATCGTGTCGCATTCAATGTGAGAGATAGAACCGGCGCTGTTTTTAGCGAAGGTTACTTGTCCTCGATAATTAACTTCGCCACCGTCTTTTGAGATGGATTTGGAGACGATGGAGCTTGAAGTGTTTGGTGCGTTATGGATCATTTTCGCCCCAGTATCTTGGATTTGGTTTGCACCAGCAAATGCGATGGAAAGCATCGTGCCACGCGCACCTTTGCCGTCTAGGTAAACACTTGGATATTTCATCGTTGTTTTAGCTCCTAGGTTGCCGTCGATCCATTCGACTGTGGCACCTTCGTAAGCTTTGGCTCTTTTGGTTACTAAGTTATAGACATTGTCTGACCAGTTTTGGATCGTAGTATAGCGACAATAGGCGTCTTTTCGGGTGAAGATTTCAACGATCGCTGCATGAAGACTGTTACTTGAATACGTTGGTGCTGTACAGCCTTCGACATAATGGATGCTGGCTCCTTCGTCAACGATGATCAATGTTCGTTCAAATTGTCCGGTATTTTCGGCATTGATCCTAAAGTATGTTTGTAATGGAACGTCGACTTTTACCCCTTTAGGTACATAAATAAATGTTCCTCCTGACCAAACAGCTGAATTTAAAGCAGCAAGTTTGTTGTCAGTGGGTGGGACTAATTTGGAAAAGTATTCTTTGAATAACTCAGGATATTCTTTCAATGCAGAATCAGTATCGGTGAAGACGATCCCTAATTTTTCAAATTCGTCTTTCATGTTGTGGTAAACGACTTCTGATTCATATTGAGCAGAAGCACCTGCGAGGTATGCACGTTCTGCTTCAGGAATCCCGATTTTTTCAAAGGTTTCTTTGATTTTATCAGGTACATCTTCCCAATCTCGGGCAGGTTTATCACTTGGTTTTTGGTAATATTTTATGGCATTGAAGTCGATGTCTGACAGGTCTGGTCCCCATTTTTGCATGGGCATTTTATTGAATGTTTCCAAGGATTTCAAACGAAATTCTAACATCCATTCAGGTTCACCTTTGATTCGAGACATTTCTCGAACGACTTCTTCAGTTAAGCCTTCTCCTGTACTGAAAACTGGTTCCACATCATCGTGAAAACCAAATTTATATTCTTCTAATTCTGGTACACCCATGTTCTCACTCCTCTTCCTGATGCACGTGATGGAAGGTTGCAGTGCCGTTTTCTTCCATTGCTTTTTCTAAGGCTTTCCAGCCTAATGTGGCACATTTGATTCTTGCGGGAAATTTGGCTACGCCACTGAGCATTGCTGCATCGCCTAATTGGTCGATGGCTTTGACATCTTTTCCTTGGACTAATTGCGAGAAATCAGTGATCAATTGTTGTGCTTCTTCAACAGATTTTCCCATGACAGCATCGGTCATCATGGATGCACTGGCTGTACTGATGGAGCAACCGTTACCGTTGAATGCGATATTCTTGATGATTCCTTCTTTGACTTCGACTTGTAATTCGATGACATCGCCACAGGTCGGATTATTCAATTCGATTCGACTGGTTGATTCAGTCAATGTACCTCGATGATGAGGATGCGAAGAATGATCAAGTATGACCTGGCGATAGAGATTATCTAGTTTAGAGAGTGCCATGTTGGAAAAACTCCTTCGTTGCAAGAATTGCTTCGACTAAACGATCTGCATCTTGTTTCGTATTATAAAAATAAAAGCTTGCTCGTGCGGTCGCTGAGACTTCTAAATAGTTCAATAAAGGTTGGGCACAATGATGACCTGCACGAACAGCGACACCTTCCATATCTAAAGCAGTGGCTACATCATGAGGATGCAAGCCATCTAGATTAAAGGCGATGACCCCTGTACGAGTAGCGGGATCTTGTGGTCCATAAATGGTCAACCCATCGATTTGTTGTAGTTTAGGTAAGACATAGGCAATTAATTCTTTTTCATGATCATGGATATTGTCCAACCCAACGTTTTCGAGATAGTCAATCGCTTGACCTAGTGCGATGGCTCCAGCGATATTAGGTGTGCCGGCTTCGAATTTCCATGGAAGTTCTTTCCAAGTACTATCGTACAAGTCGACAAAGTCGATCATTTCGC
This sequence comes from Enterococcus sp. C63, assembly GCF_040887215.1. Classification (NCBI taxonomy): domain Bacteria; kingdom Bacillati; phylum Bacillota; class Bacilli; order Lactobacillales; family Enterococcaceae; genus Enterococcus; species Enterococcus sp. C63. Next base: position 197,425 of record NZ_JBFOFI010000002.1, on the reverse strand, counting down.
CACCAAATTCGACTGGTTCCATTTGTTCTAACCATTTTCGTTTGCCATATAAGACTCCGATCCCAGTCGGTCCACACATTTTGTGTCCGCTAAACGCAAAGAAATCACAGTCTAATTCTTGGACGTTGATTGGCATATGAGGAGCAGATTGTGCGCCATCTACAACTAGTACCCCACCTTGCTCATGGACAAGTTTTCCTAGTTCTTTGACGGGATTGATCACACCTAAGACATTTGAAACATGGGCAATCGATACGATTTTTGTTTTGTTAGTGATCAATTGTTTTGCTTGTGCCATGTCTAAAAATCCGTCGGTAGTCAAGTCAATATATTTTAATGTTGCTCCTGTCTTTTTGGCTAATTGTTGCCAAGGAATGACATTGGAATGGTGTTCCATGTAAGAAATTAAGATTTCATCCCCTGCTTGCAGAAACTGTTCACCAAAGCTGCGAGCGACCCAGTTCAAACTCGTGGTGGTGCCACGAGTAAATAGGACTTCAGCAGTTTCAGCTGCATGGATAAACTTTCTGACCTTTTCCCTAGCGCCTTCATAGGCAAATGTTGCTCGTTCGGCTAAGGTGTGGACTCCGCGATGCACATTGGCATTATCTTGTTCATAGTATTTTTTTATTGCTTCAATTACTACTGTTGGTTTTTGTGTAGTGGCTGCATTGTCTAAATAAACGAGCGGTTCATCATTGACTTCTTGAAATAATATCGGAAAATCTTCGCGAATGGTTTCTTTCAGAATCATACATTCAACTTCCCTTCAATAACCTCCACTAACTCTTTTCGGACTGCTTCTACTGGAATTGCTGTTAACACAGAGCCAAGGAAGCCTCGAATAACCAATCGTTCTGCTTCTTCTTTATGAAGACCACGGCTCATCAAATAATACATTTCTTCAGGATCGACCCGACCAACACTGGCAGCATGTCCTGCAGTGACTTCATTCTCATCAATAAGTAAGATCGGATTGGCATCTCCTCTTGCTTTATCTGAAAGCATCAATACTCGACTTTCTTGTTGGGCATCGGCTCCTTTTGCGCCTTTTAAGATATGTCCGATCCCGTTGAAAGTCAACGTCCCTTTTTCTCGGATCACACCATGTTGTAAGATATGTCCGATCGTATGAGGCGCTTTGTTCGTGACACGAGTATCAATTCCTTGGATTTGTTTCCCTGAGCTAATCGCAACGATTTTCACTTCTGCATGGGCACCTTCGCCAACTAAATCAGAATCAAAATCAGCAATTACATGTCCATCATTCATCACGCCGATTGCCCAATCTACAGAAGCATCACGTAAAATATGACCTCGGCGGTTGATATAAGAAGTGATATTTTCTCCTAATTGATCGACAGCTGAATATTTGATTTTTGCTCCAGCTTTAGCGATTACTTCGACAATGATATTACCAGAAGCTTTTTGGATTTTCTCTTTGGTCGTTTGGAATCGTTCCAAGTAAGAGAACTCACTATGTTCCTCTGCGACGATCAAGACATGTTTAAAGAAATGCTGTGCTAATTTGCCATCTCGGATGAATAAGCTCTCAATTGGCTCATTGATGACAACATTTTTAGGAACATACAAAAACACTCCACTGTTCATGAAAGCAGCATGTAAAGCGGTCAATTGATCTTCATCCATTTTCACTGCTTTTTCCATATAGTATGGTTTGATTAAATCTGGATGCTCTTGGAGCGCTGTGAAGATATCTGTAAAGATCACGCCTTTTTCCATGAGTTCCACTGGTAATTGTTCAAAGATCGTATTTGTTCCTTCTTGCACCAACACAGGGTTATCTTTCATTACGTCAAACCCAGCTACATTTCCTGTCTCACTAAAGTGGTCTGTGAACTCATGGATATCGAATAATAGCCAGCGATGGAATTTTACACGATCGATCTGAGGAAGTGGTAATTGATTGGCTTTTTCTAACGCTGCTTGACGTAATTGGGTCATCCATTCAGGTTCCCCTTTGCTTAAAGAAAAATTGGTAACTGCGTCAAGTTGGTCGAGCCAGTTCGTTTCTTTCATTTTCCGCTCCTCCTTACGCTTCTTCTTCTTTATAGTCGATTCCTAGTTCTTTGCTGATGCCAGCATACCCTTCTGCTTCAAGTCGTTTCGCAAGATCTGCATTCCCAGTCATCACGACACGTCCTTCCATCATGATGTGGACGACATCAGGAGTGATATAATTCAATAATCGTTGGTAGTGGGTGATGATCAATGCGCCAAAGTTTTCGCTACGCATTTCATTGACCCCTTTTGCTACGACTTTCAATGCATCGATATCTAATCCAGAATCAATTTCATCTAAAATGGCAAAAGTTGGTTCTAACATCAATAATTGTAAGATTTCATTTCGTTTCTTTTCGCCACCAGAAAAGCCTTCATTCAAGTAACGTTCGGCCATTTCTTCTGGCATATTTAACAGCGCCATTTTTTCATCTAATTTTTTCAAGAAAGTCAAAACAGACATTTTATCGTCTTCATCACGTTTGGCATTGATCGCTGCACGCATAAATTCTGCATTCGTGATCCCAGGAATTTCGCTTGGGTATTGCATCGCTAAAAATAATCCTAGACGTGCCCGCTCATCGACCTCTAAATCTAAGATATTTTTTCCGTCAAATAGGATCTCGCCTTCAGTGACTTCATAGTTTGGATTCCCCATAATAGCGGCTGACAGCGTCGATTTCCCTGTTCCATTTGGTCCCATAATGGCATGGATCTCGCCTGTTTTCATCGTTAAGTTTACGCCTTTAAGAATTTCTTTCTCTTCAATTGAGACGTGTAAATTTTTTATTTCTAAGACAGACATGCAAATTCCCTCCAGATTCTGTTTCGTTCTCACTTATTTTAGACTAATTGAGAATAGAGCGCAATGTTATAACCCACTAAAATCAAAACTTTTTTCACGAGTTATCATTAAATCAATATTACTAGATGATAATATTTATAAAGAAACTTCTGTTTTTAGCATTCATAGATCACTGGTTATGTTGATTTGTTTTATGTAAAACGATAGGTAAACGTTGGCTTGCAGAATGATGTAGTACGCATCTCTTGATTACCGCTTACCTGTTCTTAATAAATGCTTCTTGAAAAATGCCATAATAAAGAGAGTTCTCTATTGGTTAGATAGCTAATTTATTCACTATTCACTCTGCAAAAAAACATCAAAGCTAGTAAAATCAACTAACTTTGATGTTTTTGACGACTTGATTATTTTTTAGATGAACATTTGATTTTGTTCAACTCTATTTTTTGAAGTGCTTATTTGGCATCAGCTGCGACAGGTTTGACTGAACCGCCCCATTTGTCTTCGATCCATTTTTGAACGTCTTCACGGTGTAAGACTTCAAGTAATTTTTTGATTTTTTCGCTATTTTCATCACCTTTACGTGTGGCAATGATATTCACATATGGTGAGTTGTCTTCTTCTAATAAGACAGAATCTTTCAATGGATTCAAACCAGCACCATAAGCAAAGTTTGCATTGATCGCTACTAAGTCACCTTCATCATTTTGATAAGTAGAAGCTAATAAAGAAGGATCAATCGAATGATTGAATTTTAAGTTTTTAGGGTTTTCAGCGATGTCATCAAACGTAGCTGTTTCTAGATCTACGCCATCTTTTACCTTAACTAAGCCAGCATTTTGTAAAATAGTGATGATTCGTCCCCAGTCAGATTCTGAATTTGAAGTAATCACTGTTGCGCCGTCTTTTAAATCAGCAATGTCTTTGATTTTCTTTGAGTACAAGCCCATTGGTTCAATATGGACAGCACCCGCATTGACAAAATCATAGCCTTTTTCTTTGATTTCTTTATTTAGATAAGGAATATGTTGAAAATAATTGGCATCGATATCGCCTTCTGCTAAAGATTGATTTGGTAAAATGTAGTCATCGAATTTCACGATCTCTAAATTAATGCCTCCATCTTTCAATAGCGGTTGGACGTGTTCCAAGATTTCTGCATGAGGTGTTGGTGATGCGCCTACTTTTAAAGTTGTATCGTCACTTTTTGATGAAGCACCTTTACTATCGCTATTATTGCCACAAGCTGCTAACCCTACAGTCAGCAAGACCGCTGCTGCAAATCCAAAAATTTTCTTTTTCATATCCTTTATCCTCCTATTTCTTCTTATCTTTTATCTGTTTTCTTTGTTAAAAAGTCCCCGATTCCTTGAACAATAAATACAATGACTAGTATCACTAACGTTGCCACAAATGTTACGGTCAGATTACCACGTTGGTAACCTTCTTGCCAAGCAAGACCTCCCAAACCACCAGCTCCGATCGCACCCGCCATCGCAGTAAAGCCGATCATTGAAATGGTAGTAACTGTCAATCCGGAGATCAGTGCAGGCACGCTTTCTGGTATCAAGACTTTCCAAATGATTTCCCAGTAGCTGGCACCCATCGCATCCGCCGCTTCTAAAACTCCAGGACTAACTTCACGAAAAGCAATTTCAACTAGACGAGCATAAAATGGGGCAGCTGAAAGTACCAAGGCAGGAATAGCAGCTTGCGCACCCAACATGGTTCCGACGATTGCTTTCGTGAAAGGAATGATCAAGACCATCAAGATCATAAATGGTGTAGATCGAAAGATATTACTAATAATCGAAACAATGCCATAAATGATTCGTGCATAAGGTTTATTTTTTCGTCCAATCGAATACAGGATCAAACCTAGTACCAAACCAATGATGGTCACTAATACCATGGACACCAACGTCATATAAAGCGTATCGATGAATGCTTGTTTCATCGTTTCCATGTTGATTTGACTAAAATCTAAATACGTTTCTGCAAAGCTTTTATCCACGGTGGATCACCTCCACTCCAACACCTTGTTCTTTAATAAACCGCTCTGCTTGATCCAATTCGTTCTCTGACCCAGTCATCAGTGTCGTTAAGGAACCAAAAGAACCTTCTGCTGTTTGTTTGATTTTACCGTAAACGACATTGATGTCGACGTTATACTGACGAATGGCTTGAGAAATGACTGGCTCGTTAGCATTTTTTTCGTTGAACACTAATGTCACTAATCGACCTTTTGGATTTTCTTTGATCAATTCAGCCAATAATTCTTTTGAGTCTGCTTCTGGTTCGATATCTTGTTGCACGAAACGTTTTGTTACTTCTTGTTTTGGATTTTTGAAGACTGTCAAAACATCGCCTTCTTCCACAACTTTTCCTCGTTCCATCACAGCTACCTTGTTACAGATTTTACGAATCACGTTCATTTCGTGCGTGATCAATACGATCGTTAAATGTAATTTCTTATTGATAGCTAATAAAAGATCCAATACTTCTTCAGTGGTTTGTGGATCTAGCGCACTGGTTGCTTCGTCACAAAGTAAGATCTCGGGATCGTTTGCTAACGCTCGAGCTATCCCAACTCTTTGTTTTTGTCCTCCTGAAAGTTGAGAAGGATAGGCATTTCCTCTACCCTCTAATCCGACTAATCCAAGCAATTCTTCCGCCCGTTCTTTGCGTTGGGCTTTAGGTACGCCTGCTAATTCTAATGGTAGTTGGATATTTTCTAAAACCGTCCGTGACCATAACAAATTGAAATGTTGGAAAATCATACCGATTTTTTTACGAAATGTTCTCAGTTCTTTATTTTTTAGTTTGGTAATCTCTTGGTCATTTACAACAACCGTTCCGCTAGTAGGTAGCTCTAATCCATTCAATAAACGGACAAGTGTACTTTTACCTGCTCCAGAATAGCCAACGATGCCGTAAATATCACCCTTTTCAACAGTTAATGAAACATCATTTACCGCTTGGATCGTTCCATTTTTGCCACCAAATGTTTTCTCAACATTGGTTAATTGGATCAATGACATATCGCTCACATCTTTCTTTTATTTTTTACATGGAGATCAAGTAGGAAACAAAAAAGCTTCCGCCCCCTTGCTTTAGCAAAAGGACGAAAGCTGAAACTTCCGTGTTACCACCTTGATTTGCTGCTATCTCACAATAACAACCTTTACCAGTACTTGGGTCATCGTTCTTTCATCATAATCATGCCCGTATACCGTTGTGCTGTAACGGGCACCCCCGTAGTAAGTTTGCAAGGCTCACCTACTCTGCTCTAAGACCATCTTCCATCTCATTTCCGTTACCCTTTTTCAGCAATCAGGGCTCTCTTTGAACGTCTGTGACATGTACTCTTCTTTTCAAAGCTTTATTTATGATTGTTCTGATTATAGCAGTTGGAAAATAACGTGTCAACATTTTACCGGTTACTTCTTTAAAATTTTCTGAAAATTGCTAACTCTTATAATTTCTCAAATTCTGTTGGATCGACTTCTTTAAAGCTTAAAAGCCAAGCATTCATTTCATCTTGATCATTTAAGACATTGATATCTTCATTGATTTTTTCATTCACGGAAGAAACCGTACCGCTTAACGGGCTAGCAAATTCACTGACCGCTTTTTCAGCTTCCACTTCGATCAAAGGCTCCCCGCTTTGATAAGACTGACCAGCTTTTGGCAAATTGGCAAATGTGATATCACCTAATTCTTTTTGTGCTTCATTAGTTAAACCGACACAATATTCTTTCCCATTAAATAAGATCCAAAGGTTATCTTTTTTCTTCAAGTGTTTCCCAGCCATTTTATATCAATACTCCTTCGTATATTTTTTCATTAAAACCGATTGCGACGAGTTGTTTGCCTTTGACGATCAGGGGACGTTTGATCAACATCCCATCACTTGAAAGAATGCGACTAGCTTCATTGATCGAAAAATCAGCCACTTGGTCTTTTAGCCCCATTTCCCGATACTTCATGCCACTCGTATTGAACAGACGACGTAATGGAATCTCATTATGTTCCAACCAGTCTGTGATCATTTCTTCCGATGGTGGACTAGCAATCATATCAATTACTTGATAATCAACATGATGCGCATCCAACCAAGCTTTCGCTTTTTTGCAAGTGGAACATTTCGGATACCAATAAAAACGATACAACAGTGTTACCTCCTAGAAGTTTTCGCAGGTGCCTCATTTTGATACCTCATGGATAATATCAAACCGATACCGATCATATTTCCAAGGATCGATGACCCACCTTGACTAATGAATGGCAGGGGAATCCCTGTTAATGGCAAGAGTCCAATATTAGCACCAATATTTTCAAATACATGGAACAAGAGCATCATGATTAAGCCGCTGGCGATATAAGCATAAAATTCATTGTTCGTATCAAAGCAGACACGAATCATACGATAAATCAAAATAAAATACAAGAAGATGACGAATGCGCCACCGATAAACCCAAAATTCTCACCAATCACGGTGAAAATCATATCTGATTCACGAACAGGTACATAGATATTACTTACATTAAATCCTTTACCTAATAATCCACCAGTTCCTATTGCGAGCAACCCTTGTGCTGGCTGATAGCTCATCCCAGTCGTGTCATGGAATGGATCAAGCCAAGAATCGATACGAGCAAACTGGTAAGATTTAAACCCGATTTTATATAATAAATCTCTTCCGCCTTCTGTGGTAACTAAAAAGATCGTCCCAGCACCGACAATCACTGCCAAAGCAATTACGGGCACGATAATGCGCCAAGAGATACCAGACATTAAGAAAACTCCACCAAAAATTGCTAAGAATACCAGCATGGTCCCAAAATCATCTTGTGCCATAATCAAGGCTAAAACCGGGAGCGTCACAATCAACATCTTGGCGATCAACCAAAAATCTGATTTGAGCGTTCGTTCCTTCATCTGAGTATTATGTTTTGTCACGATTAGCGCCATCATTAAAATATAAGCAATTTTCATTAACTCTGCTGGCTGAAACGTCAAGGAACCAAAACTAAACCAGTTTTTGGAACCGGTCGACTGGGCGAGGTTGCGGTCATAAAACTTTAACAAGAGTCCCATTACAATTAGACCAAAACCATAGAGATAAGGTGTTAATTTCCAGATCCATTTGGAATTCAAATGCATAATCACGACAATAGCAATTGAGCCCACGATATACCAAATCGCTTGCATCCCAACACCTCTTACTACCGAAGGGTGGTTAGGGTCATGACTCAGCGCGACATATAAAGAAAGCAATCCAATCAAACATAATAAGAAGACTGGTAATATGACGCCATAATCAATGCGATTATCACGATTATTATTAGAAGCTTTTATTTTTTTTTCCATGTTTCATCCCTTTTCTTAAAAACCATACTGTTCTATATTATAGCGGTCTAGCGGCATAATTGAAAGCCAAAGCAAATACATTTGGGAAAACTTAAAATTATTCTTATCTAATCATCTGCCTTGCTGCTCTTCAGTTAGACCCATCATCGAGATAACAGATAAAGTTCTGACGAATCATTTTTGATAGCGTTCATTATATCTCAAGATCTCTTTACCAATCGCTTGTAAATTCTCTGAAACTAAATTTGTTCGCTGGATCAAATAAAAATTTCGATGATACGCTAATTTCTCGGTTGGTATTTCTGGTGGCACCGCACGTTTTGATAAAATCGAACGTCCCACTCCTTCCTTTAAGAGAGCGGCAATGACTTCGTTACTTTTTACTAACAACTTTTTCCCATGGATATTTTTTTCTTCAAAATACCGTTGCGTATAATGAAAAACTCCAGAAGTTGTTTCTCGAACTAACCATAACTGACTGTCAGGATCCCCCGCAATCACTAGTTCATCCTCCATCAATGAAAACCTTTGAACACCAGAAGTTTCTAAAGGTTTTTCGATAAAACCAAAGTCAGCCTCGTGTTTTGCTACTTGTTCCAACGCATCATGAGAATTGGCATAGGCAATCACAAAATTAATTTTAGGATATTTCAAAAGCAAATCTTTCAACAATTTTGGTAACAGATAGACGGCAAAAGTGTGAGAAGCAACGATTCGGCAAACTTCTTCTTCATTTTGTTCATCTAGTAATTGTTGTTGTGTTTCTTGCCACTCCTCTAATAAAACTAACGCTCGTTCGTAGAGTAAATCTGCTTGTTTTGTCGGCTTCATTTCTTTCCGACCATTTCGCTCAAAGAGAATCACTCCTAATTCTCTTTCCAGCTGTTTGATTTGATTTGAAACAGCAGGTTGAGATAAGAAAAGTAATTCGGCTGTTCGAGAAAAATTTCTTGTTTCGTATACGACACGAAAAGTTGTTAACAATTTCAGCATGCGATCACTTCCATAATTATTTATTATAGTAACTATATCAACTATTTGATTTAAATATATCACGAAATGACTATAATAGTAAATGTAACGCACAATATATGAGATTGAAAAGCAATGAATGTTTCGATCTCGCTCAGACATAAAAAGATCGTTACTTGTATTCTTAATGATCAGTCAGGGCTACCGATTTGTTTATTTCCCAATAAATAGTCATTCATAATTATTTATGCAACCTACTATCAACCTTTCCACCTGACTGATCATTTTGTTCTGAGCTTTAAACAACACACTCATCTTATGAAAAGGAGAATTCAATTAATGAAGAATTTTTTAAAACTTATTCCTGTCCCGATTTGTGGGCTCATTCTAGGTTTAGCTTCACTAGGTAATCTGTTTAAAGAATATCATTGGATTCATCTAGGGAATATCATTGGTGGGATTAGTATGATTCTCATGATCCTAATGTTTAGCAAATTGTTCCTATTATTTGAACATACGAGACAAACATTACACGATCCAATCATTGCCTCGGTTTCACCGACTTTTACGATGTCATTAATGGTTATTTGTACTTACTTTGTACCATTTACGCACCTTTTACCAATCGTTCGGATCATCTGGCTTGGCGCTGTCCTGCTACAAGTGATTTTAGTTGTTTACTTTACTTACCATCATGTAATCAAAGCAGACTTATCACTGGAAGTCATTTATCCAAGTTGGTTCATTATTTATGTTGGTTTCGGGGTAATTACAGTAACTGCTGGAAACTTTTTCCCATTCATTGGCCAACTATTCTTTTGGCTATCTCTAGCTTGTTACGTTTTCTTATTGCCAATCATCATCCATCGGGTATTTTTCGTGAAAAACATGGCACATCCTACACTACCATTGATCACGATCGTTGCAGCTCCGGGATCGCTTTGTTTAACTGGCTATTTGAAAAATTTTGCGCAACCTTCCTTTTATTTAGTCGTTGCCTTATTTATCCTTTCGCAAACTTTATATTTTATCGTGCTATCTCTTTTACCACGATTACTTAAACTACATTTTTATCCAAGCTACGCTGCTTTTACCTTTCCACTAGTTATTTCTGCAACTGCTATGTTTTGTGCTGTAAATTACTTTCATTCATTAGGGATCGCTACTGGCTTTTTAACGGTCTTGAAACTGGTTGAATTAGTAATCGCTACTGGAATGGTGCTTTATGTATTAGGTCATTATATCCGCTTCTTGTTCAAAGAACATGGAAACACAAATAAATATGTCCCTAAAGAAATTTAATTAAGATGTTATTCTTCTGTCTTTTTCAAATTTAGAAAAAGGCAGAAGATTTTTTGCGTTTTTAAACTTTGTCAATCAAAACGAATAGTGCTACTATTATCAAGGATATTCTTGAGTTCAGAGTCGTCGTCCTCTAAATACGAGTACCCGTTTTTCAACTCTGAAACATGCGCACAGATAATGAAAGGAATTTTTAGAACATGAATCTACAAGTAACCATTAATCAATTTAAAAATCAAGGCTCACGAAGAATCTTACCTGGATTACTTCTTGCTTTTTCAGTAGCAGTCATGAGCAAACTTCTCGCATTGTTGCTCCCACAGCTTGGTGCTGCCACGATCGCCATTTTATTAGGGATCTTGTTAGGTAATACTTTTTTCAAACAACCTTCTTTAGCCATTGGAACAAAATTCGCTGAAAGCAAATTATTGGAATGCTCCGTTTTCTTATTGGGAGCAACGGTTACGGCTCAAACGATTGCTCAAATCGGCATCAAAGGGATTGCCTTCGTCTTGTTGCAAATGAGTGTGACGATCGTCGGTGCCTATTGGATCGGCAAAAAATTGTTGTTTAGTGATACAGCTTCCTTGATGATGGCAGGAGGAAATGCTGTTTGCGGTTCTTCGGCTATTGCAGCGATCGCTCCAGTGATCCATGCTGAAGAGGAAGAAAAAGGACAGATCATTACATTAGTGAATTTATTAGGAACGATCATGATGCTTTCTTTACCTTTTCTTGGCTTACACTTATACGGAGATCATTTAATTGAAAAAAGTGCCCTTTTAGGTGGAACACTTCAATCTGTGGGACAAGTAGTCGCTGGCGCCAGTTTGCTTGATGCTTCAGTTGTTCAATTTGCCATGCTCTTTAAAATTTTAAGGATCATGATGTTAGTTGCTGTTGTCTATTTATTTGAAAAATTTATCCAAAAAAAGACAGCTTCTGCTGAAACGATTTCGTCTGACAGTCCCAAGAAAAGAAGATTCCCATTACCATGGTATGTTTTAGGCTTTTTAGTTTTCTGCTTGCTCAACAGCCTATTTACGCTCCCAACTTTTATCGACAAAGGGGCTCACTTTATTAGTAATTGGTTTGAAATCACTGCTTTAGCCGCAATTGGTTTACGTTTAGATTTCGCTAAATTCATGAAAGAAGGACCTCGATTCTTATCTTATGGTCTAGCAGTTGGTTTACTGCAAACTGTTGCTGCGCTGCTATTCATTTGGTTAACAACACTATAACTGCCGGATTCCACTGGTATAAGCGGTCTGCCTTTGTTGGCTTCATAAAATCCCCAGACTTAAAACCACCTCTTCGTCTTAAAATAGTCACTTCTATTTCAGGGCGAAGGGGTGGTTTTTAGATCAATGATTCCAGTTCTTTTTTATTCAGATAGTGCTTTTTCTAATACAAGTAGTTGACGTTTGATCAATAAGCCAGCTTCCGCATTTCCCATATAACCGGTTAATTGACCGTTTTGTCCAATCACTCGATGACATGGAATCACGATTGGTAATGGATTCATGCGATTCGCTTGTCCGATTGCTCGGACCGCTTTGGGATGATCAATGGTTTCTGCTATTTTTTTATATGTGCGTAGTTCTCCATAAGGAATCTCTTGCAATGCTTGCCAAACCTTTTGTTGAAAAATCGTGCCTGTGTTTATTGATAACGGAAGTTGAAAGTCCTGCCGGTTGCCCTCAAAGTACTCAGCCAATTGACGTTCTGTTTCAAGTAGGATTTCTTGTTTCTTTCCTTGATCCTGTGCACCATTTACCGCCATTTCTTCAATCGGATGAAACGAAACCTTCGTCAACCCATTCTGATCTGCATCTAACCATAGTTCTCCAATTGGCGTATTTATTTTCATTTTCATCGTCTAATCCTGAATGAACTAGACTTGCCCTCCTCTACCGTTCTACTATTTTATTTATCTTGTATTATTTTAGCTAAAAATGCAATTTAAAGTTTTATTAAGTGTCAGCTTAATGATAAACTAAAAATGATGATTACTTAAGTAACAGAAAATACAGTTTATTTACTATTCTGTTCGAACAAATAATATTTGCTTGAAAGGATTTATCATATGAAAATATCAATTGTTGTCCCTTGCTATAACGAAGAAAAGACTGTACCGCTTTTTTTCGATGAAGTAGAAAAATTCAAAGACGGACACGAGTTTGAATACTTGTTTATTGATGATGGCTCCTCAGATGGTACGCTACAAGCCATTAAAGCATTAGCGAGAAAATATGAATATGTGAGATTCGTTTCTTTTTCTCGAAATTTCGGAAAAGAAGCTGCCCTCTATGCGGGTTTACAAGCTTCGACTGGGGAGCTAATCACAGTAATAGACGTTGATTTACAAGATCCTCCAGAATTACTACCACTCATGATTGAAAAAATCACGACAACTGACATTGATTGCGTAGGAACGAGACGCTCAACAAGAGAAGGAGAACCAGTGATTCGGAGTTTCTTCGCTAAACGGTTCTATCAGTTGATCAATAAAATCAGTGACACAGAAATGGTAGATGGTGCAAGAGATTTCCGCTTGATGACTCGACAGATGGTTGATGCTGTTTTAGAGTTAACCGAGTACAATCGTTTTTCAAAAGGATTATTTAGTTGGGTCGGTTTCAAAACAGAGTATCTTTCTTTTGAAAACCGTGAACGAGTGGCTGGTGAAACCTCTTGGTCCTTTTGGAAATTATTCAATTATTCGATTGATGGAATCGTCAATTTTTCAGATGCACCACTAACGATCGCCTCTTTCACTGGCGCTCTTTCTTGTATTGGTTCGGGAATTGCTATTTTATTTATCATTGCACGAGCCTTATTATTTGGTGACCCGACAGCAGGCTGGCCTTCAATGGTATCGATCTTTTTATTTATCGGCGGCATCCAATTACTATGCCTAGGAATCATTGGCAAATACATTGGTAAAATTTTCCTTGAAACCAAACAACGCCCCGTTTATATCATACGTGAAACAGAACAAACCATCGTTTCTCGTGAAAAAGAATAAATCGTGAATACTGACCGTTGTGAGAATAGCTATTTCTATTTCGAGATGTTCTCCCTTCGTGCCCAAGGTTGTCTCTATAAAAAAACACCTGAAATGAGCGTTTGATTTCAGGTGTTTTTTTATTTTTCTAGTTAGAAAATACATTACTTCTAAACACAACAATAACATTCCGATAAAGCTATTGAATAAATCTCTGTCACATTATAGGCAGGTAAAGAAAAAAGACTAGGTGGTAGAGGAAACATTGGACGTTTCCTTTTGATTTACGACATTTTTTTCGCTGATGCATTGTTTAATTTGTTTAATTAGTTCTTGCCAATTATGATTGTTGGGCAATCGTTGCCATAAGATATGGGTACATTGAAGGTTTCCTAAATGAAAGTCAGAAATATAGATATCCGTTTTCGAAGAAATAACTTTTTCAATGACTATTTTTCCAGCTAAGGAATATTGGAGATGTTCTGCAATAAACTCTTCATACGCTTTTCCATAAGAAAAATCCAACGTAATATAAACAGCTTCTTCAACTGCTTCTAAGGGAAAATTTTCAATCAATTCCATCATATAGTACATGTATAAATCTGCTTTTTCTTCTTCATTAAGTAAAATAGAACGAGCTGTTTCCATAATGGTTTCATTGACTTTCTGATCAAATAAAGGATATTCTTCTCTTAAAAATTGAAAATTATGGATATTTCCAAAACGATGATGGATATCGGGCATAAATAACAACCGTTCATGTATCGGTTGCACATTTTTCAATAACACTTTAAACAGACGTTGATCAACAAAAGTTGAATCAGCAATACCTTTTAGCATACTTGAATAATTATTGTTAAAAATTGACAGTGTCGGATCTAGTTCAGAAAAATCTAGACAAGACTTCTTATCAATGATCCGATTAACATATAAATAGGCATACAAGACTGAAGCTTCTTTTACTGCTACTGTATCTGATATTTGGTACTCTGTCTTCAATTTTCCTGCAAGTTTTTGAACCAATATTGAGGTCTGATCAACTTTGATCGTCAGATGTGCTTCATCCAAATACGCTTTTCTCTGAATCCGAAGCGCACTGATTGATAGAAATAAAGATAATTTATAACGTAAACTATTACGGATTCTAATTCTAAAAAATTGTTCGATCCAAAATACAAGCCGGTCACTTTGGTTTTTTTGTTGCTCAGTAAAAGGGGAATCAATCCCATTCAAATTATGGAGAATGCCATACCCTACCGAGCGAATCTTCCATTCATTCCCTACTATCTTATTTTTCTTAATAATGAGATGATCTTTTTCTAACAATTTATTGATTCGTTTTTTATAAAGATATAAAGAAGAATTTGAAATGTAATGATCGGTCGTAAATTTATTAATCGGTCGGTTTGAAAACAGCAGGAAAATAAGCAGCTGATAAGTTAGCGAACTATTTAAATAGTGCTGACGTAATTTAAGAATGTTCTCATCACAAATAAAAGAATATACTTGAATAACGCCCCGCTTTATGACAAAAAAATCATTTAAGCATAATTTCTGTTCTAGCTCCATTTTCAACTCATGAATTAATTTACTTAATTTAAATTTAGATATACCTGTTTTCTGCGCTAAAAAAGAGATTTCTACTCTTTCACCAAGTTTTGTCTGAATAAGTTCCAGAAGTTTAATTTTCATTTTTGAGTTTTCATCTAGCAACTGAACGATATCCATTTCGCCATTCCTTTCCCTAATTACTTCCAGTAGATGAATTCAATACACTAGAAGTATGTTAATTATTCAGTTTTGCTCTTTTTCCAAAAGACCTGATAGTTTTCAAGAGCATTGAATCCTATTCCAAACATTTCGAATCAGAGGCTAGAAAGGTTCTTTACGTTCGTTTTTGACAAACTTCGTTGTTTTATTTGTTGCTGTGTAGTTGGTTTTATTTGTTGTTTTATTTGCTGATGAACTTGATAAACGATCTGTTTTACTTCATTTTTATTTATATTTTGAGTTTCAACAAGCTCTTTATTTTGAAGTTGACTAGGAATTTTAGGCGCTTCATTTATCGTTATTTTATGGTAAACATAAGTAACTGGTTGATACTGATCATTCAATGCATCCATACGCTCATCTGAAAACTTTCTCTCATCCAAAAGATTTCTTTCAAGTGTCGCTGCGTAAGCAAATGTTGTCCCGTTAGTAAGAACCTGACCAACAACTAACCCCATCACCAATATCTGATAAATTTTTTTCTTTTTCATTTTTCCCTCCTAATTTAAAATAAATTCAAATATATAATTAGAATAGAGTGTTTTTTATTGAATAAACACCAATTTTTCCGTTTTTTTCTATTTTTTTCACTTTTAAAATAAAAAATAATAGTATTATGAAGGTTTGCTGATGTTTGCATATAAATATGAAAAATAAATAACTAATTTCAAGTGAATTTTTTTTGATCGTCAAATTTCTTCAACTTTTAAATCAGAAGGTCATGAAGCAAGATCATACATACCATCGTTTATTTCAATATAAAAATACAACTACAGAACTAGTTCGCTATCATTAATAACGACAAATAAATAACCAATAAAAAAATCGGTATAACATTTTAAAAATTAGCAATCTATATTTACAGTGAAAAAAAAGGCGACTTAGATAGCAAAAAAAGGAATAATGTGCCAAATAATTGACTTGATTTAAGAAAAAAATCATTCCCTATCCGCTTTTTTCCTATCCATAATTTTACATTTATTAGAAATCCCACTTAGTTTTTTTATAAAAGAGAACGAAACCTCTAGTTGTGCCAAACTCCTTTATTTTTCAACAGTTTTATGATTCCATCAGTTTTAGCACTTGATGGCTGTCATTTGTTCAACAAAAAAACATCAAAACTAGTAGAATCTACTAATTTTGATGTTTAAAAAATTGGTTGAAGAACCAGATCTTGATGCTTCTTCTCAGTTATTGAATAGTAAAACAGATCCAGAATCGACATCACCGTATCCGCTATTTTTAATGATGGTCCTTCCTCTACTTTTCAAATTCCTTACGAAAAAAAGCAACGATCTCAAAATAAAAAATCTTTGAGATCGTTGCTTTTATAAATGATGCCAGCTGCAGGGATCGAACCTGTGACCTACGCGTTACGAGTGCGTTGCTCTACCAACTGAGCTAAGCTGGCGTTTCCATATGAAATTATATACGTATTTTAAAAATTTGTAAAGGCACAAGTGTAAATTTCGTTCAATTTCATGATTTTTTTCATAAAACGTGGTATAATTGATATGAAAGGCAGGTTTTATGAAAATGGCAACGTTTGGAAAATTTGATACAACTATCGTACCGTCAGAATTTGGGGAAAAATTTACGATCGACACTCACGTGACATTTATGATTCATGGAACACCGCAAACTGGAACTATTTCAAAACAACTGAAAAACTCGGCTGTGGTTGAAATTGACAAAACAGATGAAAATGCCAATTTAATGACGCAAAGCAAAGGTGTAATCATCATCAATTACAAAGAATTGAAGAAAATTTAACACTGACCATCTCTGCGTTTTTTGGGATGGTTTTTTTATTTGAAAAATTTCATCAACTATCTAGGATCACTTATTCCATTCATGTCATCATAAACGTGCCTATTGCTCTCTCTAACTAAAAAAACAGTTTTTTTCTCACATCAATAAAGTCTTATGAGATGGCAAAAATCATCCTCTATTCTTTTGCTGTTCCTCTTGTTCACTTAAGATTCCGCAAGACTCCATCCGTTTTTTCAAATTCCGTATATTCTTTGATTCATCTTCTTGCAGCTATTCTTTGAATAAACTACTTTCTATCAAAACCATGATAAATTACTAGAATTAATAACAAACAAAAAACCATAATAGAATAAGAAATCCTACTATGGTTTGGTGCCTTAGCGTTTATTATTTTTATTTCGTACCAAATAAACGGTCCCCTGCATCGCCTAGACCTGGAACGATGTAGCCATGTTCATTCAATTTTTCATCTAATGCAGCTGTGTAGATGTCAATATCTGGATGTGCTTCTTGTAAAGCTTTTACACCCTCTGGAGCAGCTACTAGACAAACAAATTTGATATTTGAAGCGCCACGTTCTTTTAATGCATCGATCGCCATGATCGCTGAGCCACCTGTCGCTAACATTGGGTCAACAACAAATAATTGTCGTGCATCGATATCTTCAGGTAATTTTACGAAATATTCATGAGGTTCAAATGTTTCTTCGTCACGGTATAACCCGATATGTCCGACTTTCGCAGCTGGGATCAATTCTAAAATACCGTCAACCATCCCAATACCTGCTCGTAGAATCGGAATGATCGCTACTTTTTTACCAGATAACGTTTTTTGAGTTGTTTCTGTAATCGGTGTTTCGATTACGATATCTTCTAATGGCATGTCACGTGATACTTCATATGCCATCAACATAGCAATTTCGTCGACAACCTCACGGAAAACTTTTGTTCCACAGTCTTTGTCACGAATAATAGTTAGTTTATGTTGGATCAATGGATGGTCGATTACTTGGAATTTGCCCATTTTTCTGGTCTCCTTTGTTCTGTCGTTTCTTTTTAATTGTAAAACAAAAAGACCCAATTGACTAGTCAAACCAACAACTTTTCAAAAGAAAATAAAATAAATAAAACAACAGTAATCAAAAATAAAAAAAAGCAGTAAAAAATAACAAAAAAGCTTTGGACAATGAATTTTTTTGTTATTTTTACTGTCTTTTAGTCAGATTAATATTACATATATCTGGTTATATAAATAGGATCATCGATCCTGCTGTAACCACTGAGTCGCTAAAAGCATCGCTGCTCTGGTAGCATTGGTTTGGTCCAATGAATTGACCATCACAAAATCGTGGATCATCCCTTGAAAACGAACCTGGGTGACTGCCACACCTGCATCACGTAACTTCCGAGCATAGGCTTCTCCTTCGTCTCTTAAAACATCCGCTTCACCAGTTAAAATCAAAGCTGGTGGTAAGTCTGCCAACTCTTCAGAAGTCGCTCGTAATGGTGATGCGGTGATTTCTGACCGCTCTGAATCATCAGTTGTATATTGATCCCAAAACCATTTCATTCCTTCTTTTGTTAAAAAATAGTTTTCGGCAAATTCTTGATAAGAATCAGTAGTGAAATTGGCATCCGTCACCGGATAAAACAAAAGTTGTTTTTGGATCGGCACCCCTTGGCGTTCTTTAGTTAAAATAGTCATTACAGTTGCCATATTACCTCCAACTGAATCGCCCGCTACCGCTAATTCAGATAAATCTAACCCTTTTGATTCCGCTAGTTCACTTAGCTTTTGTAAGACTGCATAGCTTTGTTCGATCGCTGTTGGATATTTTGCTTCCGGCGAACGGCTGTACTCTGGAAAAACGACGACCGAGTTCGTGCGAACGGCTAATTCACGAATCAACTTGTCATGAGTTTGTGCGCTACCAAAAACCCAACCAGCTCCATGAATATAGAAAATCACTGGTAATTTATCAGTATTTCCTTCTGGACGGACAAAACGAACGTTGATGGACCCCCATTGACCAGTATCAACCGTTAAATCTTCAATGTCGACTGGTAGTTTATCAACGGGGGATTCTTGGACTTTTTCTAATAGCGCTCGTCCTTCTTCAGGTGGTAATTCGTAGATTCTTGGGTGGGGAGCATTTGCATCACTAAATTCGATTGCTGCTTTTTCTAATGAGATTCGTTCGGTCATCATGGTTCCTCCCTAGATTATAATAAAAAGCCAAATTACACCTCATATACTAGTGATCCCCAATGAAAAAGTCAAAAAATCAGTTTGTTTGTTTTCTCTCAAACTCAGTCAACATAAGCATTCCCCATACTTCCCCCAGTACCTCCGTCTTAGTTTATCCAATCATTAAAACAAAACCTCAACACTTCCATACCTAATCCATCTCAGTCCTATATCTCAGGCTATTTTAAATAGATCTCACCAATGTATTCGTGCTGCATCGATAGAAGAAAACTTTTGCCTAAATAAAACTAAAACACCCAAAAGAAGCGATTCCAATAACTTTCCCTTGAAAAAGTATCCACACACAATAAGCCATTTCAAAAAATAATCCAAAGAATTCCAAAAACAGGAGAAGCGATTTTGGATTCTTCGGATTATTTTTAATACACAGTAAATTTCAGCAAACTAAGAATTTTGGAACAGTTGCTTTTTTATGTCTGCTGATGGTACTTCTTGCGTTAAGCGACTCGTTTTGTAGTGATTATTCCTTTTATTTATTATATAAAGGATATTTTTCAGTCAATTCACGCACACCAGCTTTGACTTCAGCTAATTCGGCTTCATTCTCTTTGGCTTGTAAAGCTTTGACGATCAATTCCGCCACCTTCGCAGCATCTTCTTCTTTGAAGCCTCTTGTAGTAATTGCTGGAGTACCGATACGGATACCGCTAGTCTTGAACGGGCTAAGTGTTTCAAATGGAATTGAATTTTTGTTAACCGTAATATTCACACTATCTAAAATACTTTCGGCTTCTTTCCCGTTTAACTCTAATCCACGGACATCGATTAAAACTAAATGATTATCCGTTGCGCCAGAGACCACTCTTGTACCGATTGCTTGATTGAAGACTTTTGCCATCGCTTTGGCATTAGCAATAATCTGTTCACTGTATTCTTTAAATTCAGGTGTCAATGCTTCTTTGAATGCTGCTGCTTTCCCTGCAATGACATGCTCTAGTGGTCCACCTTGGATGCCAGGGAAAACTGCACTATTGATTTTTTTCGCTAATTCTTCATTATTGGTCAAAATCATACCACCACGTGGTCCACGTAATGTTTTATGAGTGGTTGTCGTAGTAATGTCCGCATAAGGGATTGGACTTGGATGGACACCAGCTGCAACTAAGCCAGCGATATGTGCCATATCAACCATTAATTTCGCACCAACTTCATCAGCGATTTCTCTAAATTTTTCAAAATCAATGATTCTACCATAGGCACTTGCTCCGGCAACGATCAATTTTGGTTGATGTTTTCTAGCTAAAATCCGCACAACATTGTAATCAATGACTTCTGTTGTTGGATCAACGCCATAGGCTACAAAATGGTACGTTTTTCCACTAAAGTTCACAGGAGAACCATGAGTCAAATGTCCACCTGCTGAAAGATCCATCCCTAAAATCGTGTCACCAGGTTCTACTAAAGCAAGATATGCTGCCGTGTTCGCTTGTGAACCAGAATGAGGTTGAACATTGACAAATTTTGCACCGAATAATTCTTTTGCACGATCGATCGCTAAACTTTCAACGATATCGACAAATTCACAGCCACCATAATAACGATGCCCAGGGTAACCTTCTGCATATTTATTTGTCAAGATACTTCCTTGAGCCGCCATCACTGCTTCAGAGACAAAATTTTCGGAAGCGATAAGTTCCAAATTATTTTCTTGTCTTTCTTCTTCTTTTGCGATTGCTGCCCATAAATCTGGGTCAAACGTTTTGTAGTCTACCACACACAACAGCTCCTTCTTTTTGTTTACTAAGAAATCATGAATCAACTAGCAATCTAGGCACGATCAGCTAAAATCCTTAACTGGTCATTCAGATCGCTGTAAAAAGCTATATCTCACGAATGATTGCTGATTCTTTCTCTTTTGAACATGATCTCTCAGTTTTATTCAAGTTTATTCAAGTAGAGTTTACTTTATTGCATTGTATCATAATAAAGTATGGGTACAAGCTACCTACGTTCTTTTTTCAAAATATTTTTGTCCCGCTGATTTTTTTAAGCGATTCATATAAGCATTTCCCAGACCTTCTTCTGGAAATACTGCAACAAAGATCATATCAAGTCCAAGGTTCTTCTCATCTAACCCACGTAATCCTGCAAATAATCCTTTCGTAGCGGCTTCTACTGAATCATCAAAATACATGTAGACTGCTGCTACATCAAAACGAACAGCTTCAGCAATTTTAGGACCTGCAATTACTCCAACACACAAATGTTCTTCTTTCGCCCATTTTACAGCGGCTTCCCAATCATTTTCTTGGACCATCATGACTTGCGTATCAGGCGAATAGTGCTTATATTTCATTCCTGGTGATTTAGGTGTTTCAGTGCTTTGGACTAAATGACGATCAACGGCTACCTTTCCACTGATCACTTTTTCAAGCTGTTCTTTGGTCACCGCTCCTGGACGTAAAATCATGGGTTCACGATCCGGATCACTGAGATCGATCACGGTTGATTCCACACCAATTCGGGTTGCACCATCATCAATGATCCCATTGATTTTTCCTTTTAAATCATGATAGACATGTTCCGCAGTCGTTGGACTAGGTTTTCCCGAAGTATTCGCACTAGGACCAACAATTGGTATACCAGCTAATTGGATGACTTCAAGTGTTTTTTTGTTATCTGGCATACGAAAAGCAGCTGTGGATAACCCACCTGTTACAATAGGTGGTAAAGACCCTTTTTTGATCTCAAAAATAAGTGTTAAGGGACCTGGCCAGAAATGATTGACGATTTTTTCCGTTAAAGGATGAAAGTTATCCACAAATTGTTTTACTTGCTCAAACGATGAAACATGGACAATCAAAGGATTATCTTGTGGACGACCTTTGACCGAAAACACTTCGGTTACCGCTTCAGGCAAAAGTGCATTAGCGCCTAGTCCATAGACAGTTTCAGTTGGAAAAGCAACGAGTTCGCCACTTTTTAATGCTTGTGCTGCTTCTGATAATTGTTCTTCATGATAATAGTTTGTTTCCACAGTCTATCCACACCCTCATTTTTCAATATGCTTGATTTATTCTACTTTATCCTCATGTTATCAACAGAGTGTTGATAACTATTTTGTCAATAGTGGATAAGTATGTTGATAAGTCAATAACTCGTTTTCATCTTTGTAAAATCAATGTTTTTTTATGATAAAAAAACATAAAAAATATTTTTCATCCACAATCAGCTCATCACAGAAACTATTCGTTCATTTCCAAATAAATCTTTATGAATACTTACTTGTTTATTGGGGAATGCCGTTTGAAAGATTTGTTTCACGATCTCCCCTTGGCTAAATCCTATTTCCAAAAATAGTTTTCCCTCTGGTTTCAAACATTGTTTTGCTTCTTTTGCTATTTTTTTATAGATGGCTAATCCTTCATCTTCGGCAAATAATGCCATTTTAGGTTCAAATGTCCGAACACTTTCATCCATCAATTCCCATTCATCGAAACGAATATACGGCGGGTTGGAAATAATGACGTCAAAGGTTTGATCACTGACCGGTGCCAGTGTATCTCCATGATAAAAATGGATCGCCAGTCCAGCTTGTTGCGCATTCTCTTTCGCTACTGAAAGAGCTGCTGGAGATAGGTCCACAGCCGAAACGTCCCAGTTCTTTCTTGCAGCTTTTAAACTGATCGCAATTGCCCCTGTTCCTGTTCCAATATCTATGACCTTCAAGTTTTGTTCTGACGTTTCTTGCAAACATCGTTCAACTAATTCTTCTGTTTCCGGTCTAGGGATCAAAGTGTCCTGTGTCACTTTTAGGCGGTGACCATAAAAGTCAGCATACCCCAACAAATATTGAGGCGGATAATTGTTCATCAAATGCTCCAGATCTTGTTCGATCATCTGTTGATCTTCGCTAGAAATGGGCTCATTCATCTGCAACAACCAATCAAGTTTTTGCCAGCCTTTACGTTCAAGAAAAAGAAATTGAATACTATGACCTTCTTTTCCATGATCTTCTAAAAAAGAAGAAGCCCGTGATAGGACTTCTAAATACGTGGTCTTACCCATTTTGCATTTCTTCCAATTTTGATGTTTGGTCATACATGATCAACGCATCCACGATCTCATCCATTTTTCCAGCAAGGATTTGATCTAATTTTTGGATAGTTAAACCAATACGATGGTCAGTCACACGGTTTTGCGGGAAATTATACGTACGGATCCGCTCAGAGCGATCACCCGTTCCAACGGCTGATTTACGGTTTGCATCGTATTCACTTTGTGCTTCTTGTTGAATTTTATCATAGACACGGGCACGTAAAATCTTCATGGCTTTTTCACGGTTTTTCAGCTGTGAACGTTCATCTTGCATTGCTACCACGATTCCAGTAGGTAAATGAGTTAGACGAACTGCCGATGCTGTTTTATTGACGTGCTGACCGCCAGCCCCTGATGCATGATAGATATCTGTTCTGATATCTTTATCTTCAATATCGATTTCTACTTCTTCTGCTTCTGGCATGACCACAACGGTTGCTGTTGATGTGTGGATTCGTCCTTGTGATTCTGTAGATGGCACTCGTTGTACACGATGCGCACCACTTTCATATTTTAATTTTGAATAGACATTTTCTCCAGAGATCATCATGATGACTTCTTTATAGCCACCGATACCAGTAATACTTGCCTCCATCACTTCCGTTTTCCAACCTTGTGATTCTGCATATTTCTGATACATGTTGAATAAGTCACCAGCAAATAACGCTGCTTCATCTCCACCTGCTGCCCCGCGGATTTCCATGATGATGTTTTTATCATCGTTCGGGTCCTTTGGTAGTAATAAGATTTTGATTTTTTCTTCTAATTCTTCTTTTTCTTTTTTCAAATCAGATAATTCTTCTTTGGCCATTTCAGCCATTTCATCATCCAACTTTTCACCTAATAGCTCTTCTGTATCTTTGATCCCTTGTACGACATCTTTGTAACGACGGTAGACATCAACAGTTTCACGAGTGTTTGCTTCTTCTTTTGACAATTGCATAAAACGTTTCGTATCTGAAATTACTTCTGGATCGCTTAGTAGCTCGCCCAGTTCTTCATAACGGTCTTCAATTGCTTGTAATTGATCGTACATCTTTATTCTCCTTCTGTCATAATTGATGGTTCAAAATAGTGTTTCCGACAAACGGGGTAATAGGCTTCATTTCCACCAATTTGTACCTGATCCCCCTCGTAAACTGGTTGACCATCGATATAATGTAAATTCATGATTGCTTTCTTATGGCAGAACCAGCAGATCGTTTTCATCTCTTCGATTTTGTCTGCATAAAGCAATAGATATTTTGATCCTTCAAATAACTCATTTCTAAAATCATTCTTCAAACCAAATGCCATCACCGGAATGTTTAATTCATCAACAATTTTCGTAAACGCAATTACGTGTTTTTTCTTTAAAAATTGCGCCTCGTCGATCAATATACAATATGGCTTATCCTCCATTTGAAAAATAACATCAAAGACATCTGTTTCTTCAAAAATCGGCGTGGCTTCTCTTTTTAACCCAATACGACTAGAGACAACACCAACACCATCTCTGGTATCGATCCCACTTGTCATCAAGACAACTGGTTTATTCTGTTCTTCATAATTATGTGCGACTTTTAAGATCTCAATTGTCTTGCCGCTATTCATTGCGCCATACTTAAAAAATAGTTGTGCCATTTACTTGCTCACCTTCCAGTTTGTTCCTATGGTATTATACTTGATTTTCATTATTTTTTACAGTGAGAATTTTTCATCTGGTAAAAACGTTACTTTAGATTAAAACACTCATACATTTAAAACAATAGCTGCGTGTCTTTCAATTCTTCAAAATCAACTAGTGGTTTGGGAAAACAGATTTTTTTGCTATACTTAATAAAATTCATCTAACTTATGAAGTCAGGAGTGACCTTATGTCAGAAATCTTCAATCAAATCGCAAACCATTATGATACTCCCGAAAGAAAAGCACTAGCAAAAATTATTCAAGACGAACTAATTTCTCAACTACCTTCTTCCACCAAAGAACTGACTTTTATGGATTATGGCGGAGGTACCGGTTTGGTTTCGTTAGCTTTAGCTGACCGATTCAAGCAACTTCTTCTAGTTGATTCCTCTGATGCGATGCTAACAATTGCTGAAGACAAAATTAAGACTAGCGGATTAACAAACGTCTCTTCGGTAACGTTCGATGCCACAACCGAATCCATCGATCAAAAAATCGATCAAAAAGTAGATCTTATTTTGATGTCATTAGTCCTACTGCATATTCCTGACACACGTTTGATCTTAGAAAAACTCTACCACATGCTTACGCCAAACGGTCAACTTTTGATCATTGATTTTGATTACAATGATGCGATCAACCATCCAAAAGTCCATAATGGATTTGACCATGAAGCACTTATGGCTCTACTTGAACAAATTGGGTTTCATTCCACGAATATCTACACTTTTCACTCTGGTAAAAATTTATTCATGAACCAAGATGCTTCTTTGTTTTTTGCTAGCGGAAAAAAATAAAAAATAAGCCACAGAATCCTTAAAATAGGAAAAACTATTTCGGATTCTGTGGCTTATTTTCTGGGCTAGACAACTTGGTCATGACCACTGTTGCCTACATTTTTGCTCATGCTCTTTCTGATACCTGCTCAGAAAGAGACTTAAAAGATTTTGATTTCGTTTAAAGGCCAGTAACGGAAAACTACTTTTCCTTGAATCATGTCTGCATCCACCAAACCAAATATTCGGCTATCTTTAGAGATCAAACGATTATCTCCTAAAACTAAATATTTTCCTTTGGGCACGACATATTCAAAATCACTTGTGAAATGCTGCGAATTTTCAGCCTGTGCTTGGAAAGCTTCACTGTAAGAATATTCATTCTGCAATTTATCTTTCGCAAAATCTTTTTTAAACTCATTTAAATAAGACTCATTATATTTTTTACCATTAATCGTCAATTGATCATTTTCCATTTTCACGGTATCGCCCGGCATGCCAATGATTCGTTTAACGATCATTCGTTCTTCATCTCCAGGTTCTTTCGTCGTGATAATATCAAAGCGTTCATACTTTGAGATTTTCGACGAGATCAATCGTTGACCATCACTCAACGTCGGATCCATTGAATGTCCATTAACGGTAACTGGCGTAAATACATAGACCCGAGCTAATAAAATAGCTGCTAGTACTACGATCAAAATACCCCAATTTTTAAAAAATTCTTTCACAACATACCTCCCGCTTTACTTTTGTTTTCTCTTCGTATTATTCAATTGATTTTTTTATTGTTCTTTTTTATTTTACCTTTTTTAGAAAGTAAAGGAAAGAATAAGAATACATCACGTATAACTCTATTTTTTTCTTTTATTATTCAAAGGGAGATTCTGTCATTTTTCATCCACAATTTTCCAATCTGTCTTGATCAACGTGATCCATTAACTTCGTGAATGCTTTCTTCGTTGACTTCTACTGTAAACCATTGCTTCATTTTCTGGTTGTTCTTTTTTCACGATAAGTTTTAAACGATAAGGCTCATGATACCTTAAGCCTTCTTTGACGAAGTCACCACCTACAATAAACAACCCAACTGGTTCGAGCTTTTCATCCGCCGAATCCATAAGAATCGTTCCAACAGGGGCTAAATCCGAGTAGCTGCGCCCAATACTCAACTGATATTCTTTTTCTGCTACTTTTTTAACGTAATAATAAGGATAAAGTGTGTTACGATCCACAAGATAGCCATCCATTCTTCCTAGATCATTTGTTTTAATCTCACCATTCCCGATTAAATAACGCATGTTTTCAGCTAATCGCAATTGATAATCTTCATCATAAGAAACACTGACTTCTTTCGTGTTCACTTTGTCGATTGCACCGCTATTCAGTATCGCTTCTTCTGTTTGAATATTGAATGCTTCTTCCGGTAAATATTTGACAAACAATTGTGTCACATCCGCTTTGGTATTCTTATCCAGAAAGTAATAAAATACATTCAAAATGATAAAATACACTAACACTAAAAAGCCGATTCCATACAAGAAAAATTGTAAGTAATTTTGGTTTTGCCAAAGTCCATAAATAATCCGTAAAAGATACATCGTTGGGATCACACTTAAAATCGTATAGCCTCGATTTAAATATTTAGGACTAATATCTAAATAACCTAAAAACTTATGCACGCTATTGATAATATCTAATAAAATTGTCATTGTGAATCACCTGCTTGCTGATTATACACTTGCTTCCCATCTGTATTTTGGGTTGGCGTTACATTTTTCACGGTAGCCTCTCCACTATCTTGTCCTTCAGTACTTGGTGTCGTATTACTTGGTACTGTTGACGAACTTGAGCTTGGTTCTGTATGATTTCCTCCATTGATCGCATTCGTATCACTGGTTTCGGATGAACTGCTTCCTTGCTTGTCAGACTTTTCTTTCGAACTACTTGGTTGCTCTGTAGAATACGTATTTTCATTGGTTGAACTCGTATTTTCTTCCCATGTGCTCGATGAATCATTCGTCTGATCCAGTGTTGTCGACGTTTCATTAGATGTGGTCTCTGGTGTTGATGTTGGTGTTGTTTCTTCCACCGAACTTGAACTAGGGGTACGATAACTTGAACTGTTGACAACACCGGTCGCAGTAGCAACGATTGTTGAAATAGTTAAGACTGCTATTGGTTTCAAAATAGGTGCTACTTTTCGCATCATATCTCTTCCTTTATGTTTTATTTTTCATCACTATTATTTTTTATGCTTGGTCTAAAATTCATTTTTCCACCAAACTGAATATTCGTTTTCAATCGAATCAATCGCTTTTATTTTGACACTTAATTATACTTAACATAAATTTCTTATTTTTTTCTTACGTTTTCTTGAAAATTTTATAATAGAGCTAATTAATTGAAATTTTTGAACTTGCTAAATAATCCTTTGCTTCTTGATTTATTTTCTTTAAATCACAACCTTGCTGTTTAGCTGCAAAGACACAGCCACAGTAACACTGACGAAAAATGTCATACTCTTTACACATCTGGATCGATCGCTCATATCCTTTATTTTTCTTAAAATCACTTGGTAAGTAATGAGTTCCATAAATTTTTTGGATATCCATCCCGATTTGGTTGATCAGAGCAGCATTTTTCTTGGGTGAGATCGTTAATGCACTCCCAAAATAATCATAACCAAGTTCTTGGGCTTTTTGTGCTACCAGGTCTAAACGCATATTAAAACAGGCACTACATCTTGCGCCACCTTCTTTTTCTTCCGTAAGGCCTTGCGTAATGACCATTTTATTAAACTCGCTGGGGCGGTAATCATCAACGATCAGCTGAACATGATGATTGGTTTGCTCGTTAAACTGATCAACAAATCGCTTTTGTTCATGGAGTCTTCTTAAATATTCATTTTTAGGGTGGATATTAGAATTTGAAAAAAATAAAGTAACCTCTGCAAATTGGCACATAAATTCTAACGTATGTGTGCTACAAGGAGCACAACAAGTATGGATTAATATTTTTGGTCGAGTTTCTTCTTGTTGCCATTGTTGGATCATTTTTTGTAGTACTCGATCATAATTTATTTTCTGGTTTTTCATTTTTTCAACAATTACCTTTGCATCAATCATTGGGAGACCTCGCTATTCTTCAATTCTTCCATAATTATATGCTATTTGATAGCAAATCAAAAGAAAACGTACATTTTGTTTAAGATTTCTTTGAGTATTATTTATAACCTCGGTATACTGAAAGAAACAACTTTTAAAAAGGAGGATAGTTTCTTGAAATTAACCCTTTTCATGCGGAAATTAAGACGTCGAAGCGAACGTTACGCTTCTAGTCACTTTTCTTCAATCCAAGTCATTGTTTTTTACTATCTTATTATGACCATTGTCTCTTTAGGATTGTTTTACATTCCTTTTTTTCGTGAACCAGATAGTCATGTACCTTTTATCGATATGCTTTTCATGGCGATCAGTACAATCAGTGTAACGGGATTGTCCACATTTGATATTAATTCGGCTTTTAATGATAACGGGGTAATCTTACTTGAAATACTATTCCAAGTAGGTGGATTAGGGATTATGATGATCTCTACTGCTTTTATTATCTTTTCTAAACGAAGAATCACGTTACGACAGCGACAACTGATCATGACGGATATGAATCAGCCACGATTATCTGGTATTGTTCGTTTGATTCGTATCACCTTTGTAATTTTGTTGTGGTTCCAAGTCCTTTTTGGCGCTTTCTTTTCCATTTATTTCTATTATCGAGGCTACTTTGATCATTGGCGGGATGCTCTTTTCTATGGATTTTACCAATCGATTTCTGCTGTGACCAATTCGGGTTTCGATGTCACAGGAAACTCAATCGAGCCGTTTGCACATGACTATCTGTTCCTATTTGTTATCATGTTTTTGATTTTTATTGGTGGGATAGGATTTCCTGTTTTGATGGAATTTCGTGAATGGATTTTGTATAAACGCTCAAAAGCAAAATTACCGTTTCGCTTTTCCTTATTTACAAAATTAGCGGTTTTAGCCTTTATCATCTTATTTGTTGGTGGGACGCTGTTAATCTTTTTACTTGAAAAAGACCATCTTTTTCAAGATTCTAGTTTAAGTGTCAAGTGGATCAATTCTATGTTTTACTCTATGACTACTCGTAATGCTGGCTTACAAATCCATGATTTGGGTAATTTCCAAATCACTACATTGATCGTTTTTTCTTTATTGATGTTCATTGGATGTAGCCCCAGTTCGGTAGGTGGTGGGATTCGTACAACGACCGTAGCAATTATTGGTCTTTATCTCTACTCTTTCCTTAAAAGCGAAGACAACATCAATATTTTTGGTCGTCGAATCGATAATGATGATGTGCGTAAGTCAGTCGTTGTATTTATGTTATCTCTTGGTATGTGTTTTTTCTGTATCGTCTTTTTATCAGCTACAGAAAATCAGCCTTTAATTGCAATTATCGTTGAAGTAACTTCAGCCTTCGGAACCACTGGCTTATCCCTGGGAATTACTGGGAACTTGTCAGTAATTGGGAAAATCACGATCGCAGCTTTAATGTTTATCGGTCGTATCGGTATGTTGTATACTTTGATGTTATTTGTTCCAAAAGAAACACGAGATTTAGGCTACGAATACCCTACTGAAAAAATTATCATTGGGTAAAATTTCAGACAATCGACAAACCTTGAAAGGCTGAATCTGTGTTTAGTATACAAAAATGCATCCTGTGTCGCTCTAATAAAAATAACCCAAAGTAGTCAGAAAATAGAAAAGCTATTTTCGGCCACTTCGGGTTATTTATTTGTACTGAAAGCTTTGTTCTTATTTGTCTAAGAGGATAATAAACTTCCTAAAACAAAAGCAATTAAATCAAAAGCATAATGCACTGCCCAACTAGTATTCAATGACTTTGTTTTTAAATAGGCTTGGTTAAACCAAAGTCTAATTCCTCCTTGAACTAAGATGACTTGCACAATCGTGAACAACGCTGAACTTCCTAGATAAGTTTCAAAATGAATCAGTCCAAAAATAATTGCTGTGAGCAATGATGCCACCTTAGTATTGATCCCCATTTTTTTACGTAAAGTATCAAATATAGTGATCGAAAATAGTTCTTCTCCCAGTAAAGCAATTGGTAAAATAAATACAAAAAACCACCAAGGATTATCTTGCGCACTATTTGCTTTCGTCTGAATATCTAACAACTGTGCCAGTATTCCCATTATCATCGAAGCCAACATACCATAAATTTGTGAACCAACTAAAATCAGCAAGAATGTTTTTATCAATCGTTTAGGTGTACTAAATAATTGCCTCACACCAACAAAACCAAATACCAGTAAATAGCTTACTAAACCACTAATAACAAGAAAACTAAACTGAATATAATAAAAGTCAACCTGGGTCAACCCATAGAACCCTACCCCTAACACTCCAAAAGCAATCATTATTCTAAGGACTTGATTATTTGGTTCTGTAATTCTTTTTGTCATATTTCTTGTTCCTCTTCCGTTAAATAATTATCATTTGTTCATTGATTAGTCGCTGACGACCCTTCACATGAGTATTGTTTACGTGTCTTTTATACTGCCCCATCTCCTCAAACAAGCCTTCATCATTGACAGATTTCCAATGATTTATCATGAATGTTTTCCTTTAATTTTCCATAGTATAATCATCTACGAATGAAAATTCTTTTATAGTCCTATATTTAAGACTTTTGGTACTTTGTATCTAAAAATAATCTGACCATAAATACAATAAATATGCGAATAATTAGTTTTTTTGAACTCCACTTGACCTTCATTCGTACTTATTTGTTATAAGAAACGTGCGGATAACACCCCTCGTCTAACTCTACTAAATTCTCTTTCTTTCAGTCGCTTTTCTGGTCACTTTTCCAAAAGTATCTTTCTTAGAATTTTGACAATTTTTTTGCTACTATTACTTCATTACATAAACACATAAAATAATTTTGATGGAGAGATACTATGGAGTATGGTCAGTTAGTACGAAAAATCCGATTAGATAAAGGTTTTTCTCAAAAGGAAATCTATTCAGGAATCGTAACAAAATCTTATTGCATTGAATTTGAAAAAGGAAACCATGACTTGTCTTTCCGACTTTTAGCTCAAGTGTTGGAGCGATTGCTGGTAGATGTGGAAGAATTTATCTTTTTATATGACTATTATCACTCTTCTTCACAAAATTTATGGAAACAATATGAATTGGCTTCTAATACAAAGGACTTAGAAAAGCTCTTTGAGATCTATCAAACGACAACCGCTTCAAAAGATAAAAAAATTCAGCTTCTAAACGCTTTAACTAAAATTGGCCATGATCAATTGAGCGACCATCAAATAGACAATGAGACCTTGGAGTTCCTTGTTGATTATTTAAAATCCATCGAAACATGGACACTACAAGAAATCAAAATTTATACCAACACCTTGAATTACTTTTCAGAAGAACAGCAACAAATTTTCTATAAAAATTCATTAAAAAAAATTCAGATCTATCAAGAATATCCCGCTGGTAAAAAAATTTATTTGACGTTGCTTCTTAATAGTTGCGGTCATTTTATTTCCTATGGGAATTTCTTTTTAGCAAAAGATGCGCTTAGTCATTTAAAGGAATTAACTACCGGAACTGAAGATACAATCTTTAAATTATATCGTATTTATTTTGAGAACATTCTGATTTACTGTACAGAAGAAAAAAGCACAAGTGAAACAATGATCCACTTTATTATCGAAACCTTAGACAAACTGGAGTATTCTTTTTTAAGCGAACAATGTACACTCTTTTTTCAGACGATCAAAAACAACTATTAATTCACTATAGTTATTCCTAAAAAATCAACTGTTATCCGCTGGGGCTATTCTTAGACTAAACGAAACTTCAAATAAACAATCAAGCCTAGTACCAATCGTTGTTAGACAAGAGAATTGCAACCATTTCTTAAAAAAAAGAAAAGCAATTTAACCTTTTTTTGAACATATGGTATGATTAATTGAATTTACTCGTCGTTAAGACGTTTTATGGAGGTTACATAATGGGAGTACGCAGTCAATTTGCGATTGCTGTTGGTAAAACATCACAATGGGCATTAAAAACCTTCTTTAAAGGAGGATCAAGTTTACCGGGTAAACTTGCACTTAAAATCGACCCACACATTTTAGACAGTCTTGCAAAAGATTATCAAGTGGTTGTCGTTACTGGAACAAACGGAAAGACATTGACAACTGCTTTGACAGTTAATATATTACGGCAACAATTTGATGAAGTATTAACCAACCCAACTGGGGCAAATATGGTTCAAGGAATCGTTTCTACTTTTTTGCAAGCCAAACCTAAAAAAGGGCAAAAAAAATTCGCTGTTTTAGAAATCGATGAAGCAAGTTTGAGTAAAGTAACTGAATACATGAAGCCTGAACTATTTTTATTTACAAACATTTTCCGTGATCAAATGGATCGTTATGGAGAAATCTATACCACCTACAAAATGATTGTAGACGGAGCAGCGAAATCACCTGATGCCACAATTATCAGTAATGGAGATTCGCCAATCTTCAACTCTGTGGAAACAATCAATCCTCGCCAATATTATGGGTTTGATCATGAAGAAGACCATGAACAAATGGCTCATTATAATACGGATGGTGTGCTCTGTCCTAAATGTCATCATATTTTACATTACAAGATGATCACGTATGCAAATTTAGGGAAATACTATTGTCCAAACTGTGACTTTAAACGTCCTGAACTTGATTATCGTCTAACGGATATGTTGCGCATGGACAATGTCTCAGCTGATTTTACGATTGATGGTCATAACTATGGAATTGAAGTGGGCGGGATGTACAATGTCTACAACGCGTTAGCTGCCACAGCGGTAGCTGAATATTTTGGGGTAACCCCTGAAAAAATCAAGCAAGGACTAGGATACGACGAAAAAATATTTGGTCGTCAAGAAATCATTGATATCAATGGTAAAAAATGTACACTCGTACTTGTTAAAAATCCTGTTGGGATCAATCAGGTCATCGATATGATCGGCTTAGCCCCTTATCCATTCTCACTAGTTGCTTTATTAAATGCAAACTATGCAGATGGAATTGACGTTAGTTGGATCTGGGACGGGAATTTTGAACATTTTGCTGATATGGATATTCCTGCAGTGATCGCTGGTGGGGATCGTCATACCGATATGTCGTTACGTCTAAAAGTTGCAGGAATCCCTGAAGATAAGATCATCGAAACAAAGGAACTGAATGAAGTCATTAAAAATATCAAACAATTACCGACCGAACACGTCTACATCCTAGCTACCTATACAGCAGTTCTTCAATTACGAAAAGAATTAGCGAATCAAGGATTTATCAAAGGAGGGATGAATCATGCCTAATTATGAATTGAATATCGCCCATCTCTACGGTAATTTGATGAATACTTATGGAGACAACGGCAATCTATTGATGCTTAAATATGTCGCTAAAAAATTAGGTGTGACCTGTCATACCGAAATTGTCAGTCTGCATGAACCATTTGAAGCAGATAAATATGATCTAGTCTTTTTTGGTGGCGGACAAGATTATGAGCAACTGATCATTTCAAAAGATATCCAAGAAAAAAAAGCAGCACTAACAAACTACATTGAAAATGATGGTGTGATGTTAGCTATCTGTGGCGGGTACCAATTCCTTGGACACTATTATGTGGGTGCCAATGGAGAAAAAATCCAAGGAATCAGTGCATTAGACCATTACACCTTAAGTCAAGAAAATAATCGTTTTATCGGCGATATCGTTATCTATAATGAAGAGTTTAATGAAACCTATTATGGCTTTGAAAACCACAATGGGCGGACATTCTTAGGGGAAGGCGAACGACCTTTAGGAAAAGTCGTTCAAGGTCACGGAAATAATGGTGAAGACCAATC
This sequence comes from Enterococcus sp. C63, assembly GCF_040887215.1. Classification (NCBI taxonomy): domain Bacteria; kingdom Bacillati; phylum Bacillota; class Bacilli; order Lactobacillales; family Enterococcaceae; genus Enterococcus; species Enterococcus sp. C63. The sequence goes on along the minus strand of NZ_JBFOFI010000002.1, from coordinate 162,689 downwards.
CGAAGGCGTCATTTATAAAAATGTTTTTGGCTCTTATTTCCACGGACCGATTCTTGCCCGAAATGAGAATCTTGCGGAACGATTGATTCGTTTAGCACTTAAACAACGTTATGGAACAGAACTTGACTTACCAGTCGAATCTTTAGCATAAAACATAACTTTTGTTACCATAAATATTTGCTGGATTGTGATTGGAAATGAATCAATAGTAACAAGCGCAACACCACAACAGAAATAGCAAACTTTAATAATTGAGCCAAAGAATACGAAAATCACTGCTCTGATTTCTGGTATTCTTTGGCCTATTTTTGATCAAGTAATGATTATTACCTTGGGATACGATTGGAAAAGCAAATGACTTCACTGACGATAAGAAAGAATCGTTTGAAAAAGCGAACTAACTTTTCTGCCGTTCCCTCTTTTCATTAACACTTCAACACTATTTTTTAACTAATAATTTTAGCTAATTTGCCAATCAGTTTTTCTTTTTTATTATTCTATTCCCCTTAATTAGTTACCCTTCGACAAATAACAACTGAATCCAAGACCACTCATTCCCTATCATTGATATCTGATTGACCAATCATTTCTAATCGTTGTTCCCACAATAATTGATTTTCCGGATCTTCATTTTGCTGGTATAACTCAATAAAATCGATAATGATGGAAGCTTGTTCGATATAAGTTTGTAATATTTTTTTCACTTCTTCCTCTTGGATCAATTCTAAATGTTTCGTTGTTTCTGCAATCTTCTTCTGTTTTAAAAAAAACAGCCCTTTCTGTAAATAATTTTGGTCTAACTTTTTTGATAGTTCTTCACTTTCTAAATATTTATTTAATATCTCTGCTTCGGCCAATTGTTCTAATTCAATGTAAGCAAATGCAAGCATCACTTTTCTTTTGTCAGGTAAATTTTCTGGGGACGTTTTAATAACTACTTCCCAATTTTTTTCAAAAAAAGCTAAATCAAATTGTGCATCTGCGGTGGGGTAATATTCATTGATCTCTTTCAACCATGTAAATTCTTGTTGCTCTGTCAAATAGTCGATCAATTCATGACGCTTTTCTGGATATTCCGTTGCTGCTTGAAGATAGGCTTGCGCTTCGATTAATTTTGCCCATTCCTGCTCCTCTGTCGTGGTAATTTCTTTTTGATCTACTTTCGTAATAAAGTGTGGCCACATTACGCTAATGCCTATGAAAAGACTGAAAACAATCACCACAATAAACCAGACCCTTTTGATCGTGGGGATCAAAGATAGTAATTTTCCTTTGGTTGATCTGCTAGGTTCACCATACTTAATTGCTTTTTTCGTGCGTATCGCTGCTTTACTTTTTGTCGTCTTCTTTTTACTTCGGACTATCTGATATTGCCCACTGATTATTTCTTCTATGGCATCCTTTAACGGAAATTGTAATTCCATTGAATGAAGAAGGTGATTTTTATGATTATAAATCCGAATACGACAACTACCTATGCTTTTATTAAGGATCGTTTGTTTATTGACCTCTTCTAATAAAATGAGGGCCTCGAAAATCGGTAGACGTTCTTCTTCGATTTCTAGCCTTTTGACATGATCAATCAGTACAGTTTCTCTTGCCATAGATAGACATCCTTTTCATTTACCAAAAGTGATGGACAAAACCGGTATTTTCATTCTGCGTATTCTTTCGATTCCTTTTCAGCTATCTCTATTGGTTGATACCTTTCCACCAAAAAGTGTTTTGTAGCTGAATCAAACACATACCAAATTTGAAACAGCCCTTCATTCTCAAGTGTTTTAGTAGACTTACCTTCTTGGTTCAAACTATCAATCGTCCTTGTGACGTTGGCAATCACTTCAATTTGTTGGTCATTCACGTGACGTATAAAATTCTTACTTTTTATAAAACGAGAATGACCAAAAAATTGTGGAAAAAAATCGCTTTGCTTTCTGCTTTCTTCTTCAGCAATTTTCGCTTGTTTTGCTAAAAATTTCTCATAATTCAAATAATTATCCCCGTACTCTGTGAAAGTAAAATACGAGCGTAAAAAATCATTGACCTGTTGTTCCGAGAAATGAGCAACAGGTATACGGTTATTTGCTTCTTGTTGTGTGTTCTTTTTACCAAAAGTATATCCAATACTTACCGCTATACTGCTACTGATAACCAAACAAGCAATCGTTGTAAATAATTGATGTTTATTTCTGATTTTTACCCGCTCCCTACGATTCGATAAAAGTAAACTGGTGCCAGTTGTGGATCACCATAATACCCTGCAAATGGAGTAATGACGACATCACCATTTTGACTAAATCCTTTTTTCGTAGCGGGTGTACAGTGAATAATCGTTTTTCCACCAGCATCTAAAAAGAATCCTGTATGCCCAAAATCGCCCGACGAATTACCTTTTTCTCCCCAAATAAATAAGTCACCTGCTTGTACTTCGGAATAGTTGATCGGATAGAGAAGTTGTCCTTCCAAACCATAAAGTGTTTCTGTATTTCCCAACGTACATTTAGTCCCATTTCATTCAACACCCAAATTACGTAAGACGAGCAATCGTGATAGGGAAATACGCCTCTTTGGTTTCCCTGAGAATAATACACACCTTTTTGATGAAGACTTTGTGCTTTAGCTAAAAGAGCCTCATGAAAGTCAGAGAATCGCTCCCACAGCAATCCCATCTCTTGCTTTCCACCCAATTGCACCATTAATTGTTTGATCGCAGGCACCCAATAACGATTGAGCCCCATGGGATCATTTGTCGCATCAATAGGACAATAGACCGCTCCTAATTGTTCGACAGTTACTCGTTGCTGGTCAATAATCAGCTTTTTAAGTGTTCGACCAGTTGCTTCGATTCCTTCGTCTAACGTACGATATGAAATTAAACCTTGATCATTCATTAGACCAGCTGGGTTATTTTTTTCTAGGATTCCTTTACTAGTCCCCCAAGCACTTTCATGAATCATGATCGCCGCTAAGATCACCGGTGAGATGCCGTTTCTTTTTGCTTCTTGTAAAATTTTATCTGCTCGATCGCTAAACGCATGACACTTAAGCAGAATTAATTGCCGAAATGTCCATTCATCAAATGACGTGTTTTGATTACCAGAGTCTAATTGGAATGTTTCCGAATATGCTACTTCTTCAAAATAAAAACTTGGATTTACTGATTGTCCATTTTTGGAATATTCAATGGTTACTTCATTTTCTTTCTCTACAGTTCCAATCAATTCCCCCGAAACGACTTCTTGGTCATGATTGACTAATGGTGAAACATTCTTTAAGACAAGCTGTCGATTATTGAATTGGATCACGATTGACTGATCAGTCACAGTCGTTTTCCCAGCCATCGGAGCATATAATTCTATATTTTTCTCAGCTTGTAATTGGATTCCCTGAAATAGCTTTTTTTCTTGGCCATCGAGAAAGTAACCATATCTTTGATTGACCATTAATCGATGATCTTCCTTAAATGGCGATTGTAGTTCCATCAATTGACGATAACGACCAATCGTTGAACCAGCATTCAATCGTTCTTTCAATTCTTCTGTCCATTCAATGATCTGAGTAAAATATTTTGTTGTTAATGTTGCTTCGTTCCCTTTTGCATGAAGGGACCATAAGTTATCATGGATCTCATGAATTTTCGCTTTGATTACTGGATTTTCGAGTTCCACATTCTCATAACAAATACCCAAATAAGACAATACTTCATCAATATTAGAAACCAAATTCATATCTTGTGTCATCCCCATCTGTCCGTTGATTTTAATAATGTTATGCTGCTGACGAAGCACTCGATTTTTTTCAACATCCAAATGAGTCATGTACGTCCAAATATTTGTTAATTCAAATTCATTGATATTGGGTACACTCGAATAAATGACACTGGTTATCCCTATCGTCAGTAAGAATAGTAATACACTACTAAGAACCATGAGTGATCTAAAAAAATGCCATTTATTGGGCTGAACAGCTAAGAACTTACGACGCTTTTTTCTGAAGGGAACTAACATTTTATTTGTAACGCTCCGTTTTATCGATTGATTCAAGCTACTTGATAGAAAAATTTTCCGATACTCATTGTCTCGTTTGTTCCAATTAGATTTATTCATCGGATTGTTCCTGTTTTCTTTTTATCCGTTCCTCGGGATCAGTCGTGATTAATTCATATAATCTTGTGGTTGAATCAACGGTATTAGAAAAAGGCACGATTGCATGACCTGCACGTATCAACCCTGCACCTTTTGGCGGATGGATCAAGTGTTTTTGTTGTTGAGTAGAAAGACGAAAAAGAGTAGAAAGTTCGTCCAGATCACTTTTAGCCTGTTTTAGCATAATGATAAATTCAGTGTTGCTTAGCATCCTCCGTGCTTTATCTGAAAGCAGTAACGTCTCCACATTTTGCGTGATCCCTGTAGGAATTGCTCCCCACTTTCGGATACGACTCCATAATTCAAAAAAATAATTTTCACAGTAAGGATCATTTAGCATCAACTGCATTTCATCAATGTAAATCCACGTAGTGATCCCTCGATCCCGATTACGTACCACCCGATTCCATACTTGCTCTAAAACCACCATCATCCCAAATGTTTTTAACTGACTTCCTAACTCTTTGGTGTTGTAGATGATAAAACGCTTATTTAACTCAATATTTGTCGTATGGGAAAAAATCGCTAAAGAACCTTCAATATATAATTCTAAGTCTAATACTAGTGCCTGCGCTTCTTTTTCCGGCTGTTCTTTGAGCAACGTAAACCATTCCTTCGCTAATGTTGGCATTTGCTTGTCCTGAGAATGAAAATAGTTAAAATAAGTCAAGCGAGTCACACGATCAATGATGGAACGTTGTGCGGAATTCAAACCCGATTGTCCACCGATCAAAGCTTCAAATGCTGTTAACAAAAAGTCGGATTTTAATTTTACTGGATCAACTTCCCCACTTAAATCATCTGTGATATCCAATAGATTGATAAATGTATCGGTATTTGGTGCAATTTTAACAATTTGCGCATCAAAAGTTTGCCCAATTAATGTATCTTCATCTTCAGGATCAATCGAGATGATTTCGTCTGTTGGATTTTTTAGTAGTGTAGTAATTTCTTCATATTTTTTGGCTATCCCTTTTCCTGAGCCTGAACTACCTAAAATCATTCCACTTGGGGTATTCAACCGTTTCCGATTGATCCGAACTACATTTTTCGTTAGCTCATTCATTCCATAGTATTTACCCTCCTCGTGGTCAAGTTCTTGCGCAGTAAATGGAATAAAGATAGCTGCACTTGCTGTAGTTAATGTTCGACGAGTGGTTATCCAATTTTTTCCAAATGGAAGGACGGAGTTCATCCCTTCTAGTTGTAAATAATCCAAATAATGAAAGCCACAACCATTTTTTCTGGCAATACTCAAAACTCGTTCGGCTATATCAGTCAATTTTTCTTTTGTGTTTGTTCTGAAATAGACAAAAACCGAAACGAAAAATAAGTTCTGTCCTTCTTTTAACAAATCATCTAATAATAAATTAGCTTCATTGATACTATTGGTTAATTCATATGGAATACTTGTATAAGGATCGTAGCCTTTTTGAGTTGCTTTTCTTTGAGCAGCAACTTTGTCTCCTTCCATATAGGCTTTTTTTATTTGAACCAGATGATTGGCTTGCTCAGCCCCGACTGGATCAATGTGGATCGATAACGTGATTTCTTCGGGTATTTCCATCAATTCTGCCATGAGTTTATCTGACAATCTAGCTGGATAGTCTTTTAGGTAAAGAATCTGGGCATATTCCTCATTGATTTCAAAATAGTTTTTCTTTTTAAAATTAAAACTGGAAGGAGCAATCACAGCTTTTGTTGAAAGATGATTAAAGACTAAATCGGAATAGTTAAATTGAAAGTGTTCCGATGATTTCAACAACTGATTGACCAATTTTAGACGCTTTAAACCGTCCAATGGGTCAACCGTTGAGCCAATTTCTTCCAAATTTCCGATTAAATTCTTTTCGATTCGTCCCAATAATTGTTTTGCCTGCTCTAAGTGATTGGCTGGAGTACTGAAAGTCAAATAGTTTTCTTTTGTAAAACGATTCTCCCCTTCATTGATTTTTTGAAGAAGCATCTGATTGACTTCTTCACGATAGCTATCATGTTGATCGCCTTTACTCTCATAAAAAAGCTTATCCGTCATCTCATCAAGCTCAACTCTTTTTTTTAAGATCGTGATTGTTAGATGGATCGTATCATCAAGACTGTTCAATAGTTCGCCATATTTTTGGAAAATCAACAATTGTTCGTCTTGTTGAGCAATTTGATAATTCACATCTGAAAATCGAACACTTTTGGAATAATAATTAGGTACAATTTCACAAATGCCACTTTCAAACATTTTTTCATAACGCAACAAATCTTGGACATTACGCTTTGGCGCTAACTTTTTTTGATATTGCCCTCTTTTTTTCTTTTGTTTTTGCATCAAACGAATAAATTTTTTATTATTAGTTTCCGTACTCAACTTGTTTTCTTTCGGCACGCTTACTCCTTTGACCCACCATGGCATTTGAATACAACTCCTCTACAATAGGATAAGTATAATAATTCGCCAATTGAAAATAATTCCATCGAATCTGCACATACTTTTCTAAAGGTAAGTGATTAGGTGTCAGCCAGCCCACTGACAAGATAGGGGCACTGAGTACCATAAAAACGATCCCGATATCATCAATCGGATACTTCCAACTGACATAATTTAAAATGCCCAGAGGAACGATAAAAAGCAACGTTACAACAGCAGAGATAAATTGTCTTAACGAAACGCCAAAAAACAATTTTTCTTGGTAGGTTAAAATTTCTTTTCGAATTGGTACTTCAATCATCGATTTTATTTCCCTCCAGTTAAAAATGATTCTCTAGGCAGTTGCAAGAATGATTTTTGCCCATTTATTGGTATAAAATAAACTAGCACATAATGTTAGACAATTCCCTGATATCCCACTGATCACTGCAATCATTCCCTGTTTTTCATCAATTGAAAACACAGAATGTACGAGCAGTGGATAAAAACTTAATATAATAAATAAGAGGATCCCTTGCAGGGAGGAAGCACAAACTAATTTCAAAAAATTTTTACCAATCGAACTAACTTCTTCATTAAGAAACGTCACAAGAGGTAATGGAGAAATGCTAAAATACAAATAAATTTCAAAAAAACGCATGAAAATAACCAGTTTTGTTAGCACACTTGTTAGTACGGATAAAATCAACGGGATCAACAAAATAATTAACAACGTAAGTTTTTCAAAAAAGCCCCAATGGTAGATTCCCTCAATCAATGAAAGAACATCAACAGCCTTACTTCCACCTTCTCGAATCCCAATTTGACTGATACCATTACTGATTGTTGTACTAATTTCAACGATCATATGGATAAATATTGTTAAATGGCGCATGATCAACAGGCTTACTCCTAATTTAAGAAAGAGTGGGAGGAACAACTCCATGCCACCAAAACCGGAATAATTTCCATAAATCTTTTGTGCCATTTGTTGAAACTCCAGCAATAGTAAAAAGCCTAGTACAGAATAAGCAATTGGTTTGATCACTCCATTCATAATTAACTCACTGTATTGATAGATATCAGGTAGATAGGTTTCTAGATTTTGTAGTAGCATATTTTTAGGGTCGTTTGAAAAATTTAATTGATCAGCAATTGTTTGTAATAAAAATTTGATTGCACCGTCCAGCTTAGCCACTTCCTTAGATTGAAATAGTTGCTACCCAAGCGCCAGCTGCAACGATAACAGCCCCACCAACGATCTGAAAAAGAGCATTTTGCATTCCGGGACCATTATGTTCTTTGATAGCCGCACCGAGTTGAATAATCCCCCATACAGTGAGCAGACTGCCAGAAGCAAGTACTCCTTTTGAAAACAACGACATCGCTTGCTCAAAATAGTCCATACTATTCTTTCTCCTTTTCTATCGCTTGTTGATTCATAACTGTTACTTGGTAACTAGCATGTACCCGCTCAAAAGAATCACTGATACTCAAACTGACAGTGTAAGTTCCTGGTTTGTTGACATCGACGTTTTCAGTCACTTCGACATCTGTTTAAAGATAATGTTTCTTCTTTGTCGTAAACCTCAATTCCGGCTAGCGGATCAAACGCCTCTCCAATAGTTAGCACCTTATCGGCTATGCCTATAAATCGTGGTGGTTCATTGATGACCGTGATTTTCCCATAACCACTGGTTGTTTTGCCATTTGTATCAGTGACTTTAAGAGGAAGCAAATATTTTCTTAATTTAGATGTATCGATCCGATTCCATGCTGCTTCATCTATTTCAATATTTAATCGTTCTAATGGATCTTCTCGATCTGAAACAACCAGTTGTGCAAAATAATCTTCTTTCTTCAAAGCAGAGAAAACATTGACTTGAAGATCCGCCTGGATAATTTTAGGGGCTTCATTCGTTACTTGTACGAGAAGTCGTCTCTCCTCTGCATATTTTCCATATCGATCTTGCACATTGCCAATCCTAAAGAAATATTTTCCTTCTTTATTGGAATCAAAATTAGTTTCTAAGATATTGGTTTTAGTTAATGAGATATCTCCGTCTTCCCTATCCCAAGCTTTCACATAGTCGAAAATATTCAACTCTTGATTTATCTGATGGTCAATCCATTCGGGTATATGGATTACCGGTGCATCATTTTCAATTTTGACAAACGCTTTCGTTTTCGCTTGAGCCCCATGTCGATCATTGACAGAATAAAGCACCTCATAGCTTCCTTCTTTGTTGATATCAAGATTTGTTTCGACTTCAATCTTTGCGGTTAAATCCCCATCTTCTTGGTCCATTGCGGATACTCCTGCTAACAAATCAACTGGTACACCGATCTGCTGGTACATTGTCGTCTGCTTCAAGTTGATTTTCGGTAAGCTATTAACAAAAAAGTAGATGGTGGCATCTGTAAACATTCCTGCCGAGTCGGTGACACGGATCGTAAATTTTTGCTCGCCTAGCTTCGACGTGTCAATAAAATTATGTTTGACTGTGGGAAAAGCGTCGTTACCCGTGAGAATCTCAAAATAGTCTGTTGGTTCAAATTTACTATATTGCTCAATGACCATGTAAGTGGATGCTAGTGAAATTTGTGGTTTCTGCCAAGTCGTTTGGTCACTCTCACGATTCTTTTCTTTTTCAGCAGAAACTGGAGGGGCCTCATAGACTGGGGCTTGTTTACTATCCGCTCTTTCTTTTGAAGTTTCTAAAGTTGTGACTTCTGTTTTCTTTTTTTCTTTAGCAAAGGCAACGACTAATTGCGCTACCTCATGCTCTAGTTGTTGAAGTGGCAATTCCGTTCCCTCAGTTTTAGAACTAAAATAGTCAAATTGTTCCATGACTGCGATTGCCGGATCATGATCCTCTTCAAGAAAATAATGAGTGGGTATTTCTTCTTTTTCTATGTTTTTTGTATCAATGATATTTGCTACTTGTTTTTGTTTACTTGCTACTGTTTTTTCCTGATTGTGACTTAGGTAGATGCTAGTAATTCCTGTGATACTTCCACTGATAAAAAGGAACAAAAGTCCATATTTTATCCTGCCTAGATTCTTTTTCGATAACTGATCTACAACGATTGAACGTTTCACCATTCTTTAGACCATCCTTTCTTTTATCTTCTAAACACTTTGATCATACTTTTAGTAAAAATAATCGAAATCAATTTTTTCACAACTTTACATGTTTCTGCTTTTTTTGAAGATAGAGATAACTGCTAACGATAATAATCAAGCTCAATCCAAGAAGAACCATCTCTAGCGAACGTCGTTCATTCGTTTTTGGCAGTATGCTTTGCTTTAATAATAATTGTTCTTTTTTTAATGTAATTGTCTGATCTTTGTTCCTTAAATCATCCTCACGTCCTACTTCATTTTTTTGCTCTTCTTCGTAATATAAGACGTGGGTCGCTGTTAATTGATCGCCATCTTTGAGGATATTTGCCTTCAACTCAAGAAATACTTCAAATGTATCTTCTTTACTTTTCGCAGTATAGGTAGACGTTGATTCACTGACCACTTCTCCTGTTTTTGTATTCTTATATTGCGTAAAAACAGTATAAGTGTGTCCGATTTCGATTGCCTCGCCTTTGACCCACACCACATCTTTCAACTGATTGTCTACTGTTGGATCAAGTGTTTTTTCGCCAGCAATATCGGTAAATAAAGAGGTCAACTCTAATGGTTCCCGTTCATTGTAGGCTTCAAGAACAAGTAACTCGCCGTCCTTTTCAACCGTGACAGAAAAATCCATTGGTTCTTCTAATGGCAAATAGCCTGCCAAAGGTTCCACTTCAACAAATTTATAGTCGCCATAAGGTAGTGCCTCTACATTGATTTTCCCTTCTTTATCAGTCAAATATTTTTCAATTAAGGTTTCAGTCAATTCTCCATTTTCATCCGCTGCTATGTTGTATAAATGAAATGGGACATTTTCTAATGGTTGTTCATTCAACCGATCTCGTTTGATCAATTGGATATCTTGTCGAGCTAAGCGATTCGGAACTTCTAGGCGAATCAAGGCATCCGCATTCTCTTCTGTGACACTAAAAATGAGTGGTTCTTCTAGTGGTACATATCCTTCTGGTGCTTTGATCTCATGGAGTTCATAGCGATCCACACCCCAAGGCAAACTTTCTGTGGTAATGATTTCGCCTTTGTCATTGGTTTCAAAAATATCGGTCTGTTCCGTGTCATTGGGTCGTACCATCGAAACAAATTCGCCTTCTCCTTCATTTGCCCATGTATCAAAAATTTTGAACTGAGCGCCTGCGTAAGGAATGTTCTCGCCTGTCTCTTCATCCACTTTGACAATATGCAATCGAGATTCAATCACTTCATCTTCCAATAAAAAGAAATGGGTATAGCCGTCTTCCGTGATCGTCACTTCAAATGGTTCGATCAATAAATAGCCATCCACACCTTTGGTTTCTTCAATGGTATACGTGTCATAAGGTAGATTCTCAAACTTGAAATACCCGTTCTTACCAGTGACTTGGATATATTCTTGTCCAGTGGTGTGAGAAGTAGCTGTCAGTTCAACACCTTCTAAAGGTGGCTTTACCCCCTGTTGCTCTTTCGCCAGTCTGGCAATTACTTCAAAAACGGTTTGAGGAATCAAGGGGCGTGAACCAAACTTATAGCCTTCTACATTTCCTTTGATGACTCGATCAGTCACCGTTTTACTGTGAAGCGCTACGGTTTCATTTTGTCCAGCATACGTGAGGTTAACGGTATGTTTTGTATCATCCAAATTGTAGCCTTCTGGCGGTTCGATTTCTTGGAGATAATAGGTTCCTAACTTTAATCCTTTCACCTCTGCTTGTGCTATGCCATTGACATCTTGCATCGTTAGTTTACTAATAGAAGTCCCATTCTTATCGGTTAATTCGTAAACAGCTCCTACCAATTGAGAAGCCCCTTGTGGTTTACTGCCTGTTTCTTCATCTTCTTTGATCACTTTGAGATTTGCTAGTTGCTCTTTATTATCTAAACTGATCGTGGTGGTCTCATTGGCTTTGATGGTCACTGTCTGAGGTGTGGCATTGAGGACATAGCCATTCGGTGCTTTGATTTCTTGTATCGTGACTTTTGTGTCGACTAACAAATCATTCCAGGTAGCATAGCCATCAGAACCTGTAGTGATTTCTTTGGTTTTTCCATCAGACGTAGTAAAACGAAAAACGGCACCTGCCAATGGTTGCTTGGTCGTTTCATCTACTTTGCGTACACGGACATTGCCGTTTTTTAAAACAGTTATGGTTAAAGAAATTTTTTTACGTTCATTTAATCTGCCAACCATCATATTTTGGGTATATGGGTGTTGATAAATTAGCGGAACACCTTGAAAAGTAGAGGCAATATCATAGTCAAATTCAACTCGACTAGTCGCTTCTGCATTTTTGTTGGCAAGAATCGTTAATTGATTTCCTTTTTTAGAAATACTTAGTCCTTGTGAGACGAAAGATGGTAATGACTGATAATTACTAAAGGCATGGGTCGTGTCAGTTAAGGTGATACTTTCTCCAACTTTTAAGGTTATCGTTTGTTTGTCAAAAGAAGGTGATGTATAGAAATAATTGACATTTTTCATGACAGCAGATTTAAAGGTTTGATAGTCCGTCATCGAAAATACCCCTGAAATACTTAACGGTGTAATCCCTTGTTGTTCCCATGCCAAAATTTGAGTCATCAATTCTTTTTTCAACGTGTGGCCCGAAACCATCAGCCCGTAATACTTAATCAAAGAAATTTTTTTCATCTGTTCAGTATTTCGCTCAGCGACTGTATAGCCAGAGTTATTTCCAAGATTAAGTGCAGCACCTGGTTCTATGCACAAGGCAATTTCATTGTTGATCCGTTTACCGTACCAACCATATTCACGTACACCGTTCGATAAGCGAATATCAATATTGGAGATATGAGCATTGGGGTCAACATAAATCGTTTGATTGTTTCGTTGGTGGGTTTGAGTTTCTCCTAAAGCAGCATGAATCGAGTGAGTGATGTAGTTCGAAGGAGTTGTCGTATATAATTTGCCGTCTTCAGTTTGAATCAACTGATTCTCTTGAAGAAAACTTATCTTACGATCGTCTTGATCTGTATTTTCTAAATTTCCTGCTAAAACAACAAGTGGTCGGCAAAACGAAACGGATAATAAATGAATGATCAAAAATATGCGTACAACTAACTGGTATTTTTTCATCGAAATTCTCCTGTTTTTTGATAATAAACCTGCTTATCTACAAAAGTTCTCTCATAAACATAGAATTACTACTGACACTAAAAATCAAAATATTCGCTACTGAATCAAGCGAATCACATATTCATTTTTAGTGCGGTCATACCTTAAAACGCCACTTTTTTGTATCTGATTGATCAATTTTGCTTTGTCTCCATTTGTCCATCCATCTTGATGAACAAGCTGTTCATATTCACGCAAAGTAATCTGTTTTCTTTTACTACTACGCATAAAAGTTAATAATCGCTGGAGTTCTGTCATCAAGTTGTCACTCCTTAAAAATTTTAAGGCCACACCATTTTTAGGATAAATGGAAACCTGACTTTTTTAGGAAAAAGCCAACCCCTATCCTCACGGTCCTCGGAAAAAACATTACGTAAGAAATTTTTCTTCAAACCGTTAATCACAGTTATCGGTTCCGTCCTCCGTAAGAGATTCTAGTCATACTTTTGCTGTTAGCATGCCAACACTAACAGGACTGTCATTTAGTTGAGCATCGATAAAGATTGACAGCAAATCATCGTTATCAGTTAGATTGCTAACCAGTAATGATGCTCACATATAACATTTTCAACGAACAAATATGTTTTTTTGCAACGACTAAACTTGCCAAGCTTTTACTTTCATTGGTCGTTCCACGTACTGTAAGTTTTGTTTTGTGTTCCTTCGTTTAGCAAAGATAAGACCGCCAGAAGAAACGGCTGTTTTTATTTGTGGATAAATCTTGTAGTCAGGTAATTCTTTTTTTGTCTCTTGATTGATAAACTGTCCATTTCCTAAATTAGCCCACGTAGAACCATCAAATAATCGAATCGTTAGTGCTTTACTTCGAATTGCTTTTTTTGAACAGATTCGTAACACGTAAATCCCTCCTCACTCTATAATTACGATTTATTTGCGATTCTTCCAAAAAAAATAAAAGACATTGATCAACTTAAGTCAATCAATGTCTTTCAGTTCAGCTTATTTTGTTTTGGGGAAGAGTTAGATCATTACAGTGATCGTAGCAGCAGCTAAAATCAAGACTAGTCCAATAACTGTAACAGTCATTTCTTTCTTGGTTTTCTTTTGTCCTAGGAACCAAATACCAGTCAGTGTCGCTAATACTACGGATGTTTGAGAAAGAATAAACCCTGTTGCTAACCCATTCATATCTGGTTGAGCTGAAATTAAATAAGTTAAAGCAGCGAAGGCAAAGAAAAATCCTGAAAAAATATGTTTATAAGAGACAACTTCGACAAACGCTGATTTTTCTTTAAAACTTAAAACAGCTGAATAAACAACAGCAACGATTACCATACCAATTGCTTGAGGTAAAAAGGCATGCATTCCATCAATTGAAGTTGCTTGAGGAGCTGCGGAATAAGCCCAGTAGCCGATTTCACCTACTGCTAACAAAAGGACCGCTTTTTTCAATAAGTTACTGCCTTCTGTATTTTTCTTTTCAGTCCAAACAGTCATCCAAGCACCTAAAATAATCAAAACTAAAGCAAAGGCACCCAAGACTTTCGCAGTAGCGCCTGGCCAATTTCCTAAAGCAAACACGCCCCACAATGAAGCTCCTAATAATTGAAAAGCAGTAGTAATAGGCATTGCACGAGAAGAACCAATCAAGGTAAAGGATTGGAATGTAATGATTTGGGCGATTGCCCAACCAACACCAGATAAGATTGAAAAAGTCAGGTCAGATCCTGTTGGTAACTCCATTCCTTTATATAAAGCAAAAACAATTGCAAAAATCAATGTTCCTAATGTTGAACCTAAAATTTGATTGACCGGACGTCCCCCGATCTTAGATGCGATCGTAGGATATAACCCCCAACCAAGTAGTGGGCCTAAGCCAATTAAAAGCGCGGTAGTATTCATGGTAGACTATTCCTCCTTCTTTTTTAAAAAACGACGCCGCTTTCTAAAATAATATTAGCATAAGGTGTCATTTCCCCTGTGCGAATAAACGCATGACACTGATTCAAATCAGCTTTCATTTTACTATGAGGGATAAAAGTAATAGGTGTTTCAGGTAGCCGTTGTTGAATTTCCGATAATACTTTAGGGTTTTCTGACTTGATTTCTTCAGCTAAATAAATACGTTGAACTTCTAACTCTTCAAGCACATTGTTCAAGACTTCCATAAAGCTTGGAATACCATTATCCACAGCCAAATCGATTTTTTCAGTTGTCATCGGCACGGGCATACCTGCATCACCGATACTTAATGTGTCAAAATGTCCCATTTGTGCGATTACACGAGAGATATCTGAATTGATTACTTTTGATTTTTTCATAATAAAAACGTCCTTTCTTAATTCAATTCTTGTTTATATGGAATAGAAGGTTGTGCGCCAAAACGTTGAACAGTCAAAGAAGAAGCTTTATTTCCATAAGTAATTGCTTCCTCTAAATTACTAAAATCAGTTGCTAACATGCTACTCATCGCACCAATGAATGTATCACCTGCAGCTGTCGTATCGACTGCATTCACTTTGAACGCTGGCACGATCCCATTTTCGCTGTTTTTAATCGAGTAAAATGCGCCTTTACTTCCGATCGTGATAATTACAACTTCGATTCCTAATTGATGTAAGTGAGCTGCAGCCTGTTTTAAGCTTTCTTCGTCCGTAATCGAAATCCCTGTTAAAATTTCTGTTTCTGTTTCATTAGGAATAATCATATCTGTTACTTTCAATAACTCTTCAGGCACATTTTCTAATGCTGGGGCAGGATTCAAAATTGTTTTTACTCCAACCTCTTTTGCTAGTTTAAAAGCTTCAATCGTACTTTCTACAGCGCTTTCAAACTGTGCGATGATAAAATCACTTTTTTCGATGATCGCTTTGTTTTGTCTAACTTGTTCTGGTGTAAACGCATTGTTCGCTCCGGCATGGATCATAATACTATTTTCCCCAGCATCATCAACGATGATGTAAGCTTGACCAGTCGCTTGGTTTTCAAGAGTTGCGACACCTTGTAAATTGATTTCTTCTTGTTCTAAAAGCTCAGCCATTGTTTTGCCAGCTTCATCGGTACCAATCGCTCCAATAAAATGAGTAGTAGCTTCTGAACGTCTTGCAGCAACTGCTTGGTTTGCTCCTTTTCCTCCGCCAGCTGAAAATGTTTCTTTCGTGTGGATCGTTTCTCCTGGCTTAGGCATATGTTTGACTCGGATGGTCCGATCTAAATTAATGCTACCGATAACTGTTACAGTGTTCATTCCTTCATCACTCCATATTACATATTAATTGAATCAAACGCCATTCATCAATAATTAAAACGTTTTAACTCTACACCGAAAATATACCACAGATTGAAAGCTATTTCAAGAACCTATTTTTCCTAATTTTTTATTAGCAATCAGCAGCTTCATTTTTACCAGCATTCTAAAACAAAAAAGCTGAACACTTGTGCTGACTTGCTTCAGTTAGATCTTAGTCTAACTTAAGACATTCACAACACAAGGCTCAGTTTTTTTATTTCACAACACTAATCAGAAAAAATAACCATCTGCAAAGTTAACTAATAAATCACTGATTCTTTATTTCGATGCTTTACCTGGTTCAGAGGCAATGATTGATAACTCTCCTTGAACCGTCCATTCTGTCACATCATTTGGTAAAATAAAACTTGCCCCTTTAGTTAATGGGTAAATTTTTTCATTAACAACTAACTCTCCTGCTCCATCGATTACTGTCGCTAATGTATAAGGTGCTTGTTTTTTAAATGATGTAATTCCTTTGATATCCCATTCATAAACATTAAAAAACTCGGTCTCTAAATACGTAACGATCGAAGAATTCCCTTTACGTACTTCTTTCATTTGAATCTGTGGCGTAATAGCTGGAACAGTTGTCACATCAATTGATTGTTGGATATGCAATTCACGCGTATTGCCATTGGCATCTTTACGGTCATAATCATATACACGATAAGTCGTGTCCGAGCTTTGTTGCGTTTCTAAAATCATGATCCCTTTACCAATTGCATGGATCGTTCCACTAGGGACATAGAAAAAGTCGCCTTTTTTAACTGGGACTTTTTTCAATAAGTCATCCCAACGACCCTCTTGGATCATCTCAGCAAGTTCTTCTCTTGTTTTTGCATGATGGCCATAAATGATTTCTGCTCCAGGTTCAGCATCAATGATATACCAACATTCTGTTTTTCCTAACTCACCTTCGTGCTTCATTCCATAAGCATCATCTGGATGGACTTGTACTGATAATTCATCTTCTGCATCTAAGATTTTAATTAATAATGGAAAGACAGGCTCAGTTGGGTTGCCAAACAATTCCTTGTGCTTTTGCCATAACTCGTCTAATTTTTGTCCTTGGTATTCACCGTTTTCAACGACACTTACACCATGTGGATGTGCGCTGATCGCCCAATCTTCACCGATTTTGTCATTAGGTATATCAAATCCAAATACTGATCTTAAACGGCTGCCTCCCCAAATCTTTTCTTGAAAAACTGGTTTTAAAAACATAGGTTCTTGCATAGTTCAAACTCCTCTCAATGTTCATAGTTATTATAGCATCATTTTTTTAATAACGCTTTCTCTTTCAAAAATTTTTCAACAATTTCATCACGACAACGAATATAAGCTTCACGATGATCCGTTGGATGGATACGGTTTGATAAGAAAATAAATGCTTCTTGTTCAATAATGTCAATTAGTAAGAACGTGCCCGTATAACCAGTATGAAAAAGAATTGGTTGCTGTTGTTCTAATCCTTTTTTTAAATCCCATCCTAAGGAACGATTGCCTTTTTTCGTTGGCGTATGATCTTGTAAAAGTGAACGAATCGTTTGTTCTTCTAAAAAACGCCCATTTTCAGCTTTCCCTAAATTCAAATACATTTTTACAAAGGTAATACTGTCCTCTAAATCAAGAAACAACCCAGCATTTCCTGCATGCTCAGCGAGTACTCTCGCTTTAGGATCATGTGTAACGCCCCGCAAAACCTCACCTGAAGCGAGTTGTTGTGTGGGAACAATTCTTTTAGAAGGATAAGGTAAAAACGTACTGTGCATCATCCCTAAAGGCGCTAATACTTGTTCTTCAAATAATTCTGTGGCTGGCTCTTGGAAAATCTCTTCAAGCATCAATCCTAATAAAATCGTGCCTGCATCTGTATATTTCACTAATTTCCCTAACTGATCACCAGGTTGAAGCTTTAAATAGGCTTCGATCAGCTGTTCTTGAGAGAGTTGATCTCGATTAGGAATCCAAGTTTCAATATTTGATGTATGAGTCAGTAAATGTCGTATCGTGATTGTTTCATTTTCAAAAGCCGGTAAATAATGGTGTAACGGTTTGTCTAAGTCGATTTTACCATCTTCCCACAAGCGCAACACTAGACTGGTGGTAGCGATCACTTTTGTTAAAGAAGCCACATCAAATAATAGATCTGCTGTCATTGGTTGGGTTTCAGGTACGATCTGTGCATGACCTGCTGAAAAAGTTTCAACATGCTTATGCTTAATAAACGCACCAACAACACCAGGATAATAACCTTCTTCAAGTTTATTTAAAATCAACTGTTTCGTTTCTGGGTACATTTTATTCTCCTTCTCTGTCGAAGAAATCAATTTTTGTTCATCATGCTAAATCAAATCATATAGCTTTCTCCAAGAGGATGCAAGTAGATAAAGGTCGTGAAAGAAGCGATTAGCTCCGAGCGAATAAGAGAGGATTTTTTAAAATAGCTTCTCATATTTTAGAAAATCATCGCTTATTGCTGAGGAGTTGCTTCTTGAACGCCGTGGGTAAGGTCGTGAAAACATCGGTCAGCTCCAATGACAATAAGAAAATTTTTCAAATCAACTTTTCTTCCATCATCTTATATCTTAGAGAAACTTCTTTAGTTGAAGAGTTGTTTCTGGTATCTCTTTATATATTGAACAAAAAATCAGCTTTCGATTTCCGTTGTTGCTTGTGATGCGCTTTGCCAACAATGAACAAATGCAAAAGCCCCTAAACATCAAATCGTTAGGAGCTATTTCTACCTATTCAATTATTTGTCTTCGCTTTATTTTTTGGCTTTTTTTGTATCGATCACAAACCACCATTCGATACCAATCGCATCATAAATTGTTAACACAGTATGCCTTTGATCGATAAAGAAGTCAACTGCAGTTTCATTTAAATGCTGAATCAACTGTTCCATGCTTTCTTGATCAATCACGAATTTCAAGAAATCTAAACCTAATACTTCATGAGTCGGCAATGCTAATGCCTCACTATTTGCTTCTGAGATTCCTACATGGAAGTTCCCTTCATTTAAAACATGTAATCCGCTCTTTTCTTCCCGAACTTTTAGTCCCAGTAAATCACTTAAAAAACGGCGTTCTTCTTCGCTATCAAAAACGTTTAAATGGATTTTTTCAAAGTAAGAATTAGCGGATAATTTTTTGTAACGCTCTTCTGACTTACGTAATAATGACTCTTGATCCATTGCTTCTGGTTGATTTCGTTCTTGAACATTGTCCTCTTCGTGATAAATTTCTAATTCGTTACCTTCTGGATCCTTAAGTAAGATCCCCATGCGCCCTTGATCTTCTAACGCATCTTCAATTGGATAGTTTGTTTTACGGATACGGGAAAGGATATCAGCCATTTCTGCTACCGTTGGAATAATCAATGAAAAACGTTTCAGTTTTTTGATTTCCCCAATGTAATCATGCGCTCTAGGACTTTCTTCTAGCAATAGCATCTCACTATTTTGCTCTTGTGTCCCTAAAATAGCTAATTCATTTTCTTCCCGTTTCAAATCAAAACCGATCGTATTTTTGTAAAAATCAATCATTTTATCTCTATCTTTAACCCGGATTGCTACACTTTTTAGGTAAGTAGTAGACCCCAATTTAAATTCTTTCATTTTTCTTGCTCCCCTCTACGTCCAGCTTTATTTTAACGATGCTTCACATTTCTTTCAAGCAATAAATGGGTTTTTATTAAAAAAAATGTGAGAATTTTCGCATTTTCCACGCAATACTGCAATTATTTTTAAATAACATTCATTATAATAAATAAAACGCATGGAACGCTTCAGATGCTCTTTCCATGCGTTTTACTATTAATGAATTGTTAAGAAACAGCTTCTTCGGAAAACTGGCTGTTATATAAATCAGCATAAAATCCATCTTTTTCCATCAATTGATCATGATTTCCTGTTTCAACAATTGAACCATGGTTCATGACAATAATGTTATCAGCATCTCGAATGGTTGACAGACGGTGAGCTACTACAAAGCTTGTTCGATTTTCTAATAAACGATTCATCGCTTTTTGGATCAAAATCTCTGTCCGAGTATCCACACTAGAAGTTGCTTCATCAAGTATCAATACATCCGGATTAGCTAAAAATGCCCGAGCAATCGTGATTAACTGTCGTTGCCCTTGGGAGATGTTGCTGGCATCTTCATTTAATACCGTTTGATAACCTTCAGGCAGTTTGCGAACAAAGTCATCAACATGGGCAGCTTTGGCTGCTTCAATCACTTGTTCGTCAGTTGCATCATCGTTTCCGTATTTGATATTGTCGTAGATGCTACCTGTAAATAGCCATGTATCTTGCAGAACCATTGAAAATTGAGCACGTAAGTTATCTCGAGATAAATCTCTCGTATCTACCCCGTCATAACGGATACTTCCGCCAGAAACATCATAGAAACGTTCTAACAAGTTGATTAAGGTCGTTTTACCAGCACCAGTTGGACCAACAATTGCCACCATTTCTCCAGGTTTCACATCCAGATTAAAATCTGTCATCAATAGTTGATCTTTGGTATAACCGAATTGAACATTTTCAAAACGAACTTTATATGGTGTGTTCTCTTCAACAGGTAACCCAGATTTTTTATCAGACATTTCCTCTTCATCCAGCACTTCAAAAACCCGTTCCGCAGATGCAACAGTTGACTGGATCGTATTCATTAAACTTGCAAGTTGAGTAATCGGCTGTGAGAATTGTGTCGTATATTGTAAGAACGCTTGAACGTCCCCAAGTGTCATATTCCCATTTGCAACTTTGACCCCACCTAATACAGCAACAAATACATAGCCAAGATTTTTAACGAAGTTCATCAAAGGCATAATGATGGCAGAGATAAACTGCGCTTTCCACCCAGCAGCATATAACTTGTCGTTTTCTTCTTCAAAAACTTCTTGGTCTTTGGCTGTATGATTGAAAGTTTTGACGATCGTATGACCACCATAGGTTTCTTCTACTTGGTTGTTTAAGAGACCTAAACTTTTTTGTTGATCTGCAAAAAAGACTTGGGATTTTGGTGCAATGATCATCACGACGATCAAACTCAATGGAATCATCAGTAAAGCCACTAACGTCAATTGCCAACTAATAGAAAGCATCATAACGATGACACCGATCAAAGTAACTGCACTTGTTACAAACTGTGTTAAGTTTTGTTGAAGGGTACTGGCAATATTATCCATATCATTGATTGCACGAGACATGATGTCTCCATTTGTATGTGTATCATAATAAGAAATCGGTACACGATTCATTTTTGCTTCTAGATCATGACGTAACTCATAAACTGTTCGTTGCGATACTCGTGTCATAATAAATTGTTGTAAGAAATTGAATACTGCAGA
This sequence comes from Enterococcus sp. C63, assembly GCF_040887215.1. Taxonomy (NCBI): domain Bacteria; kingdom Bacillati; phylum Bacillota; class Bacilli; order Lactobacillales; family Enterococcaceae; genus Enterococcus; species Enterococcus sp. C63. Next base: position 141,281 of record NZ_JBFOFI010000002.1, on the reverse strand, counting down.
AATCAAATACATCACAATAACCGTGGCGATGATTTGAGCAATTTTATCAAAATCAATTGGGAATTTAGAAATTTGTTGCCCCGCTTGCATTTGTTTTGCACCAGCCATCACCCCATTAAAAATCTCAGTAGTTGCTCTCCCTAATACTTTTGGTGTTTGAATCTGGAAAATGACTGCTGCAATCGCTAATACAAATACAGCAATGATCGCAACCGAGCGTTTTGACATATAGCCAAATAAACGTTTCACTGTGCCCCAAAAATTCTTTGGTTTTTCTCCTTTTGCCCCAATGTTTCGACCGGGTCCGTGACCGCCGCCAGGCATTGGTCGTTGAGAAGGTTTGGTCGTTCCTTTACTCATGCTAGATCCTCCTCTCTTAATTGTGAATGAACGATTTCCTGATAGGTTTCATTCGTTTTAAGAAGTTCATCGTGTGTGCCTTTGCCAACTAGTTTTCCTTCATCAAGGACTAAGATCATATCCGCATCCATTACTGTACTTACTCGTTGTGCAACTAAAACCGTAATACTTTCTTTCATATTTTGTTTTAAAGCTTGACGTAATTTTGCATCTGTTTTAAAGTCCAAAGCCGAGAAAGAATCATCAAATACATAAATGTCAGCTGGTTTGACTAATGCTCGAGCAATCGCCAAACGTTGTCTTTGCCCACCAGAAAAATTCCCTCCGCCTTGTTCAACATGGCTGTCTAAGCCCTCTTCCATTTCTGAAACGAAGTCTTTGGCTTGGGCGATTTCTAACGCTTTCCAAATCATTTCATCAGTAGCATCTGCTTTACCGTACTGCATGTTTTCTCTGATCGTGCCAGAGAACAACATGGCTTTTTGTGGAACAAAGCCCATCAATTCACGCAAATTATACTGAGTCATATCGGTAATACTTACACCATCAATCTTGATTGTTCCTGATTCGACATCGTATAGTCGTGGGATAAGGTTGACTAAAGTAGATTTACCCGAACCAGTTCCACCAATAATCGCAACAGTTTCGCCTGATTGTGCTGAAAAATCAATATCTTCTAACGCTAGTTTCTCAGCTCCATGGTACCGGTAGTTGACATGTTCAAATGAGATTGTGGCAGCTTTACCTGCAGGAGTCACCTCAATTGGGTTCTCAGGATCTGAGATACCTACTTTTTCATCTAATACTTCATTGATCCGATCAGCAGAAGCTTGCGCTCGAGGGACCATGATAAAAATAGCTGAAAGCATCATAAAGCTAATTAAAATTTGCATAGCATACGTCATAAATGCAATTAGGTTTCCGACTTCTAACGTCATATCTGCTATGTAGTGTCCACCAAACCAAGTAATTGCTACGTTTGTTCCACTCATAATCAAGGTCATCATCGGCATCATCAATGCAACGATCGTGTTGACTTTAATTGCTGTATTTGTATAATCTTTGTTTGCTAAATCAAAACGATTTTCTTCAAAACGTGTCTTATCAAACGCTCGGATTACCCTTACCCCTGTTAATCCTTCACGAAACACTAGGTTCAAACGGTCTGTCTTCTTTTGCATGCTCTTGAATAGTGGTACCGCAAAAAACATGATTCCGCCGATCACCACTAGCATGATTGGAATAACTACTAAGAAAATTTTGGTTAATTGATGATCTTTTTGATAAGCAAGAAAACTTGCGCCAACCAATGTGATCGGTGCATTGATCATCATTCTTAAAAACATTTGCGTAACCATCTGGATTTGTGTCACGTCATTAGTTGTACGGGTAATCAAGGATGCTGTACCATATTTGTCAAATGCATCTTTTGTTAAACTTTCAGATTTTTTATAAACATCGGTACGTAATTGCTTTCCTAATTTTTGTGACTCACGTGTAGCAAAAAAGGTATTTGCGATCGCTGCAATAATACTAATCAAAGAAAAACCGATCATAACAAAACCTGTTTGCCAAATATAATCAACATCACCTCGTGCTACACCTTTATCAATGATATTTGATGTGAGCGTCGGCAAATAAAGATCTGATAAAACTTGGATAACCATGAACAACGTGGCTGCAATAGCTGAAGTCAGTGAAATCCGTTTGACGATTTTTAGCATGTAATTCCCCTCTTTCTATTGATATACGCCGTCTTTCAACCATGATAGTTTTAATTTAAATTCTTTAATGGCATGATCCACGGAGTAATTTTCGTTTTTTGAAAATGATTTATAGGCATGAGCAATCGTAGTAAAGACGATATTCATGATCAATTGGATCAGTAGTTCCAGTTCATGATCATCGTTTACTTTCAGTGTCGTTCGATCAATCAATCCAATTAATTCTTTTGCCTCTTTTTGATGTTTTGCATGTGAATGACGCTGATCATCTTTTGTATGTGGCACGACTTTACGAGAAGCACGATAGTCCAAGTTCATGAAAAGATTACGATAAAAAGAAGCATTTTCCCCGACTAAAATCTCCCGAATGATTTTAGTAAAATAAAGCTCGAATCCTTCGAATAAATCCCCATCGACATCTTTTATCAGTTGGAACATATCTTTTGAACTATCACGTCGAACAGTTTCAAAATAATAATAGTAAAGATCCTCTTTGTCTTCAAAATACTGATAAAAACTACCTCTAGGGATTTCTGCGATTTTCACGATATTTGCGATGGAAGCATCTTTTAATGGTACTCTGGAAAATTCAATCCTAGCTGCTTCTAATAAACGTTTCTGCTTTTCCTCTGGTAGATGAAAAAAAGTTTTCGTAGGCATCTTTTTCCTCCTTCCTAAAATGACACACTGTCACATGACACTATGTCATTGTAACACCAAGAAGATGTTTTGCAATGCTTTTCCATATTTTTTTCATGAAAAGACTAAAAAAATTCATAATTAAAAATCGAACCTTAAAAAAACTTGATAGCCTTTTCTCTTTCAAGTAAACTAGCTATGTTAGTCAGATAACAAGTCAGCTTAAAGGAGAGAATATTATGGCATCAGTTTTAGTAGTAAAAGGGCACCCATTAACTGCACAGGAATCACGTTCAGTTAAAGCATTAACAACTTTTTTAACTAGTTACAAAGAAAATCATCCGGAAGATGAAGTGACTGTTTTAGAGCTTTATCGTGATGATATCCCAGAAATCGATGAAGAATTACTTTCAGGATGGGAAGCACTTCGGGCAGGTGCTGAGTTCTCTACTTTGTCTGAAAGTCAACAACAAAAAATTGCTCGTTTCAATGAATTGACCGACCAATTTCTTGCTGCAGACAAGATCGTTATTGCGAATGCTTTATGGAACTTGAATATCCCAACAAAATTAAAAGCTTGGTTTGACACCGTCAATGTGGCTGGCAAGACATTCCGTTATACTGAAAACGGACCAGAAGGATTAGTTTCTGGTAAAAAAGCTTTGCACATCCAATCCAACGGAGGCATTTATAACGGTCAAGACTTCGCTTCTCAATATGTCAAAGGCATCTTGAACTTTGTCGGTATCGATCAAGTGGATCAATTATTTATTGAAGGTATCGACTATACCCCTGACCGTGCAGAAGAATTGATGCAATCAGCTTTAGATAAAGCTGCAGCATTTGGTCAAACGTTCTAATAAAAACTACTTGCAAGTTTACTATAAAGTTAGTCCCTTACTAACTTTGATTGTTGCATAGCGAGTACCTAAAAATTTCTTAAAAAAATTAAAAAAAAACGAAGAATCTCGAAAATAGTTAAACTATTTTCGCTTTCTTCGTTTTTTAGTCATGTGTTTTTAGTGCACAGTTGGTTAGTCACTTTGTTTTTCTTCATATAAACTAGAGATAGTTGTATACCATTCAAAAACATGTGAGATAACCACTTTTGCTGCAGCATATACTGGAATACCTAAAATCACACCGACGATTCCAAACAGCTTCCCAGAAGTTAATAAAACTAATAAGATCGTGACCGGATGGATCGCCAATTGATTCCCTAAGACTAATGGAGAAATCAATCGTCCTTCAATCGTTTGTTCTAAAGCAAACACGATCAGTACTTTGATCAACATGATCGGTCCCGCCACGATTCCTAAGAATACGGCCGGAATCATTGCTAAAAATGAGCCTAGATAGGGAATCAAATTTAAAAAGCCGGCAATGATCCCTAAGGTGACTGCATAATCGAGTCCAATGATTGCAAATCCAATCATAAACATGATCGCTACTGCAAAAGCCACCGTCAATTGTCCACGGATATAAGAAGAAACTTGATCGTTCATTTCACTTAATACTTTCAAAGTTGGTTTTCGCATACGTGTTGGTAGGAAATTCACAAAATAAGGGGCAAGTTGCTTGCCATCTTTCAATAAATAGAAAAGGATAAACGGCATAGTTAGCAAAGCAACAATAATCGTAGCAACTGCTCCCACAAAACTTCCTAAACTTTGAACCGTACTTTTTGAAATATCTTGGAGCATATCACCTGCTGAACTCATGAACTTATCGCCAGTAGCTTCCAATTGTTCCCTAAATTGGTTGAATAGAGGATCTCTTAGTATTTCTGTCAATTTATTATCGATCGTATCCACATATTGAGGAAAATGATTGATAAAACTCACGGTTTGCTCTTGGATTTTAGGAATGATTACCACTGTTCCCCAAGCAATCAGTGCCACGACTAATACAAATAACCCGATGATGCTATAGAGCCTTGGAACTTGGCGCTTTTCCAAATAGTCAACAACTGGATTCATCAAATAATACAAAATTGCCGCTAAAATAATGGGTAAGCCAACGATCGCCAGGAATTGCCAGATCGGGGCAAATAGATAGGACACCTTAGTAAATAAAAAAACGATCAATAAGATCAAAAGTACTACTAATAACGCAGTAACGACTTGATTATTTAAAAACCATCGCCAAAACCAAGAGACTGGTTTTGATCGCTTGTTTTTCCCTTCCATAATCTCACCTACTTGTATTTGATTTGTGTACCGACATGAATCTCAGGTAACTGATGTGGTGTTAAGTAAAGACCGTTCACAATACTATTTTCCTCAGAATAATGATCAAAAATCAGCGTAACATGCCCTACTGTGTTTAAATTTTCATTTGCCAATCTTCCCACATGTTCAATCTGATATTCTTGTTGATCAAAAAAAAGTGAATCCCCTTTTTTTAATGAAAATTTTTCGGTAGAAGTAATCTTTTGGATCACTGAATAGTTACGTAGTGTAGTTGTTGCTGTTCGATCAAATAAAATCAAGATCGGTTCTTGTTCACTTACTGCATTTTCTCCGATTTCTTTGATGGTTGCATGAATCATTTTATTCTCTCCTTTGTTACAAATTCTGTCGCTCAACTCTATATTCAGTATAACATATTCTCATTGTTTAACTCTCCTGTTTGAAATGTGCTAAAATAAACAAGGAACCTATTTCATACATTCTAGGAGGGATAAAATGAAAGAAAAAATCATTTTAGGGACGTACACAAGACGTGTGAGTGAAGGAATTTATACCATTGAATTAGATACAGAAAAAGCAGAAGTCTCAGGATTGAAGCTAGCTGTAAAAGAAAATAGTCCAACTTACTTAGCAAAAAGTGAAGCTGGTAATCTTTATAACGTCACAAGTCTGGACGGTTTAGGTGGGATCGGGGCTTACGATCAAGAATTCCATTTTTTGAATGCGGTAACAGAATCAGGCGCTCCTTTATGTTACGTTGCAGTTGATGAATCTCGTCAATTAGTATATGGTGCTAATTATCATAAAGGTGAAGTCAATGTTTATCGTATTCTAGACGATGGAGGTCTCGAAGCAACTGATGCCGTTTTTCATCAAGAAGCAACTGGTCCTCATAAAAATCAAGACCATGCACATGTCCATTATACTGATTTAACTCCAGACAACCGCTTAGTGGTTTGTGACCTGGGAACGGATCGGGTCTATACGTACGATGTATCTGATCAAGGAAAATTAACTATAGTTTCTGAATTTGTGGCAGAACCTGGAACTGGTCCCCGCCACCTTGTCTTCCATCCTGCAAATGAAACCATTGCTTACCTATTTGGTGAACTTGATAGTACTGTTCGTGTGCTTTCGTATAATAAATCCCAAGGCAGCTTTGAAGAAAAACAAAAAATTAGTACACTACCAGCTGATTTTCAAGGAGAAAATGGTGGTGCTGCAATTCGTATTTCAGATGATGGTCGATTTGTATATGCTTCCAATCGTGGCCATAACTCAATTGCAGTCTTTGCAGTTTCTGAAAAGGATCAACTGTTGGAATGTATCCAAATTATTTCTACTGAAGGCGATTTCCCTAGAGATTTCGCTTTAGATCCTACGAACGACTATGTCTTATCTGCCAATCAAAATACCGATAATCTTACGCTTTTCGCGCGAAATAAAGAGACTGGTTTACTAGAATTACGCCAAAAAGACATCTATGCACCAGAATGTGTCTGTGTTTATTTTGAAAAGGAGCAGTAACATGAACAAAGATGAAGTATTGGATCGATTACGGGAAGAGTTAGAAATCCCTTTTTTCCAAGGAAAGTTAGAAGCAAAAGAATATAGTGAAGCAGATTATCAAAAATTAAAACAAGATTTACTTCAATATTTTGATGATTATGTCAGAAATGTTGAAAATTAAATAAATGATCGGAAAAGTACTACTTGATTTGATCATGAAGAAAAAACTCGAAACAACTTTTTCACGTTTCGAGTTTTTTGGCTTAGTGTTGAAACTCCGCTGGGTATATTATTTGTTCATCTGAACTACATTGTTTTCGGTGAACGATTTGTTGAGAGCATCCTCTATAAGTTGAATTTGAATATGGAGGGATTGAGTTGAACTGAGACAAACGATCGGTAAATAGCAAAAACCGTCAAGTTGGTTAGGCTTGACGGTAAAAGTGAATTATTCGATCGAGTAATTCAAAATTGTTGTTGGTATAGGTTACTTTCATATAATAAGTGATTGACTGATTTTTATCATAAAAAACATATGATAATTAAATTAAAACACTCTATTTTTCAACGAAACTTTATACTGTTTTATTTTTTCAACAATAAATTTGTCATTTTTTGGATGGCTGAAGAAATATTTTCCGTCGCTTGATCCTGTTTTTCTTCAGAAGCATCAAATAAATCATGGTCAACTCCAGACTCTGGTTGGATACTTTGAGTCATTTCTTCACAACCAGCCACGTAGGAAGTATAGGCTTTTTCAAAACTTTTATGAATACCCATTACTTTTGCTGGTGGTCGCAACTGACTGATTTTTTTCAATATCACACGATATTTTTTTGTTCCTTCTTCAAACAAATGAACGATTTCAGCTAACTCTTCTGGAGACAAGTCTTCCGTTTTTTTCTGATCAATCGCTTCTCTGATCACTTGATATTTTGGATGCATCTGTTCACCGATCTCTTCCGTCTCTTTGACCATTCGATCGACTGATTGTACATAATAACCAATATTTGGTAACATTCTTTCTCCTACTTTCGGTTTTATTTCTCTTTTATTTTACCTTTTTTTAGCACAATTGAATAGGCTTTCTACCCAGAGTAATAAAGTCATATGTTATTTTTCAAAAAAATTTGTTTGCAAACTGTATTTTTCTCCAGAAACAATATCATATTGAATCATCTCATAAGCTTGATAAAGTTCTGCTTGTTTTTTGTTTAATTGTGCTTCCCGATGCCATTGCCCCTCTTGGTAGTATAGTTCTCGCTCAAACGCTGGTAATTCATTTTGAAGTGCCAACAATAATTGATAAAACCCAGTTGTCTGTTGATTAGTCTGATTCATCAAGTCAGCAGCAAAATAAAAGGGACTTGTAACAGGAGCTTCGGTTTTTTCTAATTCTCCTTGACTATCAAACATCAAAAACTGTGTTTCGTGTAAGGTGTGTTTCTCATTACTATTTTGAATGGTGTCAGAATAGATCCCTGGTAAATGATCTCCCCAGAAAACAACTAGTGTTCTTCTTGATAACTTCTTCAGTTCTTCCGTGAACGCTTTTAAGGATTGGCTACTATACGAAATATCTTGAAGATAATTTTCTAAACTACTTATCCCACTATTATCCTCTGTTTTGGCTGTATATTCGAGCTGCTGATATTTTCCATCATAAGGCATATGGGTTTGCATCGTCACAAGATGGATAAATTTGGGTGTATCGTCCTCTTTTAAAAGATCCATCACTTCTTGATAAGCAGAAGCATCAGAAATGTAGGGATTATCTTCAATGGTGTCTGTATACGTCATCGTATTTTCACTAATAAATTCATCAAAACCTAAAACCTCGTAAACATCTTTTCTTTTGTACATAGAGGTGTTATAAGGATGGATCGCAGTCGTATGATAATTTTGATCTTTCAATGTTGAAACGATCGAAGGTAATTGATTCATTTTGGGTACTAGCATTGTGTAGGGTGTTGTTAATTGAGCATTGAATAGTCCCATTGAAAAACCAGTTAATGCTTCAAATTCGATATTGGCTGTTCCCCCACCATAATTTTGAGAAAGCATCTGACCACTATAAGTCTGATCAGCCACCGCATAATAATCTGCCAAAGGATCACCAGTAATTTCCACCCCATTCAAACGACTAGGATCTGAAAAACTTTCGCTCATCACATAAATGATATTCGGTTGTTCTTCTGAGGCAGTTTTATTTTTTTCATCTGCCAGCTTTTGATAGTGTGATGTAATTTCCTTGATTTTTTCTTCAGAGTACCCTTTTGGCTTTTCCATTGGATCGATTTTTAAATTGTATAAGAAACCACCAATAAAACCTGTATTATAATAATTCATCTTTTGACTATAAGGAATCCACAAAGCCGTTTTGTTATATGCTTTACGTAATAAATTATTTGGGTTATTGAAATGACTAATATAAATAAGCGCAAAGATCGTAGTAAATAATGTAATCACTCGGATGGCTTGAAATTTCTTGTCTTTCTTAAAACTCCGATAGATAGCCCAGCAACCACCTGCTACCACCAATAGAATCATTCCTGCTAATAGATAAAACGAGATTGTGCCTGTCATATCTTTTAATAAACCAAACTCTTTGATCATCTTTAGGTCGTCGGGATAAATCGGTTCTTGTCGATAGGTCATTTTTAAATAGTTTGCGTAACCTAATATTCCAATGCCAACAAGATAAAAGAATGTTCCAAAGAGAAAAGAACCTAATACTGCCACTAAAAAAAGGAAGATCATTAATAACACTAAACAAGCTAATAAAAATTTTTCCGTATGCCACGAGAAAGCAAAATTTACAGCTAAATCAAAAGAAAGATCGTTTTGACACCATTGTAAATACAAATTACTTAGTCCAACGACAAAAACGATACTTATCGCCACTAATGTATATTTTAACCAATTTTTCTGTTTGACAGACAATTGATTGAGACTATCTTTTATATGTCTTTTCAAATGGTTACTCCTTTAATTCATTTATTATTCGATACCGCTTTCCTTATTTTAATGATTTCCAGATAACAAGTAAAGAACTGTCTGCAAACCCTTATCTTTTTTTATTCGTTGTCCGATTTGATTGCTCACAAATTGTCGACCGTTCAATATCGTATTGTAAAAGCATAACAATGGTATGCAAGTAGCGACTTATAAAAAAGGCGTTAAAAAATCCTCCATGCGTTTATAATCTTAATTAATAGTACTTCATTGACGTACTACTACAGAATAGAACTGAAACCCAATGAATAGCTATTTTTAATCTTTTGTCTTAAATCTTGAAAAAGAACATGCGGTTCATATTCTCTTGATAATAGAAATAACCCGCTATATCCAGAAAATGCGAGAAGCTGTTTTCGGATATAGCAGGTTATTTTTCCATCTGAACTTTACTATGACAACCTTATTTTTTACTAAATAACGAGTTCATTAAAAACAAGCAATGTTACTTCATTCATTGGTGTGATCTTCAACAAAGTTTTTAGGCTTATTTCCAAAAATCATCTAACACCGAGATAGGTAAGTGTCGTTTATGCTGAGTTTTGTTCCACCAAGCTTCAATTTTTTGTTTGGCATCTGTTGGAACTTCTTTACCTTCTAAATAATCATCAATCTCAGTGTAAGTAACACCTAAAGCAACCTCATCGGCGATCAACGGCTTGCCATCTTCCAAATCAGCTGTTGGGATTTTGGTATAAAGTTTCTCAGGTGCCCCTAGTTCTTGTAATAATTGTTTTCCTTGACGTTTGTCCAAGCGGAATAATGGTAACAAATCGGCGCCACCGTCGCCATACTTTGTAAAGAAACCAGTAATGTTTTCAGCTGCATGATCCGTTCCCAGGACTGCTCCTGCATGCCCACCTGCAATTGCATACTGTGTAATCATCCGTTGACGAGCTTTGATATTTCCTTTATTGAAATCACTGACTTCGATCCCTGCAGCGACTAATTCAGCAACTTGCGCATCGACAGCAGGTTTGATATTCACTCGTAGGCGAACGTCAGGCTGGATAAACTCAACTGCAGCTTTCGCATCCTCTTCGTCTACTTGTTCGCCATAAGGTAAGCGTACAGCGATAAATTGATAACGATCGTCTTGTGTTTCTTCACGCATTTCTTCCATTGCTAATTGAGCCAAACGTCCCGCTAACGTAGAATCTTGTCCCCCACTGATTCCTAAAACAAAGGTTTTTAAGAAAGGATATTTCTTTAAATAAGCTTTCATGAAATCAATACTAGTTCGAATCTCACCTTGTGGATCAATGGTTGGTTTGACACCTAATTCTTGGATAATCTCTTCTTGTAAGCTCATTCTTTTTCCTCCTTAATATTCATTGTATAAAGTAGCTACGTTTTTCTTCATCCGTTCCATCGTAGCCATTTTATGATTCCAACAATCTGTTGATAAATCAACTGGGTATTTTTGTGGATTAAGGTCACGTTTGTACTCTTCCCACAGTGAATCAAGGTTATCACGTGTATATGCTTTGATTTCATCTAAAGTTGGTAATTCATAGACCCGTTCGCCCTTCACGAAAATATCTTGTAAGATAGGTCGAGCTGTAAAGTCACGCACCGTTTTATTGATAAAGGTATGCACAGGATGAAACATAAAAATCTCTGCTTCCTCTCTAGGATCTTCATCCCAAAGCGTAACGTAGTCTCCTTCTGATTTGCCATCAAAATTGCGAGTGATTCGCCACACTTGTTTCTTGCCAGGAGTTGTTACTTTTTCTGCATTGCTGGAAAGCTTGATTGTATCGATCATTTTGCCCTCTTTATCTTCAATTGAAACCAATTTGAAGACTGCACCAAGCGCAGGTTGGTCATAGGCTGTAATCAATTTCGTTCCTACACCCCAAACGTCGATTTTAGCTTTTTGCATTTTTAAATTTAAAATCGTTGCTTCATCTAAATCATTTGAAGCATAAATTTTAGCCTCAGTGAAACCAGCAGCATCTAATTGTTCACGAACACGCTTCGAAATATACGCCATGTCGCCACTATCGATACGAACCCCAAGGAAATTGATTTTATTACCTAATTCTTTTGCTACACGGATCGCACTAGGCACACCAGATTTCAAGGTATCGTAAGTATCAACTAAGAACACGCAGTCTTTATGAGTTTTCGCATAAGCCATAAACGCTTCATAATCATTTCCATAAGATTGAACAAGTGCATGCGCATGCGTTCCACTTGCAGGAATCCCAAAGATTTTCCCAGCTCTGACATTACTAGTAGCATCTGCTCCACCGATGTAAGCAGCTCGAGTTCCCCAAACAGCAGCATCCAATTCTTGCGCTCTTCTAGTACCAAATTCTAACAATGGATCATCGCCGATCACTGATTTGATTCTTGCTGCCTTCGTAGCGATCAACGTTTGAAAGTTCACCATATTCAGTAGGGCTGTTTCAATCAATTGACAATGTGCTAACGGACCTTCCACTTGGATCAATGGTTCATTGGCAAACACTAATTCACCTTCACGCGCCGAGCGGACAGTAGCTTTAAATTTAAATTCTTTTAAATATGTTAAAAAACCTTCTGGGTAGATGTCCATTTTGCGTAAGTATTCGATGTCTGACTCACTAAACGTCAAATTTTCTAAGTATTCCACAAGACGTTCTAATCCTGCAAACACGGCATACCCATGGTTAAATGGCATATCACGGAAATAGCATTCAAAAACAGCGTGGAGATCCGCACGACCTAATTCCCAGTACGTTTGCATCATGTTGATTTGGTATAAATCAGTATGCAACGTCAAACTGTCATCTGGGTAAATTTTATTCATCTTTATATTACTCCTCTTGGCAAGTTTTCATTTCTTATCCATTATAACAAAAAAACGCTAGAGTAGAAGAAATCTTGATTATTTTCTGAAAAAGGACAAATGAAAATAAATTTATAACCCAGAACAATAATGAACCAACCTCAAAAAATTTAGACTAAAAAGTGACCTTTTTTGGGGTCGACTTTTTTATGGTTACAGACAATTTTGAAGTGAAATTAAAAGTTGTCCAATCTTCCATGATTTTTCCGAAAAAACTGAATTTAATCACCGCTTCTCTCATAAAAGACTACAGACATTAGGCTGTTCGCCCTCCGTACAGTGCAGAGGACAAACAGCCTATGTCAATTTTTTTACTTCCCACTTTTAGGTGTCGTGCCTATAGGAATATTTAAAGAAGTGAAAGGTTATAAATTTTCTATTTTTTATAAATGAACAGATAGTGCTAATAAACTTTCCGCCTTCTTGCATAAATTACTTAAATGAACGATGTCGCATTTTCCTACAGCCTTAAGAATCAGCGTTCTAGCTTCTTTGATTGTTTCAGTTGTTGTGTTTGGAGATAATGTGGTATATGTATTGTCGGTAAATAAATTGTTTACAGCCTCTACAGCATTTTGGACAGCTGAATCTACTGAATTGGTACTTTCTAATAACAATTTTTCCGCCTTCTTGCATAAATTACTTAAATGAACGATGTCACATTTTCCTACGGCCTTAAGAATCAACGTTCTAGCTTCTTTGATCGTTTCAGTTGTTGTGTTTGGAGATAATGTGGTGTATGTATTGTCGGTAAATAAATGGTTTACAGCCTCTACAGCATTTTGGACAGCTGAATCTACTGAATTAGTACTTTCTAATAACAAGCTTTCCGCCTTCTTGCATAAATTACTTAAATGAACGATGTCACATTTTCCTGCGGCCTTAAGAATCAGCATTCTAGCTTCTTTGATCGTTTCAGTTGTTGTGTTTGGGGATAATGTGGTATATGTATTGTCGGTAAATAAGTTGTTTACAGCCTCTACAGCATTTCGGACAGTTGAATCTGAGACAGTTACTTGTTGAGCTGCATTAACTGTCATGGTATTTATTGTCCCAGCACTAATGCACAAAAACGAGGTAAATAATAATAGTTTACTATATTTCATCAAATCAATCCTTTTATATTTTATTTTTTATCATGACATCCTAAAGTCTATATTCTCTAACCATTAATAAATGTCGGTATTGATTTTTCTCCAAGTAATCGGATGATTATGTTTATTCTATAATAGATATCTGTATGGGTTTAAATTTGATCATCATCTAAATAAAGCATCCTTGGATTCAATAGAGATCTAATAATACATAGTTACATAAACTTAATTTTCTTTTCCTAAATAAAAAAATATTACACTTTGCGCTTTCTTATATATTTAACGACCTCCCTTTATCTATAGTAATAAGATTTATGTAACGTATCTCCCGACACTTAGCATTATATACTGATAAAGAGGTACCATCATAAATTTTTTTTTATATTTTAATAAGTATTAGGAAAGAGTTATAGTTTGATGTTGGAATTGTTGTAATAAACTAGATAAAAAGTGAAGGAAAATCGAGGATTTCTATTATGCCAAGAGATTCAGTTGATAAAGCAGGTAAAATTGTTGCCGTCAACCTGATGATCGAAGAATAATTTTTTGTGAAAGAAGTTAGTCTTTAGCAAAAAAAACAGGCTCACCGCTTGTATCGTTGGATTCAAGAAGTTAAAAAATATAAAGCAAGTGCGTTTCTTAGAAAAGGGAACGCACTTTTTGATGCTCATGATGACATGAAGAAATTAGAACAAGAAAAGCATTACTTAAAAGAGGAACGAAGCTTATAAAAAAGTTCCTAGTTTTTTTGAAGTCAAACAAGCGTCCGATTCCAGTTCAAAAAAACAGAAAGAAGTTTTCTTCTTTCTGTTGAATTTATCCTAAGATTTCTCGTTACCAACCTCGTGGGACAAAGAGACTCAATTCAGAGACATCACCTCAAACTCAGATGGAAATATTTAAATGTATTAAAACTTACTACAATACTAAAGGGATGCATTTTGCCCTTAGTCATCCATCCCTAGAGACCTTGAAAAAAATTTTTTCTCTTGTTCTCTGAACCAAGTATCTAGTTTTTCTTAACAGCTCCAATTTTGAGACCGGTACACAACTTACTCATTTGCAGAAGACTGTTTTATTTTTCCTCCACTGAACGACCTACTTTCTGTTCAACAATCACGATATCTTTATTTGGTCGTTTGAATTGGACACCTGCTCGTTCTAAGTCTTGTTTTACACCAATATGGACCTTGACGTCTTCACGTTCTGCTTTCAAAATACGACGGATTGCAAAATCAATTTCTTGCTTGGTGATTTTTTTCTTCGTATTAATCATCAATAATTGGGATTTTTCATACGTATCAATGTATAAAATCTGTGTTCGATCAAGCGAATAAAGTTTATAATATTTGATGGCTTTGCTACTAAAGAAAAAATCTACTACTTTAGGATAAAACGTCTTAATATTTAAATTACTTGTAACTGGCGTTTCGATTAATTTCATCTTATTCCTCTTTTCTATTATTATTTATAACAAGCGCCCAACAAAGGAATCGCTTTCAACATGACATATTTAAAGCAGAAAAATTCATTTTTCTACTTTACTTATTATAACATAAAAATAAACACAAAAAAATATTCAAAATTTCTTGACCTTCTAGTTACGTCAAGGAATAAGATCATTCTATAAGGAGGTTAAGCATGGAATATACTATAAAAAAAATGGCAGAAATTTCTGGTGTTAGTCCTCGTACTCTGCGTTTTTACGATCAGATCCACTTACTGAAACCATCACGGGTGACTGAGTCTGGCTATCGGATCTACACTAGCCAAGAAGTTGACCGACTACAACAGATTTTGTTTTATCGCTCCCTTGATTTTAAGTTAGAACAAATTGCAGAAATTTTAGATAATCCAGCTTTCGATCATCGACAAGCGTTGATCCAACATCAAGAAATGTTGCAAGAAAAAAGAAAACAGCTCGACACACTATTAATGACTATTCAACATACATTGGAGAGTTACGAAGGAGGAAAACCGATGAAAGATCATGAGAAATTTGAAGGATTTAAAAAACAAAAAATAATGGAAAATGAAACAAACTATGGACAAGAAATACGAGAAAAATATGGAGACGACACTGTTGAGAAAGCAAATAAAAAATGGCAAAATATGTCTGAAGAAAAATTTGAAGAAATGCAGTCTTTAGAAAAACAACTCTTAGCTGATTTGACAGCTTATTTACAATCAGACTCTGATCAAAAACTAGCATTGAAACTATTTGAAGAACACAAAAAATGGCTTACTTTTAGCTGGCCTTCTTATAGTTCCGAAGCTCATCGTGGCTTAGGCTTATTGTATATCTCTGATGAACGATTCACCGCTTACTATGATGAGCGTTGTGGAAACGGAGCTGCCCAAGCATTGAATACGATCATTCAAACATACGCGGTTGAATAAGTTGTCTTTGAGTGGACGTTCATTTTAGGAAATAAGTAGCGAAGATCTCACTTTATGATCCATCCTGTCAGAATGCAGACACTACATTCTTTCATAATCCATTAACGTCAAAAAGAAACCGAAGCAATCACAAAAATAGGAGAAACTATTTTTGGCTATTCGGTTTCTTTTTTAGGTTTTTGCGTTACTTCGATCTACTTTTGATTCCGCATTAAAACCATTTCGACTATCGCACAATAAATCGATAAGGAATTTTGATTTGATCTTTTTTTTCTTCGATAAAAAGTAGAAAGGCCGTTTCTCCACACTCTCTTAAGCCATGGTCAATCGT
The DNA here is from genome assembly GCF_040887215.1 of Enterococcus sp. C63. Classification (NCBI taxonomy): domain Bacteria; kingdom Bacillati; phylum Bacillota; class Bacilli; order Lactobacillales; family Enterococcaceae; genus Enterococcus; species Enterococcus sp. C63. The sequence continues at coordinate 125,181 of NZ_JBFOFI010000002.1, read as the reverse complement.
CGAAAAAGACATTAGCTCACTGATCAACAGATTATCACGACCAACAAGACGGTTTTTACTTTCTAAGATGGAGCTTTGCAATATACCGGCAGCAACTGTATCTGAATTAGTGAAGACACCATCTACCTTTTTTTCTTTAAAATACGTCGCTGCATTCACCCCTTGTTCATAGTCAATACAGTTCCAAAAAACATTTTCCTCTTTGAAATCGGGAAATATTTTTTTACAAAGTTCCAACGTCACTTTTGTATTAAAACTAAGACGACCACTTCTTCCTAAAGTAACGCCAAGATTTTCCACGCCTTGATTTTTTAAATACAATAATGCTTCAGTAATAGATTGTTCACGATCGATAAACACGCAACCAGCTTCTGTTTCTTTTATTTCTTCACAAAAAATGATTGGCCCATACTTTTGATAAGAGAGCAATACATCTAAACTGTTGGCACGAGAAGTAACGATCAAACCATCAAATCGTTTACCTGCAAATTCTTCTAAATACATTCTCTCTCTTTCTGCCTGATAATTTGTTGGTAACAAGGTCACCTGATAATCTTCGTTGAAGGCAACTTCAATGATCCCACTAAGCAATTGATCGAAATAAGGATGATCCGTATAAGGCAGAATAACACCAATATTTTTTGTTTTTCCATAACTGAGCTGTCTGGCACTTGCATTAGGAACATACGATAACTCATCAATGACGGATAGAATCTTGGCACGTTTTGTTTCGTCGACATAAGGATGATTATTGATCACCCGTGAAACGGTAGAGACAGAATAGCCCGTCAGTTTTGCAATATCTCTGATGTTTGTCATGCTTTACTAAAACCACCTATACAAAAAGATTTTCCTGTAAATAGTCTACCACAGCATGCCCACATTCAAAAAATTGATAGAACGTTCCATCATATTCAAAGCTAATACGTTGCCCACCCAGATACGTATCTTTTGCCAATCCACTAATTTCATCTAAAGGAATTTTTTTCATTACCGTTTTATTTAACCCTTGAGGACTAGACAATTCAAGCATTGTTTCTTTAAATTCAACAAAAGCATAAAAATAGTCATTCGTAGCGCCATTGGTCGTTTTGATATAAGTATTCATCAGTAATTCCTCCTTTTTGATGAATTGAGTATAGCTTATGAAACGCGTCTCATAGCAAGATCTTTGCTTCACCTTCTAAAAAAACGAGCAATACGATACATACTTTTGTCTTCGAATCTTTAAACTTGTCTTTGACTTTTTAAAAAGCAGAACTTTATTTTAATTATCTAGAAAAATAAGTTCAAGTACCTCATTCAAACTCTGCTACTATGCATTTAAACCATTAATTGAGAGGAGTTTTTCAATTGTATAAAAAGACGAAAAAAACAGGTATACTGAAAAGAATACAGAGACTAATAAAGTATAAAATAAAGACCATACTACAACGCAGAAGATTAGTAAAAATAATGAGAAGAAAACATCGAATAAACGAACGAAGGTCTAACCTAGTAAACATTAAAGAATACTGCCTAGTAGAGAAACCTATGCCATTAAAAAGTACAAAGGAAAATAATCACTCCTTGTTGTCTAAGAATGAGAATCTGAAAAGGATGGAGAATATAAAGAAGAAAAAGAAAAAAAAGAAAAAAATAGTAGCATATCAAGATCCTCTAGCTTCACGTATATAGGTCGTTCTAGACCATAAGCAACTATCCGCATCGAATGATTGATTAACTAAATATCTCTTAATTTTTTTGCCCTTTTACTTAAAACAAAAAAAAGAAGAAAGAACCCTTTTATATCAGGGTTCTTTCTTAATTACTACATCATGCCGCCCATCATTGATGGATCCATTGCTGGCGCTGCAGGTGCTGCTGGTTCTGGTTTGTCAGCAACTACTGCTTCAGTTGTTAATAATAGAGCTGAAACAGATGCAGCATTTTGTAATGCTGAACGAGTAACTTTGGTTGGATCAACAATCCCTGCTTCAACCATATTTACCCATTCGCCTGTTGCAGCATTGAAACCTGTTCCTAATTCAACATTTTTCAATTTATCAACGATGACTGAGCCTTCATATCCCGCATTTTCTGCGATTTGACGAATTGGTTCTTCTAAGGCACGAACAACGATTTTCACACCTGTTGCAACGTCCCCTTGAGCTTCAACTGCTGAAACTTTGCTGATGACATTCACTAATGCTGTTCCACCACCAGAAACCATACCTTCTTCAACGGCAGCACGAGTTGCATTCAATGCATCTTCAATTCGTAATTTCAATTCTTTTAATTCTGTTTCAGTTGCTGCACCAACTTTGACCACTGCAACCCCACCAGCAAGTTTTGCTAAGCGTTCTTGTAATTTTTCACGGTCAAAATCTGATGTTGTTTCAGCAATTTGGTTTTTGATCAATTGAACACGTGCTTCAATGGCTGTTTTATCGCCAGAGCCTTCAACGATTGTTGTGTTATCTTTGTCTACCACAACTTTTGAAGCATTTCCTAGGTTTTCGATTGTTGCATCTTTCAATTCTAATCCTAAGTCGTCTGTAATCACTGTTCCGCCTGTTAGGATAGCGATATCTTCAAGCATTGCTTTACGACGATCACCGAAACCAGGTGCTTTCACTGCAACAACGTTAAATGTCCCACGGATTTTGTTCAAGACTAATGTTGGTAAAGCTTCTCCATCCACATCGTCAGCGATGATCAATAGCGGACGAGATTGTTGTAAGATTTGTTCTAATAAAGGTAAGATGTCTTGGATATTAGAAATTTTCTTATCTGTGATCAAAATGTATGGATTTTCTAAAACAGCTTCCATTTTGTCATTGTCAGTCACCATGTATTGTGACAAGTAACCACGATCAAATTGCATCCCTTCTACAACATCTAATTCGGTTTCGATTCCTTTTGATTCTTCAATAGTAATAACGCCGTCATTGCCGACTTTTTCCATTGCATCGGCAATCAAATGTCCCACTTTTTCTGAACCAGAAGAAACAGCTGCAACTTGAGCAATTGCTTCTTTAGAATCTACGACTGTTGAAATGTTGTGCAATTCTTCAACAGCTGCTTTGGTTGCCAATTCGATCCCACGACGAATACCTAAAGGATTTGCCCCAGCTGTTACGTTTTTTAATCCTTCACGAACAATTGCTTGGGTTAACACAGTAGCGGTTGTTGTTCCGTCACCTGCGATATCATTGGTTTTAGAAGCCACTTCAGAAACTAATTTTGCACCCATGTTTTCAAAATGATCTTCCAATTCGATTTCTTTTGCAATTGTTACGCCATCATTAGTAATCAATGGTGAACCGTATGATTTTTCTAATACAACATTACGACCTTTTGGACCTAATGTTACTTTTACTGTATCAGCTAATTTATCAACTCCACGTAGCATTGCTGCGCGTGCATCTTCTGCAAATTTCAATTCTTTTGCCATGTCTATTCACCTCATCAAATTTTTTTCGTACTTTTTTATTTATTCAACGATCGCCATGATATCTTTTCCTGCAACGATCAAATATTCTTTTCCTTCAAATTTTACTTCTGTACCGGCATATTTTTCAAACATCACTTGGTCGCCCGCTTTTACAGCAGCAGGAACTTTTTCTCCGTTTTCCAATAAACGGCCTTCACCGACTGCAACAACTGTTCCTGTTTGTGGTTTTTCTTTAGCGGATGAAGCTAAAACAATTCCTCCAACAGTTGTTTCTTCTTCTTTTGCGACTTCGATAATGACGCGATCACCTAATGGTTTTAACACGATAAATCCCTCCGATAACTCTTTTTTTGGATTCGTTAGCACTCTTACACATCGAGTGCTAACCTACATTTTTAATAATACTCATACTTTGATTTTTTTGCAAGCTTTTTAAATGAAAGTACACTAATTTTATCCGTAACCGTTAGAAGTCCCTTAGTAATAGCCTCTAAATTGATCTATGTTATAATTAATTTCTATTCTTGCAGTCTACTTCTGCCTATCTTTAAGGAGGTATTTTATGTCATTAAAAAAATATAGTTTCGCTAGTATCTTTTGCTATGGACTCATTTTTCTTTCCCCATTGATCCTTTCCTCTATCGGAATCGTCCATACTGTTACTGACGTGATTACAGCAACGACGATTGCCTATATCCTAGGAGCAATTGTTTTAGCTTTCTTTTATTTCAAGCAAAATGAACCACTACCACTAGAAGCAGCCACTCCTAGTGCTTCGACACCAAAAATCATCTTATATGGGTTTGTTGGGATTTTCATTGCTTTGATCTTACAGGCACTTGCAGTGACGTTGGAAACTCTTTTATTTGGTAACAGCGCTCCTTCTGAGAATACACAAAATATTATTCAAATGATTCTTGAAGCTCCAGCCTTTTTAATAGCTACCACAGTCGCTGGTCCAGTCATGGAAGAATTCGTCTTTCGTCGTAGCATCTTAGGTATCGTTGGCAAATATACAAACTTTTGGATCGGGGCAATCGTTAGTTCCTTATTGTTTGCTTTTGCCCATAACGATGGCCACTTACTGATCTACTTTTTCTTAGGTTTTTTCTTTAGTCTACAATACAAAGCAACGGGAAGAATCTGGACCTCGATGATCACACATGTGGGAATGAATACATTGGTGGTAGTGGTGCAGATCGCCGTACAAAAGGGCTGGATCGCTGCTTCATGAGCTGCCAACTAACACCAATCTAAAGACTCGCCTTATACTATCTACTGACCAGCAAATCTTAGTTGCTGGTCTTTTTTGCGTGCTTTCCGATCCTAGCTCATTCTCTTAACAAATTTCCCCTTCATAGTCATGAAAAAGATCGATTTATTTAGAGCTATTCATTATGTTTTATCCGCTAGCTACTAGCATTTTCCATTTATCGTGACACTCGCCATTTCCTCTGTTAACCTTCTCAAAATACTTTGATGGTCTTCTCTAATAGCACACTTATTTTAAATACGACAGAAAATAGCAGTCATTGCCATTTGGATTATTTTCAGATCCTATTAAAATCATGTTCATCTAGATCTAACTATAAACATTGAATTAGATTGGTTCATAGAAAAATTTAACCACATCGACATCGTCTTATGTGCGCTCACAAGAGTTATCAACTTTGCACTAAACCAACTCGTTCCCCTTCTCTTCCAACTAAAGTGTCTTTGCTTTCGTTTTACAAAAATACGCAGTATGAGAGAAAAACAGCCTAACAAAAATGCGATTAAAAAACACTTTATTTATAAAAAGATAAATACAAAAGTGATTTTAAAACAATTAATATTGTTTTGTTTTTGTTATTAAATGAGGAACTTGCTAATTCATTACATACTTTAATTAATTTTATCAATCATTACTACTTACGAATGCACCATCTCTTAGAAAAATCATTTAAATAAAGACATCTCCTTTATATCAGACCGACTGCTGTCATCCACGATTTTATAAAGAATAAAACAAAAATAAAATTTTTTGTTAAAAAACCACTGTTTTTATTATATATCTATCAGACTATCATTTATTTAACTTTTACAAAAAGTTATTTTATATGTCACAAAATAACATTTTTAGGAACGTATCTTTCAAAAAATAAAGGTAGTGTGTTGCGAAATGAATATCTGGCAAATGATTGATGACTTATTGAAGAAATATTATCTGACGAATGATAAAGATATCTTAGATTTAATCATTTTAGATTTAGACCCTTATATAAAATCTTGTGCGCATCGTTTTGTATTTAAAGCACAATCTAACGGAGTATTTATTCCTTTTGAAGACTTCTACAGTAACCTTTGTTTAGCAATTTGGGAAGGCATTGAAGATTTCAAGAGTATCACAGGCTCCACGTTTAAAAATGTTACGTTGCGAAGGATTTATATTGCTGAAAAGAAGACTTGGAAACAATATAAAAAAACCGGAAGTAAGGTCTTCAATAAAGATGGGATTACTTATGACGTGACAAGATGGGAAAACATCGAATCGCTACATCATTCTAAAAATTGCACAGTCAAAAGCGCAGAACGTTCGATCGAGGAAAAACTTCTAATAGAAAATTTTAAAAAACAGGACTTTTTTAGAGGTACCTTCATCGAACTGCTTTATCACGGTTATTCTTGTAAAGAAATTTGTCTCCTTTTAGGAATCAGTAAGACTTACGATGCAAAAACCAGAAAAAAATGTCAACGAATCAAAGAATCTTTCTGGAAATATATTGCCTAATCACTATGTTTTTCTTTCCCTATTCATCTACTTTGAAAAATAGCAAAGCATTTCAATGGTATGTCTATCGTCAATGTGGATCACATCTGATTATGTTTCCAACTTTGAGTGGTATCGTTATCCCAAATGGAGAGTGCAAAACAGTGAAACATTTGGTATGTTTTAATCATTTTTCTAAAAATTTTTAGCTGGTTTCAACTTTTTGATTATGTAAAAGTAAGTGATACACCTATTAGGCGTAATAAAAATTTTCAATCTTTTCACTAATACAATAATAATGGGAAGCTAGTTTCACTTTGTATCTGTCTGTTTTGAGCAATGTCCCTCTTGCCTAGTCTTCTCTATTATATTTTTCATTTACGGTCTAACTATACTTGATCTTTGAATAGCTGTTTTAGCATTTGTCAAAAAATGCCGAAGGGACTGGGACAAAACTTGTCTCAATCTCCTTCGGCTAATTTTTTCGGAAAGGATCCTGTTAATCACAACTATTTTTCCTTATTTATTATTGACCATTCAGCACTTGTTTTAAACTAGTTTGGATCAACTGAGTATCTGCTGGATTGTCCAATTCCAATTGGCTAGCTTTGGCGTTTGCGGCAGCAGACGGTGTTTGAACAGATTGTTTCACCTTAGGATCTGTTAACGAGTTGATATATTCAGATTGTTCTTGCCACGCCTGCTTGATTAAACGATAGTATTCATCTGTTTTCTCGCTTTCATTAGCAATCGTTTCAGTAGTAGTTGAAGAATCCTTTATTTCTTGCACATTTGAATCCTCTGCAGGATTATTTCCCGTCGATTCTACATTACTAATAGGTTGATTTTCTTTTTCCTTGGTAGTACTATTTTGTGCATTTTCTGTAGAAGTCTTGGTGATCTGCGTGGAAGTCTGATCCGTGCTGGAAGAGGTACGATCAACTCCTGAGTATGAACATCCCGCCAACAATAACAACCCTAAAATAATAAAATAACTATTTTTCATAAACACACCTCTATTAAACAAACATTTATATTTAATTAAATATAATAAAAAATCACTATCAATAACCAATGAACAATATATCTTATCTAAAATTTAAACTATTATAGCCTTATTGAAAGTACACCTCGTTGTTAATAAAACGTAACTGAATGAGACAAAAATCCTCTCTGCTTTAAATGAACAAAAAAAACACTCAAAACAAGTTGTTTGAGCGTTTTTTGGGTTATATAGTTGACTACGGCTAAATCGAAAATAACTCCGTTGCTTCTGAGGGATCGGTATCATAAATATCAAACTCATAACCGACACCTAGATCTTTTTCTTTTAGGATATTCTCCATCGTCAAGTGAGCTAGTTCTTTTAGATTGTTTTCTTTACTCAAGTGACCAAGGTAGATACGTTTGGTACGATCACCAATAACATCAGTCATGACTAAGGCGCCATCTTCATTGGATAAGTGTCCCCGATCACCTAAGATCCGTTGCTTTAAATTCCAAGGATAAGGGCCCATCCGCAACATCTCTAAATCATGGTTACTTTCCATCAAATAGCCATCTGCATTTTTGATGATTCCTCGCATATGATCACTGCAATAACCTGTATCAGTTAACATCACAAATGAACGGTTTTCTTTATGGAAACGATAAAATTGCGGAGCTGCAGCATCGTGAGAAACGCCAAAGCTTTCAATATCTAGATCCCCAAATGTTTGCACCTTCCCCATTTCAAACAAATGCTTTTGTTCAATAGGAACATTCCCAATTAATGGAGACATTGCTTCCCATGTTTTTTCATTGGCAAACACATCTAAATGATATTTCCTTGCAAGTACCCCTACTCCATGAATATGATCACGATGTTCGTGAGTGACTAAAATCCCGTCTAATTGGTCAGGTGTCCGATCAATTTGAGCCAACAAAGAAGTAATTTTTTTCCCGCTGAGACCAGCATCTACCAAGAGCCTTTTTCTATCACTTTCGATATAAAGTGAATTTCCAGAGCTTCCACTGGCTAGGATACTGATTTTAAAAGCTGGTTTTTCTTCAGCCATTTGACTACTTCCCTTCTTACTTTGTAAACTTTTTTCATTATACTACTTTTTTAATGATCTTCCACCTTTGGAATCGTATTATTTGTTACAATCGTATTACTAAATGCATTGACCGACTCTACTTGGATCGATTTATCAGGCGTTTCTATCGCCACATACCAGACTGGAACATACACATTCTTTTCTCGCACTTTCAAAATACAAGAGTAAGCAAGCTGCCTCCAAAGGATTTTTGAACCTCGAGAAATCTTATTATTTACATACAATGTTTTGATTGCATCTTCTTCTGTGTGTAATTCTGTTTTTTCCCGTAATTGTTCAATATCGGATAAATGTGTCTGAGTGTACTTCGTGACCATGTAACTTTTATCTTGTTTATTCAGTGAAAACACAATTTTAGCTGTATCATCATAAAAAGGTAGGCCATCATATTTTTGACTTGCTTGTACTTCTGGCGTTGCGCTGTCTAGATCAGAAAAATTCTTCATATAAACATAATCGCTACCAAAGAGTACATTGTTTTTTTTGTTTAAAAAGCTATTCACTGAACTTCCCATTTTATCAGGATCAAAAATACTATTTTCTGATTCTGTCTCAGATAAAGTTTTTGTTAAGACATTGTCATTGAAAACAATCCCACTACTCAACAGTCCTTTTTTACTTGTCCCATGACGTTGACTATCCAGTTCCTTACTAAGGTCCGTTTCCTCCGCACTTAAATAATACCCTTGTCTACTTTCTGAAGAGATTTTACCAGTATAAGAAATGTCATCACTAGAAAGTCGTTGTTGAATGGATTCGGTTTGTCCTGATCGGATCACATTATTTTCTTGGCTGATCGTTTCTTGATAACTTCTAAATAAAAAAACATTTAACCCTAAAAAAGCAACGAAAAAAATCCATTCAATTTTTTTGAAATCCATTTAATTCGCCTCCGTTTCAGGTAATCGTCCAAGCAAATCATTGACAGCGTACCATTGACCTTGGTATTTTACATACCACTCAGGTAATAAATCGACGACTCGATTCGTTTCCTTGATATTTTGCCACGTGTAGCCAACAATCAACGACTCGATTTTTTCTTTGTCTGCCCCTTTATCCAAAAGACTCTGGATGACTTTTTCTGTTTGTGGCAATTCAACTTCTTCATCAGATGGAATCGGTACTTGGATCGTATTCAAGCTGGTTTGGATCTTCACTTGTGAATCTACTTGATCCGCTCCAATTTCAATCTCAACTTTCCCTTTACTGTCTGAACCAAATACAGGAAATCCTTCTACAAATATTCGATAATCGATCTGATTGTTCTCTCGATCAAAATAACGCATATTTCCTAATGAATTGCCTAATTTACTAATATATGGAAAACTTTGTGAGAAAATATTCGCTGTGACGTTGTCTTGTCCGATTTCTCCCCGAAAATCAACGATTTGTGTTTCTGAATGAATCCTCATCGTCTCATTTCCATCATAAAAAAGCAGTTCATTGCTCTCATTATTTGTTTTGACCTCATCTGGTTTTTGGAAAAAGGCATTTCTAAACAAAGTATATGGTTGTTGTGACAGGATATAACTATATTTTTTTAATTTGATTTTATCTTTCGTTTCATATTGTGTCTCAACAATCGAAGGCGTTTTTTCCATCTCTGTCCACGTACTATCGGTTGCCTTTAATTCTTTTTCCAACTCTTTCCAATCAACTGAAAGATTCGATTCGTAAATGGAATCCGTCTCAAAATCAAGGAATCGCACTTTGTTCTCATTTTTATCAAACTGGATACGCATAAAGTAAATAGAATCTGTCCGATTAGGAAGCGCTGAAAAATCCAAACTTAGATGAAAGGCTTCTTTATACTCACTAAGTAGCAGCGGCGCATTATAAGTAAGCTCAATGCCTTCTTGAATAGTTTTTAGCTTGTCAAATTTCTCTTTATCGCCATTGACGATTTCTGTTACTCTGCCAAATCGAGCGCCCTCGATGACTGTTTGGAGGCGAGAAACAAGATTTTCACTATTTGTTTCCTTTATTTGTCCTGAATGCAACCAAGTCACATGTAATGGAAGAAAAACTTCAGATGCTTTTCGGTAGTTTTGTGAATCGATCATCTGTGAATTGGATTCGTCAAAATTAACCGAGGTTTTACCTGCTGGACTTAGCCAAATGGCATATGAGAGGTAGATACTTAAAGCAATCATTAGGAGTAATCCTATTCGAATAACTTTTTCAGAAATTTTCATTCCCACCATTCCTCCTCATATGGTTCATATGGCAACGAGATATAGAAGGTTGATCCTTTTCCTTCTTTACTCTCTGCCCAGATTGCGCCACGGTGGGCTTTGACTACTTCTCTAGAGATAGCCAATCCTAACCCCGTTCCACCTTGGGCTCTCGCACGCGCTTTATCCACGCGGTAAAATCGTTCAAATACCCGATTCAAATCTTTTTTAGGAATCCCAAGTCCTTGGTCAGTAATACTTAAAATCACATTATTGTGTGTTTCCAACAAACGACATGTGATCATTCCACCGTCTGGAGAATATTTGATCGCATTATTCATAATATTATCAATCACTTGGATTACTTTATCGGTATCAATCTCTACCCAAAGATCTCTTTGGGTAAATTCCCGTTTAATCGTATAGTTCTTTTCTTGGTTACCCACCATCATATCAAAGCGGTCAAGAACAAAATTGACTAATTCATTAAAATTGACGTACTCTAACTGTAATTGTGTATTTCCTGTATCCATTCGCGAAAGATTCAACAGGTCATTGATCATGCGGATCATTCGATCTGTTTCATCTAACGTTACTTTTAGGAAATTAGGAGCAACTTCTTCATCTTTCCAAGCTCCCTCACTTAAAGCTTCAATATAACTACGCATACTTGTCAACGGTGTGCGAAGTTCATGAGACACGTTCGAGACAAATTCACGACGTTCTCTTTCTGTTTTTTCTTGTTCTGTTACATCATGCAATACGGCTACCAATCCACTAATAAAACCTGATTCTCTGCGGATCATGGAGAAATCTACTCGTAAAATCATTTGGTCGCTTTCCATTAATCCAGTTGAACGATCAAGTACCATTTCATTTGGGTCTTCTAGCAGTTTACGTAATGTATATTCTTCTTCAATATCTAACAAAGTCAAAATCGACTGACCGATTGCATCTTCATTTTTGACATCCAATAAAGAAACAGCCATATCGTTGATCGTAATGACTTTACCTCTTCGATCGGTCGCAATGACACCATCTGTCATATGTGACAGGACGCTATCTAACCGATTCCTTTCCGCTTCCATCGTGTCTTGAGCTTCTTCGATTCTTTCAGCCAGCTGGTTGAATGTATCCGCCAGTTGCCCTAATTCATCTTGTCCATGGACTTTAACTTTACGACTATAATCTCCCCGAGCAATCCTAATCGCTTGCTCTCGCATCTCGCCAATTGGCTGAGTGATCGACCGTGCGACTAAGACTGATACGACCATGGAGATCAGGGCTGCGATCAACGAAGCTGTGAAGAATATAATCGCAGTATTATTGATTTCAGAATATTTTTGCTCAATATTACTTTTGACGTAAAGAGCCCCGATAACGGCATCGCCGGTCGGGGACAGGATCGGTTGAATATTGATATTCACTCGCTTATCGTCACTATCTAATGCGACATACCTTTTTGTTGTGAAATCATTGATATCTACATAATCGTTTTTCTTACCGATTGAGCTTTGATCACTAACATCCGTTGTCCCACGTATAATCCCTTTTTCATCAATAACTCGAATCTCTAAAATGTCACTCGAGGCATTGTTTTCAATGAATCGTTTGATATTGGCATTGACTTCTTCAATGTCTGCGTTGTCTTTACGATTTAATTCGGGACTGATCGTGGTCGCTAAAGATTCAACTGTTTGATTCATATCTTTGATAAATGTATTGATTGTTGAACGCTCTAACCCTCGGATAAAGTAGGCACCAATAATCTCAATCGAAATCAGTAAGATCAAAATAAACGTGATCGCAATTTTGAAATTGACTGATCGAAAAAAGCGCACTTTTCCTTTCATCAATTACTCCTGTTCCTGGTTACGTAAATAGTAACCAACACCTCGCCGTGTCACTAAATAATTAGGATGACTTGGATTATCTTCAATTTTTTCGCGTAGACGTCTCACGGTTACATCTACAGTTCGCACATCACCAAAGTAATCATAGCCCCACACGGTTTGCAGCAAATGCTCTCGTGTCATCACTTGTCCGATGTGTTTTGCTAAGTAAAAAAGCAATTCAAATTCACGATGCGTTAATTCAATTGTTTCGCCTCGTTTCGTTACCATATAAGCATCCGGATGAATCGTCAGGTCACCAATCACGAGTTCAGAAGGGGCAATTTCTTCTACTTCTTTGGTAGCAGTTGCGCCACGACGAAGATTGGCTTTCACTCGAGCCACTAGTTCACGATTAGAAAAAGGCTTCGTCACGTAATCATCAGCACCTAATTCCAGTCCTAATACCTTATCGATTTCAGAATCTTTTGCAGTCACCATAATGATCGGCATGTCGTAGGTTTTCCGTACTTCACGCGCGACTTCTAAGCCATCCATTTTTGGTAACATCAAATCTAGCAAGATCAAATCAGGTTCCACCTCAGTGACTTTTTCTAAGGCTTCTTCCCCGTCATATGCAGTATAAACATCATAGCCTTCCTTGGCTAAATTGAATTTGACGATATCCGAAATCGGCTTTTCGTCATCGACAACTAAAATCTTTTTCATTAAAGAGCCACCTCTTTTTTATTATTGTCATACTCTCCCATTATAACGTATTTTCCAAGATGTTTCATCTTTGTAAAAAAAGCCTTACAGAAAACATACACTTCTCACTTGAATCCTCATTTTATTTATCCTTTATTTGTTTTTGGTGACAAAAAATAAACGAATCAAAAAATAGCATTTTTTCGATTCGTTTTACTGATTGATAGGGCTATTTTATTTTTTATAGAAAACGACGGTATTCATCAGTTATCTACAACTTGTACCGCAATTAATTCTTTGACATCTTCAGGATTGCCAGTCGGGATCGAAACAATCGTTGCTTGATCAAGGATTTCTTGTTCCTGCTTTTTCACTGCTGCTTGATCTCTTGGATCACCTTGAAAATGACTCGGAACAGGATAACAAGTGATCGTACCGTTATGATTGCTTGAATAAACAACTAAACTTTGATAACCATATTCTCCTGAAAGAGTGACCGTTTCAGTTGGAAAAGTCAAACTCGTGCTATCATAAGGATTGACTGCTGCTCCAGCAGCTGAATGTGACACATGAAGTTTAAAATTCCCACTGGCTAAATCGGTTTTGTAATGTGTACCCATAACTGCTAACCAGACACGGGCATATTCAATTTGGTCGTTTGTATAGCCACTTAGCGGATCGGGAGTGACCATTGTTTCGGTGGTGCTGCTGATTGTCGTTGATGCGCTCGTTGTTTCATTTTGCGTAGTATTCGTATTTTTCGCGACAGACTGGGAGTTAGTCGTAGTAGATTGGGTTTGTGATGATGCTTGTTTGGCTGAACTTGAAGAGTTAGTCATTGTTTGAGTTTCACTGGATGAAGCAGCCTTTGATTCTTCTGCTTTATTTCCTTTTGTGCCACAACCAACAAGAAGAAAAGCTGAAATAACCATTACAAATCCTACTTTTTTCATTTATACCACCTCTTTTTATTAATAGTTCGTATTATAACATTTTACGCTGCCAAATACATCGCTACTTAAGCTATATAATATTTATCTTTTTTTGTTTAAGTTGTAAGATGTTGATTTTTATCTTTCCTATCGCTCAGAGTCATTCTTAGCTAAACGATCAAAAAGAGACTAAGGTAAAACTTGCCTCAGTCTCTTCTAGTATCTCTAAAAACGAATAAACGGTGAAACCAACATCTTCGAAAAATAAGCCGAAATTAACCACTAATTTGGGAAGTGCCAAGTAGATAACAATTAACAGCAAACACTAGTATTTATACTCTTTTCAATTTTCGAAAATCCCTTCTTATTTCTCGATGCTAAACACTTTTATTTCAACCTCTTCTTTGCTATTTTAAGCTGTTTGACTTTGTTGAATAGCTATTTTTCTGATTACTTTTCTAATACTTGAACCCCGACGCCTAACAAACCAGGACCTGTATGAACAACAAGTGCAGGGGATATTTGACCAAAATAGATTTGTTGCGCTTGTGGAAATTCTTCTTTCAATCTCGCCATCATCTCAGTTGCTTCTTCTTTGGCGTCTCCATGCGCAACGGCTAAGTTAAAGACTTTAGCTGTTCCAACTCGTTCTTTCACATAGGAAACAGTTCGATCTAGACTTTTTTTACGACCTCTTGCTTTGCCCACTGTATAATAAATGCCTTCATCATTACAAGAAATGATTGGATTTAATTTTAAAGCCGTTCCTAATATAGAAGCAACTAACCCAATCCTTCCCCCTTTTTGTAAATATTCAAGGGTTGCCACGTTAAAGAATACTTTGGTCTGTTTGACTAATTCATTGAGTCTTTCAATCAATAATGACCATTCCATTCCTTCTTCTAACCATTTAGCTGCTTGAATTGCTGAAAAGCCTGCTCCGATCCCAATGTTCTTAGTATCTAGTACATACGCTTCCAATTCTTCTTGTTGTTGGGCAATCAACCGAACGATGTTATACGTACCACTTAATCCACTTGAGATTGTCACTGCTAAGATTTTTTCATAGCCGTCCTGTTTGATCTGTTCAAAAATTTTGGTAATTGTTTCGCCATCAGGTAAAGATGTTCCTGGAATCTCTTGAGGTAATCTTTGATAGATTTCCTCCGGAGTAATATCAACTTTATCAGTATATACTCGATCTTTATAAATAATCTTTAATGGAATCACATACATTTGATATTTTTCAATTAGCTCTTGTGGAACGTCTGTCCCAGAGTCTACTAAAATCGCCACTTTATTTTTCATTTTTTTTCTCCTCAATTAAATACTCAGTTTCTAGACTAATCGTTTTTTCTGCCAACAATTTCATCGCAAATGACAAGGTCGCCGATCGAACTGCGATATATTCTACGGGTATCTCTTGCTCCAATATCTGTGGATAGACTTCTCCTTGAGCCAATTGGCTAACCATTTTGATGGCTTTTTCTTGTTCGTGACAAAATAGATTGTAGGCTTCACGGATACCAACCGTTTTCCCTTGAAAGAGGATTCCTTCTTTAATTTCCGGAATCGTTAGAACTTGCTTCAATGATGTAATTGCAATTAAAAATGCAACATGCTCTTTGTTGTATCGTTTTTTGATGGGCGCTGGAACTAGCCCTAATTTCACATAATTATTTACCATTGAAGAGGTCAACAATGGATGTTTCTCACCTCGGATAACAGGAGAAAGATAGCGATCAACTAACGTTCTGACCTGATCCATATAAAGTTCTAAATCAGGAAGTTCATCCCACTGAGGTAAATGATAATTTTCCAGTTCTTTTCCCCATTCAATTAATTGTTGTCGCATTTTTTCCATTACTTGTTCTCCTTTGTTGTTTTCACAAACATCTTATTAGAGTTATTAAAAACATCCAATCTAGTTTTTTTAACTAGGTAATTCAATTATAATAAATTTCTCGAGAAAATAAAACAATTTTACTTGCGAATACCTAAAATAAAACAATCTTTCACTCCTTAAACAGATACCTTGGTTCTTTGTTTGCTATTTTTTCTTACTTTTCTGATTCCTTAAGACCTACGGATAGTAACTGGCTTACTTCTAAGCTTATTTGAAACCTTCAGTCCATTCGGCATGGTACACTGAATAAGAGTGAATGGAGGGAAATAAAGATGATTCCAACAGATAAATTTTTTCAAGGAGAAAACAAAACCCACCCTTTTTTTGAAGGATGGTATTTTAAACATCAAATCGGAAATAACGTTTATGCTTTCATTCCTGGCTATTCGATTGCGGAAAACGGAGAAAAGTCTCCCTTTATACAAGTAATCAGTCATGAACATTCCGAGATTTTTTATTTTGATAGTGCGCAACTCTTTATCGAAAAAGAACATTTATTCATAAAAATTGGTGAAAATATCTTTAGTGAAAAGGGTATTTCTCTTTCGTTAACCAATGACAATCTGTCGATTCATGGAACGATTGATTATGGCGATTTTACACCTATCCATCGGACCTACTATGCCCCTAGTATCATGGGCCCTTTTTCTTATTTCACTTTTATGGAATGTTACCATGGGATATTAAGCATGAAAGATTCACTACAGGGAGAATTAGTCTGGAATGATCAACCCATTGATTTTGATCAAGGGATTGGTTATGTAGAAAAAGATTGGGGCTCTTCTTTTCCTGCAACTTATGTATGGGCCCAGTGTAATCAATTTGAGACGTCCGATGCACGTTTTTTCTTTTCTGCAGCAGAAATTCCATTTCTTGGTGGACGTTTTTTGGGAATCATCGCAGTGTTGCAGATCCAGAGCGAAGAATATCGCTTTGCTACTTACTACGGAGCTAAAATTTTATCGATCGTCCAAGAAAAAGACTATTTAGTTATCACGATCAAACAACAACAGCTTAAATTAACACTGGCAGTCCTGCAAAAAGACGGACATCCATTAATGGCGCCTCACAAAGGATTGATGAATCGAGTGATTCGTGAAAAAGCCAGTACAGAAATCTATGTAACGTTACAAAAAAATAATGAAACGCTTTTGGAACAAAAAGGGATCGCAGCAGGATTTGAGGAAGTAGATCATTTGCATGGTTTTACCTACTAAAATAGGAGACCCGCCATTAAAAATGGCGGGAAGGAGTAAAAATGAAAAAGTGTTAGGGTTAGTTCTTTTGCAAGAACTTTTGTTGGTTGGTATGGTTATATCATACTGAGCATTTGTGAATAAACTATGAATGAATTTCTATAAAGACGTAAAGTTTTTTATGATTTTTTTTAAGCTAGTCTTGCATTTTAAAATCCACAGTGCTACTATTATTAAGTAATATTCAGTAAATATTTCATAAATTTATTGGGCCGTTAGCTCAGTTGGTAGAGCAGCTGACTCTTAATCAGCGGGTCGCGGGTTCGAGCCCCTCACGGCCCATTGGGTGCCAAACCCACGTCATCAGTACATTCTTGGCTACTTCGGTAGTTTCGAAAAGAGTGTACGTGATGACATTTTTTGTTTTTCGGATATATTCTTTTGATTGATCACTTAGTATTGTCCGGGGGAAAACTGCGAATGAATGAACTCCGCCAAACCTTCAATTAATTAAACCACATTGCTTCCTCTAACAGATCTCTTCATCGCAACCAAATGATAGCGTTTACTTTATTAATAGAGCATTTATCGTTACAATCTAATTAGTAAGTCTAGCCTTTTTGACGTAATTAGCAAAGAAGTTCGTACACCTTGGGATTCTATTTAGTTGGTGAGTCAGCCTTTTGCCAACCATTAACTAACTATTGGATCGTTTTATCAACTAGTAATTGGAAGAAAAAAATTATGTGTGGACGTTATTTTTTTGATTTAGCATCCGATGAGCTGAAAAAATATTATGAACAAGTAAAGCCACAGGCAGAAAGTCGGCAAATCCACATTGGAAAAAATGAAATTTTTCCATCGAACCATGTAGTAACATTAGGTCTTAATCAAGAATCCGTTGTTGTGCCAGGTATCACTCGTTGGGGCTTTACCGGTTTTAAAAAAGGACAGCTAATGATCAATGCTCGAGCAGAAACTGTGGAAGAAAAAAAGACATTCTCTCACCCTTTCAAAGATACTCGTTGTGTTTTCCCAATGTCGGGCTTTTACGAATGGGATTCTGATAAACACAAAGTAATGTTCACTGACAGTCAAACGACCGTCCTTTATGTCGGTGGTTTTTATCGGATCCATAAAGATGAAGCTGGATTTGAAACCGAATCAATCATTTTGACCACTCAACCAAGTCAATCAGTGCTTCCCGTCCATGATCGTATGCCATTGATTCTAGCAAAAGAACAGATTAAAGATTGGCTTAATGATTTAGATTTTGCAAGGAGTCAACTGACAGCGAAGATGCCTGAGTTAAGTCGACGAAATGTAGACGAAAACCATATATAACCAAAAACAAACATGTACTGAAAAATACAATGAGCAAAATGCTTCTCAGATACTTCGGTTTGTTTTGAAGTGTTGAAGCATCATAACATTATTCAAATATTTACAAAAAATTGAACGAGCACCTCAATACTAGCTGTCTTGCACAAAAACTTCTAATATATTGGTACAAAAAATGAAGCGTTCCAAAAATAGTAAAGACTATTTTCAGAACGCTTCATTTGATTTACTAGAGTTTGATCCAACTTTTCGTGATCAGTTACCTAAACATTATTCTTTCCAGCTATCGACTGTTTTTTGATTTTCTTTGATCCAGTCTTGCGCTGCTTGTTGTGGATCTTTTCCGTTATTGATTTCTAACATGACTTTTTCCATATCTTTTTCTGACCAGTGGAAATTATCTAAGACCTTATATGCTTCTGGTTGGTCTTCTTTTAATCCTTTGCGGACGATCGTATGGATTTCTTCAGCACTTCCCATAGCTTTTTTAGGATCTTCAAGATACTTCAAGTCATATTTAGCAAACATCCAATGTGGAGTCCAACCAGTAATAACGATTGGTTCTTTCTTTTTGATGGCTTGACCTAATGCCACTGTCATCGCACCTGAAGAAGAAGTTTCTACGGTCCAATCTTTTAAGTTGTCATATTGCTTGATTGTATTTTCAGCAGCATTGACGACTCCGGCACCAGGTTCAATACCGGTGATTTTCTTACCTGCTTGATTGGTTAATTCTTCAATCGAGTTGACATCCATATAGCTTGGAACAGCTAAGCCAACTTTAGCACCAGTTAAATTAGCACCTAGATCATTTATTTGGTCTTTGTACTGTGCATATTGAGAACCATGGGTTTTTGGTAACCACGCAGCTACCATCCCATCTGATTCTCCTTTAGAAACAGATTCCCACATGATGGAATTATCTAATGGTGTGATCGACACATCATAGCCCATTCCTTTGAGTACTTCAGCAACTACATTCGTTGAAGCTACTTCAGTATCCCATTCTACATATGAAAGATTGATTTTTTTCGTTTCTTTGTTATTAGCTAAACTACCTAAGCCAATGGCACCTAAAATCACAACCACTACAGCTCCAATAATGATTCCTTGGCGTTTTTTACTTTTTTGTTTGTTCGCACCTGTCGCTTTTTTATTATTTGGTTGATTCAAATGTTGCGTAAAACGGTCAATGATGATCGCCAAGATAACTAAAGCTACCCCGTTAACAAATCCATTTCCGACTTGCGCACGTTGTAATGCTGACAAGACGCCACGACCTAATCCTGGCGCTCCAATCATTGAAGCAATCACGACCATTGAAAGTGACAACATGGTGGTTTGGTTGATCCCCGCCATGATCGTACTTTTAGCCAATGGTAATTCTAACTTGAACAGTTTTTGCCAACTGGTACTACCAAATGAATCAGATGCTTCCACCAATTCTTTTGGTACTTGGCGAATACCTAGATTTGTGAAACGAACAGTTGGTGGTAACGCAAAAATAACCGAAGCGAATACCCCTGGAACCATCCCGATCCCAAAGAATGCAACTGCTGGGATCAAGTAAACAAATCCTGGCATGGTTTGCATAAAGTCAAGGATCGGTTTGATGATACTTTGCGCTTTGCTGCTTTTTGCCATTAAGATTCCTAATGGTACACCAATAATGATGGAGATCATACTAGACAATAAGACAAGTGTCACAGTATTCATCAAATCAGACCATAACCCTTGATTGTAAATAAACCATAGACCGATCAACGTAAACAAGGTCAGTCCTGGACGTTTCTTAGAGATAAAGAATGCAACGACTGTTAATAAAAGGATGAACACTGGCGCTGGAATAACTAATAATAAATTAGTGATCCCAGACATCACTGCTTGCCCGATCGTTTGTAGAAAAGCAAATAGTCCTGCAAACGTAGTCGTAAACCATTCTGTCAATTTCTCAACCCAATCTGCTACGGGTAATTGATAGTTTAATAAATTATTCATGTTCATTCACCTCACCTGATTCTGCTAATGCTTCAATCACACTTCCTCGAATGACAACCCCTTTAAGTTTACCGTTGTCAACGACTGCTAGTGGCGTAGGTGAATCATAAATAATATTGAAGATATCACTGACAATCATGTCTTTCCCAATGACAGTGACATTTTCATCTAAGAAATCAATCAACGGCCGTTTTTGGCGTCTGGCTTCTAGCGCTTGATCAGCTGTAATGATTCCTTTTAAATTTCGTTTTCTATCGACTGCCATCAACATACTTACTTCTTCGTTGCGCATTCGAGTCAATGCAACATTCGGACCATCTGATTCAATATTGGTAGTCAACGCTGGAACCATGATATTTTGAGCTGTTAAGACTTTGGAGCGGTCCACTTCCTCCACAAATTCTCGAACATAATCGTTGGCAGGATTTGTTAAGATTTCTTCTCCTGTGCCGATTTGCATGATTTCACCATCTTTCATCAATGCAATACGGTCACCGATTCGCAACGCTTCGTTTAGATCATGGGTGATGAAAATGATTGTTTTTTGGACATTTGATTGTAATTCGAGTAGTTCATCTTGCATTTCACGGCGAATCAACGGATCAAGAGCAGAAAAAGCTTCATCCATCAATAAAATCTCTGGATCGTTGGCTAATGCTCGAGCTAGCCCCACACGTTGTTGCATCCCACCAGATAATTGATTTGGATATTGATCTTTAAATGAAAGCAAACTTGAGTTTTCAAGTGCTTGTTCTGCTTTTTGTTGGCGTTCTTCTTTCGGAACTCCTCGAACTTCTAAACCATATTCCGTATTTTCTAAGATCGTACGATGTGGAAATAACCCAAAGTTTTGGAAAACCATATTGATCTTGTGACGACGAACTTCACGAAGTTCTTCTTTACTCAATTTTGAGATGTCTTCTCCATCGATATAGATGTTTCCTGCTGTTGGTTCGATCAAACGATTCAATAATCGAATCAAGGTTGATTTCCCACTACCGGAAAGACCCATGATAACGAATATTTCGCCTTCTTGAACATCAAAGCTAGCATCGTAAACACCGACCGTTGCGCCGGTTTTTTTCAATATATCTGTCTTCGGTTGATGATTCTTCATCATTTCTAAAGCTACTTGTGTCTTTTTACCAAATATTTTTGTTAAATTTTTTACTTCTACCTTTACCAAACAAATTTCTCCTTTTTTATGTTTATGTAAATTCATTTTACTTTCTGAAAAAAAGTGACCACACTATACTAACATCGTGTAGTCACTTTGTCAAAAAGGAGACTTTTTTGTTTGCTTCCAAAATAAAAAAAACTTGAATAAAGCCCTAGCGGTTAGGCTTATCCAAGATTAAAATTTGATGATAAAAAATAATTAAAGGACTAGTTTTCTGGATAGAAGAAATTAGTCATTCTTTGTAAGGTAAATTCGTTTCCAATGAAATGTACAGTGTCACCCGCTGTGAATTTGGCATACGGTCCAGGTGAAACGAGCAACTCTTCTTTATGGGAAATCGCAATCACTGTCGCTCCTGTTGCTTGCCAAATATTCAACTCGCTGATGGAGCGGTCAAGATGGGTCGCTTCTTTCGTCAACGTTAATTCAAATGGCAATAAAGGATTCATCTTATGTATCCGTTTCGTTTGACTGACTAATTGATCTAATAATTGTGAAAAATGATCCAATTCTTCTTGTTGCTTTTCGACACTTGCCATAATTTCGGCTTTTGTTTCTTGGATCGATTGAACATCTTGGTATTGCAATAAAAAATCTTTGGCTTTCTCTTTTGAGGCAACGAATGCCCCACTGCCATGGCGAACCTCCATGATCCCTAGATCAACTAGCACATTGATTGCTTTTCTTGTAGTTTCAGGAGAAGCATTATATGTACTTGCTAAAGTGGATCTTGCATGGATCTTCTCCCCCACCTGATAACGGTTTTCCACGATTCGTTCAGCCAGATCAACTGCGATTTGTTGGTATCTTGGACGAACAATTTTTTTCTTTCCTGCCATTTATTCTCCTCTTCCTTCTCTTTTTCAGTTACATCTTACTATGGGAAATCAAAATAAGCAAAAAATCTTAAAAAGGTTTTAAGTCTGTTCCTTGGAGAAAAATCAAAAGAAGCAGAATCAACCACAAAAAAAACAACGAACGATGAACTGTTTTTCGATCATCACTCGTTGTTTTTATCATCTCACATCCGTTAGATTTTCTTTACTGGGCAAGCACTTTTACAGTCATCACACGTTTTTCCTGATTTGACACGTGAAAACACGATATAACCAGCACTGCCAAAGATCAATACACTTAATAAAAAAGTCGCCATTTAATTTCCACCTTCTAATGATAACGTCAAAATTTCTTGTTTCTTCTGCTGTTTTTTCAATAAAGCGTAACCTAATCCAATCAGGACCATACCTGCTAAATAAGTCGAAAATACGATAGAGCCGCCTTCTAATAAATGAGCGAACTGATAAATCATGAAGCTTACCAAGTAAGCAAACCCACATTGATAGCCAACTGCGATCAGTGTCCATTTCCTTGAATTCATTTCACGATGGATCGCACCGATTGCTGCAAAACAGGGAGCACAAAGCAGATTGAAGGACAATAAGGAATAAGCAGCAGCGGAAGTATACGTACCTTGTAATGCTTGCCAAATCTCTCGACCATTTTCCGCTACTTCTTTGTGCCCAAACAAAATACCAAAAGTCCCAATGACATTTTCTTTGGCCACTAATCCAGTGATCGTAGCTACTGTTCCTTGCCAATTCCCCCATCCTAGTGGTTGGAAAAGAGGAGCCACAATCCGTCCAACACTTGCTAGAATACTTTGATCTTCCGTAACAGGTTGACCAAAAAAGTTATACGAAGAAGTAAACCAAATCAAAATACTTGAAACAAAGATGATCGTTCCTGCTTTTTTGACGAATGATTTACTGCGATCATAGGTTTGGCGTAAAATCGTTGTTCCTTGTGGAAAATGATACGCTGGTAGTTCCATAATAAATGGTGCGGTATCGCCAGCAAATAACTTCGTCTTCTTCAACATGATCCCTGATAAAACGATGGAAGACATACCTAGAAAATAAGCAGAGGGTGCTACCCAAGAAGTATGGGGGAAAAACGCTCCTGCAATCAAAGCAATGATTGGTAATTTAGCAGAACATGGCATAAACGTCGTGACCATAATCGTCAAGCGCCGATCTTGCTCATTTTCAATGGTTCGGCTAGCCATCACCCCTGGAACACCACAACCTGTAGCAATCAACATAGGAATAAACGATTTTCCTGACAAACCAAATTTCCGAAATAAACGATCCATCACAAAAGCGATCCGTGACATGTAGCCACAATCTTCCAAGAAACTTAAACACAAGAACAAGACGATCAGCTGAGGTAGAAAGCCCAACACTGCGCCTACCCCTGCTATGATTCCATTGAGGATCAATTGTTGCATCCACTGTGCCACTTGCCAGTTGACCAGTACCTGTTCGACGTGTTGTGGCAACCAGCTGCCAAATAACGTGTCATTGATCCAATCAGTTCCCATTGTTCCGATTGTTTGAATCGCTAAATAATAGATCAGCCACATGACAAAAGCAAAAATTGGTAAAGCGAACCAGCGATTAGTAACGATTCGATCGATTTTATCACTGATGGACAAGCGAAATGAATCCGTAGACACGACACAAAGTGCAGTAAGTTGCGTTAGCCATTCATATCGTTCATTAATAACTATTGTTTCGCTATCTTCATCAAATAGTCTCTCTGTCAGACGAATCAGCTGCTCAATTTCTTTTTCTTGTTTTGTCGTTATTGTTTGTTTTTCCCATAACTGTGGATCACGCTCAAAATATTTGATGGCAGACCAGCGTTGAAAAGGCTGATCTTTTCCTAATATCTCTTCGATTTCATGGATTGCAGCTTCTAGTCGATCGTCATAATTAGTTAGTAAGGATACCTTCTGTTCTTTTGGCTGCTTGGAGGCATCAATGATTTTCTTCGTGAGTTTATCCAATCCTTCTTTTTTCAATACACTGATAGGAATCACAGGTATGCCTAAACCATAACTTAATTTTTCGACATTGATTTTTTTGCCATTTTTTTTAATGATATCCATCATATTCAGTCCGATAATGATGGGGATGCCTAGATCTAATAATTGTGCAGACAGATAAAGATTTCTTTCTAAATTTGTGGCATCGACAATATTGATGATCAGATCAGGACATTCGTTGGTCAAATAATCTCTCGCAATTACTTCTTCAGGTGTATAAGGTGACAGGGAATAGATTCCAGGTAAATCTTGAATCTTGATTATCGGATTCTTCTTCATTTTTCCTTCTTTTTTTTCCACCGTTACCCCTGGCCAATTCCCTACGTATTGTTTAGCACCAGTTAAGGCATTGAATAAACTACTCTTTCCACTATTAGGGTTACCAACTAAAGCTACCTTCATTTTTTACACCTCTTTTTGCACAAGGATCAACATTGCTTCTTCTTTACGAAGCGTTAACTCATACCCTCGCAAGGTAATTTCTAACGGATCTCCTAGTGGTGCTAATTTTCTTACAGTCAAAGGAACATTTTTCGTTACACCCATATCCATCAAACGCCGTTTAACAGCGCCTTTTCCATGTATCCCTACAACGATTCCTCGTTCTCCAACAGTCAGTTGATCTAATGAAGTCCAGTTATCCTTAGAAAGTTCGTTCTTTTTCACTAAAATTTGTTTAAACAACTCTCGATCGATCGCGATCCGATTATTTTTTAGCAGGACGATTCCATTACTTCCTGATCGATTGATAACAACGAGTTTACTTCCAACGATTATACCGAGATTTTGCAAATGTTTTTTGACTGCTTCACTCGTTTGCAATTTTTCAATTTGGTAAACAAGATTTAGCTTCGCTTCTTCTAAAGGGACAGTGGCATCTAAAGATAAAGTAGCATTCAAATTCATAAATCGATTTTCATCTCCTTCTTGTGAAAAACATCATGATAGTTCTTTCTATTTATTTTTCCTAGTATTTACTTCATTTATCAACATACATTGAGAATCATTCTCAATAAGAATACTCTCGTTACTTGATAAAGTCAACGAACGTTGTGATTTTATGAGCGAACTTTCATTTAACCACTTAATAAGGAGATAAAAAAATCTTTTTGGGGATTTTTCCACAACCTTCACTGTACTAAAACAAGTATTTTTTCCCCTGTTACTTGTTTTCAGCTGTTTTTCAAAAACCACAAAACATAGTATTCCACAGTTTCCACAACACAAGATGTAGTGTTTGTTGTTTGACTTTTTTACTAATAGTTTTATACTATTCATTATAGATAAACAAGAGCTGTGGAGGAGGCAATACACATGAATGTCAAAATATTTTCTAAAAATAATTGTATGCAATGCAAGATGGTCAAACGCTTTTTAACTGACAACCAAATCGATTTTGAAGAAGTTAATATCGACGAACAACCAGATGCAATTGAATGGTTAAAAGCTCAAGGATTCCAAAGTGTTCCTGTCATTACGTCAGATGCACAAACGGTGATCGGGTTTCGACCAGATCAACTTCGCAAACTTGCTAGTTAGTCACCAGTCAATCGAAATGGAAAAGAACGTAGAATTGGATTTGATGGAATTGAGGCACTTGTTTTTGCCGTAAACTCCCCAAATCCTTTTTTACAGCACGAAACAATATTCACTATCAAAATATGGAATGAAGGTTGGGCGTACTTATGAGTCTTAAGCAGTTAAAAGATGTTAGTTACTTTAAATTAAACAATGAAATCAATCGACCAGTAAATGGTCAGATCCCGCTAAATAAAGATAAAGAAGCGCTAACCGCTTTTTTTGAAGAAAATGTCAAACCAAACACGATGACGTTTGCAACAGCAATGGATAAAATCAATTATTTGATTGAAAACGACTATTTAGAGTCAGAATTTATCCAACTGTACTCTGCTGAATTTATTGAATCACTTTATCAATTTTTAGCAGAACAACACTTTACCTTTAAATCATTTATGGCTGCCTACAAATTTTATTCACAATATGCGTTAAAAACGAATGACGGGACTGCTTATCTTGAATCTTATGAAGATCGAGTAGCTTTCAACGCACTTTATTTTGCTAATGGTGATGAACAATTGGCGCTGTCTTTAGCAGATGAAATGATCCACCAACGTTACCAACCTGCTACCCCTTCTTTCTTAAATGCCGGTCGGAAACGTCGTGGGGAACTCGTTTCTTGTTTCTTGACACAAGTAACTGATGATATGAACTCTATCGGTCGTTCGATCAACTCTGCTTTACAACTATCACGTATCGGCGGTGGTGTTGGGATCACTCTTTCAAACCTACGTGAAGCGGGGGCACCGATCAAAGGTTATGAAGGAGCAGCAAGTGGTGTTGTCCCTGTTATGAAATTATTTGAAGATAGTTTTAGCTATTCAAACCAATTAGGTCAACGTCAAGGTGCTGGTGTCGTTTATTTGAACGTCTTCCACCCAGATATCATTGCTTTTCTTTCTGCCAAGAAAGAAAATGCAGATGAAAAGATCCGAGTAAAGACACTTTCACTTGGTGTAATCGTTCCTGATAAATTTTACGAGTTAGCTCGTAAAAATGAAGAAATGTATCTTTTCAGTCCTTATAGTGTGGAAAAAGAATATGGCGTGCCATTTTCTTATGTCGACATCACTGCTGAGTATGATCATTTAGTAGCGAATCCTAATATTCGGAAACAAAAAATCAAAGCACGTGAACTTGAAAATGAAATTTCGAAATTACAACAAGAATCCGGTTATCCTTATATCATCAATATTGATACAGCTAATCGTGAAAATCCAGTTGACGGAAAGATCATCATGAGTAACTTGTGTTCGGAAATCCTACAAGTTCAAACACCTTCTGTTATCAATGGAAAACAAGAATATGAAGTATTAGGAACGGACATCTCATGTAATCTCGGTTCGACTAACATCGTTAACTTGATGGACAGCCCTGATTTTGGTCAGTCTGTGCGTACGATGACACGGGCATTGACTTACATCACAGATGCTTCCGATATCGATGTTGTCCCTCCAATCCAAAATGGAAACAAATTGAATCATACGATCGGACTAGGAGCAATGGGCTTACACACTTTCTTTGCGAAGGAACAAATGGCGTATGGCTCTGAAGAATCCTTAGATTTCACAAATATTTACTTTATGCTTTTAAATTACTGGACATTAGTTGAAAGTAATACGATTGCTCGTGAAAGAAAACAAGTCTTCCATAACTTTGAAAAATCTGCTTATGCAGATGGAAGCTATTTTGATAAATATGTTACTGGAGAATTCCAACCAAAATCTGATAAAGTAAAAGCTTTATTTGAAGGAATCTTTATTCCAACTGCTGAAGATTGGGAAAACTTAAAGCAAGCGATCATGACCGATGGTTTATACCATCAAAATCGTCTAGCTGTAGCGCCGAATGGTTCGATTTCTTATATCAATGACACTAGTGCAAGTATTCATCCGATTACACGCATGATCGAAGAGCGTCAAGAAAAGAAAATCGGGAAAATCTATTACCCAGCGCCTTATCTGTCAAATGAAACAATTCCTTACTATACTTCAGCTTATGACATGGACATGCGAAAAGTCATTGACATTTACGCAACTGCTCAACAACATGTAGATCAAGGAATGAGTTTAACCCTATTTATGCGTTCTGAAATCCCAGAAGGTCTATATGAATGGAAAACAACGACTAAACAAACAACACGTGATTTGAATATCTTACGTCACTACGCTTTCCATAAAGGAATCAAATCAATTTATTACGTTCGGACGTTTACTGATGATGCAGAAGAAATCGGCAGCAATCAATGTGAAAGTTGTGTCATCTAAAACAAGTAAGCAAAAAATGAACAGACAGGTAATTTAAATAAAGGAGCATTTCTCATGTCAGAAACTTACTATGAAGCAATAAACTGGAATGAAATTGAAGATATCATTGATAAATCTACGTGGGAGAAACTAACTGAACAATTTTGGTTAGATACCCGTATTCCTTTGTCTAATGATTTAGATGACTGGCGGACACTGTCACAGTTAGAAAAAGATACGGTTGGCCATGTCTTCGGTGGACTGACTTTACTCGATACTGTCCAATCAGAAAGCGGAATGGATCAGCTGCGTAAGGATGTCCGTACGCCGCATGAAGAGGCTGTATTGAACAATATCCAATTTATGGAATCGGTCCATGCAAAAAGCTATTCTTCCATTTTTAGTACATTGAATACAAAAAAAGAAATCGAAGAAATCTTTGAATGGACGAATACAAATCCTTATTTACAAAAAAAAGCGGAACGTATCAATGAAATCTACAAAAATGGCACACCTTTAGAAAAGAAAATCGCTAGTGTGTTCTTAGAAACATTCTTATTTTATTCCGGCTTTTATACTCCTCTTTATTATTTAGGAAATAATAAGTTAGCGAATGTAGCAGAAATCATCAAATTGATTATTCGAGATGAATCTGTTCATGGGACTTACATTGGCTACAAATTCCAATTAGGTTACAATGAACTATCAGAAGAAGCACAAGAACAGCTAAAAGACTGGATGTATAATTTATTATATGAATTGTACGAAAATGAAGAACGTTATACCGAGGAACTGTATGATCCAATCGGTTGGACGGAAGAAGTAAAAACATTCTTGCGCTACAATGCCAATAAAGCATTGATGAACCTGGGAATGGATCCACTTTTTCCAGATACAGCGAATGATGTCAATCCAATCGTGATGAACGGTATCTCTACCGGTACCAGCAACCATGATTTCTTCTCACAAGTGGGAAATGGCTACCTCTTAGGGCATGTGGAAGCAATGCAAGATGACGATTATTTGATTGGTTTAGATGACTAAATAGGAAAAGAACGTTTAAGCGTTGGGTTGTCCCCACCTTAAACGTTCTTTTTTATGTGCTTTTTCTCAGTCAATCATTTGATATGTTCATGAAACTAAATATGGAAAATTCTCTCTGCATACTGGTCTTCGATTTTTAGGTTTCGTTCGTGTCCCCCATCGATATTCACACTTAAATAAACTGGCGGTTCAAAACCTTGAGCAACCATTCGCTCAATGGCTTCTAACATCGTTTGTTGGAGTAACAATGTAGCCGCATATGTCGAAGTCCCGCATACTTTGGTCTCTAATCCATCAACAGGTAATACCGCATCACCATAAACAGAGTGGTTATCTAAAACAACATCTGCAAATTCATACAATAACTTTCCACTTTCATGTCGTGAAGTGGATGCTTTAGAGGCAGCCAATGCCGTGACCACGATCAATTTATTTCCACGCTTTTTGATTTCCTCAGCCATTTCAATTGCCATGGGGTTTCTTCCAGAATTAGAAATCAGGAAAAAGACATCATTGGGATGGATGGACACTTTGTGCATGAGTGTTCGTCCGACACCAGCATGTTGTTCATACATGCCCCCCGCAGGATCTAAAATCAGTTTTGACGGTATCAATCCACCTGCACGCCCACTGATTTCTAGCGCTGCTGCATGGGAATGTCCGCTACCAAAAGCCTGCGTAATCCCACCGTTCATAATTCCATCGGCTACGATTTGGGCTGCTTTCGTTATATTTTCTGTTTCATACTTCTCTAATGTTTCAGTTAATTTTTTACATTCTTCAAAAAATGCGAGTGTCATAAGGCTCTCTCCTTTTTATGATTATTCCTCATTTAGTTAGAAAATCACATGATTCCGAATACTCTTAATAAAATCGATAACACCATGATCGCTAAAATCGCTCTTGTTGAATTAAAGTATTTTTTGCCTAACAACCAATAAATGACACCCACTAAAAGGGCTGGAATCATCATCGGCATGATCTGATCTAGTGTTTCTTGAAGGTTAAGTTCGACATCTCCCGTTTTAAAGGTCCAAGTAATTTGGGCATTGATCACCGATGGAATCATGGCACCAATCACCGTGACCCCTAATAAAGTAGCAGCATTGGTCAACGCATTCAAATGTCCGGACATACTAGTCACTAATTTCACGCCTTGAGTATAACCTATTCTTACAGAGAAAAATCGAAAGACTAAAATCGCCAGATTCACTAATACCCAAACAGCAACTCCGATCGCGTTTCCTTGTAGAGCTAAATAGGAAGCCACTGAACCAAAAACAGTTGGGAACAATACTCCAAAAATCGTATCCCCGACACCAGCAAATGAACCCATTAATCCAGTTTTCAAACTAGACACCGTATCTTTTGATTGTTTGCCTTCCGCTTCTTCAGTAGCGATATCAATTCCCAAAATAAAACCGCCCATATGTGGTGTTGTATTAAAAAATTGACTTTGCATGTTCATCATGGCAATCTTGGTTTCTTCATCGTCGCCGTAGAGTTTTTCGATGATCGGTAACATGGAGTACAAATAGCCCCCACCCATCATTCGCTCGTAGTTCCAAGACAATTGGCTACCATACAACCAATTGATACTTACTTTATCTAGGTCTTTTTGATTAATCTTCGTACTCATCAGCACTTAATCCTCCTTTTCCATTTGCATCAGCTTGAGCCACTTGTGTCAGATTGTTTTGCTTTCCAATCAAATTCTTAAATTGTAAAATGGCTAAAGCCAATCCTAATAAAGCCACGCCAAACATAGGCATCTTTAAGTAAGCAACTGCCAAAAACCCAATCATCAAGTACGTAATGAAATTTTTAACTGGTAAAAATCTTAATAAAATGGCGATACCGACTGCTGGTAACATGCCTCCTGCAACTGCCAACCCGCCAGTCAACCATTCTGGAATTACATCTGAAACAATTTGAATCACTCGGTCACCAAAACTAAAGACGATAAAAATAGGTACTCCTCGTGATAATCCCCAACTCATTGCTCCCAACAAGTGATAAATTCTTATTTTTTTAGTATCAGCTAAACGAATATTTTTATCGATTCTCTTTTGAAAGAACACATTACAAAAACGAGCAAAAATATCTAACTGGATCATCAACAATGCTACTGGAACAGCTAATCCGATACCAAATTCCACACCTCTTCCACTCGTAATCGCAAAAACAGTTCCCACGATCGAAGCGGTCATATAATCTGGGACACTTGCTCCTCCATAAGCTTGAATACCCAATCCCATTAATTGCAATGTCGCACCTACTGCCAATCCAGTGGTCAGATCCCCCATTACTAAACCTGTAATGGTACCTACGATCAGTGCTTGGTTAGCAATCACATTGATCCCTAAATTTTCGATGATGACATAAAATCCTAACAGTGATAATACGATGATTTGCCAAATTTCTATATTCATTCGTTCCCCCTACTTTCCGTAAAATTGTGAAAATCGTTTTTCTTCTTCCATTGGTACCATTTGTGCCGTCACAACGACTCCTGCTTTTTCCAACTCTAAAATCTTCGCAATTTCTGCTTCGGTTAAAAAGACGGATTTTTTGATTTGAAGGGTTCCTTCTCTCGAACTGGCATTGCCTAAATTAAATGATTCAATTGGTACACCCGCATCGATCAAATCAAAGATCGTTTGAATCTTTTTGGTAAGCAACATGATTTTTTGATCTTGATAAATCCCTTCTTTTAACCGTTTCGCAGCGGTAACCGTTTTCAATATACTCAATTTGATACCACCTGGAACAGCAGCTTTTAAAGAGGCCTTAGCAATTGGATCATTGACAACTCCATCATCAACGATCATAACTCTTGTTGTTCCCATTTTCCCTAACCAAAGTGTCGCTACTTGACCATGGATCAACCGTTCATCCAATCGGACATGGCTGATCCCCAATTCACTCATTTTGTTGGAAACGGAAGCCACAACTGATGGCTCAGTCTCTGCTGTGTTCGATGGTAAATCCGCTGCGGTGCTTCCAAGGGACGTTTTAATCCCTTGAACACCGACGGTCGAAATATTCTGAACGATTTCATTCAGTGAAGCCTTAGGATTAAAGCGTTCGCTATAAGCTTGAAGAAGCATCGGAATATTCAAACCAGAAACAATTTCGATTTTTCTGCTTCCTTCTTCTTTCAGCTGGTTCAGCTGATTAAAAGGTGTCCCACTCCATAGATCAACTAAACACAACAGTTCATCATCAACGGAATACTTCGCTAACACCTGTTCCACTTGGTGGCGAAACTCTTCTGGACTATTTTCAGGCATCAATACACACACATCTACCTGTTCTTGTTCTCCAAAGATCATGTCTCCCGTTTGCTTTACGCCTAAAGCGAACTCGCCATGGCTTGCAAGAATAATGCCGATACTCATTTTTCTTCCTCCTTTAGTGTTAATTCAATCACTGGGATCAATTCATTTGGTTCTTTAATCGGAATGTTTAGCATCAACATGCTCGGGTCAAGCGCCTCCTTCACATGAACTTCAGTAATCTCTTTGTATAAATTAGTTGTCGCTTTTCTTTCTCCTCCTAAATGCTTCGTATCGACAAACCGAATCTCGGAACCATCATTGAGCAGTTTCGCAAACTTCACTTTCCCACCTAATTCTGGTAATAAAATCGTTCGATAAGGCCAACTAAAAATGTGAAGATATAATTTATTTCCTTTTTGAGTGTATCGACAATCTTGAGGTGGTGTAAAACTAGATAACCCCGCACCATAAATCACTTTTCCATGTTTTCGTAGCCATTGACCAACAGAACTTAAAATGCTATCGCTATTGTCATCCCACTCTCCTCGTGCGTTTGGTCCAATATTCATCGTGAAATTCCCACCTTTGGAGACAGTATCCACTAGTTGTTTCGCTACCATTTCACTCGTTTTGAAATTAAGATTGTCCCGATCGTAACCCCAACTATTATTTAAGGTTTGAACGGTTTCCCATACCTCTTCTTCGTTGTCCATTGCCTTACTTCTAGCAAATTGTTCTGGGGTAAGTACACCACGATGTAAGTCTAACCGGTCATTGATCAAAATATTGGGTTGAATCTCATGGATCATTTTTTCTAATTCAACACTACCCCAATCTTGCGCCCCTTTACCGACCGAAGTCCCCCAATCTCTGCTTTTATAAGAAAAATCAAACCATAGATAGTCAATCGTACCATAACTTGTCAATAATTCTCTGACTTGATTTGCCATAAATTGGCGATAATTTTCCATGTTGCCAGGATGTTGTTCGATATAGGTTGGATTATTTCTCATTGGATGATAGCCATCTACTAAGAAATCTGGATGATGCCAGTCTAATAGAGAATAATAAAGACCGATCTTGATTCCAACTTGACGAAATGCTTCAATCAATTCTCCTAACAAATCTCTCTGATATGGTGTTTTTCCTATATGATATTCTGTTTCTTTTGTATGCCATAAACAAAAGCCATCATGATGTTTTGCTGTAATAATGACATACTTAAAACCTGCTTCTTTGGCTTTTTGAGCCCATTCATGTGGATCTAATAAATCAGGATCGAATTGATCCAGATATTTTTGGTAATCTGCTACACTGATTTCTTCTAAAGTCTGGACCCATTCATGTCTTCCTGCCACTGAATACAATCCGAAATGAATAAATAAACCATATCGACTCTCAGAAAACCATTTTCGTTCACTATTTACACTCATTTTTTTCCTCCGTTAACATTTCTATTTGATTTAACCAAAGTATAACGAGCAATTTAAAACGTTTCCATACTTGAATAATTTGTTGACATTTATTCAAAAAATGATTCACGCGAAAATATGTAAGCGTTCTATTGTATGATTATAACCGAAGCAGATTTGCTATCCACTTAGAAAAGGAGGAGAAATCTATGAGTACGATCTTAGCCTTTGATTTAGGTGCTACCAGTGCGCGAGGTATCGTTTTTTCCTTAATGAATGGTCAAATCAAGGAAGAAAAAGTTTATCGTTTCACTGATTACCAAGTGATTGATCCCAACAAAGATGAGATCCATTGGAATATTGAGAAAATCATGACGAATATCAAGGAAATCATTACTTTAGCAACTACAGAATATGTCATTGAAAGTATCGGCATCGATACATGGGGCTGTGATTTTGGTTTGATAGATAAAAAAGGACAGCTAGTGCTACCACCACTTTGCTATCAAACTATGCTGAAAGAACCTAATTTACATTATGGTGGGGATTTACCAACTCACTTTCACGAACGTACAGGGATTCCAAATGCATCGATCAATACCAGTTCCCAACTACTCTACTTGAAAGAACATTATCCTGAACAGCTAAATAAAGCAAGTACTCTTTTGATGATGCCTGATCTGATCCATTTTTTATTAACAGGTACGATCTTAACAGAATCTTCGATCGCCTCAACGAGTCAATTATTCGATATCGATAAACATCAATGGGCATCCGACCTTATTGAACAATTAGGGATTTCCCCTTCCTTGTTCTCAACGATCGTTCTTCCATATACAAAAATCGGTTTGATAAATCTAGCCGAAAAACAACTCCCGATTCATTCGGTGATGTCCCATGATACTGCTAGTGCGATCTTTGCTTTACCAACCAACGATCACTCTTGTTTCTTTTTATCCTCTGGTACCTGGTCTGTTCTAGGAGAAAAATCAGAAAGAGGAATTTTGGTCAATCACCCATTAGATACGAACTATTCTTATGAACAAGCCGGTGATGGAAAAATATTAAAACTCAAAAACATGTTAGGAATGTGGTTCATTGAGGAAGCTTTAGCGTTCAGCAATCAAACCCAGTCAATCACGATCCAACAGATCCAAGACATGCTACTTACTGCTGAGCCGATTCATTTTTTCTTTGATAACGAACATCCTGAATTTTTGAGTAAAGGTCAATTTGTAAAAAAATTGCAGCAATACGGAAACCAACATCATTTTTCATCAATTGAAGAGCCACAACAATTGTTTTTAGCCATCTATCAAAATCTAGCATTTAAATACGCTGAAACGTTCGATAAATTAGCAGGTTCCGCTCCTTTCACTAAGCTATATTTATTTGGTGGTGGGAGTAAATCACACTTTTTGACTCAACTAACAGCCAATTTAACGCAAACAACGATAGAGGTCTGCTATTCTGAAAATTCAGCTTTAGGTAATGCGTTAGCCCAATTTTTAGCGATCAAAGCAATCAAAAATAGAGAGGAATTGGTGACACTCGTTACAGAAAATTATCCACCAATTTCTTTTTTTCCAGAAACTTCGACAACCTTTAACCAAACTTATATCAACTACAAACAATTTATGAGGAGGAACATCAATGAATTATCCTAAAATCGGCATTAGACCCACGATCGATGGCAGACAAGGAGGCGTCCGTGAATCATTAGAACAACAAACGCTGGACATGGCGCGTCGAGCAAAAGAATTGATCGAAACATCCCTTTATTACATGGATGGCACTCCAGTACAGTGCGTTTTACCAGAACAAACGATTGGCGGTTACGCCGATGCCAGCTTTGTTGACGATGATTTTGCCCGTCAAGATGTGGTCGCTACCTTAACGGTGACACCTTGCTGGTGCTATGGCACAGAAACGATCGATTTACGACCAGATACCTTTAAGGCGATTTGGGGATTTAATGGTACAGAACGACCAGGAGCTGTTTACTTAGCTGCCGCTATGAGTGGCTATGCGCAAAAAGGAATCCCTGCCTATAAGATCTATGGTGAACAAGTCCAAGATAGTGACGACAAGTCGATTCCAGCTGACGTCCAAGAAAAAATCTTACTCTTTGCACGTGCGAGTGTGGCGGCTGGGGAAATGAAAAACAAATCTTATGTGAACATTGGTGCTTCTTCGATGGGAATTGCCGGTAGTCAAATCAATCAAACCTTTTTTGAAAAATATCTAGGAATGCAAGTTGAATATGTGGATATGACTGAAGTCTTACGTCGAATCGAACTAAATATCTTTGATCCGAAAGAATATGACACCATTAGAACTTGGATCAAACAATATTGTCAGGAAGGAATCGATATCAATGCAGGCAAGTCATTCCCTGAAGTCATTACAAAATCACGCTATATCGCTGAAGAAGATCAGTGGGACTTTATTGCCAAACAAACCCTAATCGTTCGTGATCTTTTATTTGGCAACCCTGAACTAGCAAAATTGGGTTGGCTGGAAGAAGCAAAAGGCAGAAATGCCATTGCTGGAGGGTTCCAAGGACAACGACAATGGACCGACTGGCTACCCAATGGTGATTTTATGGAATCTATTTTAACCAGTACTTTTGACTGGAACGGCCCTAAACAACCCGTCTCATTCGCTACTGAAAATGATACCTGTAACGCTGCTGCTATGTTATTTGGCTCTTTATTGACTAATAAAGCACCGATTTTTTCCGATGTCAGAACCTATTGGAGTGCGGAGTCAGTAGAAAGAATCACTGGGCACAAATTAACGGGTAAAGCACAACATGGCTTAATCCATCTACTGAATTCAGGTGCGAGTGCTTTAGATGGCAGTGGTGGAAGTATCGATCACGAAGGTAATTCAACGATGAAAGAATTTTGGAATATGACGAAAACCGATATCCAAGCCTGCTTAGAAAAAACAAAATGGTGTCGGGCTAATTATGAATACTTTAGAGGCGGTGGCTTCTCCAGTCAATACCATCTACAAGCAGAATTACCTTTAACGCTCATTCGTTTGAATATCGTTGAGGGTGTGGGACCAACTTTACAAGTAGCAGAGGGTTATTCCTGTGCATTACCTGATGAAGTCCATGACATCTTAAACGAACGAACCGATCAAACATGGCCAACACTCTGGTTTGCACCAAACTTAGGTGAGAAAGGTTTTGAAGATGTGTATACGATGATGAACCACTGGGGAAGCAACCATGGCGCTAGTGTCCACGGTCACGTAGGCGCAGAACTACTGACATTAGCCAGTATGCTGCGCATTCCCGTTTCACTTCACAACGTACCTAGTGAAAAAATCTTTAGACCCCACGCCTTTTCTGGTTTCGGAACAAAAGATTTAGAAGCAGCTGATTTCAATGCTTGCCAATCATTTGGCCCCTTTTATAAATAAGATGATGGAAGAAGGATTATGATGTATTCAATACAAAAACAAGAATTGATCGATTATGGAAATAAATTAATAGCAGATGGCTATACCTTAGGAACAGGCGGAAATTTAAGTACGTATATCCGACAAGATGAAGTGATGCTCATCACGCCTTCTGGAATCCCATTTGATAAAATCGAATTACCTGACATCGTGACTATGCGATTAGATGGAACGATCGTTCAAGGTCATCGTCGCCCTTCCAGTGAATGGCGAATGCACGGGATCATGTATGAAAAGCGGGAAGATCTAGACTATATCATCCATGGTCACACGATTTATTCCACTGCGCTAGCGGTCCTCAGACAACCATTGCCTGCATCACATTACATGATTGCTGTTGCCGGTAAAGATGTTCGTTGTGCAGACTATGCTTCATTTGGCACGGAAGAATTATCTCTAAATGCCTATGAAGCCATGAAAGATCGAAAAGCCGTTTTATTAGCAAATCATGGCGTTTTGACTGGTGGAAAGACAATGACTGAAGCCTTTGCCGTTTTAGAAGAATTAGAATATTGTTCAAAAGTCCATATCATAGCTTCAAGTGTTGGCAAACCAACCTTGATGTCCGAAGAAGAAATGGCAAATATGGCGATTCGTTTTAAAACATACGGACAAAAATAAGTTTCTTGTGGTACACTTTAGTCATGTTAGACCAGTGGTTAAGGAGGGATAGCCATGACTGAGTCACGAAAAGAACAAATCTTAACTTTGCTAAAAAAATATAAAAAATTAGATAACTCAGAACTGCAAAAACAGTTGTTTTGCTCTCCTTCGACTTTAAGGCGTGAATTAGTCGCACTTGAAAAAGATGGGATCATCCGTCGTTACCGTGGTGGTGTCGTTTTAGAAGTCGAAAGAAATCACGTCATCTCAACAAATTATCGTGAAAATGTCATGGTTCAAGAAAAAGAAAAAATTGCGGAGATCGCTAGCACATTTATTGGACCAGGAATGAGTCTTTTTATTGACTCAAGTTCAACTGTGAAACAGCTGCTTCCCTATTTAGTTAAACTGTCAAATCTCGTTGTCATAACAAATGGCTTGAAAATCGCCTATGAGCTTTCTCAAGCTTGTACGGAAGATTCCAAAGTTTTTATGCTGGCGGGTGAAGTAATCAAGGATGCCGAGAGCGTTGTTGGGGACTATGGGAATTCTTTCTTAGACCTTTTTCAAATCGATTTATGTATTTTTAGTTCGACAGGAATTGATTTATCAGGGATCTATGAAGCTAATTTTGCTCAAGCCTTAGTGAAAAAGAAGGTAATGTCTAGAGGAGATAAAAGTTTGTTATTAGTCGACTATACAAAATTTGA
Source organism: Enterococcus sp. C63 (assembly GCF_040887215.1). Classification (NCBI taxonomy): domain Bacteria; kingdom Bacillati; phylum Bacillota; class Bacilli; order Lactobacillales; family Enterococcaceae; genus Enterococcus; species Enterococcus sp. C63. The sequence continues at coordinate 86,395 of NZ_JBFOFI010000002.1, read as the reverse complement.
TAAAAAACATGCGTATAAATTTTCTGATTGGACCTCTTTTGAATACATCGTCACGGATCAACAACCAGCAGATGATTACTTACAACTTGCGTTGAAACACGATACTGAATTTCTCTATTGATCGATCATTTTTGAGAGATCGTGACAGAGGTACCTAAACCTAAGTACGCAAAATAAACCAAAGAATCCAAAAAATAGATTTCCCTATTTTTGAAGTTCTTTGGTTTATTTTTTGTTTATATTCTCAGCATTCCTTACACGGGTATTGCAAGAAAAGCGTATTTATTCCCTAAAAGTAATTTTTGATTCTTGTATAGCTATAGACTGTACGCATTTATACTATTTGATTCGACTGTTTTTCCAGTCATCTCTTCAAAATCTTTTTTCATGATCTCCCAAGAAGTTTTGATATCCTCATCTAAGCCGAATAATCCGCTACGCCCAATAATATAAATATCTGGATTGGCTTGATCAATTCGCTTAAATGATTGACGGTTAGACGAACCATCCATTTCGATCAAATAATGATATCCTTTTTCTTGCCGTAATTGTCGTAATGCGGTGATTTTATCTAATGTACTTTCGATAAATCGTTGACCAGCAAATCCTGGATCAACTGTCATGATCGTTACTTTATCAACTAATTCGATATAAGGAAAAATCGTTTCAATTGGTGTTTCAGGGTTTAAGACTACTCCAGCTTTTAAGCCAGCATCATGGATTTGATCAATCAAACGAAAAGCTAAACCGTCAAGTAATTCAGCATGCATACAAATCCACTCACATTTTTGTTGGATTAGTTGATTTACCCAAAAACTTTGATCGCTGACCATTAAATGAGCAGACATAGGTAATTGACTGATTTTACGTACTTCATCGATGAACCATGGCGATAATGTAATGTTCGGAACGTAATGGCCGTCCATGATATCGATATGGTAAGAATCAACATGTTCATTCAAAAATTCGATTTGTTCTTTGAATTTATCTAAATCCATCGTCATTAAGGATGGTGAAAAAGCTACTTTGCTCATTGAAAAAACTCCTTTATTCTATAATTTATCTACACTATAGCGACACCTTTTAACTAATTTGCTTTATCGCTTAAAAGATTTGAATGTCATCTAAACGAATGTCTTCCTCTTCTTTTTCTGGGACTGTTGTGACTTCCTCACCAACATCTTTCTTAATGATGGCTAAAACAACCGCTGTCACGATCACATTGACTAAAATGGCGATAACGCCTGCCCAAGGACGTGACATCGTTGGGATCATTAAAACGCCTCCAAAAGGAACCGTTGCATCTGCACCTAAGATCATAGTAGTCGCACCACCAGCAAAGCCCCCGATTGCAGTTGCTACAACCCCACGAACAATATCATTCATCACTAGCGGGATGACCCCTTCAACGATATTGATCACACCCATAGGAACTGCTGACTTTAAGGTTTCCACTTCAACCTTTGTATAAATGTTTTTGCGGAAAAGTTTAGCTATGAAATAAGCCAAGCCAAAACCGATTGGTGTAGCGGTATTCACAAGTTGTAAAGCTGTAATAGGACCGTTCACGCCTTCTGCTTGCATCGTTAACACAAAAGCAAAAACCGTCTTGTTGATTGGTCCACCATAGTCAACACCACTTAGTAAACCGATCACTCCCCCAAAGATCAACAAGGAAGAGTTTCCTAATCCATCCAAGAAGTTCGTTAGCAAAGAAGTGAATGCTGCGACTGGAGCTCCAATCACATAGACCATCACTAATCCACCAATAAATGAAGCAACAAAAGGAATAATCAATGTTGGCATCAAGCCTTTTGCCCAATTTGGTACTTTGAAATATTTTAAAATTGCTAAAACAAGATAACCAGCTAGATAACCACCTAATATTCCACCAATAAACCCTGCACCGATCGCATTAGCTGTTAAACCAATAATAAAGCCAGGAGCAATACCAGGTTTTCCAGCAATCGAGTAAGAAATCCCCGTAGCAATCACGACTGGTAATAAGCCTAAACCAGCACCACCCATCGTTGCTAAGGCATCAAAAAATGAAAATTCGCCTTGCACCAAAGTTCCTTGGCTCGTTCCACCAAATGCCATCCCAATCGCAATCAGAAATCCCGCACCACACACAATGGGAATTAAATAAGAGATGGCAGTTAACAAATGCCCTTTCAGATTCAGCTTCTTTATCTTTTCCATCAGTCTTCCTCCTTATTTTTATGAAATACTTTGCTGTGCTAACACTTCTTGCGCTTTTTCAATCAATTTATTGGGTGATTTCACCGCAATCTCAGTTGGTACTTGGATGATTCTTTTCCCTTCAAAGCGTTCTCGACCACTGATTTTCACGTCAACTGCTAAGATCACCAAATCTGCTTCCTTGATTTGTTCGGGCGTTAATTCATTTTCGATCCCGATGGTTCCTTGAGTTTCTACGTGCATCTCATGTCCTGCTTTTTTTGCCGCATTCTCTAGTTTCTCTTGGGCAATATAGGTGTGAGCAATCCCCACGGTACAAGCTGCTACTCCAACGATTTTCATCTTTTTATCCTCCTTTGATTTTTAGCTGAATGCTGCGACCACTTCATCTGCATCTTTTGCTTGGATCAATTGCTCGATTACTTCATCATTCCCTAGTTTCCTAGCAAATAGCGAAAGTAACTTCAAGTGTTCTTGTGCCCCTTCATTATCATCCCCCACTGCAAATAAAATAATTCCTTTGACTCCCTTACCATCTAATGATTCCCAAGGGATCTCATTTTCTGTAACACCGATTGCTACACCAATTCTATCTACATAAGGACTTTTCCCATGAGGAATGGCAATATAATTGCCGATCCCAGTTTGTCCTTCTTCTTCTCGCGCATAGATATCTGCCATGAAGCCATCTACATCTGTAATATAATGATTTTGCAATAACACCGTTGCCAATTCTTTGAGTACTTCATCTTTCGTTTCCCCCACTAAATTGGTCTTAATATTATTTGGATCAATGATTTTTGCTACTTCTACCATCAAATTTCACTCCTATTCTTTACTGTTTTACGACTTCCATGGCTTTCTCAATCAACTTATTTGGTGATTTGATCGCAATTTCAGTCGGTACTTGGATGATCCGCTTTCCTTCAAACCGTTCTCGACCACTGATTTTTACATCCACTGCTAAGATCACCAAATCTGCTTCTTTGATTTGTGCAGGCGTTAGTTCATTCTCGATCCCGATGGTTCCTTGGGTTTCTACGTGTATCTCATGCCCTGCTTTTTTAGCTGCATTTTCTAATTTTTCTTGAGCAATGTAGGTGTGGGCAATTCCCACGGTACAAGCTGCTACTCCAATGATTTTCATTTGTCATTTCTCCTTTCGTTTCCATCGATTGTTTCCAGTCTTTTTCCTTCTTTTAAAGTTTCGATTACTTGTTCATCTGCTAGTAGGCGCATGAAGTTTGCTATTTGACGCTTGGTTTCGATTTTTTCTTGCGGTGCCAGAAATACCGCAAGAATCAACTCGACTTGTTGGATTGCTGGGTTCCAGTTCGCCATTCTTTGTTCTAATGGCAAAATAATGACTTTTGTTGCTTTGACTAATTGATTTTCAATATGAGGTAGAAGTACCCCTTCATCAATTTGAATATCTCCAGTTTCCTCGCGTTCCAACAACGCTTGTACGATTTGTTCTTTTTTTATTCCCATTTCTGAATCGACTTGCTGTGCTAGCCATTCATAGACTTCATTTCGTGAATGGAATACTGTGGGAGGAACATATTCGAGCCAATCATCTTTCATTGTATATTTCCTCAATCTTTCGTTGGATTCTTAACTGATCATCTGCTGTTAACATGCCGCTAACAAGTAATGTACGTGCAGGCAGCGGATCTTTGATTCCAATGGTTGTTAAAATCAATTCAATTCCGGGATTTTTTTCTAATGCTGATTGGTAATTCTTGGTGGCAATCACATCAACGACCGCCAGTTCAGGAAACTTCTTATTGATTTTTGCTCTTAATAATTCTGAAGTACCGATCCCTGTAGTACACATGATCAGTGTTTGAATCGGTAGTTGCTGTGTTTCCAACATCCGTGCAAAATATAATGTGATAAAACCGATTTCATCTTGATTGATCAAAGGCAGCTGATACTTTTTGCTAACATCTTTAGAAACGACTGATACATTTTTATAAATCTCTTCATAGGTCAATTGAATTTGTTCTAACAATCCGTTTTTGACATGGATATGATTTTTTAACCGATTGAGCATTGGTTTGATGTGATTGGCTAGATCAACAAAAATCGCTTCATTCGCCACCTTCAGATTGATTTTATCGCCCACCTCTTTCAGGTAATAAGAGGTAATTTCTGATACTTTATCTGGAAAAACCTGTTTCTTTTGCGTTGTTTTTTCCATCCGTGAGGATACCAGATATTGATACAAATAATAGACTTCGTTCATCGGTAAGCGAGTAACGAGATAACGTTCCACGTTTTGGATCACGATCATCGCCATCTCATAAATTGGACTTTCGTGGTCTAACGATTGAAGTTGCTCGGTAGATAACTCGATTTCTTTGATTTGGTAATTCGTCTTTCTGGAACGGCTGATCATGATGTACAGATGTGAAAAAATATTGACGTTATAAGGATAAGGGATTCCACCGCCTAATGTTTTTTCAATCAATTTCAATTGTTCTGATACAAACAACACATCGTAACGATTAAAATTCAACTCTTTTGTTCGATTGATTTCATCAATATCAAGAATATTCATCCGCCAGATGACTTCGGCGATCCCTCGCCGAATATTTGTTTCTGATCCTTGGATCGCAAGCGTGCGATTTTTACGGATCAGTTCAAGATCAAACTTTTTTATTTTCTTAGCTATCTGCTTTTCATCATTGGCAATAGCAGAATCACCAACATAATAATCTCTGAACAGCTCAGTGATTTTAAGTGCTTTAGGTGAAACCATCAGTAACTCTTCCATTACTCGATCTTGACGTTCAGCAGGCGATAGCTCTACAGAGGGTTTATTCAGTTCATTGGTTTGTTCGATAAACTTCCCATAATCTAATTTGTACCCCCGACCTTTTTCGGCTAGGATCAAGTGACCGTTAGGAAATTCAAGATTGATTTTCTTTATCAAACGGTAAATTGTTTTGGTCGAAGTTTCTAATAGAATGGCTAGTTCTTCTGAAGTCATATAATCTTTTTGTTTTGATAACAAAAGGATCAACTTATTTTCTCGATTCATCTGACTAGTCATGTTTCATCCCCCCTGTGTATCTTTATCATAAGACACATTATTTATTTTGTTTCACTGGACTTTGTCCATTGCAACAGACAATTTTGTATGCGTTTTCTTTAACTTCGTTATCCGTTACTTACTTTTTACGAAAGCGTAAGAAAGATTTTGTTTATTATAGTCTTTTTTAACTTATTATGGGAAAAAATTACTCATTTTCAAACAATCCCAGGATCCCATAAGAATTTTAACAAAAAGAGAGGAGGTTGAGACAAAAGTGTTTAGCATCAAGAAATAAGAAGGAATTTCCGAAAATTGCTTCTCAAATTTTTGGTAAATTTCGGCTTATTTCCGAAGATGCTGCTTTTGTCTCACCGTTTATTCGTTTTAGAGATACTAAAAGAGCCTGAGACAAGTTTTGTCCCAGGCTCTCTCTAATAAATAGTGAATGGTGTACAAAATTACTTAGTGACTACTGTTGTGCTACCTTCTACTTCTTTATAGTACCTTTAATTTTCACGTCCATTCGTTTTTATCTCTTGGATCGTTGGTTCTACACCAGAATCAAACTTTCGCAATAAGTAAATTTTTCTGATATTCAAGACTAATGTTTTAATGACAGCATACACCGGAATACAAATCAACATTCCTAGAATCCCTGCGACACTGCCAGCACCGATCAACACTAAGATAATCGTTAATGGATGCATATTCATGTTTTTTCCAAATAACAACGGTTTGATTACATTTCCATCTAATTGTTGGATAACAAGGATCGAAAGCGCCATGTATAATGCTTGGAATGGTGAAACAAATAGACCAACGATCACTGCCGGGACAGCGCCAATAAAAGGTCCCACATATGGAATAATATTGGTGATACCACAAAATACAGCTAACAATAAACTATATGGTTGTTTAAAGATGGTCATAGCAATAAAACTCATGATACCAATGATAACCGCATCAACGATCGTACTACTGATATATGCCGATAACGTCTCATTTAGTTCTTTGACCGTTTGACGTACTTCACCTCGAATCCCTTGTGGAAAGAATTTTGCTAAAGCATCGATAAATTTGTGTCCGTCTTTAAACATGAATAATAGAATAAAAGGCACGGTAAACAGTAAAACAAAAAACTGCATCATAAATGAAAAAACTTTAGAGACACTGCTGGATAAGCTTACCAATACAATATTGAACAAATTACTCAACGAAAGATTAGCCGAAGCTAATTGTTCTTCAATATTGAAATTTTTGATTTCCTCACGCTGTGCCAATTCATTGAGCCATTTACTTGTCTCTTCCGCATACATCGGCAAACTTTTAGTCAACTGGATCGTCTGTTCTGCCAATTGAGGAATCACATTCATTATCGCTAAAACTGTTAGTACGACTAGAACAACTAGCGTTAATATGTATCCATAAACCCTTGGGATTTTTCGTTTTTCCAAAAAAACAACGACCGGATCAAACATATAATAGAAAAATCCAGCAACCAGCAATGGCAATAAAATCGCTGATAACATTTTTAACACTGGACTAAAGACATTTGGCATCTGTAAAATAAAATATACCCCAATAATCGTCAGTACCAACTCGACAGTCCAAAATAATAATTTTGAATTTTTAAACTTTGCTTGCATACATCTCCTCCAACACTTGATACTTTCATTTTATCATTTTATTAGAATTAAAGCGCTCTTTTCTGATAAACAGCTACAAAAATATTCTTTCTTTTTCTAATTACTAGTAGCTAATTTTCAAATTTAAAAAACTTCTAAGCTTAATGACTGAAATCATTATCTAAACAAATGCAAATAAATCAAAAAAAGACACCAAAAAACGCTCATTGGCTAAAATAGGAAATACTCTCTTAGCGAGTGAGCGTTTTTTCTTTTGTAACCGACTCTTCATAAAACCAATGTGTGAAAAGCCTTATATTACCAACTGAAAGGAATTGTTTCATTGTGCCACACTAACTAAATGAAGCTTCATGATATTTTTATGGACAGATAACTCTTCAATGACATCTGCATAAGTCATGTCCTTTGGTAAGTCAATTGTATAAATATTTTTATATACCCGATAATCCTCCACGAAATCCACGTCAAAATTTACGTCTTCAATGATAATTCCTCGTTGTTCAAAATACTCGGTCAAGAAATCTTTGGTTTCTTTCCGATGAATATATTGGATTTCTAGTTTTTTGGTCGTTGGTACGTGGATAATTTTTTTGACAACCGTTAATGCAATCACGATCCCGATAAAACTAATGATCGCAATCCAATAAAATCCCATACCAATGGCGATTCCTAGTCCAGCAATCGCCCATAGGGAAGCAGCTGTCGTTAGTCCAGTGACTGATTGTTTCGTCACAATGATCGTGCCAGCTCCTAAAAACCCAACGCCACTAACGACTTGTGCGATCAATCGTGCTTCATCTGAGCGAATCGTACCAACTAGTTCTGGGTATTCTAACGCATCACGTAACGCTTTACTTGCAATTTCCACTTGGATCAACGCAATGATACAAGCACCCATACATACTAAAATATGCGTCCGCATCCCTGCTGGACGATTTTTATATTGCCGTTCAAATCCAATCGCCCCGCCAAAGATCAATGCAATCCCTAGTCGTAAGATGATTTCTGGGACCGATAAGATCATCTCATCCATATAAATCCCCTCCAAACCAATATAGCATGTTTCGCAACTTCAAACAAAGCAAATCATCCCATTGCTTTGTGCGACAGATTAAAAATCTTATTCGATCAAAAAAGGGAGCTGAAAACGAGCAGCCCCCCAAAATTTTTATTTATTCTTATAGTTTGCTTCCTGCTGCATCATCAATAATCACGATCACGTTGTCGTGTTCTTGTAAAGCACTTGCTGGCAAATCAGTGGTCATTGGTCCTTGAATCATTCCTTTGATTGCATCTGCTTTGTTTTCACCATAAGCAAGTAAGACAATCTCTTTTCCTTTTAAGATCGAACCAATCCCCATTGAGACAGCTTTTGTTGGAACATCTTCTGCCTTTTCAAAGAATCGTTTATTCGCATTGATTGTTGATTCTGTTAAGTCCACTACTGAAGTTGTGCCATCAAATGGTGCACCAGGTTCATTAAATCCGATATGTCCATTTTGACCAATTCCTAGAATTTGGATATCGATTGGATGTTGTTCAAGGATTTCATCGTATTCTTGACAAGCCGCTTCAAGATCAGCAGCTTTTCCATCTGGTACATATGATTCTTTAAATGGTTTTTTATCAAACAATTGGCTATTCATAAAATGACGGTAACTTTGATCATCTGAACCGCCTAGTCCAACGTACTCGTCTAAGTTTACAGAAGTCATGTCACTGAAATTCAGATCGCTTGAAGTCATTTCTTTGTATAAAGTAATTGGCGTACTACCTGTTGCAAGACCTAATACTTTTGCCCCATTTTCCATGCCTTTTTTAATAATTTCAAAAGCTTTTTTTCCGCCCTCTTCAGCATTTTTCACTCGAATGATTTCCATAACGACTACTCCTTTGTTTTTGGTATAGCCCAATTATAGCACGACTTGTCTTTTTTTACAATATTAGTATAGACCAAAACCGACGATTTTCGTTTTCTTGACAATCTTGTCCCTTACATGTTAGGTTGCATAAGATAACCTATCGCATGTCCTTTAAACTGATACTTTTAGTACACGTTTTTTATAATTAAAACATTAAAGACCAAGAAATTTAGAAAACAATCGCTACTTCTCATTAACTGAGAAACGATTTTCTAAAAGACGAGCAACTTATTTAAAAATTTTAACTGACATGTTCTCCTAGATTCGTTCGATCATGTCGAATGATCCCATAGTATGTTGAACAACTTCAGATCAGCTTTTTTATTTGTTTTGCTTTCTTCTATTAGTCTTCTTAACATGCATAACATTATTAGAAAGGAACAGAACATGAGTCTTTTAACATTAACAAATATCACGCAACAATTTGGAGATAAAATCTTATATGAAAATGTACAACTCCAAGTCAATGCTGGAGAACATCTAGGATTGATCGGACAAAATGGAGCTGGCAAAAGTACGTTGATCAAGATCATCACAGGAGAAATTCTACCAGATGATGGACAAGTCCATTGGCAAAAAAATATCCATAGAGGCTATTTAGATCAATATGTAGCGGTGGATGAAACATTAACCATTGAAGAATTTTTAAAAACAGCCTACTCTGATGAATTTAAAAAAGAAGCATTGATTACCCAACTTTATCAAGAATACAGTGAAACAATGGAAGAGGCGTTACTCGAAAAAGCGGGAAAACTTCAAACAGAATTAGACCAAGGAGTATTCTATCAAATTGATACCTTAGTCGCTGAGATGAGTAGTGGTCTAGGCATTGATGTTTTAGGATTGTCCACTCCTCTAAAAAAACTGAGTGGTGGTCAACGTTCCAAAGTGATTTTGGCAAAATTACTCTTAGAAAATCCCGATGTTCTGATCTTAGATGAACCAACCAATCACTTAGATGACCAACATATCCAATGGCTTACTCAATTTTTACAATCATTCGAGGGCGCTTATATCGTGATTTCTCATGACCAGGAATTTTTAGATAAAATCACAACCCATATCGCTGACATAGAATTTGGTAAAATCACCAAATATACGGGTCATTTAAAACAAGCATTACGACAAAAAGAACAAAACCGTGAAAGTTATCTACGCCAATTCCATGCCCAACAAAAGCACATCGAAAAAACCGAAGCTTATATCCGAAAATATAAAGCTGGTTCTCGCTCTACCATGGCAAAAAGTCGCCAAAAACAATTAGATAAAATTGAGCGATTGACTCCGCCTGCCTCAACAGCTAAGCCAATCTTTGATTTTCCTTATTCTCCGATCGTAACGACATTGGCTGTCGAAACAACCGATTTAGTCATTGGGTATGACCGACCTTTACTTTCGCCGATCAACCTAACCATCCGCTTTGGTGAAAAAGTGGCGATTCGTGGATTTAACGGTATTGGTAAATCCACACTTTTGAAAACCTTGATTGGCGAAATCGAACAACTAGCCGGCGAATATCACTTTCCCGACAACACAGCGATCAATTATTTTTCACAAGATCTCATTTGGGAAAAACCTTTAGAAACACCCTTACAATATCTAGGCGCACAGTTTCCTAAAGCAACCGTCAAAGAATTAAGAAGACAACTAGCCAAATCTGGTTTAGTCAATCAACTAGCTAGTGAACCACTTTCTACTCTTAGCGGTGGTGAACAAACCAAAGTAAAATTGGCACAACTCACGATGAACCAAGGAAACTTATTAATTCTTGATGAACCAACGAATCATATCGATCATGAAACAAAAGATAGCTTACAAACCGGTATCAAGCATTTTCCTGGGACGGTGATCATCGTCTCTCATGAACAAGAATTTTACCAAGATTTAGTCGATCGAGTCATTGAAATCGAGGGATAAAATTGACTAAATTCTCTAAAAATAGATTATGTACAGCCTTTAACACCAGCCTGTCTCCCCTTCACAAGCACCGTTGTGTAGGTGGAGGCTGTTGCTGTTTCGCTCATCGTTTTTTACAATCTTTTCTTTTTTCTTAAGTGTTCAGGTAAATATCGCCCCAATTTAGAACCATAAAAAAAACGGTAGTCTTATTAAGTGTCTATTGTATCTTCATTCGCCAAAGTTCGAAGATGGTTACTTTTTTCTACATGGTCAATTATTAGCAAAACCAACGTCGTAAAAGCGGTGAGTAATCTAACTTTCTCTAAAATGGAAATTACTACTTTGCCCGTTATCTCCTACTAAATAAACATCCCTATCACTTCCACCACTTCAATCCACGTCAACAAATCGCATTGTTCAATTTTTTCAATATTTCTTGTGGTGTAATCAACCGATCTTAATTGGTGTGTAGCTACTTCACCCACTATTTTCTGCGAGTCTTTTATTTCAATATATGTTGCAAAGTTCCTCTTTGTAGAAGTGATAGGACAAACTAAGCAAAAACCTGTACGCTCATTAAACTCGTCTCTACTAACTACTAACGCAGGTCTACGCTTTCTTATCTCTTTACCTTTAGAAGGGTCAAAGTCGATCCAAATAATATCCTTTTGTTTTGGATATTTCCTCTAGTATTCCTCGCCTTCAAGTTTCATGCTCTCCCATTCGGATTCTTCGGCTGTAATCGATTCTCTAAAACCTTCCCAAGCCTTTTCGTTTTTAAAAATATCTTCTTTCTTAGGTTTCAATATATACGCTTCTCCTACTTTCAAAATAGTAAATATTTCTCCCACTTTTGGAGATATATCCTTCGGGAAAATTGTTCCCACAGAATTACCTATTTTTCTTGCTACTGTTTCCATATCTTTCATCTCCAATCCTTTTGCTAAATTAAGTTAAACTCAGTTTAACGAAATTATCAAAACATATCTTTCAAGTGAATAGATTTTTATGGAAACAACTCATTTTCATATGAAAATGTTATACAAATTAAATATAAAAATTTCTAAGTAGTCTACTGAATATTTTTTTGGATCTTTCATAATATAACTGGTACTAAACAAAGTGATTTTATACTATTGAACGTATCCATATTATTTTTTCGTTGGAAGTTGCACGAAATTTTCTAATAACTGCGGTTGATCACGAAATCAGTTATAGAAACTCCCAAATAAAATAGGATAGAAGTATATTAAAAAAGTAAGCGAAGGAATCGAAAAACGACTTTCGAATCCTTCAGCTTACTTTACAAGTTGGACACTTCTATCATGACCGCTTTTGAAAAATGATGTATTGACAAATATAGGCACATAATTGAAAGGCTAAACCAGTAAGTGTCACACCGAGCCAACCAAATTGTTGCCACATCGTTGTGCCTAGTAATGAACCCGTAGCACCACCAATAAAATACATAAACATAAATACTGTATTATTCCGATTACTTGCTGCTTCGCCTAGTCCTTGTACTCGTGTCTGATTTGCCACTTGCCCAAATTGATTCCCGACATCTAACAGAATAATTGCCACTAACAAAACGACTAAATGACTCCCTGCAACTAATAAAGCAACAAAACTGAGCGTTTGCATCGCAAGTCCCATTCCGACAATCTTTCTCTCGGAATAAGAATCAGACAACCGCCCAACAATTGGTGCAGCTACTGCTCCTGATAGCCCAAAAATCGCCAAAATTCCTGCTTCAAATGTTCCCCAATGGTACACCGGACTACTGATATAAAAAATCAATGTTGACCAAAAAATCGAAAAAGTTCCAAACATAAAAAAGCCACTAATAGACGCTTCTCTCAATAAGCGTTGTGTTTTCACTAAATAAGGTAAACTTTTTAAGGAATCAAGATACGATACAGATGAAGTTGTTTTTATTTGCGTTCTTGGCATTTTCCAATACAATAATCCGGTCAAGATAGCCACTAACACTAAAGCAAAAAGATAAATCATCCGCCAAGAAAAGAGGCTTGCTACAATGCCCGAAACCGTCCGTGAAAGTAAGATCCCCACTAATAAACCGCTTAACAAGGTCCCCATCACTTTTCCCCTAGCCTTGGGCCCTGCCAATACTGCTCCATAGGGAATAATGATTTGGGGCACGATCGATAATAAGCCGATCAAAAAAGAAGCACACGCAAATAATGTAAATGACGGTGCAAAAAAGGCCGCTAATAATGAAATCGCAGAGAGTGCAGCCATTCGGATAATCAGCTTCGGACGATCGACTACATCCCCTAATGGCACCAAAAACAACAAACCTAACGCATAACCAAGTTGAGTCAACATCGTCAAAATACCAATTGCACTTGTGCTAACCGATAAACTGGCTGCCACTTTCGTACCAATCGGTTGGATATAATACATATTCGCTACTACCACGCCACAAGTAATTGATAAGAGCAAAATCAGTGAAGAAGTTAACGTCGTTTTTTCATTTTTATCCATTTATTTCCCTCATTTCCTTTATTAGTTTACAACTTCTTAGAAAAATTGGGAATAGGAAAGTTCAGTGTTTTACTACTTTATGAAACATAAGTTATCGTGAAATTAAAATAAAAATGAATCTTAAAAGTATAGAACGAAATCAAAGGGATATTTCTTTTAATCATTGATAATATCAATTATTTTACATGTCGTTTTCTACGATCCTTGTAAATAATTACCACTAGAAGTGTCAAAATAAGGACACTAGCTACTAACAACAAAGCCGTCTTACTATAGCCATGAAATAACGCTTCGCCTCCACAAGCATAAAGAATTGAGGAAGGAATCACGCCAATCACGATTGATAAAATGATGTCACGAATTTGTAGATTTAACGTCATCGCTGCAAAGTTGATAACGGAAGAAGGGATCACAGGAACCATGTACCCCACCATTACGCCAATTTTGGGATGTTTCATATTGCGGATCGCTGTTACCCAGCGATTGGATTTTTTTGAATGATCAAACAGCTTTAAATGTTGCATTAAAAAAATCGATAACATATTCCCAAAAGCATTACCAGAGACATTGATTAAAGTTCCTAGCAACGGACCATAGCTTAAACCTACCAATACACCGATGACAGAAGTAGGGATACCTGGAACAGCACACATCACGCTGATCAGTAATATCAAAAAGAGCGCTGTCCGAAAGCCATGTGATCGAATCTGATCCAGTAATGCTTGTCGACTGGTCTTGGGATCCAAAAACATTTGGATATCCGTCTGATACTCCAAATATAAACGATAACCAATAAATAGAATCAAAAGGAGTCCAATAATGATTAAGAAAACACGTAGTTTTTTTGTTTTCATTTTTCCACCTGCCTAAAATAATCCATCTTCTATTAGAGTATCACAAAAATAACTATGAGTCTTTTTTATTCATTTTACGCTTTTTATCACATTGGTAATTATTCAGAAGTATGAGAAAAAGAGTCTGGGGAATCACTTTAAAAACGGGTAAACGGTATTCAAAGAGCTGACCTTAGGCGATAAGTCAAAAAATCTCAAAACATGGGCAGCTGTTTCAAAAAATTCTTTCTTATTGTCATTGGAGCTACCCGATGCTTTCACAACTTCATTTTCGCGGTATTCCAAATTCTATCAGAAAATAAGCCGAAGAACACCAAAAATAGGGGATGCTATTTTTGGATTCTCCGGCTTATTTCTCAGAGCTAGACACTTCTGTCACAGCCTCTTCTGTTCATTTATTTTCCTTTTTTATATGTTCGAAAAAGTCTTTTTTTATCGTTAATCTGGCAAAGAAAATAACCAAAAGGATTCCTAAGATAATTAGATAGGGTATAAATGTAAGTGTTATTTCTTCTAACCCAAAATGATCGAATATTTTTTTTAATAAATAATCACTCAAAAAAACGAGAAAAAGCACACGAAACGTTCCCCAACCTTTCTCATTTGGCAGCATCTCAACCATACCGACAACAACAATAGGTACTCTAAAATAAATTTCATTGAGAGTAAATGAGTGATGCCCTTTCAAAATGAATTCTACACTTCCTATTAAAATAAACAATACAAGAAATACACCTATTATATATCTGGAATCGAACTTTTTCATCATTACACCTTACTTACATTGTTTTATATTCTGTTCCAATAAAAACAGTCTGCGAATCATTCCACATTTCCCGAACGTATAATCCAATCCAACCGTTCCCATTTGTATCTAGTGCTGCTGCAATAGCCTCTCCAGTACTTAATCCTTTTGCCCCCATATATCCTAGTAACAAATCAGCTGCTTTTGCAGTAATACCAAAAACATTTGCTGTAAATGCAACTACTGCTCCTACTGAAAGATCAGTAAGGAATGAAAAAAGATTTGTTCCTACCGCAATATTAGTATATCTCCAAGGCGTATAATAATATCTTGGACTAATATTGATAGGATTTGTACTCTCATCAATTGTAGCATACGCAAAATGCTCTGTGTTTACAACATAGTTGCCATCATACCCTTTTATTGTTTTTTCAACAATTACTTCTTTATCTGTTCTTTTTACGGCTAAAATTTCCGAAGTGGTAGGGTTTGAAATTTCAGTAGCTACAGCATTTAAATTTTCATCTAACAACTGACTGATTTTAGTATCACCATCATAAGAAACATTTACACTAAATTTCGGATTTTTATTTGCAACCGCATCAGTAAACAACTTGGATTCTGGTAAATCATTAATCTTATCAACTTTTGTTCCAATTTCAGCTGCAAATACAGTACTACTCAATCCTAGCACTGGGGAGACAGAAGTTGCAACTAACATAAGAGTTACCGAAGATAACACCGCTATTTTTTTTATATTCATATAACTTACCTCCAATATTATATTCTGTTATTTTAACCTTTTTTCATAGGAAGCGCTTTCTATGTTAACTACATTAAAACACATTTTTATTTAATTTGTTAAATAATTTATGTTTTTTAATAGAAGATGTTATGTTTTGTAACTTTAAATCTTTATTTATATATTATTTATACATTATTTTCTCTAAAAAATAACATTTTTTACTTTAAAATAAAAAATTAAATAATTCTATTTATCCTAGTCAAACTAAATTTATTGGAGAAAAAATATATTCAATACAAAAATACCAAACATAACACGTTTAAATATTTCGATAATACAGAAATCACCGAATATGATATTAGAAAGAACAGAAAGAAGCTTTTCTTCTTTCTGTTCCAGTTATTATAAGATTTCTCTATAGCAATATCATTTGACAAAGAGCCAAAAAAAGTACCGCAATCCTAAGTGAACAGGATTGCGGTACTCGAATCATTAAATAAAATTATTTAACAGTTACAGATGCGCCAACTTCTTCAAGTTTAGCTTTTAATTCTTCAGCTTCTTCTTTAGATACGCCTTCTTTAACTGGTGCAGGAGCTCCGTCAACTACAGCTTTAGCTTCTTTCAAGCCTAAGCCAGTTGCTTCACGAACTGCTTTGATAACTTTAACTTTTTGGTCTCCAGCTGCAGTTAATTCTACAGTGAATTCTGTTTGTTCTTCAGCAGCAGCAGCGCCACCAGCAGCAACTGCAGCTACAGGAGCAGCAGCAGATACGCCAAATTCTTCTTCAATAGCTTTAACTAAGTCGTTAAGTTCTAGGATAGTTGCTTCTTTTAACTCAGCAACAATGTTTTCAATGTTCATTGCCATTATAATTTCCTCCGTTTTAGATGTTCGTATTTTTATTTATGCTATGCGGCTATTAAGCTGCATCTCCATCTTCTTTGTCTGCCACTGCTTTGACAGCGTAAGCCACGTTGCGGACTGGCGCTTGTAGTACAGATAGCAACATAGATAGAAGTCCTTCGCGGTTTGGCAATTTTGCCAATGCTGTGATTTCTTCCAATGAAGATACTTTACCTTCGATGATACCGCCTTTGATTTCTAATGCTTTTGCTTCTTTAGCAAATTCGTCCATGATTTTCGCTGGTGCTACAACGTCTTCGTTACTAAATGCAACGGCTGTAGGTCCAGTGAATACTTCGTCTAAGCCTTCTAATCCAGCTTTTTTAGCGGCACGTGAAAGGATTGAGTTTTTGATAACTTTCATTTCTACGTTTGCATCACGAAGTTGTTTACGTAAACGAGTCACTTCATCAACAGTTAAACCACGGTAGTCAACTACGACTACAGAAGCTGCTGCTGTAAATTTTTCGCTCACTTCATCAACGATTGCTGCTTTTTTTGCGATAATTGCTTCACTCATTTTTGAGTTTCACCTCCTGAATTTTGATGGAAGAGTTTTTACACTTGATCATTGACCAAGTATTGTTCATCATCTACTCACTTCGTTCTTAGTGATTCATCATGCTTCGCTTGAGAGGGAACTTCGCTCACTCTGTTCGCCAAGTATTGTTCATCATCTACTCACTTCGTTCTTAGTGATTCACAATAAAAAAACTCTATGCCACCGTAGACATAGAGGGACTATTGAAAGTATTCAATAAACGTCCTCGGTAGGAAATTAAGGCTACGCCACCTACTGTCTTCGGTACAAGTTAATTATTAACCTCAACTAGCTTAGCATGCTAAACTAGTTGAGTCAAGAATTATTTTTCAGTTGGATCAATCAACGTTCTAATTCAAGAATTAGAAAGAAGCTTGGTCTACATGGATACCAGGTCCAAATGTTGTTGTAACTGTGATATTTTTCATGTATTGACCTTTAGCTGCTGATGGTTTAGCTTTCACTAATACATCATGGATTGTTGCAAAGTTTTCAACTAATTTTTCATTGTCGAATGATACTTTACCGATTGGTACATGGATGTTTCCAGCTTTGTCTACGCGGTAAGTAACTTTACCAGCTTTTACTTCGTTAACAGCTTTTGTTACGTCCATTGTTACAGTACCTGTTTTAGGGTTTGGCATTAAGCCTTTAGGTCCTAAAACACGTCCTAGACGACCAACAGTTGCCATCATATCAGGTGTAGCAACAACTACGTCAAAGTCAAACCATCCGTTTTGGATTTTTTGAACCATGTCGTCGTCACCAACGAAATCTGCACCAGCTGCTTCAGCTTCTTTTGCTTTGTCTCCTTTAGCAAAAACTAAAACAGTTTGTGTTTTACCAGTTCCGTTTGGTAATACTACAGCACCACGAATTTGTTGGTCTGCTTTTTTAGGGTCTACGTTCAAACGGTATGCAACTTCAACAGTCGCGTCAAATTTTGCAATGTTTGTTTCTTTTGCTAAAGCTACAGCCTCGGCAACAGGATAAACTTTACTTGAATCAACTTTTTTTAATGCGTCTTGCATTTTTTTGCTCTTTTTAGCCATTTTGGTTCCTCCTTGATTGTGGTTATAACGGTTGTACCTCCCACGTGTTCTATATCTTTCAATACAGAGCCAACTGAGAAGCTACTTTCTTAGGGTGTAGCGATTATTCTACAGTGATCCCCATGCTTCGTGCAGTTCCTTCAACCATGCGCATAGCTGCTTCGATGTCAGCTGCGTTTAGGTCTTCCATTTTTAATTCAGCGATTTCTTTTACTTGATCGCTAGAAACTTTAGCAACTTTAGTTTTGTTTGGTTCGCCTGAACCTTTATCGATTTTTGCAGCTTTTTTCAATAATACTGCAGCTGGTGGTGTTTTTGTAACGAATGTGAATGAACGGTCTTCGTATACAGAAATAACAACCGGAATGATTAGACCTGCTTGATCAGCTGTACGAGCGTTGAATTCTTTAGTGAATCCCATGATATTGATACCCGCTTGACCTAGTGCAGGACCTACTGGTGGAGCTGGAGTTGCTTTACCTGCAGGAATTTGCAATTTAACGATTTTTTCTACTTTCTTTGCCACGAGACATACCTCCTTAAGTCCGTGATGTGGTTAATTGGAGATGCATATTTCTCCTCCCACGTTTTCACTCATAATCCTTCGATTATCAGTCAAAATAATGCATATGACAATGCACACTGATACAGTATAGCAAATATATTCTATTTTTCAAGATTTTTTTCTGATAAATGTTTAATTTATTGCTTGAACCTCTAAAAAAAAACTAAAAATCAACAGGAAGTCCACCTCATCTTCCTTCTTTTGTGATACACTTACGCTGAAAAGAAAACAAGCGAAAATACATAAGGTATCACTACCGCTCACTCATTAGTAATTTAGAAATTTCTGCTTTCTTCTATTTAAAAATATAAAAATATTGTTCGATATATTTTCATAGCTATCATTGATGCGTTTCCTAGATTAATGCACGCTTGTGAAATATTTATTTAATTTAACTAATGTAGTTTATGTTTCAAAAATGATGAGGAAACGAGTAAGCGAGCTATACACAGTTCACTTACTTTTGCTGGGGTGTTTATCTATTTTAAAGAGGTGGAAAAATGAAAGAATTAAGATATCGTAGTGTTTTTGACATTATTGGTCCAGTCATGATCGGTCCAAGCAGCTCTCACACTGCTGGAGCTGCTCGAATCGGCAAAATCGTCCGTAGTATTTTTGGGGAACAACCAGATTCTGTGGATATCTATCTTTATGAATCATTTGCAAAAACCTATCGGGGACACGGAACAGACATCGCCTTAGTTGGTGGTTTGTTAGGCATGGAACCAGATGATGAGCGTCTGGCAGATTCACTGCAGTTAGCTTATGAAGCAGGAATGGAAGTTCTCTTTGTGCCTAAGGGTGAAAAAGCAGAGCATCCTAACTCCGTTAAACTATTGTTGAAAAAAGGAAAACGGAAACTTTCAGTCACTGGTATCTCGATTGGTGGCGGAAATATCCAAATCTCGGAATTAAACGGCTTCAAAATCTCATTAAGCATGGGAACACCGACCTTTATCATCGTTCATCAAGATGTACCTGGGATGATTGCTAAAGTAACGAATATCCTTTCAGAAACAAATACAAATATCGGTACAATGACTGTTACACGAGAATCAAAGGGTGAAAATGCCATTATGATTATCGAAGTAGATGATCCACAAGTAGATGACACTATAAGTAAACTAACGCAATTACCGAAGATCGACAGCGTTAATTATTTTGATTAAAGGAGGAAGAAAGATGTTTTTCTCTATTGAAGAGTTGGTTCGCCAAGCAGAAAATTATCCTAGTGTCGCAGAATTAATGATTGCTGTTGAAATGGATATGAGTGGTCGTCCACGAGAACAAATCATTGCAATCATGGAAAAAAACCTCAGTGTCATGGAACAATCCATCGCTGAAGGAAACGAAGGTGTAACGTCTGTGACTGGAATCACTGGCGGTGATGCCCAAAAACTAGCTCGTTACTTAAAAGAAGCCGACTTTTTAAGTGGTGAAACCATTTTGTCAGCAGTCCGCAACGCTATCGCTGTCAACGAAGTAAATGCAAAAATGGGGTTGATTTGTGCCACCCCTACAGCAGGAAGCGCTGGTGTTGTACCTGGTGTCCTCATGGCTGTCCGTGACCGATTGTCTTTGACCCACGAACAACAGATTGAGTTTCTTTTTACCGCTGGTGCCTTTGGATTAGTCATTGCCAATAACGCCTCCATCAGTGGTGCAGAAGGCGGATGCCAGGCAGAAGTTGGTTCAGCAAGTGCAATGGCCGCTGCCGCCCTAGTCTGTGCAAAAAATGGCACGCCCCATCAAGCAGCCCAAGCTATCGCAATTACGCTGAAAAACATGATGGGTCTGATTTGTGATCCTGTCGCAGGCCTCGTTGAAGTCCCTTGTGTTAAAAGAAACGCCCTCGGCTCTTCTCAGGCATTCATCTCGGCAGATATGGCCTTAGCAGGAATCGAAAGTGTCATCCCACCAGATGAAGTCGTCGCAGCGATGTATCAAGTAGGTCGTCAGATGCCAGCCATCTTTAAAGAAACGGCTGAAGGTGGTTTGGCGGTTACACCAACAGCAAAGCGTTTGACTGAAGATATATTGAATCGATAACCATTACTTGGTTTTATGATCTTTTACTCCCCATGAATACAACTATATTTTAGAGGTTGAGACAAAAGTGTTTATTCGTTTTTAGAGATATGTAGAAGAGACTGAGACAATTTTTGTCCCAGTCTCTATTTTCATCTTAGCTGCACCTTTACGTCGTATCTCACACTGATTGATGCTCTGAATCGTTCATCTTCGATTTTCGTCCTTCTTTTTCTTAATCTCTCCTCAGAATGAAACACTTTTTAATGCCCTCTACTTCATGTTCCAAAGAAACTGGCGCGTGAGGGCATCAACTTCTTTATTCTCATGAAGCATACTATGCGTTACGTTCTCCCCTGTGATCACTTTTTCTTCCACTTGATTTCCATGTTGCTTCAATAACGCATACGCTGCTAAAGCGCTGCTTAATGGCACCGTCCCATCACTTAAATCCGTCTCACTCACTTGTCCTGCAATCAGCAGGATTTGTGTAGTGGTTGGCACATTGCCAATAAGTCGTTGGTAGTCTTGATAACGACTAGAAGCTATCGCTGGACCATTAGCTAATTCATCGCTGATACTTTGCCCATTATTTTCTTCAAAGTCATTGAATGGTGCGGCAATTGCCACGAATTTATCCACTTTAGGCAACGTTTGATCTTGTCCATAAGTAGCTAAATACCGAAGACCACTGACGCCCCCCATCGAATGTCCTACCAGATTCACTTGATTGATTCCATACGTCTGTTGCAAATAACTTAAGCAGTCTTTGATCCATTCTGTTTGGTTCCATTCATTATTTTTATTATCTACAAATAGAACTTGGATCATTGGATTATCTGCTTCTTTTGAAAGTTCTCCTTCTGCCTGTACATTGCCATCGACATCAACCGTCAATGTTAATTCTTTTTTCCCACTCTCTGATGATTCCAGGCGCTGGATCATTCCTTTGAATGAATTAACTGTCCCACTATATCCATGGAAAAACAAAGTAGGGGTAGTCGATTGCGTTTCCTTTTCTTTCGTTGCTTGCGTTGTTTCAACTGTTTTAGCAGCTTCAGACGACTGACTTGTTTCTTTTGTCTGACAGCCACTTATAAAAAGAACACTGACCATCAATAAAAAGCCGACGATTCCAGACTTTCTCCAATTTTTCATTGTTTCTCCTTTCTAATTTGATTGATTCTCTGACTAGCATTCTCAATTTTCCACTGACAAATCGGCTCAAATTCCCAACCTATATTAGTGGTTATTCGTGAACGACTTGAAAAAATAAACCGAAATATTGCAAAAATAGGTTAAACAATTTTTGCAAATCTCGGTTTCAATCTTTTAGTCGTGATGCTATCTGATCGTCGCATGGATTTCTATTTAAAAATCCATCCTCAGATAGTTGAATACTTAGTCGATTTTATCTACTTGTTCAAAATCAAGTTCAGTACTTGTTTCACGACCAAACATATCAATATTAACTTTTAGTTTTTCTTTTTCTTCATCTACTTCAGTTACTTGACCTTCTAAGCCTGCAAAAGCACCTTCGATGATCTTGATTACTTCGCCAACTTCGATCTCTAGATCTGTTTGACGAAGACTCATACCGATTGAACGTAAGATGTGACTTACTTCTTCTGGCAATAATGGAGCTGGCTTACTACCTGCACCATGTGACCCTACAAATCCTGTTACACCAGGTGTATTACGTACAACATACCAAGAAGCATCTGTCATAATCATTTCTACTAAGACATAACCAGGAAATGTTTTATGAACGATTTCTTTTTCTTTTCCGTTCTTTACTTCTTTCTCAGTTTCTTCAGGAACAACTACACGAAAAATAAAGTCAGCCATTTTCATACTTTGCGCACGTGATTCGATATTTGCTTTTACTTTGTTTTCATAACCAGAGTATGTATGTAGTACATACCAATTTTTTTCAAAAGATTCCATTAAAGGCTCCTCATTTCGTTGTAAAATAAAAAAACCCCAGTTTCCCGAAGTTTTTCTTCACGTTGATTATAGCACGATATCCTTGCTTTTACTAGCGACTTATTTTAGTAAGTAAGCAAATAAGCTTTGGATCGCTGTGTCCATTACGAAAAACATCACACCAAAGATAATTGATGTTTCAATGACAACTAGTGTGTCTTTGCGTAATTGTTTGCCACTAGGCCAAGTCACTTGTTTCATTTCATCTTTTACACTTTTAATGAATTTCATTGCGGGCCCTCCTGTCCTCTATTTTGTTTCTTTATGTAATGTGTATTGATTACAATATTTACAAAATTTATTGATTTCCAAACGTTCGCCACTTTTTCCTTCACTAACCGATTTGGTATAGTTTCTAGAACCACAAACGGAACAAGCTAATGCTGCTTTCTTCTTTGCCATCCGCTCCTACCTCCTCACTGAAAATCAAAATTATACTCATTTACAGTATCATGGAAAAGATTTTCTGTCAATTCGAGATTGAATAACCTATTGTTTTATAATTAATTATGATATGATTAATTTGAAATTAAGTAAAAATGAGATACATGGAGGTAACTTTATGCTACTAAAAACACTCGTATATAAGAAAAAAGATTTAACAACTGTCACAGAAACTAGTACCTTGGAAGAAGCCTTAGCGATTCTAGAATCCTCTGGTTATCGTTGTGTGCCAATTTTAGATGCTTCAGGAAATATTTTCCGTGGAAATATTTACAAAATGCACATTTATCGTCACAAAGCGAATGGTGGAGATATGACTTTACCCGTCACCCACCTCTTGAAAAATGCAACAAAATTCATTTATTTAGATACTTCATTCTTTAAAATATTTTTTACGATCAAAGAGTTGCCTTATATCGCTGTTCTTGACAATGACAATCATTTCTACGGTATTTTGACCCACAGTACATTGCTAAACATGCTTTCACAATCTTGGAGCGTAGAACAAGGCAGCTATGTTTTAACGATTGCTTCTACTGGAAAACAAGGAGATTTAGCTACGATCGCTAAAATCATCGCAAAACATAGTAGTATCGCCAGTTGCATCACGTTAGATATTGAAAAAGAAGAATACATCCGTCGTACACTGATCACGTTACCTGCACATACAGATCAAAAAGTTTGCGACACGATCGTGAACCATCTTGAAAAGAAAAATTACAAAGTGATCGAAATCGAAAATTTACAAAACCCTGAATAAATGTGTAAAGGATCAGTCAACTTTACGACTTTACGACTTTACGATAGAAAAAAACATACTAAGATTAGCGGATAGAATCAATAACGGTTGGTTCAATCCGCTAATTTTTCAGAAATAAAAACAGTAGCTAAAGATGAATTTCTTTTAACTACTGTTATCCCTTTTTATAAATATATTTTAACTGATTAACAGGTTTTCCTCTATCTACCTATTGATCGCTATACTCTTTTTTCAAAGTCTAGGGAACGATCCAAGTAATACATCAATGGTGCAGAAATAGCCATAATGATGAACTCACTCAAAGCTAGCGTACCGTAAGTTGTCCAAAATGCTTGTCCACCAGTTGGTACCAACATGTACGCAATCAATCCCATACTAATTGTAAAGAAAAGCGTATTTAATGCTAATCTTATTTTGACATTCTTTACTTTATTTTGTAGCAAAGCAGTCAACCCCAATGAAATCAAGGTTTGTCCCCCACCATAGACCACATCTAATATACCAAAACCAAAAAATGCGTTATAGACAATGACGCCACCTAACACGCCCCAAAGTAATTTCCGGTTGAAGACTACTAAGTGATTCAAGCTTTCAGAAATACGAAATTGAATAGGTCCAGAAGAGACTGGTGCCACTAAAATCGTAAGTGCCAAATACAAAGCCATAATGATTCCATTTACTACAACGACCATCAATCGTTGGCGTTCTACCGTTTTTTGCATAAAATATTCCTCATTTCTCCTAGTTTTTTTAATGCGGGATGGTTGATGAACCGCAGCTGTCATAAGCAAGGATTCATTATAGCAGATATCCCCGCGATTTGAAACTGCTCCTACAAAAAACGTTCTCTAAATATAAGTCTTTTGCTTCTATGCTATTTATTCAAATCAGGGTGAACTTTACCTCTTATTTATGCACGGTGCTTTTTCAAAATTCCTCTTCTCTGCTATAATAGCCAAGAATAAAAAATAATGTTTGTTTTCTTAGTTTCGCTAAGACACAAACCATGTAAAATTAACGATAGAAGTTTCAGTTACTTGTTCACTAAATGACTAAGCAAAAAATAGTTTGATCATTTTTTCTATTTTAATGAATGAGTGGAATGAGTGAGATTTACTCATCTTCTGAATCAGATGCAGGAGGTAAAAATGAATTTCCATTATTACTTATTGATCAATCCAGCTGCTGGAAGTGGTGCTGGTAAAAAAGTAGCAGAAAAAATGATTCCGTTATTTGCCGAAAAAAAGCTTCACTATTCGATCCAATACAGTGAGTATCCAGGGCATGATGCTAAAATTGCCGAAGAGTTAGCGAAAGAAACATTAGTTGAATGGACAGACGAACCACAAGAAAGCGAGTCTGAATTTCCCCTACTCGTGATCATCGGTGGTGATGGCACACTGCATCAAGTGTTAAATACCTTTTATCAACTAGATGTGGCATTTCCAGTAGCCTATATTCCCGCAGGCTCTGGCAATGATTTCGCTCGAGGGATTGGGTTACCTAGAAATGCCGAGAAAGCATTAGAAAATATCCTAAAGACGAACAAACCTCAAGAAATCAACCTCTTAACTTACGAGGAAAAAGTGAGTGACAAACAAGGTGTAGTAGTAAACAATTTTGGCATTGGCTTAGATGCGGCAATCGTCCATGCTACAAACCACTCTACTTCAAAAACAAAATTAAATAAATATAATTTAGGTTCTTTTGCTTACCTATTTTCTATCCTACGTGTCTTTTTTGGGCAAAAAGGGTTTCCAATCTTAGTGGACATTGGCGGAAAACAAATCAGTTTTGACAAAGCCTTTTTATGTACTGCAACGAACCATCCTTATTTTGGTGGCGGTGTAGCGATTGCGCCGACAGCAGAAATTGCCAAACCAACGATCGATCTAGTTGTTGTTGAACGAGTGAATTTATTCAAAATCTTGGGAATCATCTTCTTATTACTACAGAAAAAGCAAATGAAATCAAAAAATTTCCATCATTTTACTACTAGCAGATTGCGCATACTATCAACTGTTCCTCAGTATGGTCAAGAAGATGGTGAAGATAGCCAAAAACAACCTTTTGATTTGCAATTAGCTACCAAAAAGCAACTGTTTTGGTGTAACGTGTCACATTGATTTTGCCAATTTTATATACATTTTCTTCCATGGGTAAGATAACACCATAAAAAGAGCTGGAGATATTGAAGAGACCGCAAAAGTCAGACTTGTTGGGCTAACTTTTGCGGTCTTTATCTATCTCTTGGCTCTTAAAAAATAAGTAACATTCTCATTAGGAGCGATTCAAGTGAGCCTGAGCCAAAACTTGCCTCAGGCTCTTCTACCTATCTCTAAAAACGGATAAACGGTGTTCAAACATCAGCTCCTTGAAATAAGCCTGAATTTTTCAAAACATGAGAAGCTGTTTCAAAAAATTCTTTCTTATTGTCATCAGAGCTACCCGATGTTTTCACGACCTCTTGCTAAACGGCGTTCAAGAAGCAACTCCTCAACAATAAGCGATGATTTTCTAAAATATGAGGAGCTATTTAAAAAAATCCTCTCTTATTCGGAGCTAAACACTTCTTTCACAGCCTCTTGCTCCATCCCAATCATTGGATCAATCCACTGTTTTTCAATCGCTTCGGTTGTTAAAATATATGTTTTTGGTAGTTGCTCTGTTGGTGCTTCTTCCATCACTTTTGATTCGACAGCCGTTTCGGTTGTGTCTTGTTCTACTGATAAAGTAAAGAGATCATCGCCAACATTTCCCTCCGTTGAATCTACGGCATTTTCTTGAGCGGCTTGTTGAGTTGTCTCTGTTTTTATGGAATGAGCAGTTTCTCCCGCCTTAGTATAATTTCCTTCTTCAAAAGGATCATTACCTACAAGGGAATCTTCATAAGCGACAAGCTTCGTCCGTGTAACAAGACTCATACTGTCATTTTCTTCGATCCGCTTCTTCAATGTCGTCATTCGACTAGCCGATTCATTCGCAACGCAGGTAACGTACGCTTGTTCTTCTCCAAGTAGAATCAATAGTTCTTTACTTCTTGTGACAGCCGTGTAGAGAAGATTCCGTTGCAACATCCGTTGGTACTGATGAACCATCGGAAAAATGACCATCTTAAATTCGCTTCCTTGAGATTTATGGATCGAGCAACAATAAGAAAGGGTGATTTTATTCCATTCATTGCGTTTGTAAGTCACTTCATTCGCATCAAATTGAATCACTAATTCATCCACTTTATCTTCTGAATCTTTCGCTAACACGATTCCCGTGATCTCACCCATATCACCATTAAACACATTGAGTTCAGGTGTGTTCACTAATTGTAATACTTTATCACCGATTCGATAAACAGTCTCATTCCAGTGGACTTCTTTCCGCCCTGCACCTCCAGGGTTAAAAATCGACTGCATCATTTTGTTTAACGCATCGATTCCAGCTGGTCCACGGTACATTGGCGCCAAGACTTGGATATCTTGTGCAGTGAAGCCTTTATTTTTGGCTTTTTCAACAATCTTTGCGATTAAAGGTTCGATACTATAGGCATCGCTTCGAAAGAAAGAACGATCTTTTTGGTTTTGCAAAAAATCACTTGGTAAATGACCTTCTTTGATTTCATGAGCAAGGGGGATAATACTCGATCCGTCTCCCTGCCGATAAATTTGATTCAATTCCACTTTCGGGATTTGGTCAATTCCTAATAAATCATGCAAGACTTGTCCCGGTCCGACAGAAGGTAATTGATCTTTATCTCCTACTAAAATCACTTGCATGTTGGTAGGGATGGCTTTAAATAGCGTATTAGCTAGCCATGTATCGACCATCGACATTTCATCGATGATCAACAACCCACCTTCTAATTCTTTCGTACTTACTGAAGGAGATTTTTCTCGACCATTCAAACCTAGTAGTCGATGGATCGTGCTGGCAGGTAATCCTGTCGTCTCATTCATTCGTTTGGCTGCTCGACCAGTTGGTGCAGCCAGTAGAATCGGAAAAATTTCTTGGGTATATTTGTTTGGATCTAATTCTAAGCCATTTAATTCTGCAAACAAGTTGACGATCCCATTGATAACTGTTGTTTTCCCTGTGCCGGGACCCCCAGTTAAAATAAATAAAGGTGATCGGATTGCTTCCGAAATTGCTTTTTCTTGCGATTCTCCATATTGGATACCAAATATTTTTTCAATTCGCCGAATGTTTTTCTGCACTTCTTTTTCGTCATAGTTGATTTCTTTTTTCCGACTAAGTAACCGTTGAATCGAGTTACCGATCCCCCATTCTGAGAAATACAGACTATTTTCATAGAGATTGGTTTCTTCTTGTTGGATCTTACCTTCTTCCACAAGTTGAATAATGACCGTCGCTACTTGATCAGGTTGGATCTCAATTGGTCGACTGGTTTCCAGAATTTTGATTGTTTGATGAAGAAGCGTTTCAGCTGGTACATATGTATCGCCAGTTTGAACAGCATGTTGAAAAATCTGATGTAAAACTGCAGCTCGAATCCGTCTTGGTGAATCAGCCGCGATCCCTAATTGTTCTGCAAGATTATCTGCTCTTTTAAAGCCGATCCCTTCCACATCTTCGACTAACTGATAGGGATTTTCCTGGATGATATCTAAAGCTTCATTTTTATATGCTTGATAGATACTAAAAGCTAACTGACTACCAAAGCCATAACGATTCAAGCCCATGATCACTTGATCCATCCCATGGTTCAAACGAATCGTCTCAACGATCATATCTCTTTTGGCCTGATTCAAGCCTGCGATTTGTTCTAATACGGACGGCTCTTCGATGATTTTTTCAATCGCTTCTTCACCTAGTTGCTCCACGATCTTCTCAGCTGTTTTCTTGCCAATCCCAGGAAATTTTTCACTGGATAGATAACCCACGATCCCGTTGACTGTTGTTGGTTTCTCCTGCTCATAGCGTTCAACCTTTAACTGTCGCCCATATTTAGGATGATCGACTAATTCGCCGTAAAAACGATAAAGCTCATTTTCTTGGATCTCACCAAAGCTTCCAGTGACCACAATTTCTTTTTCACGATAGTCAGCTGTTGTTTCAGTGAGCCGAACCAACAGTACTTTATAAAAATTACTTGGATTTTGAAAAAAGATTGCGGCAACTGTACCAACAAAATAAGGCATTTCTTCTGGCTGCATCTTGCCGCCTCCTTTCCAATTAGAGTAATGGTTCTGGTTTTGTCTCTTTTCCTAAAAAGTCAATTTCGTTCCAAACTTTTAATTCATAAGGCAACAAATTGTTGGGTTCTCCTGTTTCTAAAATCGTCAAACTACTATTATATAAGCCACCCATTTCTCTTAGTTGACTCAGTTTTTTTCCTGTCAACCATTGGATCGCCGCAGTTAATGATGCCCCATGTCCAACAAACAAGATCGGTCCATCATGTAAAGCAACGGCATCAGCCACAACTGTTTCAATACGAGTAATGGCACATTCGATCGCTTCTCCTTTAAAAGGTGTCGGATCATAACGATCTAAGTGGTTACGTAGATTGGGAAGGTTTTCCGGATATCGTTCGTACATTTCATCAATTGATTGACCTTCTAATTCTCCTAAACCCAATTCTCTTAATTTATCAGTATAAATAATTTCGACTGGATGCGCTAATTCTTGGTTGATCCCTTCGGCTGTGTCACGGGCACGCTTAGCGGTACTTGAATAGATTGCTTTAAATGGTACATACTTCACTTTTTTACCAAATGCTTTGATTTCCTCATAGCTTTCAGGTAAAAGTGGTGAGTCGCCTTGGCTTCCTTGAAAACGGCGTTCGAGATTCCATTGTGTTTTTCCATGTCGGGTAAAATATAATTCCATTTATATCGGACTCCTTATAGGCTCATTTAGACAAAGATGATGCTACTATTTTATAAAATTTGTTCCTTAAAAACAAAGAACTCCTTCAATAAAAAGTCCTTGTGATTATTCGTATTGAATCAGAATACTTGATAAATGACCTCTTGATAAACGGTATTTTCCAAGTTGATTCTGTGCATTAAGTCCAAACCAAGTAAAACATGAAAAGCTGTTTTTCTTTGTTTCTCCTTAATGCTTAAATCAGAGCACTTGAAAAATGACCTCTAGTCTAGTTTATCATTTTCATAATGGTGCGTTAACTCTAAATTAGGAAATCCTTGTTGGCGCAATGCTTCATAGACGATCATTGCAGCCGTATTTGAGAGATTCAATGAACGGACATGTTCGTCATTCATTGGGATTCTTAAACATTTTTCTTCATTTTCACGCATAAATTCTTCAGGTAACCCTGTTGTTTCCTTGCCGAATAAAAAGAAATGGTCTTCTCCATCAGCGAAATTTTCGTCACTATATACTTTATGGGCAAATTTCGATACCAAATGAAGTTTACGTTCCCCTAAATAAGCCATAAAAGCATCTAAATTTTGATGATAGGTAATATTGACATCGTTCCAATAATCCAATCCTGCACGTTTTAGATGTTTATCATCTGTTGAAAATCCTAACGGTTCAATCAAGTGCAAGGGCGTGTTGGTTGCTGCACAAGTTCGGGCAATGTTTCCAGTATTTGCTGGAATCAATGGTTCAAATAAAACGATATGGTTCATTAAGATCCATCCTCTCATCTATATGTTAACTAACTAGTAGTGATTTTGGCATAAAAAAAAACGTATCAACTCGGTGTCAGTCACTGCGAGTCGTTACGTTAGTGAAGCTCTTCTCACTAACTTTTATCAGAACAGGAACCTGATAAAAACCAATGAAAAAACAACTTGTCGTTACTATATCATGAACAAACTCTTTTTGCAACCTTTAGAAATGAATAATTTCATTGCAATCGTTTTCTCTTATTTCCTTTTAATAATTCTACGTCAATTGTAATCTTTTTCAAAGGATTCTGGTACACACGCTCTTTGACGTCTTGACTGACTTGCCATTCGAGCGGAGACATTGCTAACAAATCTTGCCGATTTTTTTCTGGGATATCAAATTCGTAGGTAACACGTTGACGTTCAGTCAATTCTAAGGACTCCGCAAACTTAGCCACCACCCGTTCATTTGAATACTGTTGTTTCTCAGGCTGATCTGGATAAAACGCTTGGCGTAATTCTTTTAAATAATCTTGTTGCGGAACGATTTTCAAGACTTCCCCCTCATCGGTTAGCACACGTTGAAATTCTTTATAATGAGAAGGCGAAAAAATATTCAAAATCGTAGTAAATGTTTGGTCTTCAAAAGGAAGATTGGTTAAATCTGCTACACACCAAAACGCCTCGACCGGCTGAGCAGTAGCCGCATAAACACCTTCTTTAGAAAGATCAAAACCTACGGCCTTTTTCAATGGTTGCAGTCGTGCTAATTCATTTAAAAAGCTTCCTTCGCCACAGCCAACATCTAAGACCTCTGATCCCTGCGATACTTGTTGTGCTAACAAGTCGATCACTGGCTGATACATCCCGGCTTGGATCATTCTACGTCTGGGATCAAACATACTCTGATCATATTCCGTTTTTACCCCATGAGATAAAAAGTAAAGCGTGCCTTTTTTGGATAAGTCGAAGCGATGGTTCTGATGACAAACCAAACCGTTCTCAGTGACTGCTACTCCAGCATGGCAAAGTGGGCATCGGAACAACTGTTGATTTCCCTTTAAAAATTGGCGACCTTGATCAATTTTTTTTAACATTTTTTTTGCTCATTTCTTGTTTTAATCGTTGAATATTGCTTTATTCCCTTTTCATCTTACCGTTAGAAGAAAACTTTAGCAACTACAAAAAATATGGTACAATTTTAGAAGAAGAAGGCGAATGATAAAGGAGCAGGCAAATGATCAAAGAATTTTGTGCAGAAAATTATACTTCCATTCCTCTAGCAATTGCTAAGGGAGCGAACCGGATCGAATTATGCGATAACTTAGCTGCTGGCGGAACCACACCTAGCACCGGAGTAATCGAAGAAGTTTTAAGCTATGCCAATGAAAAAGAAGTACCTGTAATGACAATTATCCGACCACGAGGTGGCGATTTTGTCTATAATGATATTGAATTAAAGATCATGCATACTGATTTAATCGAAGCGAAGAAATTAGGTACAGATGGCGTAGTTATAGGCTGTTTGACTCCTTCAAATTGGATTGATGAAGAGGCAATGGAATTATTGATCGAAACCTCAGAAGGTCTACAAATCACGTTCCACATGGCTTTTGATTGTATCCCGCAGGAACGGCAATTTGAAGCGATTGATTGGCTGGTTGAACACGGTGTAGACCGTATTTTAACTCATGGTGGAGATGCGAACGCACCAATT
Organism: Enterococcus sp. C63; assembly: GCF_040887215.1. Lineage (NCBI taxonomy): Bacteria > Bacillati > Bacillota > Bacilli > Lactobacillales > Enterococcaceae > Enterococcus > Enterococcus sp. C63. Next base: position 54,241 of record NZ_JBFOFI010000002.1, on the reverse strand, counting down.
GAAGCCAATTTTGACCATTTAAAAAAATTGATTGCTTATGCTGACGGACGTCTGATCATCTTACCTGGTGGCAAGATCGATTACAAAAATGCAGAACATGTTGCCAAAGAACTAGGCGTGAATGAAGTTCATGGAACAAAAATCGTTTCATTCGACTAAATTTTTTTAGTAATAATAAAAACGTAAGAAGCAAGTTGATTACTTTGCTCCTTACGTTTTTTATTTTTATCACAGACTTGTTGCACCATCTCAAAAGGAATGGCTACATAAAATACCCCATAAACAATGAAGCGATGTTGAAATAGATCAAGACACTAGTCAAATCACTCAAGGTGGTAATAAAAGGACCACTAGCCACGGCAGGATCAAATCCTAAGCGATCCATCAACATCGGAATCAAGCTTCCTGCCAAGTTGGCTACAGTAATCGCAAATAACATGGCAATCCCAATCACAAAGCCTAAAATAAAGTTATGCTTCCAAATTCCTACAATCAAAAAGATCGTCAAGCCAGTGATTGCCCCTGTCACAAGTCCTGTGAGTACTTCAGCTAGAATCAAACGGACAAAACCAGCATCTTTGTCGTCAGAAACAGCCAAACGGCGAACTGCAACCGCCAATGATTGGGTGCCAGCATTCCCCGCAGTTCCGGTGATCAACGAAATGAAGACGGCTAAAATACTTGCTTCACTCACCAGTTCTTCGTAATGGCTGATCAACGAAGCCGTAGACATCCCTAAAAATAATAAGGTGATCAACCAAGGAAGACGTCTAGCAGCTGACTTCACGGGATTTTCATTGATTTCCTCAACATTGACCCCTGCCAAACCAGAATAATCACTTGCAGCCTCATCATCAATAACATCAATAATATCATCAACTGTTACGATCCCCAGTAGATGGTCATCGTAATCTGTTACGGGTAATGCTAGAAAGTCATAATCACGAAAGGTTTGCGCGACATCTTCTTGGTCATCCCCCACATGGACGGATAACACACGTTCGCTCATCAAGTCAGAGATCATTGCATCATCATCATTAACGATCAAATCCCGTAATGAAATAACTCCAACCAATTGCTCTTCTTGATTGACGACATAGATATAGTAAATGGTTTCAGCTACATCTGCTTCGTTTTTTAAGACATACATCGCAGAACGAACCGTTTGATTCGCCACGATCGAAACAAATTCTGTCGTCATGATTGCGCCAGCTGTTTCATCTTCATAGTGTAATAACTCTTTGATTTCACTAGCATCGTCAGTAGTCATTAAACTTAAATATTTAGCGACTTGTTTTTTATCTAAGGTATTTAGCAAATCTACCGCATTATCGGTATACATCTCTGAAAGCATTTCTGCAGCATAACTCGGACGCATTTCAGCTAAATACTCTTTCATATATTCATTGTCTTCTTCAATCACATCAAACATATCTGCCAATTCTTTAGGAGATAAGTAGGAATAGATCAGTTGACGATCCTCTTCGTTCAGAGATTGATAGAATTGCCCCTGCTCGTAAATATGCATTTCCAGGAAACTATTTCTAAATTCCTGTAGGTTATTTTCTCTTAAATCCTGTAGTAACTGGGCAAATCGTTCCTCTAGTTCTTGATTTTCATCCAACTCTATCTCACCTCACCCTAACTTTCAAAATGCTGGAGAACAGTCGCCATATCTTTAGCCAAAGGCTGTTTAAATTCCAATCGTTCCTGTGTAAAAGGATGATCAAAACGCAGGTCGTAACAATGTAAAGCTTGTCTTGCTATTCCAAGATCCATACGCCCACCATACATTTCATCTCCTAATAGCGCACAGCCAATTTCTGAAAAATGAACTCTGATTTGATGGGTTCTCCCCGTATGCAGTTGGATATCTACCAAAGCAACCTCTGCGGTGTTTTTCGTTAACCAATATTCGGTTTGTGCGCTTCGTCCAGCTGTCGAAACCATCCGTTTCAGTAAAGAAGATTGGTCTCTCGCAATTGGAAGGTCAATCCAGCCGTGGGGTGCCAATTTAGTTATTTCGCCACTCACAAGTGCTTGGTATTTCTTCACAAATCGTTTTTCTCGAAGCTGTACATCTAACTTTGCATGAGCAAAGCCATGTTTGGCAAACAACATCAACCCAGAAGTATCCCGATCTAGTCTTGTCACCACATGAATGACTTGATTTTCGTAACCTTGTCGTTTGTAATAAGCTTTTACTCGATTAGCCATCGTATAGTTTGGATGATATTGTGCTGGAATCGAAGAGACGCCAGCTGGTTTATTCACAACTAAAAGATGTTCATCTTCGTAAACGATCTCGATCGGTGTTTCATCTAAAAGCACCGTTTCATGTTCGCCTTCTGCTGGAATGACAATCGTTACCTTATCATTGTACGATAGAGAAAACAAGACATTTTCAGTTTGACCATTTACTTTGATCTCGCCACCTTGAAATTTGATTTTCGCTAACAAACCTTTAGAAATTCCTTTTTCTTTTAAAAAATATTTTATCTGCTGCGGATGATTTTTTTCATACGTCCACACAAATTCCATGTTATCCCTCACCAATAAAGGAATCTTTTACACGATGCCAAAAATGCATATGGCGATAAGAAGCAAAATGAATTCGCTCTTTTGCAATGCGATAATAGATGGAACGAATATTCGATTCCTTAATATCCAATTGGTCGACTGTAACAAGATAATCCTCTGTATTTTCTAATTTGATTTCCAGCCATTCGTCTTGTGCGATGACCATAGGCGAACCGAGTGTACGAAAGACTCGATTATTTAATGAAGCAATTTCAGTTAACTGAAAGGCATTGATACTCGGATGAATAACTGCCCCGCCGATACTTTTATTATAAGCGGTTGAACCTGTTGGCGTAGACACAGCCAATCCGTCCCCTCTGAAACTTTCAAACAATTCATTTTTGATATATACATCGGCAACCATCGTCCGATTTGATCGTTTAATCGTGGATTCATTCAAAGCCAAGAAATGTTTTGCCGGCTTATCATCTAAATAACTGATCTTTATATCGAGCAAAGGATAACTTACACTTTGTTCTTGATTGGTCTGTAAGCTATTGACTAATTCTTCCAATTCATAGTCACGCCAATCCGTATAAAAACCTAAGTGCCCTGTATGGACCCCTAAAAAACGAACTTCATTTAATAGATGGCTATACTTGTGAAAAGCGGACAATAACGTCCCATCACCACCTACAGAAATCACTAAATCGGGGCGTTGTCCGTCGATTTGAATAGCCGATTGTGTCAAAAGAGCTTTCAATCGTTCGGTAACTTCAATTGTTTTCGCTTCTTGGTTATGAACGATCGCTACTTTCATCCGTGACCTCCTCTTTTTTCTCTCTATTTAATACGGTACGATAGTAAACGTCATCTCGTTTTCCTCTTCCATGGGAAAATAGACGTTGAGCTTCTTGGATTTCTTCCCGAATATTGGACATTTCTTCGTCCAATTGATAAGCCGCTTCTGCCGCACGTTGGAGTCTTTCACTCATTTCTTCAGGAAACACGCCTTGATATTTATAGTTCAATGAGTGTTCGATTGTCGCCCAAAAGTTCATAGCTAACGTCCGGATTTGAATTTCAGCTAAAATTTTCTTTTCGCCACTGATCAACTGAACAGGATACTCAATCACTAAATGATACGAACGATACCCACTGGCTTTTTTATTTGTAATATAATCTCTTTCTTGAATCACTTTCATATCTTTTCTTTTACGAATGATATCTACTACTTGGTGGATATCTTCTACAAACTGACACATGATTCGTAATCCAGCAATATCAGACATTTCTTCTTCTAAACGGCTCATCGGAATATGACGCAGCTGTGATTTTGTCACAATGCTATCGACTGGTTTGACTCGTCCAGTAACAAACTCAATCGGAACATGTCGATTTTGTTCTCTGAATTGCTTACGGATCCCGCGTAACTTTACTTTTAATTCTGATACTGTTTGTTCATACGGTGCTAAAAACTCTTCCCAATCTCGTTCCATCGCTGATCCCTCTACTTCGTTAACATTCTTTTCTATTTTAACATATAAATGAAGTTTTTTTGTACCTCTCGGCTTTTTGTATTGACCAAAAAGGAAAAATTAGGCAGAATGAATGAAAGGGGCGATCATTATGTCTGAAATGTTAGAAATTGAATACAAGTCCATGCTGACGCAACAAGAATATAGTCAATTGATCCAGTATTATCAACTAAAACCAGAAGATTTTACGGTTCAAACGAATATCTATTTTGATACACCAGATGGACAGCTAGCACAAAAAAATTGTGGATTACGCATCCGATTACTTGAAGATCGGGCAGAATATACACTAAAAACACCTGCAAAAGAAGGAAAACTTGAAACCACTGATACTTTAAGCAAAGAGGAAGCACTCTCTTTCATTGAGCAACGTCAATTGCCACGTCAGGGTGCTGTTTTTCAAAAATTGTTAGAATTGGCTGTTCCTTCGGATGAATTGGGCAAAATTGGAGACATTACTACCAAACGTGCGGAATTTCACATTGAGGAAGGTCTTTTAGCGATTGATGAAAGTTTTGGAGAACAATTACATGATTTTGAACTGGAGTTAGAAGTATCTGATGCTACTCTTGGTAAATCTGCCTTTTTAGCGTTTTTGGAAAGACATTCTTTCCCTTATCGACCAGCTAAAAATAAAATTCAACGGATGCTAGCAGCGAAAAATTAAAGTTCTATCATTTTCACAAGGCACTTGAGTTCATTTTTTATCATTTTTCTGTTAAGTTATACGTTGTGAATAAAAGAATTCACGAGTTGTATAGAATCTATTTTGGGGGAGATTCATATGATCGAAATTTATTTATTTGTTAATCCTTTGGGGAAACATTGTTTTACACTAGAACAACAGTTATTACAATTTATTGAAGAAGAGTACGGAAAAACATCCAAAGAAAAGATGCAATTTCGTTTTCTGCCTTTAGTTAATTTGCAGACAATTGGGGATGTCATGCAACGTAACGGAATTTCTCAAAACGACCTCGTTACGCGTAACCACTTATTTTCAACTACCTATTCTGCTGCGTTAGACTGTAAAGCGGCACAGTTCCAAGGTAAGAAAAAAGGACGTCAATTTTTGATCAAAATGCAAGAAGCTGTAGGTTGTAATAAAGTACCGTATTCTCCAGAACTTGCTGAATCACTTTTTGCAGAAGTCGGCGGCGATATCGAGATGTTCAAAGAAGATCGTCAATCCGAGTTTGTTAAAGAAGTTTTTTTCTCTGATCAAAAAATTGCTCGAGAAATGGGCATCACCAAACATCCTTCTGCTGTAGTGTATAACTACTCCTGTGAACAAGACTTTGGTGTCTTAATTGAAGGCACAAATACAGTCCGAAAAATAAAAGAACTTTGTAAGACTAAAAATGATTCTTATCAAATTTTTGATGGTGAACATTTACATACAAATGATTCTCGCTTACAACCAGGAAGTAGCCATTTATATTTACTCTCTAACTAATCATGTCAAGAACCATTCGTTTCACTAACTAACCGTTTTTCAAGTACTTAGATCGCTAAGTATTCGAAAAACGGTTATTTGGTGCTTGTAGAAAAATATGGGAATCTTTACCAACATGGACTAATAGCACATCGTCTGAGGTTGAGATAAAAGTGTGTAGCATCAAGAAATAAGAAAGAGTTTTTCGAAAAACGACAAAAAGCAATCGCATCCTTCAGAAAATAGCTGATGCCATTTTCGACCGATACGACTGCTTTTTTAATGTTTAGGACTAAACTTTTCAAATTAGCTTCCTAGTGCTTCAACGATTGCTTCGTTAAATGCTGGAATATCATCAGGATTTCGGCTAGTAATCAAGCCTCGATCAATTACCACTGGCTCATCCTTCACGACGGCACCGGCATATTCGATATCTGGACGTACCGTATCATAAGCTGTCATTGTCCGTCCTTCAGTTAAACCTGTTTGAATAAATAATTGTGGACCGTGACAAATTGCAAATAACGGTTGATCATTTTTTAAAAAGTAAGAAACAAAATCAACGAATCGTTGATCTGCTCGTAATTGATCCGGTGAAAATCCCCCTGGTATCAATAGCGCATCGAAGTCTTCAGGAGAAACATCTGCAATACTTTGTTCGACTGTGAATTCTGCGCCTTTTTTTCCTTTGATTGCTTGATTTCCTTCAAACCCAATCAAAGTCACTGTATGTCCAGCTTTTTCTAGTGCTTCTTTCGGTGACGTTAGTTCCACATCTTCAACTAAATCTGTAACGATTGCTGCAACTTTTTTTGCCATTTGTTCTCTTCCTTTCTTATCGCTTAATTCAAGCCTAAAGGAATTTATTCAAGTGTGCAAATCATCTGTTTGGACTAAAGATCGGTTTTTGTCTCCGTCCATCTTGTTTCTTTTAGTCATTCATCGATGTGATAAACCGGATAACAACCAACCAAATGCGTAGGATAGCCTTGCTCTTTTAGCACTTCAATCAGCTCATTCACCTTGTCGATCTTGTCATCGATAGCAACATCGATAACAAAAAAGTATTCGCCTAACCGCGTTTTTTGTGGGCGTGATTCGATTTTTGTTAAATTCACTTGATTATTAGCAAAGACCGAAAGAACTTGATAAAGCGCCCCTGGTTTATTTTCTGGCAAATCCACAAAGAATGTCGCTTTATGACTGTTTTTTTGTAATTTTGCATCAACAGGCGCGGCACTTAGAACCCAAAAACGGGTCTCATTAGTTGCAATGGACTGGATATCTGATTGCACGATGGTCAACCCAAATTCGTTTGCAGCTTCTTTGGAGCCGATCGCACCTAGACATTCTTCTGGATGGGTTGCTACTTGCTGGGCTCCTTGGGCAGTGGAACCTACTTGTTCAATCTCGACCTTTGGAAAATTTGCCCGTAGAAAAAGTTGTGATTGGGCTAATGCTTGCGGATGACTACAAATCTTTGTGATATTTCGCCAGTTGGCTCGTTGGGTCGGATGGACCATCAATTGTTGTCGGATAGGCAGAACGATTTCTCCTTGAATAGAAGGTAATGTCTCATACACATGATCAAGTGTTGGCAAAACAGAACCTTCAATCGTATTTTCGATCGGCACCATTGCATAAGTAATCTCTTTTTCTAATTGTGCATCGATCAAATCAATCAAGGAATCATAAGAAAGAAAAGTACCTTGTTTGAAATAACGTGTGGCTGCACTATAAGTAAAGAAACCTTTAGGACCTAGATACCCAATTTTCATCATTATTTTCTACCCACTTTATGATTTCTGTGATAATTTCGTCTGGCGATTTCTTAGACGTATCTATCGTGATTTTTGCTAAACTTTTGTATATTTTTTCCCGTTCCCACATGATCTCACGTAGTTTTGTGTCACTATTCTTTAACGCTAACGGTCGAATATTTGTTTGATCTTGTCGTATCCGTTCGATCAAGATATCGGCTTCTCCTTTTAAATAAATGACTTGTTGCTGTTTTAATAGTTCCTGATTTTCTTTCTGTAAGACAACCCCGCCACCAGTAGCGATCACTGCCTTTTTTTGTAAAATTGTTTTTAAAAGAGCGGTTTCGTGGTCGCGAAACGCGGCTTCTCCGAAGGTAGCAAAGTATTGCTCAATGGAACAGCCTAATTGTTGAACTAAATAGTCATCCATATCGATGACTGGTTGATCCAATCGAGCCGCTAATTTTTTACTGATCGTCGTCTTACCAGCGCCCATAAAACCGATCAATACAAGTGACGTCATGATGGGTCCTCCTGAACCAATTTGGCTAGATCCGTAAAAAATTCAGGATATGAAATATTGACTGCTTCAGGATTGAGTAATTCGACAGGTTCTGCGGTTAGTAAAGCGGCGATTTGTAACATCATCCCAATTCGATGGTCCCCATGGCTATCCACTGTCGCTCCATGTAAAGGTGTTGGTCCGTGAATAATCAAACCATCTTCTGTCGGTTCAATGTTCGCACCCATTTTCGTTAATTCTTCCGCAGTTGCATCAATCCGATTTGTTTCTTTGACTTTTAATTCCTGAGCATCACGAATGATGGTTGTGCCTGTTGCTTGAGTAGCAGCTAATGCAATGATCGGTAACTCATCAATCAAGCGTGGGATGATTTCTCCTTGGATCTCACAAGCATGGAGTTGCGCAGAACGGACAATCAAATCTGCTGCTTGATTTTGCTCATCCAACTGTCTTTCTTCAATATTAGCACCCATTTGCATCAGCACATCGAGAATCCCTGTCCGTGTCGGATTGATTCCTACTTGTTTTAAGAGGACTTCACTGTTTGCTAAAATACTTGCTGCGACGAGATAAAACGCAGCCGAAGAAATATCCCCTGGGACAGTGACTTCTTGTCCGATCAACTGCTGTGGTCCAGTGACTATAATTTCTTTTCCTTCCACTTGGATCTTCCCACCGAATTGTTTGATCATCTCTTCGGTATGGTTCCTTGACTGTTCTTTCTCGATGATTTTAGTGGTCCCTTCGGCTTGTAAAGCTGCAAAAAGGATAGCAGACTTCACTTGCGCACTAGCAATGGGCATGTGATACTCGATCCCGTGCAATGTATTTCCAGTTACTTTTAGTGGAGGAAATTCAGCTTCGGCCGTTCCTTGTAAATCAGCACCCATCTCACGCAATGGCTTCATCACACGTTCCATCGGACGGCGATTCAAAGAAGCATCCCCTGCAATCTCAGAAGTAAATGGACAGCCTGCTAAAATTCCTAATACTAAGCGCATCGTTGTGCCAGAATTTCCTGCATCTAGCCTAGAAGATGGTGCTGTTAATCCTTCAAATCCTTTTCCTTCAATCATGATTTGTTCATTTTTTTCGGTAATACGTACCCCTAATTGCTTAAAAACTGCAATCGTACTTAAACAATCTTCAGCTTTTAAAAAATTGTTGACGATCGTAGTTCCTTTGCTGATCGCACCAAACATGATGCTGCGATGGGAAATCGATTTATCAGCAGGAATCACTAATTCTCCATTGATCCCATTTTTAGCTGTCAATAGTTTCATGACTTCAACTCCTTATCCAACAATGAAATTTTTCGGCTTCGATCAGCTTCTGTCCTTTAAGTAAATCCGCTTGATTTTTAAAAGACAACTCTAACACACCAAAAATATCTTCTCTTGTTTCTTGGATGCTCAAATTAATAATGGAAAGATTTGCCTGACTTAGTACGTTAGTAACTTTTGCGACTGCACCAGCGATATCGGGAATATCGACATATAAATCATAAAAAGCTGGAATCGCTCCTTGTTTTTTCCGGGGCAACTGATCCCGTGTTTGTTTTGCCTGCACAAAGAACTCTTGAATTGCCGATTGATTTTGATCAATCAGTTCCTGTTTTAACGTTTCCATTGCGCCTTGCCAGTCTTCCATCAACTGAATCATTATTTCTTGGTTCGTCATTAAAATATCCGTCCACATTTGGGGATCTGATGAAGCAATCCGTGTAATATCTCGGAATCCGCCAGCGGCTAATTGTGAGGCACGTGGATATTTTTGATTCAGCTGCTCACTGATTTGTACTAATCCTGAAGCGACAATATGTGGCAAATGACTTAGCACCCCAACGATCTCATCGTGATCTTTGGCAGTTAAGCGAACAAACTTTGCTCGAGTAGGACGTAGTAAAGCGATCAGTTCTTCTGTACGTTCACTTTGACAGTCATCCGTTACGATATAATACGCTTCTTCAAATAAATACGGATTGCCTGCTTTTACTCCTGATTTATGTGAACCAGCCATCGGATGCCCACCAATAAAATCAAATGGGAGTTGCTTCGCTAGCGCCATTATCGTCGCTTTCGTACTTCCGGTATCACTTACTAATACTGTTTCTTTCAAGGGAAGTGTCGCCAAACAGTTGAGATACTCCAAGCTAACTTGAACTGGAACGGCAAGGATAATCACATCCATTTGACTAGCTGCCTCGATCCCTGTGACAACCTGATCGACTAACTGTGTTTTTTCCGCTATTTCTCTTGTTTCTTCTGAATGATCCCAGCCATAAAGGGTAATTGCTGACCCTTTGATCGCTCTGCATAAGGAAGCGCCAATCAGACCCAATCCTATGACAAACACCTTTTTTTTCATCGCTACCTCCGATTAGAATTCTTTGGTCATTTGGCGGTGATTTGCAACGGCTTTTTTTAATTCTTGCATATTATCTGCTGGAAAATGCTCAAGTATCTCGCGAACAAGAGTGGTCGCAATCACATGCTCTGCGACGACTGAAGCTGCTGGAACTGCCGTACTATCGGAACGTTCCACACTAGCTTTATAAGGTTCTTTAGTATCGATGTTCACGCTCATGAGAGGTTTATATAAAGTAGGAATTGGTTTCATCACGCCCCGAACAATAATCTGTTCTCCGTTGGTCATTCCACCTTCAAAGCCACCTAAATGATTACTTGCTCGGTGATAGCCGCTTTCGTCCCAAGTGATTTCATCCATCACCTGTGATCCTGGTAACGAAGCAGCTTCAAACCCAATTCCAAATTCGACTCCCTTAAAAGCATTGATGCTTAACATCGCTTGAGCTAACTTACCGTCTAATTTTTTATCCCACTGTACATAGCTCCCTAACCCTGCTGGCACATTTTCGACCCGAACTTCCACTACACCTCCCAAAGTGTCTCCTGCTTTTTTAGTAGCATCGATCAAGGCTTTTACTTCCTCTTCAATCATTAGATCTACCATGTTCACTTCGGAGATAGTCGTCTTTTCTTTGATTTCTGTCACGGTCAAATTCTCTGGCACATTCGCTTTGATTCCTCCAAGGATCGCTACATGACTAGCAATCTCTATATCTAAAGCAGCTAAAATCTGTTTTGCTAGTGCCCCGATTGCTACTCGCATCGTCGTTTCTCTTGCGGAAGAACGCTCTAATACATTTCTAAGATCATGGTGTTGATACTTCATACCACCAACTAAATCGGCATGACCTGGTCTTGGTTTAGCCACTCGTCGTAGATTTTCTTCTTTTTCAGAAACTGGAGTAACTGACATCACCGTTTGCCAGTTCTTCCAATCTTTGTTCGTGACAGTCATTGTGATCGGTGAGCCTAATGTTTTGCCGTGATGAATACCCGACGTGATTGTCACTTGATCTTTTTCAATCTTCATGCGCCCACCTCGACCATAACCACCTTGTCGTCTAGCTAATTCTTGATTGATTGCCTCAATCGATAAGGTTAAGCCTGCTGGAACTCCTTCAATAATCGCTGTCAAATTAGGCCCATGTGATTCTCCTGCTGTTAAGTAACGCATTTACTCACCTTCTTCTAAATAATTTTTGATTGCTTCAATTGGGATCGATTGGATTTTTGCCTGACCGATTTTTTCTAATAAAATAATTTTCAACTGTTTTCCCCGGGCTTTTTTATCATGAGTGATCGCCTGGAACAACGCCTGTTCATCCCATGGTTCGTAAGAAATGGGCAACTGATACTTTTGGATCATCTTGATAAGTTGTTGCGTCGTTCCTTCAGGTGTTTCTTTCCTTTTTTCAGCATTCCGACTGATTTGTACCATGCCGATCGCCACTGCTTCTCCATGACTAATCTGTCCATATCCTGCTGTTTGCTCGATAGCGTGTCCGATCGTGTGACCAAAGTTGAGGAACAAACGACTGCCTTGATCAAATTGATCTTCTTCTACTACTTCTTTTTTTACACGTAAAGCTTTTTCAATCACTAGCTCGCTATGTGCTACTAAATCAGCTACATCAATAAAACGAGCTAACTCTCTCCAAAGACTTTCATCCTTGATCGCACCACACTTGATGATTTCTGCAATTCCTTCTTGGATCCTTTTTACTGGTAATGTCGTCAGCGTTTCTGGATCAATCAACACACCGTCTGGCTGTGCAAATGTGCCAATCATATTTTTGGCGTTTGGTGCATTGACTGCTGTTTTGCCACCTATGCTTGAGTCTACTTGTGCCAATAAGGAGGTAGGAATCTGTACAAAAGAAATTCCTCTCATGTAAGTTGATGCCACAAAACCAGCTAAATCGCCTACAACACCGCCACCTAGAGCAATAATGCCATCACTTCTCGTCAATTGTTCAGTGGCTAGAAAATCATATAATTTAGCAGCCATCGACAGTGATTTACTTTCTTCGCCAGCCGGAATAACATAATTCACAACCTCATACCGATCGGCTAATTGTTGTTGTATCTTTTGACCATAAAGCGGAAAGACATTTTCATCACTAATGATCGCAATTTTCTTTTCTTGCCATAAACCGGAAAGCCAATCTGCGACTTGATCTAGTGCGTTTCGCTGGATGATGATCTCATAGCTTTTTTCGGGTAAGACAACTTCTAACATCCGTGTTTCTCCTCTCTATAAAGCGTTGATTTTCTTCATCGCTTCTACTAAGATGTCCACTTCATTCATCATTTTCAGGTAGTTTTTCTCATTCAATGACTGCTGTCCATCCGACCAAGCATGAATCGGATCAGGATGGATCTCTACAATCATTCCATCTGCCCCACTCGCAACACCTGCTCGTGCCATTGGTGTCACTAAGTCCCAGACACCCGTTCCATGACTTGGGTCAACGATGATCGGGAAATGACTTAATTTTTTGATCAGTGGTACGGCACTTAGATCGAATGTATTTCTAGTAGCTGTTTCGTAAGTGCGGATTCCGCGTTCAATGAAGATGATGTTTGAATTGTTTTGAACTGCAATGTATTCAGCGGCATTTAACCACTCTTCGATCGTACCTGAGATGCCACGTTTTAAGCCAATTGGTTTTCCTGTTCGTCCTACAGCTTCTAATAAACGGAAATTTTGCATATTTCGTGCGCCGATTTGAATGATATCTGCGTATTCACTGACCACATCGATATGCGCTTCATCCATCACTTCGGTAATCACTTTCAAGTCATAATGATCCGCAGCTTTACGCATCATTTTCAACCCTTCTTCACCTAATCCTTGGAAAGCGTATGGTGACGTTCTTGGTTTGTAGGCACCACCACGTAAGATTTTAGCACCACCAGCCTTAGCCATTCGTGCTGTCTCCATGATTTGCTCTTCCCCTTCGACAGAACAAGGACCAGCCATTGTCACAAAACTCCCATCACCGATTTTCACTCCAGCTACATCAACGATCGTATCTTGAGGATGAAATTCTCGTGACGTCAATTTGTACGTATTGGTAATCGGTACGGCACGTTCTACGATATCGTAGCGTTCAAACGGAACATCCCGAATTACCTTTGGATCTCCTAAAAGCCCTAAGACAAAACGATCTTTACCATGGTTGATCTGTACATCTAGCCCTTCTTCTTTAATACGTTCAATCACTTGTGTTAACTCACTTTCTTGGATACCTGGTTTAATGATTAGAATCATACAATAACTCCCTTTGTTTTTTATTTTGTGTTTCGCTTCATCGATTTCCTCGCTGTTTGATTGGATTACATAAATTCTTGCAAATCAATCGTTACTTTGCTTATACCTTGTTTGAATGCGTTTAGTTCCCCCTTTATGTAACAAAAAAAGCCCACCGTAGAAAATCCATCTACAGTGAGCCCCTGAATCAATCAAATAAAAAAGCCACTATAGATTTTTCATCTATGCGGCGAGCAAGTCATCTCAAACATCCTTAGCCATCATAGATACAAACAAACGCTGATGTTTGCACCCATAATCGTATGAATACAAACTTATCTAAAATAGCTAAAGTAATAATTATTCAGTTGTGAACTATGTGTGATTTTCATAATAATCGCTCCAAACTGATATAAGATTGAGTTTAAGTATAGAGATGTTTTTGAAAGAAGTCAAACAATTTCTTGAATAAAATGATCAAAGGGTATGAAAAAAGGGCTTTTACCTGATAAAAACTCCAATTTACCCACTAAATAGTCGCAGGAGAATGCTGAAAATACCATAGAAAAGTATCAACAGCATGTCCGGCTTCTACTTCTATAATCAAACGAGCCCAAAAGTGAGCTGAAATTGTTCTTTATTTTGAAATTTGCCCGCTCTTACAATCGTTTTTGTCCGTCTAACTTTTGGATCTCAGTAATATCTTGCGTGACTTCTAAGCACCCAAGATAATCACCTGTCTCATTTTTTAAAGCAAAGTAGCGAATATAAATTTTCCGCCCTCTCATATCAATCCAAAATTCTGCTGAATCCCTTGTTCCTGTACGGAAATCGTCAAGTATTTGTTGGACAAGATGCATGCTTTTTGGTGGATGACAGTTGACGACTTCACGACCAATGACAGAAGTAGTTCTTGGAAAGACCCGTTTCTTTCCTTCTGAGAAGAAACGAACCCGATCCTCATGATCAACAAATGTCAAATCCACAGGCAACACTTGAAACAAGGCAACTAATTGCTCCAACTGTAACGCTCCTGTCGGAAATTGCACAACTAAATCAGTCATAGGTGCTGTTTCGTCTTGAACTGCCTCTGACGTAAACTCTTCGATCCCAAGACCAGCAGCAATACCATCGGTCGTTTCTTTAGCTTTTTTAATGGCTAATTGACGAGCTGGTTCCCGTTCGCTTTCTTTTTCGAGCGATTCTTGGCTTGGCTTCCATGGAAGTGGTTCAGGGATAAACGCAAAACCGATATCAAAGCTGTCATGAGCGATTTGTTCCCAATCTTTAAGGCTAAACACATCTAAGGTCATGGGTACCATGATCTCCTCTTCCTTAAAAATCATCTCTTCAATTTCTGTTTTTACTGCTTCCCATTTTTCGGATAGCGGATTATAAGCCGCTTTGTCTGTAGCTAAATAAGCATTCAGCGCTTTGATCATTTCACGGATATCATCATCTACACCCCACATCACTTTAGGTGGGGCTGAGATTCCGTATTTTTCCATATAAGAAAAGATCAACGTTTCTTTTCGTGCATAATGCTTGTCGATCTGCAATAAATCAGTCAAAGCGTGTTGCAAGCGTTCCTTTTGTGACCAATCTCCTTTAGCCATTTTTGCCAATAACCCGTCAATTTCATCCGTCAATAACGACTGCAACACTTGGTTTTCTAACTTTAAGGTATGGATCGGGTGTCCTGGTTGTGCATGTTCATAATTGGAATGATGGATCTCATTGATCGCTCCTTTAAAAACAGCTGCATGGATATTACATAACTTTTGGATTTCTGACGGATCAAGACCGCTTTGAATCAATGCTTTTTCCGCAGCAGTGATTTCTGTAACATCGACTCCCTCAAATTCTTCATTGAACAATCGTTTTGCTTCTTCAAAAGAACCACCTTTATGTAAAAGTGACAGGATTTCAACAATCCGTTCTTGTCGTTGATTCGTAGGTTTCATTTTACCAATCCTTTCACAATAAATCCTGATGTTTCAAAGGCCGTAACAATTTGTTCCAAAGGGATTTTTTTCATTTGAGCCCCTTTAGGAATCGTCATATAGCGACCAGCAGTTTGCAACATCCCAGGTTGGTTGATGGCATTAAATCCTAGCTCTGCCATGATTTGTTTGACTTCTGGATATTCAGTAACTAATTCAAATAATGTTTTGGAAAAATCGATTTCTCTCATTTTACTTCCTCCTTCATTGAGAATCGTTCTCATTCGATCGGATTCATTATAAACGATTTTGTGCACTTTTACACGATAATTTCAAAGCAAATCTTTTTTTACCATTCTAATGATGAGTATATCTAGGCTCATTCTTTTTTCAGTGTAAAATTTCCTAATGACTTTCTGATCAGCAAAAAATAAAATAACATTTTTTATTAACTAATGAGGTCATCCAGCTGTTTTTTCTTTCAATTTATTTTGCTTCAGATACTACCCATTTCTCTAAACGATAAAAAGACAACAATCTTCTTCTCCACTGTTTTTTTACCCATTCCATCACGTTTTTTTCATTGACACAAAACACGAACATGTGTTCTAATCAATAAGAAGAGGTGACGAATATGATTCGAAATCAAAATCCAGTCTTTGATTACACAAAAGAACCTTCGAGAGATATTCTTTGCATCGATTGTAAGTCGTTTTATGCTTCTGTTGAGTGTGCCGAACGTCATTTAGATCCTCTAACAACCAAACTCGTCGTCATGTCCTATCCGTCAGGGAAAACCGATGAACGTGGGAGTGGCTTGATCTTAGCTGCCAGTCCAGCCGCAAAAAAAGCCTATCATATTACAAATATCAGTCGAGCAAGAGATTTACCCTTTCCCTATCCCGACGATCTTTATATGGTCCCTCCACGAATGGCTTACTACATGAAAAAAAATACCGAGATCAATGCTATTTATAAAAAGTACGTGGATGAAGAGAATCACCATGTCTATTCTGTCGATGAAAGCTTTCTTGATGTCACCAACAGCTTGAAACTTTTTAAAGTCAAAAGTGCTTGGGATCTAGCTGAAATCATCTATCAGGATGTCTACCAACAAACAGGAATCCATACAACTATTGGGATTGGTGATAATCCACTACTAGCTAAGTTAGCGTTGGATAACGGTTCTAAAGGAAAAGAGCGAAAGGCCGAATGGCGCTATGCAGATGTGGCAGACAACGTTTGGCGTATTCCTTCTCTCACCGATTTTTGGGGAATTGGTCATCGGACAGCCAAACGACTCAAACGACTGGGGATTCATTCTGTTCATGATTTAGCTCATGCGGATTATTACCAACTAAAAGAAAAATTTGGAGTGATTGGCACCCAGCTTTTTGCTCATGCTTGGGGAATTGATCGAAGCTTTTTGGGAGAAGATTATACCCCCAAATCAAAAAGTATTGGGAATAGTCAAATTTTGAATCGTGATTATACAAGGCGTGAAGAACTTGAAATCGTTCTTAAAGAAATGGCTGATCAAGTCGGAACTCGTCTGCGGCGTGAACATGCGAAAGCGCAAGTTGTTAGCTTGTGGATGGGCTACTCTTTAGGTTATCGAGATCGTCTAGGGAAAACTGGATTTCATCAACAACTAAAAGTTGAGCCGACAAATTCTAGTCATGAACTCAGTCTCATTTTATTGAATCTTTTTCGTAAACATTACCAGCATCAAGACATTCGCAGTGTCGGTGTCAACTGCTCTAAACTAATTTACACAGACAGTCTGCAATTGAATCTATTTGCAGATCCCGATGAACAAGTCAACGATGCCAAAATCGATTTTGTCGTTGATCGTATTCGCCAAAAATATGGGTTCAGTGCAATTGTCCATGCCCATAGCTTATTAGAAGGTGGCCGTGCGATCGCAAGGAGTTCACTCGTTGGCGGACACGCTGGTGGTCATGCCGGTATTGAAGGTGAGGGCTATGCGTCGAACAAAAAAAGAATTTCTCGACTACAATGAATACCGAGATCGTCCATTCGGATTAAAATGGGGCACCGCATTCGCTATGGAAGAGCTAGTCACTGGGATCAAAAAAAATGAAGCGTGGGCAGTGAAAGAGATTCGTCCGTTGGAACAAATGTCTCGAGAAGAAATGGATAGTGTTTTATTAGAGGCTTTTCTTTACCATAAAAAAGTAAGTCTGCAATTAAATACCAAGGATGAATTTGGCCGCTACTTAGAAAGCATCGAGGGTTTCTTTACTGGTGAAGCTTATCACGACTATTTTATCCTTGAAGAACAGATCGTTCACTGGTGTGACGTCCGACATGTTCAAATAAAACAGGAAGATAAGTGGTTTGATGTTTCCTATTTTCCCCAGTCAGTCACACAACATGAAACGTTAAGTAACCGAAGTCTTAACGAAGAGATCGTTCCGATCAAAGATGAATTTTACCAAAGTTTTCCTGAAGAAGAGTAGCGTTTTGCCATTGATCAGCATAAAATGCCTATTTCATTAAACTAGAAAGAAGTGATTTTTTGAAAACAGTCCATCAACATTTTGAAACGATCGCTATCACTGCGTTTATTGCCAAACAAGAAATCATTGTCCGCTGTAAGGATAACAACACTTATCGAGGATTTGTCCAACGAGACATGACAGAAAAAGGATTTTCCTTAGATGAGCAATTGATTCATTGGGTAGACATCGTTGAAATCCAATTGACCGATCAATACTTTCACTTTTGGGAAGATATTTTACATCTAAAGGAACCGACATCCTAACAAAGCCATATAATTGGAACACCTAATCCTATTACATGGAACGCATGGACTCCCCCCAAAAAACGTACAAGTCTTCTCGTAAGCGATAAACCTTTGATTATACGGATAAACTGCTCGTCCGTTTCATACTACAGCAAAAAATCTCAAAACCGCAAAAATGGTTTTGAGATTTTTTGCTTATGTCTAGGATGAATCAGTGAATCATTACTTAACGATCCAACTGTCTTTTTTCAGTTGACAATGTAAAGTAACTGACTGCTTTTTCAATTTAGATATTTTTCGATCAAGTACGCTGGCGTACAGCTCCACGCATGGCAATAACTACTGATGATCGGGCTGCCATAAGGAGAAAAATCTGGTTCTTCTGGTTTAAAAGCTTCCCAAAAAGTGTCTGCTCCCAGCTGAATCATTTTGCCCCAATAGTTTTTCATTAACTGGATAGCTTCTTCTTGAAGTCCAGCTACAAATAGCGCTTCGACTACATGATGATACATATAAGGTGTAGCAATCCCTGTGATCGGAAAATGATGCGCAATCATCGTCTCCAAAATTTCTCGATTCATTGGTTGATCAAAGACCTCTGCTAAAACCATCCAAACTTGACTCGCCACATTGATTTCTCCGGTTGTTTCAATAATAAACTGCTTTTGTTCTTCATCAAATAATTGTTGCTTCGCAAACGCAATCAGTTTCTCTGTTGTTTCTTGGTAATGACTCAGTTGTGGATCTTTCACTTGTTCTGCCAACTGGTTGAATCGTTTCATCGCATAGATCAACACTGCTTGCCCTGCTGTACTCTTTTCAAACTCATTCGACCAGTCGATAAATACTGGCCACTCTTCTAACAAATTCAGGCGTCCCTCTTCATCGACACATGTCAGTGCTAGTTCCATCTGCTTTTTCGCTACGGGATATAAATCCTGCAAGACAACTGAATCTTTCGTCTGATGGTAAAAATCAGCTAAGATCACTGCAAAAAACAAACTATAGTCGAATAAAAACGTATCATCTGGTGTCAATTGCGGGGCTGTGAAAACATTGGCTGGAATCTTCCCTTCACTGGTCGTCATCCCACCAAATAAATAAAGACAACGTTTCGTTAAAGCTAAATCACCGAAAGTCGCATAATTCGCTAACGCTTGTAAACGTAAATCACCAATCCATAATCGGCGATCTCGTTTGGGCCCATCTTCAAAGACTTCTTGCATGCAATCAAATAATGTTTTAACAGAAACTTGGTAGATGGAAGCAAGTTCTTCATCAGCAATCACAGGCTTTGGTAATTGGTCGAGTGACACACAACTTTCTGCGATAAAAAGCGGATCAGAAAAACTAGCTTGCCACTTGGGTGAAGTATCCAACACCTTTAGCTCAATATAACGACAGCTATATCTTCTTGGTAATTCTAAACGTGCCGGCAAAACATCTAAATGGATAAATTCTTCTTGAATCCAAGACTTTGACAACCAACCATCATATGCACTAGAATCTGCCGCAAGTTCAGCGGGTACTTCCGCAAATTTCAGTTGTAAATATAAAGGGGCATCCATTGGCGAACCAACCG
Organism: Enterococcus sp. C63; assembly: GCF_040887215.1. Lineage (NCBI taxonomy): Bacteria > Bacillati > Bacillota > Bacilli > Lactobacillales > Enterococcaceae > Enterococcus > Enterococcus sp. C63. The sequence continues at coordinate 34,548 of NZ_JBFOFI010000002.1, read as the reverse complement.
AGTCAATGGACAGACTAAAATGCCCAACATAATGATCCCCTAAATCTAAGATAATCGCTTCATCCCTTTTTAAAGTATAATCAGCTAGTTGTTTGATTTCTTTGTCACTGTTAATTGCTGAATACCCATTCAAACCATGTGGGTCTTCAACGATTTCAGTGATTGCTACTGGTTCGATCTTCGTTTTCAAAAGCTTTGGTACCTGTTGTTGTGCTTTGGCCAGCAGTGCCTCGTCTTTCTTCCAACGCACATCTTGATTGATTTGAAAAGTAAATGCCATCTTGCTTTCTCCTCTTCTTTACTTGGTGAACGATGCAGTCATTTCTCCTTCAGCCAGCTCTTTATCCACGGGATCAATCACTGGGTATTTTTTCTGTAGACGCATCATGATTACTCCAGCAATTGTTGCTACTAAAACGATTCCCGCAAAGCCAAACATAGACGTCTGGATACGATCAGGAGCAACTAAGTAAGGGGTAACAAAAGCAAATAATCCACAACACATTCTTGAAAAACCATTGATGAACCCTTGAAGTGAAGCTCGTGTTTCTGCTGGGAAAGATTCTTGTGTCCACACTTTGTAGATTGCTTCTCCGGCTAGTGGATTCCCAAAATTATAAAAAGCAATTGTGATCGCTAATGCAATAAATCCTGCACCACCACCGATCAATGCCATACCTAACATTGCGCCAAATTGAACGACTGCCCCAATAAAGAAAGCTTTGTTTCTAAATTTACCACCTGCAACAGAGGCAAATGCAATCGTTGTTGCTAAAGAAATCACATTCAACCCGATCCCTAATCCTGTAGCTTGTGCTTGACTAGCTCCGGCATTTGTCAAAGCATAGGTTTGAAATTGTCCCCAAGTATTCGCTAAGAGGTTCCAACACACATAAAAAATCAAGATAGCGGCGAAAAAGCCAAGGTATTTTTGTTTGTTTTCCCCAAATAGTACTGTCTTGAAAGAAACTTCTTTCGAGTCGCTTGTCACTTTGGTCATTGCTTGTCGAGCAGCTCCGGCTTCATGAAATTGTCTAAACTTAGGTGAAAGTGTCCGCCATAACCAAGTGATCACTGCAAACGTAAATAAGATGGCAAAAACAATTCTTGCTCCTAACACACCTTCGATTCCCGATAAAAGAAACGAACAGATGTAAGAAATGAATATCCCCACTTGCCAAAAAATCTGTGTGGAAGAAATCAAACGAGCAGAAGTATGCTCATCAGGTGCATCATGAGAAACAACGGTCAAACTTAATGGTAAGTCTGCTCCAGATGCTACGCCCATGATAATCACGCCTAATAAGAGCATTGGGAAACTTGTGGCTAGAATACAGACCGCAGCTCCGATCGCGTAAAACAAATTGATCCAGTTAAATGAACGGATCAAGCCAAATGCTTTTGATATCTGTCCAGTAAACAGCGATCCGAAAGCGATTGCAAAAGTTAGCCCGCCAGAAACGATCCCGACTTGTCCAGTTGTCAGCTCTAGTCCCTTTTGCCAAACGGGAATCGTCGCTGAGAGTCCAACAATACAGCCAGATCCAAGCATGGAGCCAATTCCAGCAGCGACAGCTAGAGGCGAATACTCTTTGACCGTGGTAGTAGTTGATGCCTGTTGTTTCTTCATAAAAAACACTCCTTAAAATAAGTTTTATAAGTTCGAACAGTTAGAATTGTAAACGTATGAATTACTCAGGACTATAGCAAAAAAAGTGTTCTTTTTATCCAAATCACATTCGTATGCTTCAGCGAATCAAACAAGCGATTCTTTTTCGAACATTCAGGAAACGAAAAGAAGGTTCACACTTATCCAATACATTTGGAATACGCTTTAGTTAATCTTCGCTTTTCATTGCCAGTTCATGATTGGTCAAATCTTTTTTACAGATCACCTGAGAAAAAGGACTCGTTGCATCACAACTGCCTATTCTATTTTTTTAACAGACTATCTTTGAGTTCTTTAGGTGTCAGTTCTGTGTATTTTCCGACTAATTTATACAAAGAAGCAAGAGTTTCAAAACCAAGTTCATACGAGATTTCTTCAAAAGTTTTATTCGTTTCTCTCATCAACTCGATCATCGTTTTATACCGCAAAGAATTGATCAATTCTTGGAAAGAACTCCCTGTTTCTTTTTTCAATTTATTACTTAAATAATTTGCATTATAACCAAAATGTTTCGCTAGATTTTTCAGTGTCAGTTTTCGAAAATGAAGATCGATATATCGTAAAATCTCTAATAATTCCTGATTCTCACGTTGCGTAACATATTCTTCTAAATCACGGGTAAGTTCGATCAATAGTAAAGACAATCTCAGATTCAGTGCCCGCATATAATAGTCTTGTTTGTTGTAATATTCCAAAATCATTTTGTGCAATAACCCTTGCACTTCTAAGTTATCACCACAATGAAAATGGATAAATTCATCATGTTTTCCTTTTTCCTGCGAAGCATTTAATAGAAATTCATTGACCAATCCACGTGACTTCACCATATTGATCACGATGTCAGTCGTAATCGATTCCCCTTTCAATAAAATATTGATCAAAAGGTCTTCCTCTTCTAAAGGATCGATACGCTGAACGATTTCTTTGTCTAATAACAGCAATTCACCTTCTTTCAAGTGAATTTTCTTATCGTTGACATATTGGACACATGAACCAGACAACATATAGTTAAATTCAACAAATTCATGCGTATGTGCAGGCATTTCAGCGTAACGATGATGTTTATTGATAAAGATATTACCCTCTTTGAAAAATTGGTTTTTGGGCATTTTAGGTACTGCGACTGTCTCATAGGGCAACTGTTGGTCATTGATATTTTGACCATCAATTTGTTGTCGACATTCAATTTCGTTATTTTCCATCAAAAATGTTTTTAGTTGCTCAAAGGTAAACACTGGCATCCTCCCCTTTTTCTTCATTTTCAGTTAGCTTTTCGTCAATAGCAACCAGAGCTTTTAGGTAATTAGGTAACTATCTTTCAGTCTAACGAACGAAAAAGCAGCAAATCAACCAATGGAAGGTTTTTCCTTAGTCGTAACAAATAAATAGTTCGCTGGATAACCGATTTGGAAAACACCGAGCGTGATTAGGTAAAAAACAAGTGGTACTACAAAAGTAGAGAAAATAATGCCAAATGATGCGCTAGATAATTGCGCCTGATTCGCTACATAGCCTGTATAGCTCAAAACAAATCCTGGGATAGCTCCACCAATCGCCATCGCAAATTTCATGATAAAAGAATTCAATGAAGCGATCAGCGCTGCTGTTTCAATTCCCAACTCGTGTTTTATTTGATCCACATTATCAGCAGATAAACTATACTGCAAAGTATTGGTCAGCCCTAAGCCAACTTGGACAGCAAGATAAGCCCCTAAGAAAATCATTTTCGATTGATGCACGCCGATCATCACGATCATCGCTAAACAGAGTAAAGATAATGCGCCAACATATACTTTTTTCTTCCCCCATCGCTTAGATAAACTAGGGACCAACACACCTGCTCCTAAAGCACCAAACAGTCCTAAAAAACTAGCGAAACTTAGCAATTTTGTGTCATTCAAAATATAGTTCAAATAATACAAAAGCGATCCACTAAAGATATTGCTTGCGGCGGTAATAAAAAGCATACTGATAAATAGGGTCATCACTGGACGAATTTTTAAGATAGCAAGCGCTTCTTTATAAGAATAGCCGCGCTCTTGCGATAATTCAGCGGGCTCTTCATTCCCTCTTTCTTTCAGTGCTAATGTACCAAAAATCGTGAAGAACAAGACGACTAGTACCGTTCCGACAATCAACAAGGTATACCCAGAAAGCCCATTATTGTAAGCGGAAAGGATCAACGGTGCCAAAATATTCAAACAAGTAGGTCCTACTGTATACGACACACCTTTTATGGACGACAAGATGTTTCGATCGGCTTCTTGATCGGTTAATACGGGGATCAAACTATTTAATGGGATATCCATTAAATCAAAAGTGATACCTAACAAAATATAAGAAATATAGATAACGACGATTTTTTGACTAGTAAAAAGTAACGGTGCAAACCAAACGAGTAAATAGTTGATACAACAAATCACTGTTCCCAGCACCAAAATCGGGCGATATTTGCCAAAGCGTGTCACTGGGAAACGATCGATCAAAAAACCTAATAAAGGATCACTGAAACCATCAAGTAGTCTGGAGACTAGAAAAAGCGTACTAACTACAGCAGGATTAATGCCAATTACATCGGTATAAAAAATCAAAAGGTACGTATTCAACAACGTCATCACTGGGATATTTCCGAGATTTGTTAAAGCAAAACCAATTTTTTCCTTTACACTGATTCGTGTTTGTTGCATTCCAATCCTCTCCTTTTTCAAATCAGTTGTTTGCTCTTAGTTGTTTCAAGGGAGATATCATAATTTTTTCCTGGCTCTAAATGAACCTCTTGTTGGTTGATACGGAGAATCCCTCCTTCTCGTGTCGTTGAGATGTGTAGCTGTTCTTGTTCTTTATTAATTGTGACAAGTCCATTTTTGATTGGTATTTGCATGTTTAGACTTTCAAAGGCATCTAGATTAGGTTCAACGACGAAAGTTTGATATCCTGGTGAAAGTGGTCGGACACCTGCGAAATATCTGCCTAATAGATAGATTGGGCTTGCTCCCCAAGCATGGCATAAGCTTTTGCCAAAAGGATCCCCATACATTTCATACACTTGTTCGCCCGTTTCCTCAGGGATATATTCTTCCCAGAATGTCACTGCCCCTCTTTCAACCATTCCGCCCCAGTAATCACAGATGATTTGATACACTTGGTCTGTTTGACCCATTTTACATAGAGCATCTTGCTCGAAAAATTTGAAATAAGGTGTCGTGATCTGGGTAATTTCAGGGTTTAACAATACATGGGTTAAAATCTGTTCTTTCTTTTCTTGTTCCACTAAATCGAATAAAATGGCAAAAATATTGGCATGACGAGTTACGTGGCGCTTTTTCGATTCATAGGAATCAATAAATGCCTGCTTTTCTTCGTCCCAGAAATAGCTCATGACGTTTTCTTTTAGTTGTTGATACTTCTGTTCATAGTCATCTACTTCACCCAAAACAGCTCCACAAGTCATCATCGTTTGGTAAGCTTTAAGCAATAGAATTTGTTCTGCTGCCAAGGTTCCTTCTCGATCCATCTCCGTCCAATCAATAAACAACCAATCTTTTTCTCGCCCATAAATAAAGCCAAGTTCATTCGTTTGTGCTTGGAGATAGTCCATCATCGTCTTCATCTTAGGATAGATTTGTTTCAAGAAAACCGTGTCGCCCGTCATTAAATAGTGATTCTCAACAGCGATAATCCATAAAATCGAGTAGTCAACGATCGTATTCATATGTTGCTTGATCTCATTTTGCCCACGAAGCGCTAACATCGTTCGAGTATTGATTTCTTCATCGAAAAAGAGGTATTGATTGATAAAATAGCTTTGGTAAGCATCGCCTGACCAGATCCACCGATCTCGCTTGATCCCATCGATAAAGAACAATCCGCTACATAGGGTAAATGTTTCCACAGAAACTTCCCAAATCTTGTTTAAAAGGACATTGTCTGAAGAAAAAGCAGCATGATTGGTTAAAGGAAGGGATTCATGGATCGCCTCGATCTCAATTTCTTCCTTCGCAACATCTGGAACAAACAAATACCGAAAAGCACGCTTTCTTGGGATTGTTTCAACAGTAGCTGCTTTTTCCTTGTAATAGCACATCTCCACATCCAATGCTTCTGATGCAGATTCACCATAGCAAATCATGATCGGTTGCCCATGTGTCATTTTTTTGATCGCCAGTGTTCCGTAAACCGCACGACCATAATCAATCAATACCCCATCATTCTGTTCGTTGATTGAAACAGGTGTAACCACTTTTTTTTCAAAATAGACATGATTTGGATCGTTTGCTTTATCCAAATAAAGTGAGCTCCAACCAGCTGGTAGTTCTTCAATAAAGTTACTTGCTCGCCAACCTACATCACTCTTGATAACCTCTCCTTCGACAAAGACAGCGGGTAATCCAGTTGCGTTGCCTACAAAAATCCTGATTTTATTCTTTCCAGGCTGACAATTGATTGTTTCTTTAAGTGGATACTTTTTCCCATTCACTTCCACATAGCCAATCCCTGTTGCATAAACAATAAAAGAAGTTGGTTCTGTCAGTTCGTAGTAACGTTTGAATTTCACATTTTTATGACAATCATCAACGTTCCAATAAGCAGGCCAGTCATAGCCTCTTTCTTCTCTTGAAAAATTTTGTAATAATCCTTGTCTGATTTCAAAATCTCCTGGGTACCATAACCATCTTGTTTGTTTTTCACTATTCATCTTCCACACTCCTTGGTTTTGGATCGTAGCAATGGTAATCATGCACGATTCTTTTTTCTCATTATCAATAACTGATAGTCTAAGCCTTTTGAACACATTGATTAATAACAAATGAAACAGCCCCGTACGTCTCACCCAAACTAGCGAAAGTTAAGCCAAATGAACACATTTGTTTAGTCATTTTGATAGCTCACTCTTCCTCAAAAATAAGTTAAAATTTTCCGTTTTGCGCTTTCCATCACTTGAAAAAAACAGGAACAGTCTTTATCAATCAACAGCTAAAAGATTTAAGTTTTCCTTCCTAAACACTTATGCTTTTTCTCCCTCTACATATTAACCGCTTTCATATTCGGGGAACAATTTCCAAAATCCAGAATGTTTATATCAAATCTACAGGTTTTTTGGTTAAAAAGTTGTGTTACATTAATAGCAAGGTAAGATAATCATCAAGAGGTGAAGTTCATGGAGAAATGGATCGCAGAGTTATTCAAAGAAACGGAAATCGAAAAATTGCAAAAAAAATCAGGTAAAAATATTAATACAATGAACCTCAACTATCATCGTTCGATCGTTCCAGAAATTCCTAAAAGTAAGTTCTTTGAGTTTGGATCAATCGCAATTAACAAACATCCAAGATTTTCTTACACACCCGCGCATACCCATCATTTTATTGAGTTGAATTTTTTATTCAATGGGCAGTGCACCCAGCGTTTGAACGGTGACGTTTTTCATTTAGAAAAAGGACAGTTACTTCTGTTAGATAGTAAGGTTATCCAACAAATCGATTATGTAGGAGCAGAGGATATCTTGATCAATTTCCTCCTTGATATTCCAGCTATTCAAAATATTCTATTGCCTAATCTACCAAAATCCAATAATCTAATCACAGATTTTTTCTTTCAAGCAACCCGTTCGCCTACTGAACATACTAGTTATATCCTACTAGACTTATCAATGAGTCCCTTAGCGTATCAGCTAATTAAAAGTCTGATGATGACCACTTATCAAAAAGAGTCTGTGCATAAGCAACTTTTGCTGAATTTATTATTTTCTTCACTGATGGTAGAAAGCGCGCAAGCACCAGTGATTATCACGAATAAAAAAACGATTCGTAATGAGCCGCTGATTCAAATCTTAGATTATATCAATGATCACTATGCAGAAATCACCTTACAGCAATTAGGAGAAACTTTTGGCTATAACAAAAACTATTTAAGCAACTTGTTAAAAAATAAAACCGGTAGTAGTTTCCAAGAGTTGATCGATCAAAAACGCTTATCTGAAGCAAAGCGACTCATGCTAGAAACAAACGATAGTTTAAGTACGATTGCCTTAAAAATCGGCTATAAAAGTGTCCCTTCGATTTTCAAACTTTTCCAAAAAGAAACCGGAAAAACACCTGATTATTTCCGAAAAAAACGGATGTAAAAAGAGTAGTTGAAACATGAATGGTACAACTCTCTAATTCCAACTGTAAAACAGTGACGAAAAGTTATTAACAAAAAAAAATAACAAAAACCGCCTGAAACAATTGATATGTTTCAGGCGGTCCATTTATATTTTACGTAAAATACCACGTTTCTAACGAATGTCTCTAATTGTTTGATTTTATTCTACAAATGGTTCTTCTCCCAATGCTTGTTGCGCGGCTAGATTGATCATATTCCATTGGCGATCAAAACCAGGTTGGAAGAAAAAGTCAGCTTCTGCTAAATCTTCGATCGTCAGTTTTTGTTGGATCGCTAGCGCTAGTACGTTGCCTTGAGCAGTCACATCATAAGTAGATAAAACAGCTCCGCCAAGGACTTGATGTGTCATTGGGTCAAAGAATAATTGGATTGAAACTTTCGTGTTCCCATATTCTTCAGGTACATATTTAGGACGAATAGTATCTTCATAATAAGCTGTGCGAATGGCTACGCCTGCTTTTTCTGCTGTAAAACTATTCAAACCACTAGCTGCAAAGTGATAATCAAAAACACTTAATGCCGAAGAACCTACAACGCCTCCAAATGGTTGGCTTGGTGTATCCTCAAATAGATGTTTGACTACATATCGTGCTTCTCTTCTTGCCACTGTTGCTAGTGCAATCGGCATTTTTGAGCGGGCAGGTATCGAATAAGCAAGGGTTGCATCCCCTACTGCATACACATCAGGTAAATTGGTTTGCAAATATTCATCGGTAACGATCCAACCACGATCATCTAAATCTACGACTCCTTTTAGCCATTCCGTATTCGCTTTGACTCCAGCTGCTTGAATCACAAGATCTGTCGCGATTTCTTCATCTGCTGTTTGAATCGCAGCGACTTGTTGCTCACCAGTGAAAGCAGTGATTTTCGCACCCGTCACGACTTTGATACCCTTTTCTTTTAAATGTTCGGTTAAAATATCCGTCATTTCCGGATCTAAATAAGTGCCTAATGGTCGATCAATCACGTCTAATAACGTCACTTCTTTCCCTGCTTTTTGAAAAGCTTCAGCGGCTTCGATCCCGATATAGCCTGCACCGATAACAGCTACATTTTTGATCGCTGGATCAGTTAATTTATCTTTGATTCTAGTAGCCCAATCGTACCCACGCATCAAATAAACGTTCTCTAAATCTGTTCCTGGTACTGGCAATGAATTTGGTTTTACTCCTGAGCTTAAGATCAATTTATCATATTCATACTCTTTGGTACTCTTATCTAAGATACTAGTCACCGTTACTGTCTTTTGGTCTGCATGAATCGCTTTTACTTCATGATTGTTTAAAATGTGAACATTGGGTTGTGGAAAGTTTTCTGGTCTGAAATTTCGTACATCATTAACATCTGTCACTTGGTCCTCTAAATATAATTCCATGCCACATGACATGAACGAAACATAATCCCCTGCTTCAAATAAGGTGATATCGACATTTTCACCATATCTAGATAGCAATTCTAAAATCGATTGATGTCCGCCATGAGATGCGCCGACAATAATAACCTTTGTTTTCTCCATTGATGAAACCTCCTTGTTCAATTATTTAGAATAACTCTAAACAATTCAAATATAACACTCGATTTTTTATAAATCAAAAGAAATGCCCAAATATTGGACAGAAAAAATAAGACTTTCTCTATTAAGTTTTTGACTTAAATGTTTATCAACTTTCTTTTTAGATAGCAATATTTTTTATAAGAAATAACTGTACAGAAAAATAAAACGGTTATGCTATTATTTGTCAATTATATCGCTTGACTTAACTTGTAAAATTTATATAAAAAACATTTTCCATACTAATAAAGTTAGCTGGTACTATAGACCTCCTCAACCATGAAATTAGAAAAAAAACAAAAAAACATACCAAAAATAATAACTGTACAAAAAAGATCGTTTCAGAACACTTAACATTTACAAATAAATACAGGAAAAAATTTTCGTTACTTAATGTTGTATAGTACTATAAGAGTAAAGAGGTGGTATATGTGCTCATTACAAAATCTAGATTACAAGGTGGTTCTGTAGTAATTACTCTACCGTCTGACAATGGTAAAAAACCTTCAGAAAATCAAGAATATGTTGTTGTCTACTCTGAAGATGGGACAATCACATTAGTTCCTAAAATCGAAGATCCATTTAGTGCTGGACAAGAAGCTGAGTATTACGAAAAAGATGAATGGAAAGACTTAACTCCTAAAGGGAGAGAAATTTTATAGTGCCTAAAGCTAGAAATTATATTCCTAAAAAAGGGGATATTGTTTGGATCGATTTTGATCCATCCACAGGCAAAGGAATTCAAAAGAGAAGACTAGGATTGTTTGTATCTTGTTATGAATTTAATTGCACAACAATGTTTGCAATAATCTATCCAATTACTTCTACTATAAAAAATCTACCGACACGCTATTCGCTTCCCAAAGATTTAGATACAAAGGGACAAGTACTTATTTCTCAATTAAAATCACTTGATTTCAAGGAAAGAAAACTCAAAAAGGTCGAAAATTTACCTTTACAAGATATGGCTAAAATTGATCAGATTATCCAGTATATATTTTAAGCACCTTAAATTGGATCATAATCTTTCGTTATGCCAAATAAAACTAAAAAATATACACCATTAAAAAAGAAAAATGACAAATGTTCCTCTTTCAATCAACAAAGTAAACAAAAAATGAAAAACTTCGTTCAATAAAATGAACGCAGCTTTTCATTTTTTTTGATTACATATCAGCTAAAAAAAGGCGAATCCGTTGGCAAGCTTCCGTAAGTTCTGCCAAACTACTTGCATAAGAAATCCGAATATAGCCTTCACCCTCTGGTCCAAAAGCTGAACCAGGGATACAGGCGACTCTGCCTTGTTCTGCTAACTGTAAGCAAAACTCCCAAGAATTCAAGGTAACTTCTTTTGGCAGTTTACAAAACAGGTAAAAGGCGCCATCAGGTGGTATGACTTCAAACCCTAACTCACTTAATTGACCTAAAAGATAATCTCTTCTCTTCGCATACTGTTCTTTCATTTTTTCCCCATCATACATTCCGGTAGTAAGTGCCTCAACCGCAGCTTTTTGAGCCATCGTAGTGGCTGAAGTGACTAAATATTGATGGACTTTGATGATTTCATCAATCACATATTTTTGAGCAAAAATAAAGCCGATCCGCCAGCCGGTCATCGCATGAGATTTGGATAAACCGCTAATCACAATTGTTTGCTCCGGAAGATAAGACGCTGGCGAAACATGGTCTCCGACATAATTCAACTCTGCATAGACTTCATCGCTGATCACGAAGACCGATCGTTGTTTGATGACTTCAGCTAATTTTGCCATTTGTTCTGAAGTTAACAGTGTTCCTGTTGGATTGCTTGGATAGTTCAAGATAATTGCTTTGATCGAGTCGCCATAAGTAGCAAAGGCTGCTTCTAACTGTTCTGGTTGGCAAATAAAGCCTGTTTCTGACGTATCGATCGTGATCAATTCCGCTCCAGCAAGATCCACTATCGGCTGATAACCAGGATAAGCAGGCGCGGGAATCAATACTTTGTCGCCTTCTTCTAAAATCGCTAGTAAAGAAGCAGCGATTGCTTCTGTGGCACCAACTGTCGTTAGTACTTCAGTTTGAGGATCGTATACCAACCCATAACGTTCTTTTTGAAAGAAACAAGCAGCTTCACAAAGTTCGGGTAGTCCCCTCATCCCCGTATAATGGGAATAATTTTCTTCAATAGCAGTGATCCCCGCCTGTTTAACATGTTCGGGCGTTGGAAAATCAGGCTCTCCTAAGGTTAACTTGATGACATCGGGGATAGCAGAAATTTGTTGGTCAAAACTTCTGATTTGTGACACTGCTATTTTTGCAAGCCTGTGATTAAAACGATTGGTTAAATTCATGTGGTTTTCTCCTTTTTATCACTTCTTTGTCACTGATCCTTTTTTAGCAAAAGTCCTTTTGTATGAAGGATCGTTTGATACCAAGCGACACCTTTTTCTAACACAGCCATATCAAAATCAAATCGTGCATCATGAAGTGCTGGTGTATCACCGACACCGAGAAAGAAAAAAACACATGGATACTTCTGGGTATAAACACCGAAATCCTCTGCTTGCAAGACCGGTTGTTCAAGCTCATGTAATTTTTCTGATTGCTTCAAGGCTGTATATAAGTGAGGATCATTGATGACCGCTGGATATCCATCATTATAACGGAATTGGATCGATACCTGCGAATTTTTTTGAAATTTCTCTGCTAAATCAGCCAGTTGTGCTTTGATCGAATCTTGGATTTGCTGATCATAAGAACGGATGCTGCCTGAGATAGTCACTTCATTTGCTAAAACATTTCGAATCGTACCACCAGTGATCTGTCCAAACTTTATTAAACGTCGCCATTCTTTAGGTAAAGATTGTTCCAACTCGTATACTTCATCCATAAAACCAATGGCTCCTCGGATACTGTCGATCCCTTGTTCACTAGAGGCAATATGGGCAGATCTCCCTTTGACAATGATATCTGTCTCACTACTTTGTGCCATAAAGGCGCCCGATCGTGAATAGATCTCGCCTTTGGGAAGACCTGGCCATAAATGAAACCCGAAAATCGCTTGGACTTGATAGTCCTCTAACAAACCTGTTTGAATAACACTTTCCGCTCCGCCAGATATTTCTTCCGAAGGTTGAAAAATCAGAACAACGTTGTACATTAACTGTTCTTTATGATCTGCGATATATTCCGTTAACCCTAATAACATTGCCATATGTCCATCGTGACCACACGCATGCATCATCCCTTCATGAGTAGAAGCAAAGGGAAGATTTGTTTCTTCTTGGATCGGTAAGGCGTCAATATCTGTCCGAAAAGCAATCGTTTCGTTTTGTTGATGATCAAAATAAAGCAATAAACCAGTCTCGCCGATTTCATGCAGGACTCCCCCAAGATCCTTGATTTGTTCATGCAAATACGCTTTGGTTTTAAATTCATGAAAGCCGATTTCAGGAATTTGATGTAACGCCATGCGATGTTTTGCTAACATCGACATTCACCATCCCTTCATAGAGCCCTTTAACGACTGTTTCATATTCTTCATTTTTTACCCCAATGATCAAGTTTAATTCTTGTGCCCCTTGGGATAAGATCGATGTCCGAATCTCTAGTTGATTTAAGATGGATAAGACTTTGCCAGAAAGTCCAATCAGTTCTTTATGTGGTCCGCCAACAACTGAGATCAATGCCAGATTCTCGATAATTTCGACTTCCTCGACACCCAAATTTTCTTTTAACTCTTTGGTAATCAAAAATAATTGATCTGCAATGGCTTCTGCTGAAACGACTACTCCAATATTGTCGATCCCCGAAGGAATGTGTTCGATCGAGATACCATGATTCGCAAAGACACTCATTGCTTTCCAAATAAACCCGATTTCATCAGACATATGTCGTTTAAATAGTGTTAGCGAAAGAAAATCTTTTTTTCCAGCAATCCCTGTTAAGCCATTTTCTTTTTCGACTTCTTTGCTGGAAATTCTAGTGCCTTGCGCCTCTGGATCGTTCGTATTTTTTATTTGAATCGGGATACCTGCTTCTTGTACTGGGAAAATAGCTGATTCATGGAGAACATTTGCCCCCATATACGCCATCTCTCGTAATTCTCTAAATGAAATTTCTTTGATGATTTTTGGCGTGTCAATGATTCGTGGATCAGCCATCATAATCCCGGAAACATCCGTCCAATTCTCATAACAGTCGGCATTCAATAGTTTGGCTAAGATTGCGCCAGTGATGTCGCTCCCACCTCGCCCCATCAATTTTTCTTTTCCAACTGGATTAGCACCATAGAATCCTGGGACTACTAGTGGGCCTTTTTCTTGATAAATAGTTATTATTGCTTGTTTCGTCCGTTCTTCATCGATCTCACCCGTATAATCAAAGAAAATCAGTTCTTTCGCATCTATAAACGTATAACCAACATATTCAGCTAATAACTTCGCAGTGAGATATTCTCCCCGACTGACCAAAAAATCTTGCGAGACTTTTTCTCGCTGTAATTTTTTTTGGATCTCTAACAATTCATCTTCAATCGGAAAAGTCAACGACAAGACATCTCTCACTTGAATGAATCGTTCACAGATCCTTTCCCACAAAGGTGTCCAGTCGACTCCATGATGAAGATAGGCATGGATCAAATACAAGAGATCCGTGACTTTGTCATCTTCTTTTGTTCGTTTTCCTAAAGCGGAAACAACGATCACACTTCGTTCAGAGGCAGCTAAAATAATAGATTTTACCTTTTTGAATTGTTCTTCATGAGCCATCGATGAGCCACCAAATTTTGCGACTTTCATTGGATCACCTCCCTGATTGGTGATAACAAGGCAGAGGCGATTTGTACAGCATTCGCAGCTGCGCCTTTACGGATATTATCCGCTACGGTATACAGCAACAGCCCATTTTCCAATGTAGGATCATGCCGGAGTCTGCCGACGTATACCTCATCTGTTCCTTTAGCAAGGATACTGGTCGGATAACTATGGTTGGGCAAATCATCCACGACTGTTATTCCCGGAAAATGTTGCAAACATTGACGGACTGCTGCAAGTGAAAATGGCTGCGCCAACTGGACTGCGATTAAAACACCATGACCAACTTCGATGGGGACACGTACACAAGTAGCCGAGACAGGTAAATTAGGCAAATGTAGGATCTTCCTTGTCTCAGCCATCATTTTGTGTTCTTCTTTCGTATACCCATCGTCCAACGGTGCATCAATTTCGGGGATGACTGTTTGACTGATATCATGCGGATAAAGCGAAGGTTCCTGCCCTTTTTGAGTGGCGTGAAGATCAGTTAGCCCTTGTTGCCCCGAACCAGAGACCGCTTGATAGGTGGAATAGTTCACGCGGTTGACACCAAATGTCTGTTGCAATGCCTTTAACGGTAAAACGGCTTGGATCGTGGAACAGTTTGGATTGGCAATCAATCGGTTCATTTCATGATCTGCTAGATTGACTTCTGGAACGATCAACGGAATCGACGGATCTTCTCGCCAAGCAGAAGAATTATCAATGACGACCAACCCATGTTCTCTAGCAAGTGGCGCAAATTCAAGTGAAATTTCTGCTCCGGCTGAAAAAAGCGCTAAATCATACCCGTCAAATGATGTCTTTGTTAATTCTTCTACTGTGTATTCTTTCCCCTTAAACACACAGACTTTTCCAGCTGAACGCTTGGATGCTAATAATTTCAAACGACCTACTGGAAAATCATATTCTGCTAACACGTTCAACATCGTTTGACCAACTAAACCAGTTGCTCCAACGATACAGGTATCTATTTTGCGCATCTTTGTCATCCTCTCTATAATTCCCGTAATGCAGCGATCAATGCGGTGTTTTCCCTCGTTTGGTCATCTTTGATCTTTAATACTCGGGCAGGCGTTCCACCTACTACGGTATCAGCGGCTACATCTTCTAAAACAACTGCTCCAGCCGCCACGACTGCATTTTTGCCAATACGGACACCTTCAACAATAACAGCATTCGCACCAACCAAGACACCGTCTTCAACCACCACTGGTTGAGCGGAAGCCGGTTCGATCACACCCGCCAACACTGCACCCGCACCAATGTGACAATTTTTGCCGACAATCGCTCTTCCGCCTAAGATTGCTCCCATGTCGATCATCGAGTTTTCCCCAATCTCCGCACCGATATTGATGATCGCTCCCATCATGATGACCGCATGATCACCGATCGTTACTTGATCCCGGATAATTGCTCCTGGCTCGATCCGAGCATTGATTTCTTTTAAATCAAGCAGAGGTATGGCACTATTTCTAGCTGTTTCTTCTATTTCGATCTCAATGATTTTAGCGGATTCTTTTGCGAGGATTGGTGCGATTTCTTGGTAATCACCGAAAATAATTTGACTATTCCCCTGACCAAATACTTTACACTTTTCAAATTTAATTGGTTCAGTGACATTTAAATACACTTTAACCGGTGTTTTTTTATCAGCTGTTTGAATCAAACGTATAATTGCTTGTGCGTCCATTTGCTTTCTCTCCTTTATCCACCTAAAGTATCTGCTAATTGATAGTATCCAGCTGGTTGATTGCTTAACCAAAAAGCTGCACTTACTGCTCCTTCTGCAAAAATCTGATTGGAAAACGACTCATGTTTGATTGATAATACTTCATCCGTAGATGCAAATAAAACTTCGTGCTCTCCAGGTACAGAACCAATACGTAAACTGTGTACTCCGATTTCATCGGTTTTTCTAGGTTGATCTTTCCATTGGAAAACAGGAGATAGTTTGCGGACTTCTTGCATACTAGCGAGTAGTGATTGAGCCGTTCCAGAAGGCGCATCTTTTTTTTGGTCATGATGTTTTTCAATCAATTCGATTTGCCATGTTTTCAATAATTCAGCAGCCTGCTTCACTAATTGATTCATGACAAAAATCCCTAAAGAAAAGTTCGCACTGTATAAAATGGGGAAACGTTGCCCAAACGCTTCGATTGCCTGGAATTGTTCCTCACTATAGCCAGTCGTTCCGATCACGACTGGAAGTTGGTGTGCTGCTCCATAATCTAGCACTTTTTCCAAATTATCTGCGTGAGAAAAATCAATAAGGAGTGAGATATTACTCGGAAAAGATAAAGTAGTCGCTTCTTTAAGGGAGACCTTTGGAAAAACGACTTCATGCTCATAAGATTCAATGACTTCTTGGATTTTTTTACCCATTCGTCCATGTCCGACTACACCAATTTTCATACCTGTTCTCGTCCTTTCATAGGTAATAATTCCTGTAATACTCCTCGCTTGTCCTCAGACAGAGGAACAAGTGGTAGCCGTAACGCACCTGAAGGAAGAGCCATCATCTCCATTGCGGCTTTTATTGGGATCGGATTTGTTTCACTAAACAAGGCATGGATCAATGGTAAGGCAGTTAATTGGATTTGCTGCGCTCGTCGAAGATCCCCTTGCTCAAACGTTGCGACTAATTCATGGACTAATCTAGGCTGGATATTGGCCCAAACACTGATAACCCCACTTCCACCCACACTTAATATTGGCAAAATAGCATCATCGTTGCCACTATAAAGGACAAACGAGTCTGTCAAAAGACGACCAATTGCCATCACATAAGCAAGATCACCTGATGCTTCTTTGATCCCGCTGATTTGTGGATGTGTCGCTAATTTTTCCAGGACTGGGATTGGGATCGTCATTCCAGTTCTAGATGGTACATTGTATAAAATGATCGGTCGTGGTGATTGGTCAGCAATTGCAGTAAAATGCGCCAACAAACCTGCATCACTTGTCTTATTATAATAAGGCGTGATCACTAACAATTGATCCGCCCCAATCGCTGCTAAACGTTGGACTCTTTCAATTGTTTTTTTCGTATCGTTTGTTCCTGCGCCTGCGATGACTGGGATTCTTTTATTTACTTTTGCTACTGTAAAACGTAGAATCTCCTCTTCTTCTTCTGGCGTTAACGTCGAAGATTCCCCAGTTGTTCCTAACACTAACAGGCCATCTGTACCTTCTGAAAGATGAAACTCAATTAGTTTCTCTAATCCCTGATAGTCAATTTCGCCAAGCGCATCCATCGGTGTAATCAACGCAACGATCGAACCTTTAATCATACGACATCTCCTTTTGTGACCATTCATGAACAGCTGGTCCCGTCATTTGTATTTGTGTCTCCCCAGTAATCATTAACTCTCCTTGCTCTAAGTGAATCATGGCCTTAGCGCTTGCCAAGTACCCATGATCTCTAGCTACGACATAAGCCGCACAACAGCCAGTACCACAAGCCAATGTCCAACCAACGCCACGTTCATACGTGCGTACGATCAGTTCCTGTTCATTGACTCGTTGGACAAAATTAACATTGGTTTTTTCTGAGAATAATGGATGGTGACAAATCTGTTCCCCTAACGCTTTCATTTGTTGCGCTTTTGCATCCTCTACAAAAACAACAGTATGGATCGTGCCCATAAACAAACTAGTTAGCTGGACATCCACTTGTCCAATACGTACTATTTGATCCACGATGGGTTCTGTTTGATTGAGCGCTAACTTTTCTGTTGAATAATCGGGTTGTCCCATCTGAGCGGTACAATAAAAAGGTTCTTTTGTCAAAATTTCAATGGAAATCACACCCGCTAATGTGTGTACGTCGAAAGGTGAAGTTTCTACCATAGCTTTATCCCATACATACCGAGCAAAACAACGAATCCCATTCCCACACATCGGCGCCTGACTGCCATCTTTATTGAAATAAAGCATCGTTAAAGGTTGCTCTCGAACGACAATCAACCCATCTGTATCAAATCGATCCTGTCCACACCACTTGCTGGCTAATTGGTGATAATCGATTCCTTCTTCATAGTCCATTAAGATAAAATCATTGCCGCAACCATTATATTTATGCAGGATCATTGAACTTCACCTCGCAATAAATCCTCATATTCTTGCCTACGTACCACTAATCGAGCAGTTTCACCGTTGACGAATACCACAGCAGGCGTCAAGGCTCGGTTATAGTTGCTACTCATTGAATAACCATAAGCGCCTGTGGCATATACCGCTAATATATCTCCGGGTTCAGCGATAGGCAAAAGAGCTTCTTGAATAACCACATCACCTGACTCACACATTTTCCCAGCGATCGTGACTTTTTCGGTTTTCTTTTCCCTTAATTTGGTTGCCAGATCACATTGATAGCTCGCTTGATAGAGTGCTGGACGGATATTATCGGTCATTCCCCCATCGACAAAATAATACTTTTTATTCGGCGTTTGCTTAATAAATCCTACCGTATAAAGCGTCGTTCCTGCTTCCCCAACGATACTTCTTCCGGGTTCGATCAACAATTCATTGATTACTAATCCTTGTTTTTTTAAAGCTTCTTCCGTAAAACGTACTAATTCTCGAACAGATTCTTCAATGGGTAATGGCTGATCACTTTCGGTATAACGAATACCGAACCCTCCCCCAAGATTTAGCGAAAGTACTTCATCAAAATCTTTAAGATAACCAACCAGTTTATGGATTTCTGCTATCCATGCCGATAGTTCAAAAATCTGCGAACCAATATGTGCATGAAAGCCTTCTAACTGTAAAAATTCACTACCCTGAATAAATTGGATCGCTTTTTGACACTCTTCACTTTCATAGAGTAGACCAAATTTTGAATCAATATGAGCGGTAACGACATATTCATGCGTATGTGCTTCGATCCCTACATTCAACCGGATCATTACCTGGAGTTCTTTTTGATATTCTTGGCTAAGTGCGACTAACAATTCAACTTCCATGAGATTATCCGCTACAAAATGAACAAGTCCATTTTCAATAGCATAACGGATTTCCGCAGGTGTTTTATTGTTTCCATGAAAATAGACCTCTTCCATTGGAAAGTCAGCACACACAGCTGTATAAATCTCGCCACCACTAACTACATCTAAACCTAATCCTTGTGATTGAATCAGTTTTAACATGGCGACGGTCTGAAATGCTTTTGATGCATATAAAATCTTTGTCTTAAAATGATCTGATTGAAATCCTTGTTTAAATGCCTTGATGTTCTCCACCATTTGCTTCTCGTCGTAAACATAAAGGGGTGTTTGATATTGTTTTACTAATTGACTAACAGGAATTTCACCGATCATTAATTCTGACATTCGAGACTACCTCTTTTCCGCAATGTTTTTTAAAATTTCTCTCATTAAGATTTGAATTTTATTTGAATAATATTAAACAAATTCTCAGTGATTGTCTACTATATTCATAAATTTAATAAAAAAAAGTGCATTCATACATTTTTTTGTATAAATACAAAACTAGCGAATAAAAGATTAAAAAACAATGGATATGCTCATAAATCTCACTATTTCAATCATACAATCTAGTGAAAGCAACTGCTCCATCAAATAAAAATACGTTTGGTTGCGATCATTCCATCGAAACCAAACGTATTTTTTTAATCCTTCGTTGTAAAAAAAAGAGCTATTCCTTTGTTCATCAGAAAATTCATTCTTAAATTGATTTTATTTAAACCACATACCCAAAGTAAACGGCTAAAAACATCAATGATGCACCTAACATCACAAATAAGTGCCAAATAACATGTGTGAATCTCTTACTTTTCATGCTATAAAAAATTGAGCCGATCGAGTAAGCTAACCCACCAGCGACCAATAAAAGTAAACCGGTCAAATTGATGTTTTGATAAAGTTTTGGTAAAACAATCACGATTCCCCAGCCCATCACATTATAAATAATCGTTGATACTTTAGAAACCTGACTGGCTTTCGCTAAAGTCAAACACTTGTAAATGATCCCGATAACTGCTGTTGCCCAGATTACACTAAGTAATAGTACACCAGAAAGTCCCTGAACGATTAACAGGCAAAAAGGCGTATAGGTCCCGGCAATCAGTAAATAGATCGAACAATGATCGAATATTTGAAACACTTTTTTTGCTTTTGTAAAAATCAAGCTATGGAACAACGTAGAACTGAAAAAAAGCAAAAACAGCGAACTGCCATAAATGATAAACGCAACATAATCGAGGGTTGAATGAGCTTGTTCCATCAGCAAGTCAAAACAAATGAGACTTAAAAACGCTGCAATTCCATGGGTGACGGCATTCAACACTTCATTCACTATTTGATACTTCCGACTAAATTCTACTTCCATTTTTGTATTTCCTCCAATCATTGATGCCTTCTTCTTATAAACCTATTATATACTGTTTGTAAGACTTTTACATCTAGTTTTCAAAACTATATTAAAACTTAATGTTTAAAATAGCAAATGAAACACACTATCCCGACCACTAGCAATCCAATCAATACGAATCCAAGAATCAAAAGAGATCGTTTTTTTTGGCTATCGATTTTCTTGACTTCTTTTTCAATGTCTTGATCTTCATAGGGAATACGGTGTCCTCGTACCAGCAACCGGTGACTATTGACCATATAAGGGGTACATGTTAATAATGTAACTAAATCCTGCCCTTTTTCAATCATCAGATCATCAAGATCTGTAGGCTCAATAATTTTGATTTGATCCACTTGATACGCTAATTTACCATTCTGACTTTCGATAAAAAACAAATCGTTTTTCTCTAGTTGATCTAAATCCGTAAATAGTTTGGCTTTGGGTAATCCACGATGACTAGAAAGAACGGCATGAGTACTTTCACCCCCAACTGGATAAGAGGTTCCTGCCAATAAAGAGGCACCTTTTTCCAGAAAAAAAGAAGTCGTTTGGTCAAAAATCGGTAGTCGCACATTGATTTTCGGGATTGATAACACACCAATGGTATGTTTTTGGATCGTTGATTGTGTTACCTTCTCCGGTTCTTCTTCGGCGAATGGGTCAGAGCCTGGGGAAGAATTACTTTTTGCAAGTTCTCGATTTTTTTCTAGATATTCTTGTTGGATTTTCTCTAACTCTTCTGTCTTTTGTTGTTGTGCTTGTTGTTGGTATTTTCTAATGATTTGCTGATCCAGGTAATCATTGATACGATCACTAACAAAAGGATACATAAAAATTACGATTCCTGTGATGAATAACAAGGTCATGAAACTATCCAAATATCGCCGCTTTTTGTTACTCATTGATCGTCATCCTTTTTTGACTCGTTTTTCCTTTTATTGATGGGATTTTTTTACTTTTACAAAATAACCAATTCCCATGATTAATAAGACTGTACCAATTGTTAGATAAAGGTAAATCCCTTTGCCACCTGTAGAAGGTAATGTTCCTTTATGCTTGTTTGGTACCTTTTCTGGTGAAATGACTTGTCCAGACAAATGATAAGATTGTTCATCGACTACAAATGAAAGGCGGTTAGTCAACTGTACATAATTTTCTGGTGCCTTGATTTCTTCTAAATAGTAGGTTCCATAAGCTAATCCAATGATGGTAATCAACCCATCTTTTTCAGTAGTAAAAACAGTCGCTTTTCCTTGCTCTTTCGTCCAATTAACGGCTTTCGTTTGAGGATCAATCAACAAATAGTTCGCCTCACTTGAATCTTGGTCTCGAACGACAAAGCTAGCACCTGCTAACGGTTGGTTTGTTGAAACCGCTCCATCAACTTTGATAAACTGCTTACCACCTGTAACTACTTCAACAGTTGGTGGTGTTTGGTCTTTCGTATAGTCGTTTTCTACATTTGCTTCATTTTGGTATCCTGTAGTTGGATTTGCTTGGTCATTCAAATACATATAATAAATAAATTTCAATGTTCCTCCAGGCGTTAAAGAAGGAATGTACGCTGGATCAACTGCCACCGTAAAGCCATTTTCTTGCTCAATCACTGTATAATGACTTGGATCGATTGTTGTTTCTCCATCGTAAAGTGCATAGCCATTGGCGCCATTGACTGCATGATGAAAAGTCAATGCTGCATCGTGTTGATCGATTAAATTGAATTTCGTGTATTTGTTCATTGAACCTTCTTTATCAGCAATTCCTTCGGGAAGATTGACCTTGATTTCATACTGGATCATTTCGCCAATTGCTACATCTTTGCCATTTAATTTTGGCGTACTTTTTTCAACTTTTGATGTATCATTTTTAATCGTTTTTTCGACAGGCGTTTGATTATTTTCGGTAATTTCAAATGCTGTTTTCGTTTGACTCTCAATCAATGCGGCGTTATCTGGTGCCTTCACTTCTTCCAAAAGGTAGTGGCCAACTTCTAACCCGTAAATTTCCATCTGACCTTTTTCACTGTTTTCTTCAATGAAGTCAGCTGTTCCGATATGATACGTTTTCCCAGTCAAAAAAGATTTAGCAGCGGTTTGATCAGTTGTCCAAGTATAAAGCCCGTCTTTCACACTATGAAGGTATTTTTTTACTGCTCCTTCGGTTTTTGAAATGTTAAAGACTGCGCCATTCAATGGTTCATTTTCGGCTGTCCCCACTTTTTTGACTTGCAATACCCCATTATTAGAAACAAGATTTTTAGGATATAAATGAATCGTGTCTAATTCTTCTGTACCATACTGATAAGAGCCGTCTGGTTGTTTGATCATTTCATAAACAGGAAAAGCCAATACCATATTGC
The DNA here is from genome assembly GCF_040887215.1 of Enterococcus sp. C63. Taxonomy (NCBI): domain Bacteria; kingdom Bacillati; phylum Bacillota; class Bacilli; order Lactobacillales; family Enterococcaceae; genus Enterococcus; species Enterococcus sp. C63. The sequence goes on along the minus strand of NZ_JBFOFI010000002.1, from coordinate 11,626 downwards.
CAGCTGAGACTACCCCTGCTTTCGGTTCTTCTTTGATGACATAAACCGCATCTTTTCCATTTTGAGATTTTGGCAATTCCAGTGTTACGCTTCCTTGTGCATCTGTCGTTCCAGACGTGATTGGTTCTCCAGGAGTCAGTTCTTGAACTGCTTGTTGCGCTTCTTCGACTGATTTACCATTATTTCGTTGTTCATAAAATTGATTCGTTACATTATAAACAGTAAATGATACATCTCCTAGACCTTGATATTGGTCAAACTCTGTCATCTCTTTCCCACTGTTTTGAATAACATTGGGTAAAGAAAGTGCTTTTTTCTTATGCAAGATCACTTGTGCAACTTCTTGATCGGTAGCTGCAAAGACAGGCGATTGCCCTACCCAGCTACCTAAAACAGCTGATAACACGAATAATATTCCCCAACAAATGTCGATTGCTTTCCACTCTTTTTTCATTTATTTTCACCTTTCTTTCTCCATTTCCACAGACTGATACTAACTAGTATTAGCCCAACGATGACATAAAACTGGCTATTTTTTTCATTTGTTTTAGGCAGCAAACCGAAATCTGCTTTACGATTCTTTACCTTCAAAGGATCCGCCTGTTGTCCGTTTTGCTGAAACGAATTTTTTTCAACTACAAAAGGAATTAGCTCTTCACTTTTGATATAACCTTTCGGTGACTGGATCTCTTCAAGGTAATAATTCCCGTCGGTCAACCCTCGAACTGAAAAATTCCCTGATTGGTCGGAAGTAAGTCTATACGCTCCTTCACTACTCATTCGCCAAGTAACGCCTTCCTTCGTTTGATGAAGGTATTTACCTCTTTGATTTTTTACTAGAAATACAGCGCCTTGTAGAGGACTTTGATTTCGACTATCAATTTTCAAAAAATGCTTTCCTCCCGTACGGATGGCTGTTGATCGTTGGAGGTACTCACGTTCTGTAGTGACCGTGACGTTATTCTTCAATTCCTCGTCTGGAATTGCTGTCGCTGATGCTTGCATCTGATAGGTAATCGAAAGTGGTTGTCCAACCATTTTTTGGAGTGTCTCTTTAGCCAATGTCAATTCAAAGCCATTTTGATGAGAAACCATCTTATACCCGGAATGTATTTCTTGTCCGCCAATTTTGAGTTTCCATGTATCAGGTAAGAAGAGCAAATGATCATCAGCTTCATCAATGAGTTGATAGCTTTGACAGTCAGAAACAATGGTATCTACTGTATAAGTGACGATTTCACCAAACGAAACACTGGAATCTCCTTGGATCTTTTTTTCCAAAAAAGAAAGTGGAGTCGTTTCTTCGTTCTTAGGATATAAATGAATCGTCTTCAATTCTTGACCTTGCTCATTATTAATTGGGAGTACCACAACTAAATTGGCTGATTTTTCTTTGACGTTTACTGGCGTCTTCGTTTCTTGAAAAAGATACACTTGATCTCTTCCTTGTGCATCTTGCTTTGGTAATTGAAATTGAGCGATACCAGCTTCGTTACCAACGGTTTTGGTGATTTGTTCTGTTACAAACGTTCCGATCTCTTGTCCCTTTTTTGCTAATTGTTGTTGCGCTGTTGTGACATCGATCCCTTGTTCTCTCAATTGATAGAAAGAAGCTGTGACATCATAAACCGAAAAACTCACCTCATTTAGTCCCTGAGCTTCTTGGAAGAATACTTGCTCTTCACCCGTATTTTTTTGTGGATCAGGTAAATTCCCTTCCGTAAACAGAAGTTTATGCAAGATAATCTGTACTTGCTTATTCGAAGATTGGTTCGGAATATTTTGAGCCGCACTTCTTTGCGATCCAATCGTCAACAACAGCGGAATGAGGAACAAGATATACCAGATTCTTTTTTTCATTACGCCACGCCCTTTCTTTGTTTTTTGAAAAAGGCAACGAAACATGTGCTGCTTATCGCAAGGAAACCAGCTAAATAGAACCAAATACGACCCATTCCGCCAGTCTCAGGTAAAGGAACTTTGACTTGATTGGTAATCGTTAACGTAATTTGATTATTTTCGTCTCCAGCTACTAATCCACTTTCTTGTTTGGACCCATCCACGGTCACTGTTCCATCTTCCTTCACCACGATCAAGACTGGCTTTTTCAATCCTTGATACCCATCTGGTGTTTTGGTTTCCGTTAACGTGTAAGAACCAGGTTGAAGGTTTTCAAATGTAAATGTATCCGTTGATTCACCTGCTTGAGGTAGTTCGACACTTGACCCTTCCCCCTCTAGTTTAAAGCTAGCCCCTTTCAATGATTGACCGTTATCTTGTTTTTTATAGACCGTAAGATTAAAAGGTTTGAGATGGTTTTGATGCTGTAATGTCCAGTGCGGATCTACCTCAACATTTTCATGTTCATAGTAGATCGTGCCATATTGATCAATCGTCCATTCATAATTCCCAGCAATCGTATCATAGCCAACGGGTCCTTTCGTCTCTACCATTCGATATTCTCCTGGTTCCTCTACTGTAAATTGAGCCAGTCCCGTTAGTTCCGATACTTTTGTCGCTACTGTTCGATAACTATCAGCAGCATCTTTTTTCTGTAATTCAAAAGCAGCACCTGCTAAGTGGACTTTTTCTGTCCCATGAAGCGTATATTTGTGAATCGCCAAAGGAATTTTTTTGAAAGGATTTTCGATCGTTAGAAGAATCGCCTGTTCCTCGATTTTTGCGGATTGTCCGTCGATCGTTACCTTTCCTTCGGCTGATACCGCAATCTTCCAGGTGTTTTTTTGAGCAAGTTCATGTCCGTCTGGTGCCTGTACCTCTGTAAGCGTATAGGTTTCCCCTTTCATTAGTCGAACATCAGCAGGCAAGTGATAACTGCCATCTTTGTTATCGATCAAGCGGATCGTTTTAGATTGACCAGTTAATTCGAAAACTGCTCCTACAAGATTTTTTGCTCCAGATGAAGAATGTTTGGTGATGTTCAAATCAAATGGTGTAAACTTTTTAGTGTTTTTCCAAGTCGTATCGTTGACTTTAGCAGCCTCATAGCCTTCAACGGTCATTTCGTTACTTGCTTGATAGTTAAACGCTTGTCCTTGGTTATTAAATTTTGGCAACATCATGTTTTCTTGATAGTCAGTGCCATTACTTGCTGAGAGTAACTTGATGTTTTCACGTCTCCAAGTTCCCTCGGTATCATTAGTTGGTTTATTTAACTGGATAAATCCAGTTTGCCAACTATTTTTATCTGTTGTTGGCGTTCGTTTTATTTCATAAGTGATGTGATCTGGTCGTAGGCTAGTATCATGATCATATTCTTCCCATTCTTTTGTGAAAGACAATGTTACGCCTGGTGCTTTTGCGGAAGGAACGCCAAATTCAACAATTGTTGAAGCATCCGCCGTCGGTTGCAAGGTTGTTTTTTCATTCATTTGGTACCATACATCGGGTTTAAACGTTTTACTTTCAGTTTGGATTCGTACCTGATAATGGATTTGGATTTCCTGATCTTTCCCTAAATATAGTTGATTGCTTTGGATCGTTGAACCAGAAATACCAATCGTAGGCATTACTGCGACAGCATTTTTCCCTACATCTTTGATCGTGATGGTATTTTCTTCGTAAACAAAGGGTTGAGCAATCGGATCAATCACTTTTCCATTACTGATGGTTCCAGCAATATGGACCGCTTTTTTCGCTAAATAATCAGAAATATCTGTGGCACGATCAGCCGATTCGTAATAGAATTGACCAGATTCATCCGTTGATACCATTTTCTTCATATTTGTTTCCACATCAGCTTTTGATAAGCCAGCTGGAATATCTGATTGCAATTGGATTCCTAAGCCATGGATCTTGATTCCTCGTTCTTTCAACGCTAATGCTTCGCCAATCGTCGCTATAAACGTACTCCGAATTTGCTTCTCTCGATTGTTTTGATCTGGAACATCGTAATATCTACTTAAAAGAGAAGTATTTCCGGCTCCTTCTCGTACATCGCTAAATTCAGTTCCATAATAACTACCATCTTGTTCTGTAAACACTTTGTTCACGTGATAGGAGTAGGTTGGCACACCATCCGTTAATAACACAATCACTTTTTCATGATTATTTTGTTCAGCCAACATCTCACCAGCTTCTCTCAACGCTTTTTGAGTAAAGGTTCCCCCTTGTGTCGTTGAAGGAGTGATCGCTTTAATCTGATTTTTTACAGAATTGAATGAACTTAGTGGGATTGAACCGTTGTTATAACCCACACTAGAATACCCAATATAGCCAAGATTGATTTTTTCAGCTATACCACTATGGTCAAGGGTATCTACAAAACTATTGACCCCTCGTTTCACTTCGGCTAAACGATTGTCTTCATTCATACTGCCTGACCAATCGACTACTAATACAACGTCTACAGGTGAAAACTCTTTTTGAACGTTCCCACGTACATTTAAAAAAACATCGTATAATCCTGGTGTAGTCGTTTCTCGTGCATATTTACGAATAGCATAAGAGGATTCTTCTCCTGTTCCCCCGTATTCAATATAAGAATTTGACCGATTAGATGGGTCGCCATTCCATGACGTCACACCATCCCACTGACCATTTTGATTTCCTTGATGATTGAGAACCGTTTCGTTTCCTGTCGGCTGCCACGCTTCTTGTGGGTAGACCCCAGTAGAATCGTTGGTATAATTTGGTACGATAGGTGTGACAGTTTGTTTATTATTTCCAGCAGAAAAGAGAGCGGGAAATTCAAACGGACGTACAACCTCTTCTTTTGTCTCTTCTTCAAGATCTTGTCCCTTTGCTTGCTGTTCTTCATTTCCTCTTTCTGTTGATCCCTTTGTGTCTGCTTCGTTAGATTTAGTCGATTGCTCCGTTGTTTCCAGCGAAGTTTCCTTATTACTTTGTTGCTCTAATGTATTATTTTCCAGAAACTTAAATGATTCCTTCACAATCGGCGTGAGTGCTTTTCCTTGCTCATTTTCTGCCGTTTGTTGTTCCACTAAAACTTCTACGTCAACTGACTGATTCTGCTTGATGCCTGCAAAAATCCACTTCTCGTGATACTCTTGCTTGAAAAATTGGCTAGTTGTGAGCCATTTTCCACTAGTTTCATTAAGGTATTCCGTATATTCAGTTGTTGGAATTGGTAGAAGCATTTCTTTTGTTTCTGAATCAATAACCCGTACCAAGTATCTATGTCCTTGGTCATTCTCAGAAAGCCCTAATTCGACGGTCAATTGTTCCGCAGATTGATGAGCTTGGACTTGGCCATATTCATTAGCCATTATTTCCATAGTAGCCTCATTACTTGCTTCCACAAGTTTCCTATTCTGAAAGAAAAAATTGAGTACAACAATGATTCCTAAAGACCCTAACAAAAAGAATAATTGTTTCTTTCTCATAGATATCCTCCTTAAAAATTATTTAAAATTCAGTTAGATAATATAAAAAAAGAGAAAAAACCTCTATTTTTTCTCTTTTTATTCTCATTCAATTTTTAAGTGGTTTTTTTAGTTATATCAAATCTATAGAAGATATGTAAGTAAAAAATATATCTATAAACTTTCTGTTATTTTTATATAATGATATAGTTTATATTTTCAAAATAACTGATCGAATAGACTTGGTTTTGAAACACTGACTTTCTTCTCATTTCTACAATTACTGAAAAAATATAAAAATCTGAGATACATATTTACAAGATGATAAAAATGAGTTAATAATAATAATACTAAATTAGAAAAGATGGTGATTTATTGATCGAGCAATTATTGTTAGATGATCATTCGCGAGGAAAATTAGCTGTTTATGGTCAACTATTGACGTTATCTCCAGGAGAGCACTTGATCGATAACCTAAGAGAAAACTTAGAAACAACAATCAGTATGGTTAAACTAAAAAAAATCCTTGTTTCTATTCAAGAAGACTTGGAAAAGATAAGTAATAAACAATTATTAACGGCTAAAAATAAGTTGATCATTCGTGAAAGAATGATCCATTACAATCAATATCAAAATTTTTTAACCACACAAAGTATCCCTTATCAGTTATTGCTTAGTATCATCAAGAAGCAAGATGAAGATCTTGCTTCTTTTTGTCAACGCAACTATATTAGCCGTTCCACTTGTTTTCGCCAAACCAAAAAATTAGCGCAGTATTTTAAAGACTATCATATCACTTTGAACTTAACGAACTTAACACTAACAGGTTCGGAAATGCTGATCCGGATTATGTTTTTTAACTTTTTTTGGTTTGTTTCATTAGGTGAAAGTCTAGATGATCTCTATTTTAGCGATGATTTAAAAGCACTATTTGAGTTATACGAAGCGGAACATCTGAAAGATAAATATGCAATTGGCAAGAAGCAAGCTATGCTCCATTGTAAAATCAATCTTTTACGAATTAAAGAGGGTCATTTCACTGATATTTATGAATTAACTCCCACTTCTTTTATCCCTAGTGGAACAGATCTTGAATTTTTTTATGATTTCTTTCAACTTGCTAATTTGAAGCTCGATATTTTAGAAATCAATTCCCTTTTTTATTTGTTCTATTATTGGCCTTTTCTAAATTCCAAATCAGATGTCCAATTACCAATCGTGGAACATTCTTATCTGCAGGCGAACAACCATTTAAAAAAAGTCTTGGAAGAGTTTGAAACGCATTGTCAAAAATATATTAGTAATTTCAACTTTCATGAAGAGCCTTCCCTTCATGCGAATATCTACCTTTCATTGTTGAATTTTACTGTATTCAAACAAAAAATCCCTTTAACAACCTTTTTTATTTCTACGTATATCCAAAAGAAATATCCTATGATCCAAATTTTAGCTACTAAAATCGAAAGTTATTGGAAAAAGATTGCGAATCGTAAAAACTTCCTTTGGTTAAAAAATTGTAGTAGTGAATTAGCTTTCATCCAAGCTTGTTTACTTTATCCGTATTATACCAAGCTGGAAGAAGACTATAAATTGAAAGTTGGCTTTATCAACGTTTCAGAATACTTGATCACTTATGAGATATTTAATCTAGGTGAAAAGATTCCTTTTATCGAGATTGAAAAAGCCCATCTGCCACTCACGAAACAGTATGATTTTTTTATTATTGGTTCACCCTTGCTTATTCCTCCAGAGCTAGACCCAGCAAAATATGCGGTCATTGATTTTTGTCGTTACAATGATTTTGAAACGGCATTGTATCAACGACTTTCACATGCCCACCATGAAAAATTAAAAAAACAGCTATAAATAAAGGCTTTTGCTCAAGTATCCTACTGGATCTTGAACAAAAGCCTTTATTGTTATTTTGATGCACGTTTTACGTATGTGCCTTCTGTTGTATTGATTTCAAGTAGTTCATCTGTTTCGATGAAGTCTGGAACGTTAACGACTAAACCTGTTTCCATTGTAGCTGGTTTACCAGAACCAGTCACGGTTGCTCCTTTAATTGAAGGTTGTGTTTCAACAACACGCAAAACAACCGTTGTTGGAAGTTGAACACCAATCACTTCGCTGCCGAAGAATTGAATTTTTACTTCCATATTTTCTAAAATATATTTCATTTCTTCTTCTACAGTCTCTACTGGAATTTCATATTGTTCATATGTTTCAAGATCCATAAAGAATGCTGTGTCGTCCATTGTATATAAATATTGTACTGGTTTCGTATCAATATGTGCTTTTTCAAACTTTTCTTCTGGTCGGAAAGTTGTGTCATATGTTGCTCCTGAACGAACATCTTTTAGTTTCATACGCATCACAGTGTTTCCTTTACCAGGTTTGTGGTGGCTTGCGTCTAAAACTTTAATTAATTTACCGTCTTGAACAAATGTCATACCGGCTCTTAAATCACTTGCTGAGATCATTATTTTTGCTCCTTCTTAACTTAATCATAATCAACTTTATTGTATCAGACAACCGCTTAGAAAACTAGGGAATTATCTATTTTTAAGTTTTACTCTTTGACTTTCTCGTTTAATCATGCTATTTTTAATGAAATTCATTTTTGGAGGGACTTCACATGACAAACAGCAAATCAAAACAAATGAATATTTGTTGTTGTATGGTGCATAAAAGCAGCATACGATTTGTCATGTCTATTAATAGCCCTTCATAAATTGGTATTGCCTTCTTCCGTTTTCCAATACTTATTTCATGATTTTTTCAAGGAGCTGATTTAATAGTCAGCTCCTTTTTATATTCTATTTTTTTAGGAGGGAATTATGATCATTACAACAATCACCGAAGCAATTGGATCCACCCCGTTTTTTAAATTTACTGCTAAAGATTATCCTATGCCCCAACATTCAGCTATTTATGCGAAATTAGAGTATTTGAACCCCGGCGGAAGTATCAAAGATCGACTCGGTCATTATCTGATTCAACAAGGGATTCAAACCGGACAGATCACAAAAGAGACAACAATTATTGAACCTACTGCTGGTAATACTGGAATTGGTTTAGCATTAACTGCTTTAAGTTATTCTATCAAAACAATCTTTGTTGTTCCTGAAAAATTCAGTATGGAAAAACAACAAGTGATGAAAGCATTAGGCGCAACAATCATCCACACACCAAGTGAACTGGGCATCGTTGGTGCGATTGAAAAAAGTAAAGAATTAGCGAAAACCATTCCTCACAGCTTTCTACCAATGCAATTTGAGAATTGGGCGAATCCCATGGCCTATTATCAGACGATCGGACCGGAAATTAGTCAAGAACTTACAGAACCAATCACTAGCTTTGTAGCGGGGATTGGTAGTGGCGGTACGTTTGCGGGCACCGCTAAATATTTAAAGGAACAAAATGCAGACATTCGTTTAATTGGTGTCGAACCAGAAGGCTCAATTTTGAATGGTGGTACTGCTCATAGTCACAAGATCGAGGGAATTGGCGTTGAATTTACCCCACCATTTCTTTCTGGAATCACCATAGATGGTTTTGAAACGATTTCTGATCAAGAAGGCTTTGCTTACACAAAGCAACTAGCCAAGCAACAAGGTCTATTAGTTGGTAGTTCTAGCGGCGCTGCTTTTGCGGCAGCCTTACATGAAGTCCAACGATTACCTTTAGGAAGTTCAGTGGTAACTATTTTCCCAGATGGAGCAGACCGTTATTTATCAAAAGGAATCTATTCATAAAACAAATAGTCGTTTTGACCGAAATACAGATATAAAAAATTAGGAGGAACAAATAATGCATATTCAAACAAAACTAATACATGGCGGAATCAGTGAAGACCCTACTACTGGAGCAGTTAGTGTTCCGATCTATCAAACATCCACTTATCGACAAAATAGCGTGGGAAATCCCAAGCAATATGAATATTCTCGTTCTGGGAATCCCACACGTTTTGCCCTTGAAGAATTGATTGCTGAGTTGGAAGGTGGAATCAAAGGATTTGCTTTTGCCTCTGGTTTAGCCGGTATTCATGCAGTCTTCTCTCTTTTTCAATCAGGAGACCACATTTTATTAGGTGATGATGTTTATGGTGGTACTTTTCGACTCTTTGATCAAGTCCTAACCAAAAGTGGTCTGGAATATACAATTGTCGATACGAGTGATTTGGCACAAGTAGAGCAAGCCATTCAACCCAATACAAAAGCACTTTATTTAGAAACTCCAAGTAACCCTTTATTAAAAATCACTGATCTCCAAAAAAATAGTCAACTAGCAAAAAAACACCAACTGATAACAATTGTTGATAATACTTTTGCCACCCCTTATTTCCAGAGACCACTTGACTTAGGGGCAGATATCGTCTTGCACAGCGGAACAAAATATCTCGGAGGACACAGTGATCTCATCGCAGGTTTGGTTACTACAAATAATGAAACCTTAGCGGATGCTATCGGCTATTATCAAAATGCCATTGGCGGTGTATTAGGGCCACAAGACAGCTGGCTACTTCAAAGAGGAATCAAAACATTGAGTGTACGAATGGCAGAACATCAAAAAAATGCTTTTGCGGTCGCACACTTTTTAAAAGGACGTCCTGAAGTTGAACAAGTCTTTTATCCTGGTTTGGTCACTCATAAAAATCATGAAATTGCGCAAGCACAAATGAGTGGTTATAGTGGCATGGTTTCTTTTACACTAAAAAATGAACAGGCTGCGATTCCTTTCGTTGAATCTCTCCGATTGTTTATTTTGGCAGAAAGCTTAGGTGGTGTGGAAAGTTTAGTCGAACTTCCCGCAGTGATGACTCATGCTTCCGTTCCTAAAGAAAAAAGGGAAAAAGCAGGTATCAAAGATGGATTGATCCGCTTATCCGTGGGAATTGAGTATGAGGATGATCTTATTGAAGATTTAACTCAAGCATTTCAGCAATTAAAAGAAAATTAGCGAATGAAAGAAAAGATAAATTTCATTTCAGATTGCTACACCTACAAAGCAATAAGTGTTAGAATCTAATTGGAAGCACTGTGTTTATCGAAGTTTCTTCTAGTAGATGTGTACTTGATTCCGATAAACAAAAATGATTACCAATAGTTAGGAGCCTTAAGTCATGAAAATGAACGTAGAAAGTTTTAATCTTGATCACACAAAAGTAAAAGCACCTTATATCAGAGTAGCTGATAAAAAAACTGGGGAACACGGCGATGTCATTATCAAATATGATGTTCGCTTCAAACAACCGAATAAAGAGCATATGGATATGCCAAGTTTACATTCTTTAGAGCATTTAACTGCAGAATTGATTCGTAACCATGCTGATTATATTGTTGACTGGTCACCAATGGGTTGCCAAACAGGTTTTTACTTAACTGTTTTAAACCATGAAAGTTACGAAGATATTTTAGATGTTTTAGAACAAACAATGAAAGATGTACTTGAAGCGACGGAAGTCCCTGCAAGCAACGAGACGCAATGTGGCTGGGCAGCTAGCCATACATTGGAAGGTGCGCAAGCACTCGCTCGTGAATTCTTAGAAAAACGTGATGAATGGTCTCAAGTAGAAGCATAATTGACACAGCTATTGAGAAATCCATATATTCTCAGATATGTCATTTCAATGTTCTATAACAAATCGTTTCCTTATAAGCGATAAGCGAAACTTTTGACAAATAGTTACAAAATAACCATATTTATCAGTAGAAGATAATTTTTAGCTAAGCTCTAAACGAAAACAAATGATTTTGTTTGATGTTTGGAGCTTTTAAACTATCCTGAGGAGGAAAGATGATGAGTATTTATAATTTTACGGTTACTTTAGAAGATGGAACCTCTTATTCATTAGATAAGTACAAGAATCAACCGATGATCATCGTGAATACCGCAACGAAATGTGGGTTAGCTCCGCAATTCGAGCAATTAGAAGAACTTTATGAGCGTTATCAATCTCAAGGATTAATTATATTAGGGTTTCCTTCTAACCAATTCAAACAAGAAGTTGCTTCTGCCAGCGATGCCGCTCAAGCCTGTCGAAATACCTATGGCGTTACTTTTCCAATGCATCAAATCATTGATATCAACGGTCCAAAAGCAGACCCTCTTTTCGACTATCTAAAAAAACAAGCCCCCGGCACATTATCAAATGCTATCAAATGGAATTTTACTAAATTTTTGATTGATAAAGAGGGGAATGTCGTTGAACGTTTTGCTCCACAAACGACACCTATGAAGATGACCAGTGCGATTGAAGCTGTTTTATAATATCGAAT